>JBJXEW010000041.1:0-48674 GCA_046156035.1 Phycisphaerales bacterium | reverse complement strand
AAGCAGGCCGGCGCGACCGGGCGGGGCAAGACGCAGGCACGCACGTGGAACCGCGCGTGGCTGGCGAGGCGTCCGATCGCGGTCGTGGGGGAGGCGTTGCGGGCAGCCGCGCTGCGTGTGTCACGTGGTGCCGCCGCAGATCGGCTGCCGTGGCGAACGGTGGATGCGATCACGCGGGCGATCCGGGATGGAGACGGCACGGTGCGCGAGTGGATGCTGCGGGGCGTGCGGATCGTGATCGACGCGAAGACCGTGCGTGTGCAGGCGGTGAAGAAGGGCCGTCAGGGCAGGCGAGCCGCGGCATCGCGTGCGATCTGAACGATTTGGGCCACCGCATCGGGCTCGCTGCTGCGGCGCATGGCCAGCACCTGCCCCTCCGGGCCGATGACCACAAAGTGCCCGGGATGGGTGATGTTGTTCATGCTGCTGCCATCGGGTAGCGTGATGGGCGTGCGAGTGTCTTCGGCAAGTTCGAACTTGAGGGCACCTTTGACGATGGAATCGATCACGGCCTGCTCGCCGGTGAGCAGACTCCAGCGGGTGAGGTCGATGCCCTTCTCCGTTGCGTACTCGCGCAGGCGGGCGGGTGTGTCGTGCACCGGATCGACACTGAAACTAGCGAAGCGCACGGGCGTACCGGTGAGGGCCTTGCTCATCTCCAGCATCTGCCCGGTGAGGCGCGGGCAGATGAACGGGCAGTGGGTGAACATGAAATCAACGATGGTGACGCGGCCCTTGAACGCGCTGCGAGACACGGGCTGCTCGTTCTGATCGATGAGCGAGAAGTCCGGCAGGCGCAGGTCGGCCACGGACGACTCCGCCTTGGGAGCCAGCGGGCGAGCACGCGAGACGGTTGCGAGCACCACGAGCGCGGCGAGCGACAGGCAGAAGAGCACGC
This sequence comes from Phycisphaerales bacterium, assembly GCA_046156035.1. Classification (GTDB taxonomy): domain Bacteria; phylum Planctomycetota; class Phycisphaerae; order Phycisphaerales; family UBA1924; genus JAEUIX01. The sequence goes on along the minus strand of JBJXEW010000041.1, from coordinate 47,776 downwards.
CGCCGAGAATCATGATGAACTTGAGGCCGCGTGGCACGGGTCTGGTCCTTCACTGGTTCAGGTGGCCGGGGGGGGGCTGGCGAGCCACGCAGAGATCGCGCCATCCGCCACAAGCGCGACCAGGAGCAGCGGCAGGTGCATGATGGAGGTGAGGAAGACGGTGCGGGCACGGGCTCGCGTGCGGCTGGCCGCGAGCCAGAGCGTGAGCGCCAGGTACGCGATGGAAGTAACCGTCGCGATGATCGGGTAAACGATGGAGAGCGTGCCGGGCATGGCCACCCAGGGCAGCGCCGAGGCGGGCACAAGCAGCGCGGCCCACGCCACCATGTGGGCGGTGGTGAGTGCGCCCGAGTCGTCGTTGAGGGGCAACATGCGGTAGCCGCCGCGGGCGTAATCGTCTTTGTGCATCCAGGCGATGGCGAGGAAGTGGGGGATCTGCCAGACGAACATGAGTGCGAAGAGCGACCAGCCGCCCGCCTGCGTGAGCGGCAGCCACCACGCTGTGCCGGTGGTGGCGGAGGTGCCCGTGGCCCACGCCGCGGCACACCAGCCGATGAGCGGCGGGAGCGCGCCGGGAACCGCGCCCACCCAGGTGTTGAGGGGCGTGAGCACTTTCATGGGCGTGTAGATGAGCAGGTAGCAGGCGATGGTGAGTGCCGAGACTGCCGCGGCTGCGGGGCCGCAGAGAATGAGCAGGGCGAGCAGACCCGCGATGGACATCCCGCCGCCGGCGAGCCACGCGTGGGCGGGGCGCAGGCGGCCGCTGGGCAGCGGGCGGCCGGCGGTGCGGACCATGCGGGCATCGCGCGACACTTCCATGCACTGGTTCAGGGCGTTGGCACCGGCCGAGGAAAGGGCGGTGCCGATGAGGCACCCCAAGCCAGCGACGATCAGGCTCGGCCACGTGGCGGGCTGCCCGAGAGCGCCCAGCACGAAGCCGACAGCGGCCGTCATGACCACGAGTTTGGTGATGCGGGGCTTGCCGAGTTCGATGATGACCGCCGCGGCTTGGCGGGCGGATGCCCGTGGCTGGCGCGGGGCGAAGGGCTCGGCCAGGCGCAGTTTGGGCTCGGCCTGCGGCGTCGCGGCGGCGGTCGCGGGGGGGGATGCGGGTGGCGCGGTCGCAAGGGTGGTTGCGGGATCGGTCATGAGTCTGCCAGCGGGAGTGTCGATGAAGGCAGGGTATCGAGGGAATGGGTTGCGTGCCGCGTCTCCGGGGCGGAGCGGGACCCAGGCCGTTACCCTTGGTGCGTGAGTCCCGGTAGCTCAGTTGGATAGAGCAGCCGCCTTCTAAGCGGCAGGTCGGGCGTTCGAATCGCCCCCGGGACGTTGACGGTTGGCTCAGGTGCGCCCGAAGCGCTTCTCCAGTTCCTTCACGGTGAGGCGGATGCTGGTGGGGCGGCCGTGCGGGCAGTTGCTGGACCGCTCGATGCGGTCGCGCATCGCGAGGATGTCGCCCAGTTCGGTGTCGCTGAGGTGGTCGCCGGCCTTGATCGCGGCCTTGCAGGCCATCATGTCCAGCACCTCGTGCAGGGCCTCTTCGCTCTGGGGCGTGAAGCCGGTGGCCTCGGCCTTGTCGAAGAGTTCGGAGAGAAACTCGACGGGGTCCACGCCGCGGTCGAAGAGGAACGTGGGGAAGGCGTGCACGCCGAGCGTGGTGGGGCCGAGGGGTGCCGCCGCGATACCGATGCGTTCGAGGAGGGGCGTGAGATCGGCGAGGCGGTCTGCCTGCGCGGGTGAGACCGGGACGATGGCGGGTGTGAGCAGGCGCTGCGATTCGAGTTTGGCGGGCGAACCCGCCGCGTCCTGAGCGCCGACACGGGCGAGGAGTTTCTCGAACATCACGCGCTCGTGGAGGGCGTGCTGATCGATGATGACCATGCCCTGTTCATCTTGCGTCACCAGAAACGAGTTGTGCACCTGCAGCACGCGGCTGGAAGGGCGCGGCATGAGCAGCGAGGGCTCGCCTGCGCTGTGGTCCACGTGCGTGCCCATGTTGGCCGGAGCGGTGCCGGGCTGACCCTGCCCGCCGCCCCCGTCCGCCCCTTCCCCCGCCACAGCGCGGCGGACGTCGTCATAGGAGAGTCGCCCGCCGGTCTGGGCAGGAATCTCGCGCGTGAAGTAGTCGGTGAAGCGGCTGGTCGGTGTGCCAGCGGGCGCTGATTCCACCGGCGGAAGGACGCCGCGCGGCCCGAAGCCGCCACTGCCGAAACCACCCCCGCCAAACCCATTGCCGGAAATCGCGGGCGTGAGGTCGGCCCGTTGCAGTGCATCGCGCACGGACCTGAGCACCAGCGAGTGCATGCGCGAAGGCTCACGGAACCGCACCTCGGCCTTGGTGGGGTGGACGTTGACATCCACGGCATCGGGCGGCACTTCGATCAGCAGCACGCCCGTGGGGTAGCGGTGCGGGTCCAGCAGGCCGCGGAAGGCCTCTTTGAGGGCGTGCATGATGGAGCGGTCGCGGATGGGCCTGCCGTTGACGAAGACATGCTGGGCCTGGGCTGTCGCCCGCGCGATGGACGGGCGGCCCACCAAGCCCCAGAGCGTGAGCGGGCCGGAGGTTGAACCCGGCGGCCCGTTGTCATCCGCCGAGACTTCGATGAGTTCGCTTTGCAGTTCATTGCCGAGCACGGCAACCAGCCGCTCGCGCGGCGACTGGCCGGGGGGCAAGTCGATATTCGTCCGGCCATCGCACGTGGCCGTGAACGCGATGGCCGGGTGCGACATCGCCAGCGATGTGAGCATGTCGATGCACTTGGCCTGCTCGGTGGCGGGCGTGCGCAGAAACTTGCGGCGCGCGGGCGTGTTGAAGAAGAGGTTCTTCACCGTGACAACCGAACCCACAGGCCCCGACGCGGGCAGGGCGGGGCCGATGCGGTCGCCCTCGGCCTCAATGACCGCCGCGGCAGGCTGCGCAGCGGTGCGTGAGCGGATGGAGAGGCGCGAGACGCTGGCGATGGAGGCGAGGGCCTCGCCGCGGAAGCCCATGGTGGCGATTCGGTCGAGATCTGCGGAATCGGCGAGTTTGCTGGTGGCGTGGGGGGCGAGGGCGAGGGCAAGTTGGTCGAGCGGTATGCCGTGGCCGTCATCGCTCACGCGGATGAGTTCGATGCCGCCCTGCTCGATCTCCAGGGCGATGCGGGTCGCCCCCGCGTCGAGCGCGTTGTCGATGAGTTCCTTCACGATGGACGCGGGTCTCTCCACCACCTCGCCCGCGGCGATCTGGTTCACCACCAGCGCGGGCAGGGCGCGAATGGTTGGCAGAAGCGGGGGAGAAGCGGGGGCGCCGGTCATCGGGGCAGTGTATGGGGGGACGGAAAACGCAAAGCGAAGAGGGAAGAACTCAAATGAAGGCAGAGTGGGTGGCCGCGCTTGCCTTACTGGGAGGATGTCCCATCCCCAGCATTCACCTGCGGCGTCTTGCGAGGCACACGATCGCGGCGGGGACGCACGCCGCGAGCGCCCCAGGCCCCGGCACGGGCATGAAGACGAGGTCGTGCGTGCCGTCCAAGCCGCCCAGGCCCGCGGCGATGAAGACGCCGCGCGAGGTGCCGGTGACTGGATCAAATCGCAGCACGTTGTCGGTGGCGAACGACCCCACCAGCAGGTCGCCGCCTGGCGCCACTGTCATGTAGATGGGGATGTTGAGCCCGCTGCCGGCGCCGAACGTTCCCAGCAGCAGTCCCGTGGTGGGGTTGAACCGGGCGATCACGTTGCTGACCGACATCGCGACGTAGAGCATCCCGTCGGCGCCCAGCGCCACGCCCGTGGTGTTGCTGAGCGTGCCCGGGTGGTAACTGCGCAGGAAGGCGTTGCCGGGCCCGAAGCGGTACGCCCGGTTGGACGTTGCCGCGCCCACGAATACCGACCCGTCCGCGCCCAGCGTCAGGCCCACCGGACCCGTAACGGCTCCGGCCAGTTGCGCGGCCACGCTCACGAACGCGCCGGTTGATCCGTTGAACTTGAGCACCCGGTTGGAGCCGCCTGAGTTCGCGTACAGGTTCCCGTCGGGCCCGAAGGCGATATCGCGCACGCTCGCCAGGCCGCCCGAGCCCGCCGCGACGAACGTGTTCATGAACGCGCCCGTCTGGCCGTTGTACCGCAGGATCGAGCCCGCATCGCCCAGCCCCACGTACAGGTTGCCGTCGGGCCCGTAGGCGATGCCGTTGGGGTTGCGCAGTTGCGGACCTGATGCGAACGTGCCGACCAGCGCTCCCGTCTGCCCGTTGTAGCGGATGATGGTGTTGCTGAAGCGCGACGACACGAGCAGATCCTGCCCGTGCGCGGCACGCCCGCCGACCGCCGCGACGCCAACCACCAGCGCCAGCCCGCCCCGCCAGCCGACCATTGAGACACTCCGCATGGATCGCTCCTTCCGCCCTCACCACGCCCGGGATCAGACGCGGCAACCGCGGCCCGGTTCCGTAGCGCGGGAGTTTTCGTGCGCTGGGCGTGCTTGCGGGTTTGCCCGCCATGGTCCAGACTGCCCACCTTGCCGCCGCCCCCCCGCGCCCCGATGCCCCGGGCCCTAACACCGGCACACGGCAGGGCCAACGGCGTGGGCTCTACCCTCAGCCCATGACCATCTTCGAGAAGATCATGCGGGGCGAGATTCCGTGCTTCAAGGTGTACGAGGATGAGCACGCGTTCGCGTTTCTGGACATCAACCCGATCTCGCGTGGGCACACGCTGGTGGTGCCGCGCGAGGCGGCGGAGCGGGTGGATGGGCTGAGCGATGCCGCGGCTGCGGGCGTGGGGCGGGCTCTGGCGCGTGTGGCCCGCGCGGTGGTGAAGGCGACGGGCTGCGAGGCGTACAACATTCTGCAGAACAACGGCGCGGCGGCGGGCCAACTCGTGATGCACGCGCACTTCCACATCATCCCGCGGTATGAGGATGGTGCTGGCGGTGTGGGGGGGGCCGTGGGCGGGGGGTTGGAGTACGCGTGGGCCGCATCGCCCATCGACAACGCAGACGCCCCCGACCTCGCCCGCCGGATCGCCGCGCGGTTGGTCTGAGGCCGGCGTTCGGGCTCGGTGCGGTTCGCGCGCGGGGTCGCGTCGCCGATTTCCGCCGAATCTTGCGATTCCCGCCCGTTTGCAGGTGCGGCCCCGCGGGACAGGTGTAGAGTCCATACGGCATCGCTGCCTGATGTGGACGAGGAAGTGTGGAAGAGGGACGTTCAACATGAAGACTGTTCTCTGCGTGGCCGCGCTCGCGGCCGTCTGTGCGGCCCCGCTCGCGGCCCGTGCCCAATCGGCCGCCGCCAGCACCCGGCTCCAGGTCCAGTCGCCCAACGGGAACGTGGACCGCTCCACGCCCGGGGTCGGGTCGTCGACACTCCAGTTCGCCAGCGACAACTTCAACAACGGGATCACCTCGCTGATCGCCAGCGCGACGGCCGGGGGCGGCTCACTCTCAACCTTCGCCAGCGCGGCGGCCGGGTTCGACACCACCCCCTTCGTTGACGGCGGCAACGCCCGCGCCACGGCCTCGCTCTCCGACACGCTCACGGTGCGCTTCGACGGCTCGGTGGCGCAGGCTGTGACCTTCAACTTCGCCGTGCGGGCCTCCGGCAGCGTGACCTTCGACGGCGGCATCAACACCGGGCGCACGGGCAGAGCGCGGTCCGAATACGCGATGACGCTCGCGTCTTCCAGCGGCTCCGTCTCGGCGTCGGGCGCGGTGGAAGCGGGCCGGCAGATCCGCGTGCCGATCACCGTCATCGACAACCTGCTGGCCACAGACGACTACATGAGGGTTGAGGGGCTGGGCTTTGACGACCTGCAACTCACGCTCGCCGTGCTGCCGCTGACCGACGGTACGACGCTGGACCTGAGCATGTCGAGCGCGTCGATTGGCAGCGTGGTCGCCACGGACATTCGCCCCGGGGCGGCCATGAGCGCCACCGCCGACTTCGGGAGCACGCTGCGCTGGATGGGCGTCGTGAGCGCGACACTACCCGACGGCTCGCCCTACACGGGCGGGTACTCGATCACGAGCCTCTCCGGGTTTGACTACGGCGCGCCCGTCCCCGGGCCGGGGGCCGCGGCACTTTTGGCCACGGGCGGGTTGATCGCGGCACGCCGCCGCCGCGTCTGAAGGCAGGTGGCACTGAAGTCGGGTGCCTGCGTCTCTGCTTTCCGTGCCACGAAAAGTCGGTGCTCTGACCGACTTCACTGCGTTCCCCGCGTCTCCACCTCCGGCTCACGGCTCACCGCTCGTTGCTCACCGTTTTCCCCCGCCCCCCCGGCGATAGACTCACGCGATGTTCCGCGGCGTGTCACTGGCCAACAAGTGTTTGCTGCTCTTCGGCGCGGCGGTGGTCCTGATTATTTGTGCCGCGCTGGCGGTGCCGTGGCTGCGGCTCACGTGGGGAATTGACGACCGCGAGGTGGAGGTTTCTCGCCAGATGGTGCGCGTGTGGGCGGCCACGAACGCGCGGATTGAGGACGCGAGCGCGGGCACGGGGAGCTCGGGTGGGGCGGGCGTGGGGGGCGCTTGGGTGGGTGCGAGTGCGATGGAGGTTGAGAACGGGCGGCTGCGGCTGCTCACGGGCGGGCAGATTGATGCGGAGCGGCGCAAGGATGCCCCGGTGGGCAAGGCGTGGGACACGCTGCGCGATGAGCCCAACCGGCGTGAGTTCTCGCTGGGCCGGTGGCGAGACTGGACGCGCGAGTATGTGTTCGCCCGGGCCGTGCGCGGCAAGGACGGGTCGCTGGCCGCGATGGTGCTGCTGGTGCGGCTCTCACCGCAGGTGGGGCGCGATGTGATCGTGAACACGGTGTATCTGCTGAGCGCGGGGTCTGTCGCGCTGGGCCTGGCGGTGCTGGTGTTCTACCTGATTACCAACCGGTTGATCCTCTCGCCGGTGAGGGACTTGCGGGAGACCGCGACGCGCGTGCGCGAGGGGAACCTGGACACACGCTCGGCGATTCACACGGGCGATGAGTTCGAGGAACTGGCCGACAGTTTCAACGACATGCTCGTGGCCCTGCAGGAGGGGCAGCGCAGCACGCGGGCGATCACTTCGGCTCTGGAGGATCAGGTGGGCGTGCTGCAGAACCAGAACACGCTGCTCAACGAGGCCAACCGCGTGAAGGGGGAGTTTCTGGCGAACGTGAGCCACGAGTTGCGCACGCCGCTGAACTCGATCCTGGGGTTCACGGACCTGCTGCTGGAGGCGGCGGATCGCGAGGTGGCCGCGGGGGATGATTCCACGCGGTTGAACAAGCGGAAGAAGTATCTGGAGAACATCGTGTCGTCGGGGCGGGGTTTGCTGGAACTCATCAACGGCCTGCTGGAGATGGCGAAGATCGAGGCGGGCAAGAGCGATGTGATGCTGGATGATGTGGACCTGCGTGAGCGGTGTGAGGCCCTGGTGGCGCTCATGCGGCCCATGGCCGACAAGCGCGGCGTGGAGTTGAAACTGGAGGTGGTGGGGGAGGTGCCGCCGATCCGCACCGATGCCCGCAAGATGCAGCAGATCGTCTTCAACCTCGTGAGCAACGCGATCAAGTTCACGGGCGATGTGGCGGAGACGATCGCGGCGGAGCGGGGGGGAGGCGGGGGAGGCGGGGGCGAGGGGGCAACGCCTGGCGCAGCGACGGACGGTGTGGCGGGCGGCACGCCGGCAGCGGGGCCCGCGGCCATTCACGGCCTGCGCGCGGCGGTGGTGGTGCTGCGCGTGGAGAGCATGGTTGCACGCGGCGGCGGCGGTCAAACGGCCCAGGACACCGTGCGCATCAGCGTGCTGGACACGGGGCCGGGCATCTCGCCCGAGCACCTGCGCGTGATCTTCGAGAAGTTCACGCAACTGGACCCGAGCATCACCCGCAAGCACTCGGGCACGGGGCTGGGCCTGGCGATCTGCAAGGAACTCACGCACCTGCTGCAGGGCGAGTTGCAGGTGCAGAGCGAACTGGGGCGCGGCTCGATGTTCAGCGTGATTCTGCCCGTGGCGATCGACGAGGAGAAACTCGCCGAGACACGCCTGGAGTCGCGGTTTCGCGGCACGCTGAACCCGCGTAAGCCCGGTGCCGTGCAGGCGTAGGCCGCGTGATGACTCTAGGTGATGCCCGGAAAGTGGCGCACGGCCACCACACGACCGCCGCGCGTGTCGACCGCGACCAGATCAATGCGCACCGGGCGGGCCTGCCACTGGTTGGCCCTGCGGAGGTGCGCGGCGATGGCGAGCAACTTGGCGCGCTTGCGCGGGCCCACGGCCTGCTCGGGGCCCATGCGGGCTGCACGCGCACCCGCATGTGGCGGCAGAGCGCGGGTTTTCACTTCGACGATGACGACGGTCTGGTGGTCGGGCGGCGCTTCGCAGACCAGATCAGCCTCGCCCATGGGCACGAGGGCGCGGCGGGCGAGGACGCGAAAACCCAACGCACGCAGGTGCGATTCAGCCGCGGCCTCACCGAGCAAGCCCAGGCGGTGCGTGGCTGTGCCGCGGGAGAATAGAGCGGCAACGCGGGCGATTGCGCGCCGAATGGCCTCCGTGGCCCGCGCGATCATTTCGCGGCCTGCGGCAGGAGGTAGCGCTCGCTGGCGATGAGCAGGAGCCGCTCGGTCATGTCGCGTTCGTTGGTGCGGCTGCCCCGTTCGAGGATGCGGTTGAAGAGGCGGTTGGTCTCATCGTTGAAGCGCTGGTTGCGGAGTTTGTTGGCGATCTCGATCTGGGCCTCCTCGAGGGATCGTCCGCTCTTCTGGGAGATCGAGTCCAGGTGCATCCACACCTGGAAGCCCTGGTAGACGAAGGGGCCGACGGTTGAGCCGACGGTGAGTTTCCGCGCGTTGTCGTTGAGCGTGGGGTCTTCCCACAAGCGACCGCTGCCGAAGGGGGGCTCGAAGACGCGCTCGATGAGGCCGCCTTCCGCGGGCGAGAACTCGTTGAGGTCGGAGCCGGCGAGGGTGGTGAAGGACGTGCCCGCGACCAACTGGTCGGTCACGCTCTTGATGGCCTCGGCCCTGCGCTCCCCCACCCAGATCATGCGGATGTTGGCGGCGGGGTTGGGGTTGTAGAGTTTCTCGTCGCGCTCGTATTGCCGCTGGATGTCCTTCCACGAGACGTTGACGCGCGGGTTCACCTCGCTGCTCACCAGCGTGCGGATGAGGGCCTTGTCGCGCTCGTCGGTGATCTTCTTGTCCAGGCTCACGCCCTCCTGTTCGCGGGCGCGCTCTTCGGCGAGTTCTTCGCTGCCCAGGCTCTGGCTGGCGAAGTTGCGGCGGAGTTGGTCGACGAACGCGAGCAACCCCTGGCGCTGCTCGGGGCTGAGTTTGGCCCGGGCCTCCGCAAGGAAGAGTTCGTCGCGGATCTGATCGATGAGCGTCTCGTAGATGATCTTGCCGGCCTCGCGCTGCCAGGCGCGGTTGTTGTCCAGTTCTGTCACCTTGGCGCGCAGGCGGCCGTCGAGAGGCGCGAGAAACTTGCTGGCGTACACGGGCTTGCCGTTGATCTGTCCCACCAATGCGTCAACAAGGAGCGGGGCCTCCGCGGGCCGCGCGGTGCCGCTGACCTGCGATTTCGGCTCACCGGTGAGGAGCGTGACTCCCTGGATGCCGCCGCTGGCCTGCTCGGGTGTGATGCTGGCCCGCGCCGGAGGCGTGCCGGGAGCGACCGATGGCTTCGCCCCGGGGTGCGCGCTGACCGGCGTGTCCTTGAAATCTGCCGCGCCCACGGCGGTGGCGGAGGAGGCGTCCGCTTGCTGGGGTGAGGAGCCGCACCCGGCCACGAGCGCGGCCGCGGCCAGCGTCGGGAGCACGATGGCGACGACTGCGCGGCGTGCCCGCGGGTGGGGCTGAAGCGGGTGGGTGGCAAGACGCATGGTGGCCTCCGATGCCGGTGTGGAACGCGGGCGTGCGTGCGATGGGGCAGGGGGACGAACGGCCCTCGGGCTACGATCGTCCGGACGCTACGACGAGGATCAGTCTATGACAAATCAGGGCCCGGCGAAACTCATCATCGGCGACGACTGGAAACGCAAGGACGATGCCCCGGCGGTGGCTGCGGCCCCGTCCCCCCCGCCCCCCCCGTCCGCCAGCACGCCCGGCGGCAGCGCGGCCGCGCCGCAACTGCTGGTGGATTCTGACTGGAAGAACGAAGCGCAGGCCGAACGTGAGAAGTTGGCGGCGGCGGAGCGGGCCAAGGCCGAGGAGAAGGCCAAGCGTGGTGAAGGCGGCGCTGTGGCTGGCGCTGCGGGCGAGAAGATTGATTTTCAGGCCCTTCTGGGCACGCTCGCCACGCAGGCGCTGATGTACATGGGGGCGTTCCCTGATGAGTCCGGGCGGGCGATGGTCTCCCTTGAGCACGCGCGCTTCAACATTGAACTGCTGACCGTGCTGGAAGCCAAGACCAAGGGCAACCTCACCAAGGCGGAGGGGGATGAACTGGTGGCCGTGCTGCACGAACTGCGGATGCGGTACGTGGACATCTCCAAGGCGGTGATGAAGGCCGCGAAGGATCGGGCGGCGCAGGGCGGTGTGCCCGCGGCGTTGCCACCGGTGTGAGGCGCGGCGGGCTCAGTGTTGCGGGCCGAGGCGCTGCATCGCGCCGCGGAGCACGTCACTCGCCGGGACACGCTCCATGAGCATCAGACCGCGTTCCGCATCCTTGTGATCCAGCGTGTCGCCGGGGCCGGTGTGCGAGAGCACGTCCTGCGTGCGGCCGTATGGGCCGACGCGCGCGATGTCGGTGGGGCCGTAGATGGCGACCAGCGGGCGGTTGAACCCTACGGCCATGTGCACCGCGGCAGAGTCATTGGCGAGCACGAGCGAGGCCCGCTCGATCAGGGCCAGGAGTTCGCCCACGGTCGTACGCCCCACAAGGTCTACCACGCGCGGCTCGGTGGCCGCAAGGTCCAACAGTGGTTTGCACTGGTCACGCTCGCGGGCACCCCCGACGACGGCCACCACGGGGCCGCCGCGCCGTGCTCCGGCGATCATCCCGCGCGTCACTTCCGCAAATCGCGCGGCGGGCCAGCGCTTTCCCGGCCACCGACTTGTGGGCGCGACGATCACCAAGGGGCCGGAGGCGAGGCGTGGCTCGCGGTCAAACAGGACTGCTGCCGCGGCAGCGGGCGCGTACAGGCGCATGTCGGGCACCGCGGGTGCACCGGCCGCTGCGGCGAGTTGGAGCATGCGGTCCACCGTGTGCGGGCTGGAGCCGGGGGGCACGCGATCGGTGTAGGCGGCCCAGGCGAGTTCGCGGGCATCGGCATGGCCGATGCGGCGCGGGGCGCCGGTGGCCTGCGTGAAGATCGCGCTGCGGAGCAGGCCTTGACAATCGAGCACCAGGTCGTAGTTCGCGCGGCCGAGGTTTCTCAGCCAGCGGGCCAGGGCCCCCATGGATGCGGGCGAGGCCCAGCGGCCGAACCGCCGCCGGTCGAACACGACGACGCCGGAGAGGGCCGGGTGGGCGGAGATGGCCTCGGCGAAGGTGTCCTGCACGAGCCAGTCGATTTGGGCAGCCGGAAAGGCCCTTCGGAGGCTGGCGAGCACGGGCACGCTCCGGCAGACATCGCCCAAGGCGCTGGGCCTGACGATCAAGATTCGTTGTGGGGTGCCTGCCAAGCGTGCGAGTGTACACGGGACGCGTCCCGCATCTGATGCAACCGGCGCGGTGTTTTGCCCAATCATCGGGTGGCCCGGGCCTATGGTCCGGTCGTCCGCCCTCTTTCGAAGGGAACACTGATGGTCCAAACTCGTCGCGTCGTACGCCCGGCCGTGGCCTTGCTCGCCACCCTCTGCCTGGGCACACCCCTCTTGGCACAGGATGCTGCCCCGGCCAAGCCCGCGAGCACCACGGTGCTGGCCATTGAGCGTTTGGAACTGGATCGCGTGCTGCTGGCCGCGAAGGACAAGGCCCTGCGCGATGCGCTGCACATGCTGCCGGCTCGCCTGAGCGAACTGCCGGCGGAGATGGCGGAGGCGGGCAACGACGATGAGCCCCCGCCGCGCGAACTGCTGGAACTGTTGCCGCGCCTGGCGGGATCGGCCGTGCGTGTGGGCGTGACGTACGACCCCGCGAAGCCGTCGGGCGGGTTTGCGGGTGTGGGCGTGGTGCTGTCGTTCGAGAGCGCTGATGAGGCCGGGGCGGGCAAGACCAACGCGCTGGTCGCCTCGCTGCTGCAGAACGCGCCCGAAGCGCCCGAGCAGAAGCCCTCAAAGGCATTCGCGGGCATGACGGAGATTTTCGGCCCTCCCGGGCGGGTGCGCTTCGGGCCACGCCAGGTTGGCGGCAAGTGGGCGTTCGAGGTGCACGTGGGCACCGTGACGGACCCCGACGCGGCGATCAAGACGGTTGAGCCAGTCTCGGCCAAGGGCGTGGGCGCGTTTCTTCGTGGCCGCTTCGATGCCGCGGCACTCACGCCGCTGATCGGCATGGTGCAGGTGATCGCGGCGGCCAACCCGGCGGCGGCGGCGGCGATCTCGAAGATGACCGAGGCGGGCTTCATCGGCCCCGACTCGGCCAAGGCGGAGTTTGTGCTCGGGCACGAGGGCGAGCGCACGGTCGGGACCTTCACGTTCCGTGACCTGGGCCCCAGGGGCGAGAAGGCCGGGGTGAGCACGACGGTGCTTACGGACGCGGACCTGGCGGTGATCCCGGCCGATTGCTACTGGGCCGGGCTGGGAACGGCCAACATGAAGTACGCGCGTGGCGAGATTGATGCGGTCCTGGCAAGCGTGCCCCAGGCGAGCGAGTTTCTGCGCACGTTCCGCGAGCAGACGGGTGTGGACCTTGTCGATGACCTGTTCGCGTCGATGGGCTCGACGTACGGCCTGTACATGGCCGATGCGCTGGGCGGGCCGAACCTCGGCGGCATCGTTGCGGTGATGTCGCTGTCGGATGAGGGCGCGTTCACCCGAGCCATGGGCAAACTCGGTACGTTCGCCAATCGCCATCTGAACGAGGGCGAGCCCAAGGGACATGTGAGCGTTCGTTCGTGGGGTGACGGTTCCACGAAGGGCCGCTACACCTCGCTGCGCTTCCCCGGCCTGCCCGTGCCGTTCGAGGTGACGTATGCCGTGGCGGGCAAGTGGCTGGTGATGGGCGGCACGCCGCAGGCTGCGGTGGCCGCGGTTCGGCACATGGAGCAGGGCGCCAAGGGCCTGAAGGACCACGCCGCCGTCGCGGCGATGATGGGTCGTGGCAAGGGCTGCACGAGCATCAACATCATCGACTCGTCCAAGACCATCCGGCACGGCTACCCGATCGTGAGCATGATTGGCTCGGCCGTGGGCAACCTGGTGCGCTCCCGCGGCGCGGTTGACCCCGGTCAGGATCTGCCGCGCGAGCCCGGCCTGATCGTGCCCGCCTACGCCGACCTTGTGAAGGATGCGCTGCCCATGGTGCAGGGCACGTACTGGGACGGGGCGGACCTCGTCACACGCTGGGAGGGCGACAAGAGCCTGCTGGTGAACATGGCGGGCACCATTGGGGCCGCGGCACCCATCATGCCCTTCATCCCCGCGATCGCCACCGCGATTGCCCTTAAGGCGCACGAGGCTGACGGCGACCACGATCACGATCACGACCACGCCGAAGAGGATGAGAACGGTGAACCCATGGAGGGCGCACCTAAGCCCAACTTCAGCATCGTGCCCCGGTGACCGGCGTTCTCACGCATCCGCGGGATAGGTGCAACTGGTCTTTTCGGTCTCCCACACCGTGATGCTGCGCAGGCGTGCGCCCGCGGCCGCCGCGCTGATCGGGCCGCTGAGAAGGTCGAAGCACACCTTCGCGATGTTCTCGACCGAAGGGTTGAGACCGGTTGCGGTGCCGAACTCGGCCGTGTCGGTGTTCAGATTCTTGTGGTCGAACCGGTCGATGACGTGCCGGATCACGAGCGATTCCAGTTGGCCAAGGTCCATGGTCGCGGCGCCGAGCGGAACCGCCACGCTGGGCTCGATCACGTAGTTGTGCCCGTGGCCGGAGGGGTGGTTGCACTTGCCAAAGCAGCGCCGATTTTCCTCATCGGTCATGCCCGCGGCGTGCAGGCGGTGCGATGCCGCGAACTCAAACCGCTGGCGCAGGAGCGCGACGGCAGGAACTGCATGGGGGGGGGCGGTCACCTCGACAGAATAGGTCGGGCTCAGGCGCCACCGGATGGACACGAGCGATGCCCCGAGCGCGGCCGAGAGCGGGCCCCAACAGGATGAGAGGACCGCGGCGGGGTCGGCCTGCGGCGAGGCGTGGCACGCGTGTGCGATCATGGGGATGGCCGTGGCCCGGGTGGCGGCGTCGATGTCCTTGATGTTGAGGAAGTAGCCGGTGCGTGGGTCCACGCATCCCAGACAGGCAACATCGAGTTCATAGTGGCGGCCCAGGCCGCGCATCGCGGGAACGCCCGCGTAGCCGTTGGGCACCACGGGGCCGTTGCCCGCGCCTTCTGCGGGAGTGGCTGGATTGACGGCGAAGCGGACTGTGCGTGTGAGGCGGACCATGGTTGTGCGTGCGAGGCCAGCGTAGGAAGCGCGGGCCTACGTTGTGCCTCGTGGTTCCGGTAGCTCAACTGGATAGAGCGGCGGTCTTCGAAACCGCAGGTTGCGTGTTCAAATCACGCCCGTGACGTTGGTGTGCGGTGGAGCAGGATGCGCGAGTCGGCGACGCGGCAGACCCACAGGTAGTCGTGTCGCGGCCGGGCGGCGTCTGTGTCGAAGCCGCCCTCGATCGTGAAGTGGTCTGGGGCGATCGTGAGGCGTGCGGACCCGCCGGCGATGCGGTGGACGGTGCCTTTGGCCGCGCCCATGGTGCCCTCGAAGCGGAGGTAGAGCCGGCGGTGGTCGCCGAGGAGTTCGGCCGGTCCGGGGGGCGTGCAGGGATCGTCCGGGCGACGGGTGCAGCGGAGCGTGAGGAGCGAATGCTCGCTCTCGTCGCGCTTCGGGGCCTGCCCGTTGGGCCCGAGGGGGTGCCGGTCGATGAGCCAGTCGATGTGGCTGGTGCCGTCGGGCAGGTCGTGGCGGAGGAGGACCATGGCGTGCTTCATGCGGCCTTCTGGGGTGAGGGTAGCCGATACCATTGGGAACGCTCGCACGCAAGCCAGCAAGGATCCGCTCATGACCACGCCGCTTCCGTTTCGCCGCCCGAACCCGCTCCTGGCCACCACGGTGGCGCTGCTCGCCGCGCTGGCGGGCATGGGTGGTTGCCAGCAGGGGGAATACACGAACAACCGGCTGAAGGGCGATGACGCGCTGCTTGGTGAGCAGTATGAAGACGCGATTGTGTACTACAACAAGTATCTCGACGGGCGCCCGGGCGAGCCCACGGTGCGGACCAGCCTGGGCAAGGCGCTGCTGAGGGCGGGCAGGCCGCGCGAGGCCGCCAGCGAACTGCGTATCGCCTACTCGCAGCGGCCCGGCAACGAGGAGACCATCGACCTCTTGAGCGAGGCGATGGTGGAGTCCAAGCAGTTTGATGAGTTGTACCGCCTGCTGCGGACCAACGCGGTGGACCGGGGCACGGTCAACGACCACATGCGCCTGGGTCGGTACTCACTGGCGATGGGCGACACCGACTCTGCACACACGGCGTTCCTCACGGCCGCGCGCGTGGACAAGGGCCGCACCCCCGAGCCGCAACTGGCCCTGTGCGATTACTACTTTGCCATTGGTGACAGGCCCAACGCGGTGCGGCGACTGCAGGCGGCGTACTACCTGGCCCCACGCGGCACCGCGACCCTGGAGCGCATGCGGAAACTGGAGATCAGCGAAGGGCCCAAGTGGGCGGGCCGCGTGCCGGAAGAAGCAGCCGGGTCGCAGTAACGCGGCGGTTGGACTTGACTGGTCGGACTTTGCTTCTACCATTCATCCGGATATACGGATGAAACAAGTAGCCAAGCCCAACCAGTTGATGGACCGGCTCGCCGCGTTGGGCGACCCGATTCGCCTGCGGATGCTCCGGCTGCTGGAGCGCGAGGAACTGACCGTTGGCGAACTTGCCAAGGTTGTGCAACTCCCCCAATCAACCGTGAGTCGCCATCTGAAGGTCCTGGCCGACCTGCCCACGGATCGGCCGGGGCGCGCGTGGCTTGCCAAGCGGAACGAGGGCACGGCGACGCACTACCGGCTGGTGCTGGACGACCTGCCCATGGACTGCCGCACGTTGTGGCTGACGGTGCGTGAGCAGTTTGAGGATGAGCAGCCGCCCGAGGTGGCCGAGGACCACCGGCGACTGGCGGCCGTGCTGAACGACCGTCGGACGGACACGCAGAGTTTCTTCGGGCGCGTCGCCGGTGAGTGGGACGGGGTTCGCAGCGAACTTTTCGGCCAGGCGTTCACCGTGCAGAGCATGCTCACGCTGCTGCCGGGGCACTGGGTGGTGGCCGATCTGGGCTGCGGCACCGGCAACGCGGCGGAACTGCTCGCACCCGTGGTGAAGCGCGTGCTGGCCGTGGACCAGAGCGAGGCCATGCTCTCCGCGGCGAAGAAGCGGCTCAAGGGCATCGATAAGGTTGATTTCCTGCGCGGCGACCTCGAAGCCCTGCCCATTGAGACAGGGAGTGTGGATGCCGCGGTGTGCGTGCTGGTGCTGCACCACCTGCCTGATCCCGCCAAGGCCATCTGCGAGATGGCCCGCATCCTGCGCCCCGACGGCGTGGCGTTGGTCGTGGATATGGTGGCGCACAACCGCGATGTGTACCGGCACACGATGGGGCACCGCTGGCAGGGCTTTGGCGTGCCGGAGATGATCCGCTGGATGAACGCGGCGGGCCTGGAGCGGCCGCGCGTGACGGTGCTACCGAGTGAATCGGACGCGAAGGGGCCGGGGCTGTTCGCGTGCACGGGTCAGAAGGGGCGTGAGGCATCAGGCGTGAGGCGTGAGGGAGGCAATCGGTAAGTGCAGAACTTCCGGGACCTCAAGGCGTGGCAGAAGGCGCACCAACTGACGCTGGATGTGTATCGCGCGACCAAAGCGTTTCCGTCCGACGAGCGGTTTGGGCTCACCAGCCAGATTCGGCGTGCCACCAGTTCGATCCCTCTGAACCTGGCCGAGAGCTGCGGATATGCGACCGATAAGTCGCGTGCTCACGCTACGCAGATCGCCGTCGCGTCGTCGTGCGAGGTCGAGTACGCACTGCTGCTTTCTCACGATCTCGGGTACATCGATCAACCGACCTACGAGGATTTCCAGGGCCGCGTTTCAGAGGTTCGCAGAATGATGCTGGGACTGTTGTCTCACCTGCGAAAAGCAACCGATTGATCGGTGGGCGCGCGTTTCCTCGGGCGCATTCCCTTTGCTTCGGCCTCCCGTCTCACGCCTCAAGCCTCACGCCTTTTCCGGAGTATTTCCCATGACCACGACCGCTTCGTCCGTCCGCCCCTCCAAGATCGCCCTGCCGACCGTTGACAAGGCCAAGAACGGCCTTGACTACAAGGTCGCCGATCTGTCTCTGGCCGAGTTCGGCCGCAAGGAACTGCGTCTGGCCGAGCACGAGATGCCCGGCCTGATGGCCCTCCGCGACAGGTACAAGGGCCAGAAGCCCCTCGCTGGCGCCCGCATCCTCGGCTCGCTCCACATGACCGTGCAGACGGCCGTGCTGATCGAGACGCTCGTGGAACTGGGCGCGGACGTGCGCTGGGTGAGTTGCAACATCTTCAGCACGCAGGACTCCGCCGCGGCGGCGGTGGTGGTTGGCCAGCACAAGGGCGGCACCGTGGCCGACCCCAAGGGCACCCCGGTGTTTGCGTGGAAGGGCGAGACGCTGCCCGAGTATTGGTGGTGCACGAACGTGGCGATGCGCTGGCCCGATGGCGGCGGCCCCAACATGCTTCTGGATGACGGCGGAGACATCACGCTCCTGGTGCACAAGGGCGCGGAGTACGAGGGCGCGGGCAAGGTGCCAGCGTTTGATGAGAAGAACGACCCCGAGGAGTGGGGCGTGATTCTCGAACTGCTGCGTGAGGAGCAGAAGGTGAGCCCCGGCCGCTTCACGGCCGTCGCGAAGGCGATCAAAGGGGTGAGCGAAGAGACGACGACCGGCGTGCACCGTTTGTACGAGATGCAGAAGAAGGGCCAACTGAAGTTCCCCGCGATCAACGTGAACGACTCGGCCACCAAGAGCAAGTTCGACAACCTGTACGGCTGCCGCCACTCGCTGGTGGACGGCCTGAACCGCGCGACTGACGTGATGCTCGGCGGCAAGGTTGCGGTGGTGCTTGGTTACGGCGATGTGGGCAAGGGCTCGGCCCAGAGTTTGCGGGGCCAGGGCTGCCGCGTGATCGTGACGGAGATCGACCCCATCAACGCCTTGCAGGCCGCGATGGAGGGGTATCAGGTGGCGGTGCTGGAGGATGTGCTGGAGACGGCGGACATCTTCATCACGTGCACGGGCAACAAGGATGTGCTGACCACCGAGCACATGCGCAAGATGAAGGACAAGGCCATCGTGGCCAACATCGGGCACTTTGATAACGAGATCGACATGGCCGGGCTGTTCAAGGCCACGGACGTGAAGCGGGTGAACATCAAGCCGCAGTACGACGAGTTCGTGTTCGGGCAGGGTGGGGGGGGCACCAAGAGCGAGAAGAGCATTCTCGTGCTTGCCGAGGGCCGCCTCATGAACCTGGGGTGCGCGACGGGCCACCCGAGTTTCGTGATGAGTTCGAGTTTCACGAACCAGACGATCGCGCAGTTGGACCTCTGGATGAGCGCCAACAACAAGCCCACGCTCTCGGGCGTGAAGTACACCGAGAACAAGGTCTACATCCTCCCCAAGAAACTCGACGAGGAAGTGGCCCGCCTGCACCTTGACAAGTTGGGCGTGCGCCTCACGCGGCTCTCGCCCGCGCAGGCTTCGTATCTGAACGTGCCGCTGGATGGGCCGTACAAGCCCGACCACTACCGGTATTGAGCCAGAAGGCACTGGGCATCAGGCACTGGGCACTGGTGAAGGCACCGGACCCGAGAGTTGAAACGTAATGCTCAAAGAGGCCCGGGCGCAAGCCCGGGCTTTTTCGTGCGCGGGCCCGTAGTCAAAAAGCCGCGGCTTGGGCCGCGTGCTCATTGGGCGGCCCCTGAGGTACGACCTTCGCGTCTATCGGATCAGGCGCTCGAGCAACTCGATCGGGTGCAGCGCGGTCCGGGTGCCGCCGGTCGCGTCTTTGATCTGGTGGCGGCAGGATGTGCCGTGGGCGCAGACGGTGGCGTCTGGCGCATCATCCACATACGGCATCAGGCCGCCCTCGTGCGTGGGGAGGCGGGCGATGCGCATGGAGATGTCAAACTTGTCACGGTCGTAGCCGAACGAACCGGCCATACCGCAACAACCGGTGTCGAGCACTTGCAGGCGCGCGCCGAGAACGCGGCGCAGGGCCTTGGCGCTCGACTCGGCACCCCACAGGGCCTTCTGGTGGCAGTGGCCGTGGAGGAGCACGGGCTGGTCCGCTGCGACCGTTGCAGCCGCCGGGCTGGTGGCGCGGGCGAGCAGTGCTTGGTTCGGGTGCGTCTCCCATGCACGATCAACAAACTCTTCCACGAGCCAACTCTTGGCGGCGAGGCGCTGGCGCAGGGCGAGGTCGGTGCGGCAGCGGAGCGAGAGCCAGTCGTCCTTCACGGCGCTCAGGCAGGAGGGCTCGACGAAGAGCATGGCCTGCACGTTGGCGTCGTCGATCAGGTGTCGCAGGCGTGCCACCGTGGCGTCGATGGTGCCGATCGCGGCATCGAGCATGCCGACGGAGACCATGGAGCGGCCGCAGCAGCCAGCGTCCGCGGCGGCCACTTCATAGCCCAAGCGTGTGAGCAGGCGTGCCGCGGCGATGCCGATGTGGGATTCGTTGTAGGCGGTGAAGCAGTCGCCAAAGAGGACGAGTCTCGGGCGGGCCGTGGCGGACGGGACGTCCGCCCCACCAAACAGCCCACCAAGCGGAGGGGGAAGGGACCGGAAGAGGGAGCGCGAGAATTTCGGAAGCGAGCGATCCGGGTGTACGCCCATGATCGCGCCAAGCGCGGCACGCACGGGCGGCAACCCGTTCACCCAGTTCGCCAAACGCGGCGTGAGCGAGCCGATGCGGTTGAGCAAGCGCACGTGCCCCACGAGCCGCGCCTTCAGAGGGATGCGCCCGGTCTGACGGTATCGCTGGGCCGTGTACTCGGCCTTGAGTTTGGCGACATCCACGTTGCTGGGGCACTCGCTCTTGCAGGCCTTGCAGGAGAGGCAGAGGTCGAGCGTTTCGATGGTGGGGGGGTCGGTCCAGGCGGGCGTTGAGCCGTCGGTGGAGACCTGGCCTGAAACTGCGAGCCTCAGTGCGTTGGCGCGGCCGCGCGTGCTGTGGCGCTCGTCGAGTGTTGCGCGATACGACGGGCACATGGTGCCGCCGCTGACCTTGCGGCAGACACCCGCGCCGTTGCACATTTCAAGGGCGTGGGCGAAGTCGGTCTGGTTCGAGTAGTCGTAGAACGTGGCGACATCGGGTGCGTGCGGGGCGATGGAACTTGCCGCAACGTTCGGGTCGATACGCGTGCGCTGGGTGATGGACTCGATCGGACCGGCCCCGACGATGTTGGCGGGGTTGAGCAGGCCGCGGGGGTCGAAAAGGGCCTTGATGTCGCGGAACGCGCCCATGAGTTCGGGGCCGAAGAACCGCTCCAGCAGCGGGCCGCGCACGCGGCCGTCGCCGTGCTCGCCGGACATGACGCCGCCGCACTCACGTGCGAGGTCCGCGATTTCGACGGCGATGCGCTTGAGGCGTTCGAGGTCTGCGCCGCTGTGCGGATCAAGCATGGGGCGGACGTGGAGGACACCGACGGACGCGTGGGCCCAGAACGCGGCCCGTGTGCCCTCGCGCTCGACGATTGTGCGGAAGCGGCGGACGAACTCACCCAGACGTTCGACCGGCACCGCGTTATCTTCCACGAAGGTGAGCGGCTTGCGGGCACCCGGCAGGCCATGGAGGAGGGGCTCCCCGGCCCTGCGGAGTTTCCAGGCATCAGCCATGGCTGCGGCGGCGGTCAACTCGCGCACCGGCGTGCCTTGGGGCACAGCGCGGGCAAGGGCAGCGAAGCGATCGCGGACGGCATCGGCGGATGCGGCGTGGTATTCCACGTAGAGGACAGCCGCGGGATCGCGTGTGGTGCCGTGGAGGCGCGGGAAGGCATCAACGAAGGGAGAGCACTCGCGGTTGTTTCGCGCGGCTTCGATGACGACATCATCAACGAGTTCCACTGCGCTGGGGCCGGTGGCAAGGATGGGCTGCACGGCCGCGATGGCGTCGTCTACCGAGGCGAAGGCGAGAAGTGCGAGGCCCTTGCCTGCGGGGATCGGCCGCAGCAGCAATCTTGCCGATAGCGTGAACGCCAGCGTGCCCTCGGAGCCACAGACGAGTTGGGCGAGATCGAGGTCTGCGGGGGCGACGCCAGCGTCGACTTGTGCGAGCATGCGATCGAGCCCGTAGCCGGCGTTCTGACGCAGCGTCTTCGGGTAGCGTGCCCGGATCAGGGCCTCGTGCTGGCGCACGATCGCCGCCACACCAACGGCCAGCGAGCGCGCCAGCGAGTTGAAACTCCCCGCGCTGCGTTGGAGCCACAGACGCTCGCCGCTGGCGAGGCACGCATCGACCGCGAGCAGGTTCTCGCTGGTCCGGCCATACAGGATCGAACGCGCACCCGCCGCGTTGTTGCCGATGTTCCCGCCGATGACAGACTGCGCGGTGGTGGCGGGGTCCGGGGCGAAGAACAGGGCAGCCTTGCGACGGGCCAGTTCGGCGTTCAGCACGTCAATCGGCACACCGGCTCCCACCACGAGGCTGGGCCTGCCCGCATGGTCTTCCACGGGGCCGATGTGGCGGAAGTTGGGGGAGAGGTCGATCACCACCGCCTCGGAGGTACACTGGCCGGCGAGCGAAGTGCCGCCGCCGCGCGGCAGCATGGGGATGCCGCGCTCGCCAAGGAAGGCGATCACGGCCCGGGCATCGGCGGCGTCGGCCGGCACAACCACACCCAGGGGTTGAACCTGGTACATGGAGGCGTCGGTGGAGTAGAGGCCGCGGTCGTGGCGGGAGAAGCGAACCTCGCCCCGGCAGAGGCCGCGCAGGTCGCGTTCGAGCGCGGCGAGTGTGTCGTTCGAGGGGGGCGGGTTGGGCAGAACGGGCAAGTGCATGGTTCGTGCGTCTACAATCGGCCCGTGAGCGTACCCGTCGTGCGAAGAGGCGCGGCGGGCCGATCACGCGGCTGCCGCGGGGCGGCCGAGGGCCAGAGCGACCGACCAGCAACCAACCCAGGGTGTTGTGAATGAACCCTTCTGTTCGTGCCGTCGCGCCCGCCGTCAACGGCTGGAACGCCGCGTATATCGAGGACCAGTACGCACGGTTCCAGCGCGATCCGGCGAGCGTGCCGGAGGATGTGCGGGCGTTTTTGCAGGGCTTTGACCTGGCGATGACCGGAGCACCGCGCCGGACGCAGCCCTCTGGCCCGGCGCCCGCCACGACGCCCGATGCGAGCGATGCCGGAGCGAACCCAGCGGTGGGCCCGGCAGCGGGCCCGGTGTCGGGCGAACTTCGCTTCTTTGTCGGTGTGGCGAACCTGATTGCCGCGTACCGGCGTGACGGGCACCTTGCGGCGGCGCTAGACCCCTTCGGGCGGGCCCGCACCCGTCCTGCGTCGCTCGAACTTGCGTCGCACGGGCTGGGCGTGGCGGACCTTGAAGCACCCGCGGCGGGGCACGGCCTGCCGCCGGCAGCGGCCTCGTCTCTGCGGGCCGCGCTGGCGTGGCTGGAGCAGCGTTACTGCGGCACGATCGGCGCACAGGTGCAGCACATTCAGGATACGGCCCAGCGGGTGTGGCTTCAGGCGCGCATCGAGGCGATGGACCCGCGGGCGGCGCTCTCGCGAGAAGACCGGATCGAGGTGCTGCGAAACCTCAACTGCGCCGAGGGGTTCGAGACGTTCATCCACAGGCGGTATCAGGGGGCGAAGCGTTTCAGCCTTGAGGGTGGCGAGAGTCTGATCCCCCTGCTGGAGCGTTTGCTGCTGGCCGCGGCACAGAGCGGCGTGGAGGAGGTGGTGATCGGCATGGCCCACCGCGGGCGGCTGAACGTGCTGAACAACACCGTGGGCAAGACCTACGAGCAGATCTTCACGGAGTTCGACGGGTCGTGGGAAGAGGACTTTGTGGACGGCGGCGGCGACGTGAAGTATCACCGGGGGTATTCCGGTGTGCGCACGCTCGGGGCGGGCAAGGCGATCGCGGTGGCGCTGGCGAGCAACCCGAGCCACCTTGAGGCCGTCGGGCCGGTGGTGTGCGGGCGTGTGCGGGCCAAGCAGCGGCTGTGGAACGACACGCAGCGGCAGCGTGTGATCCCCCTGCTCATCCACGGCGACGCGGCGGTGATCGGGCAGGGCGTTGTCGCCGAAGCGCTGAACATGAGCCAACTGGACGGCTACACCGTGGGCGGAACGCTCCACGTGGTGGTGAACAACCTGATCGGTTTCACGACCGACGCGAGCGATGCCCGCTCAAGCCCGTACTGCACGGACCTGGCGCTGGCCGTGGATGCCCCGGTCTTCCATGTGGCGGGGCACGACCCCGAGGCGGTGGTGGCCGTGGCGGCGCTGGCGATGGACTATCGCCAGAAGTTCAAGCGTGATGTGTTCATCGACATGTGGTGCTACCGCAAGTACGGCCACAACGAGACCGACGAGGCGAGTTTCACGCAGCCGTTGGAGAGCGAGCACATCCGGCGGCAGCCGGGAATGTTCAAGCGCTACGCGGGGCAACTGGTGGAGCAGGGCGTGCTCAGCGCCGACGAGATGGAGGCGCTGCGCAAGAACCTTGACACCGCGCTCGACAAGGCGCAGGCCAAGGCCCGGGGCACGCCGGCCGATCCGACCATCGACCCCGGCGGCAAACGCTGGAAGGGCATGGGTTGGGATTTTTCTCACGCCCCCGTGCCCACCGCCCCCAGCCCCGACCACCTGCGCGAGGTGCTGGCCGCGCTGGGCGGCGCCACCATTCCCGCGGGCTTCAACACCAACCCCAAGGTGCTCAAGACACTGGCCGAGCGCGCCGCCCTGGCGCAGCAGATCGGCGCGGCGGACGGGCCGGTGAGCCTGACGCACGCCGACGCGGAGATGATCGCCTTCGGCACCCTCCTGCTGGAAGGCACCGCCGTCCGCCTCAGCGGGCAGGACTGCCGGCGCGGCACCTTCACGCAGCGGCACGCCGCCCTGCGCGACACCCAGACCAACCAGCGCTTCGTGCCGCTGAACTCGATGCGCGCGATTGCCCCCCTGCCAGACGAGGCCGGCGGCACCAAGCCCGGCCCGGACGGCCGCCCCACGCAGGCGCGGCTGTGCGTGCACGACAGCCCTTTGAGCGAGTTCGCCGTGATGGGGTTTGACTACGGCTATTCGCTCGCCGACCCCAACATGCTGGTGCTGTGGGAGGGGCAGTTTGGTGACTTTGCCAACGGCGCCCAGACCGTGATCGACCAGTTTTTGGCGAGCGCTGAACTGAAGTGGGAGCGATGGAGCGGCCTGGTGCTGCTGTTGCCGCACGGCTACGAGGGCCAGGGGCCGGAGCACTCGTCGGCCCGCATGGAGCGGTTCTTGCAACTCTGCGCCGATGAGAACATGCAGGTGTGCTACCCCAGCACCGCGGCCCAGCACTTCCACATGCTGCGGCGGCAGGTGCGGCGCAACTTCCGTAAGCCGCTGATCGTGATGACGCCCAAGAGCAACCTGCGCGTGCCCACCAGCCGCGTGGACGAGATGCTGACGGGGCGGTTCCACGAGATCATCGACGATCCGTTCTTTGAGAGCCACAAGGCGGAGCGGCGCACGGTCAGCCGCGTGCTGCTCTGCTCGGGCAAGGTCTATCACGAACTCGCGGCACGGCGTGATGCCCTGCGGCGCTACGACACGGCCATCGTGCGCGTCGAGCAGGTGTATCCCTTCCACGCTGATCTGTTCG
Organism: Phycisphaerales bacterium; assembly: GCA_046156035.1. Taxonomy (GTDB): domain Bacteria; phylum Planctomycetota; class Phycisphaerae; order Phycisphaerales; family UBA1924; genus JAEUIX01. Next base: position 22,867 of record JBJXEW010000041.1, on the reverse strand, counting down.
CTGAGATTCGTGCCAAATACGCGGCCAAGGTGCAGTTCTCGTGGGTGCAAGAGGAGCCGCGCAACATGGGGGCGTTTGCGCACATTGATGACGTGCTGCGACACGTTGCGGGCGTCAAGACGCTGGACTACATCGGGCGGCCGCCCAGCGCCAGCCCCGCCGTGGGTTCGCCCTACACGCACAAGGCCCAGCAGGAGGCGATCCTCACGCGCGCGATCGGCCCGCTGCCGGTGGTGGTTGGCGGCGCCGGCGCGGCTGGCCACGGCGTGAGCACGCCCAACGGGGCCGTGACGGCACCTGCTGCCACCAAAGGCGGAGCGGCAAAGGGTTGATTTGCAGGAGACCGCCGCGTGCTCAGTGTGTACATCGAAACCAGCGTGTGGAGTTTCGCGTTTGCCGATGATTCGCCCGACTACACACGCGACACGCTGGCGTTCTTTGATGTCTGCCGTGCCGGTCGATTCACGCCGCTCCTGTCCGCGATAGCGCTGCGGGAGATCGCTGGCGCGCCCGAGCCGCTGCGGTCACGTCTGCTCGCGCTGGTGAAGGACATCGGCCCCGCAGTGCTCCCGTCCGTTCCCGAGGCGGAGGCGCTCGCAACCGCGTTCGTGCAGCACGGGGCCGCGCCACCCAGCAAGCCGGAGGACGCGGCCCACGTCGCCATCGCGGTTGTGGCCGGCTGCGACGTGCTGGTGTCCCTGAACTTCAAGCACATTACGAACGTCAACCGTGCCCAACGTTTCAATGCCATTGCTGCGCTGCGCGGCTTCACGAAGCCGCTTAGAATCGTCGCCCCCGCGGAGTTGATCCATGAGTGAACCGACCGAATCACGCACGCTTGACGACGTGCGCCGCTGGCGGCGCGAGGCCCACGAGCAGTGGACGCGGCTCACGCCCGCGCAGCGCGAGGCGGAGGAGAAGCGGCTCATCGAGCAGTTCGGCCTGGCCGAGGCTGCGCCGAACGACCGAGGTACGGGTTGGGTGCCCCTGAGACAGGCCTCGTAGGCAAGGATGGTTCGAGCGACGGACAGACTTTTCAGGCTCCTGCGGGCGGTCTATCAGGTGAGTGCGCATGCCAGTTGATATCAAGATTCCTGAGATGGGCGAGTCGGTGCGAACCGGCGTGATCGCACGCTGGATCAAGGCCGAAGGCGAGGTCGTAAACCGCGACGAGCCCGTGCTCGAACTCGAGACCGACAAGATCACGGCGGAGATCCCCGCCCCTGCCACGGGCCGCGTGAAGCACGCCGCAAAGGCGGGCGACACGGTGGCGGTTGGCGCGGTCGTCGGGTTGATCGAAGAAGGCGCGGGCGCGGCACCGGCAGCAGCGAAGCCCGCACCGGGTGCGGCGCCGGGGGCAGGCGCGCCTGTTGCCGCCGCGGCCAAGGGCACGTCTCCGGCACGGGCGGCTGCCGCTGCCGCGGGTGGTCCCAACGGCAGGCAAGCATCGGGGGTGGGGGGGGATGCCGCGGCAACTTCGGCAACGCCGCTTGCAAGAAAACTGGCCGAGGAGCACGGCATCAGCCTGGCCGCGCTGCACGGCACGGGCGCGGGCGGCAAGGTGCGCGAGCAGGATGTGCTCGCGGCAGTCGCGGCACGCACAGCCGGTGGCAGTGGGGGGAGTGGGGGGGCGGCAACCGCTACCGCCGCGGCACCCGCGGCCGCGCGGCCGGCATCGGCGTCCCCGTCAACGCTGGCGCCGCAAGGCTCGCCCTCGCCCGCGAACTTAGCCCCGGGCGCGGTCCGCCGCGAAAAACTCTCACCGTTGCGGCAGCGCATCGCCGCGCGGCTGGTGGAGGCTCAGCACGCCGCGGCCATGCTCACCACGTTCAACGAGGTGGACATGACGGCCGTGATGGGCCTGCGCAGCAAGCACAAGGAAGAGTTCGAGAAGAAGCATGGCGTGGGCCTGGGCTTCATGTCGTTCTTCGTGAAGGCGGCCACGAGCGCCCTGCGAACCTTCCCGATGGTGAACGCGTCCTTGGTGCAGGGCGCCGCGGGCGACCTGGAGGTGGAGCACCGCGAGGGCAACCACATCGCCGTCGCCGTCAGCACGCCCAAGGGCCTCACGGTGCCGGTGCTGCGCAACACGCAGAGCCTCTCGTTCGCGCAGATCGAGGCGGGCATCAAGGACCTGGCCACGCGGGCCCGCGAGGGCAAACTCACGCTCGACGACCTTCAGGGCGGCACGTTCACCATCACCAACGGCGGCATCTTCGGCTCGCTCCTCTCCACGCCGATCCTCAACGCCCCGCAGAGCGCGATCCTGGGGATGCACACGATCAAGAGCCGCCCCGTGGAGCACCCGGACAAACCCGGCGAGATCGCGCTGCGGCCGATGATGTACCTGGCCCTGAGTTACGACCACCGCCTGCTGGACGGGTCGGAGGCGGTGCAGTTCCTCGTGCACATCAAGAACGCGCTGGAGAAGCCGGAGAGGCTGCTGATCGGGCTTTAGCGGCCAGGTGGTAGGGGACAGGGGACAGCCGGAAGGCACTGGGCACTGGGCATCGGGCACTGGGGGAAGCCGCGAGCCGAGAGCCGTTGGCTCCGTTGCGTGTCTAGTTGCGTACACATCACTTGACACGCTCCGCAACATCCCATATGCTGCGTCGATGGCAACGGTGCGCATCACCCCGCAGGCCGCCGCTCAGGTCAGCGCCCTGCCGTTTGACATCCAGTTGCGAGTCTCGCAAGTGGTCGATCGACTGAGCCGATGGCCAGCCGTGAGCGGTGCCAAGCCGCTGCGGGCCGGCCTGGCCGGTCGGTTCCGCATCCGCACGGGCGACTACCGCGTGCAGTTCACGGTCTCGGGCACCGGCGCAACGGCCGTAGTCACCATCACCAAGGCCGGCCACCGCGACGGGTTCTACGAACGCTGAGACGAAACGGAGTTCACCATGGATCGCGACAACGACAAGACATCCCTCAACCTCGACGGGAACGAATACGTTGTCCTCCCCCGGGCCGAGTACGACCGCCTCTCGGGCCTCGCAAGGGTCGCCTCGCTCCCGCCCCTGCCCGCCCCCGACGCCGACGGCAACTACCCCGCCGCCGCGTTCATGCGTGCCTCCATGGCCCGCAAACTCGCCACCGAGCGTGCCCGCCTGGGCCTCTCCCAGCGAGACCTCGCCGACCTCGCCGGCCTGCGCGTCGAGACCATCTCGCGCCTCGAAACCGGCAAGCACACCGTCAGCACGCCCACAGCGGGGAAGATCGCCGCGGCCCTCCGCAAGGCCCACGCACGGTCACGCCGCAAGCCGGCCCGCCGCGGCTGAACCGCCATCCCGCCTTCACTTGCCCTGGAAAACGCGCCCGGTGGTCACATGTTGACCACCCCAGGCGGAGTGCTGCCACTGTTGGGCCGCTCGTCGCACTCGCCGCGCTATTGCGGCTTGCGTGCGGCGCACCCCGCCATGCACATCCCGCCCAGAAGCACAGCCGCGGCACCGCCGATGGGGTTGAAGATCGCCAGCCAGGTCGGCTCGCGTCCCACCTTCATGAACTCCTCCATGGTCATGTTGGGGTCACGCGGGTCCGCCGGGAAGGGTTTTTGGAGCGTCAAGTAGGCGCTGAGCAGGCCCAGCGCCAGAACGACTCCAGCCAGCGCCATCACGGGCTTGCTGCTCCGGCCGATCTTGGCGCACATCCAGCCGCCGAAGAGGCCGGCCAGCACCGTGATCGACGGTGCCGCGATGCACAGGAACATGTTGCCCTTGAAACTGCCGGGCTCGAGCAGCCGGTTGGGGCCCATGCCGAACCACATGCCCATGAACACACCGATGATGAGGATGCACATGACGATGTAGGTGGCGACGACGGCGACAATCGACCTGATCATGGTTGGCTCCTTTTTCCCGAGACCTGCAAGTTGATGCTTCAGCACCGCGCCGCGCCCACGGCCCGCACGCCACACGAACGGCGCGGGGGCCGGGGGTGGGTTCTGGATGGCGAGTGTAGAGCGTTCGCGTCTGATGGGCGTGCGGGCGTGGGCGGAGGCTTGAATGGGGAAGGGGTGGGGGGCCGTGGGAGCCGGCGGGGGGCGGCAGTATGGATGCCCTTCGGCAGTGGCACGGGCTTCGGCTGCCTTCAGCCGATGCCCGTGTCCGGCACCGTGCGTCCGCCACAAGCAGCCGCCCAGAGCCGCGGCAGCATGTGGCACGGACAGGGCGGCAGGTGGTGCCACCTGCCACTGAACCAAGGCCTCACATGAACTTGCGCCGTTTGAATGCGGCAACGTCCGCCGCAGTGAGTTCAAACCACTCGCCGTTTCGCCGCCTTTCCACGAACCGATTGTGCCAGTACGCTTCGATGCCGAAAGGATCATCGGTCTTGATCTCATGCACAAGAATCAGGCGCTCCGGCATTTGAATCGCAAGCTCGCGATGTCTCCTTGCGGTGAGCGTGGCCTTCCCAATTTTGTAGTACTTCGCGGACTTCATCAAGTAGACAAAGCCGATCTGCCCACTCTCGCCCGCTGACGCCTCCGCGTCGTCTCGGTCGCGCGGGACGTATGCCTCGCACAAGGGAACAACCTGCGAGTACTCAGGTCGGGACTGGCAGAACTCACGTACCTTTTCGATCAGGCGTGTCTTACCGCCGAACTTCCCCGCGAAAGTCTTGCCCCCCGGCAGCCGCGCGCCCTTCGCGACGGCGAAACGGATGTCGCGATCGGTGGGCAGGCGGCCAAAGTCCAAGGTGACCTTCGCGTACCGCTCAAGCAATTCGTCCTCGGAATACGGCTCGTTGAACTGGTTGTTCTCGAATCCCGCGTCGCGCAGCGCCTCGCTCCACCTGGCCCAATGTTTGCCAAGCCAATCCTTTTCACCGATACCCGTCTCAGTCCGAAACTTGCGCCAGCCCGGCGGCACGCCCCCGTTTGCGGCGGCACTCCGTTTGATCTCCTCAACAATCTGTTCCTTGCTCAGCGGCACAGTCTCATCGTATCAAGCCCTGCGAATGCAGGGGCTGCTGCCCCTGCAACCCCGCTCGAAAACAATCCGACCCCGGCTTATCGCTGAACCGGGGTTGTCTTTGCTTTGCTGGGGATGGAAGTGCGGGCCGAAGGGGCTGCCCCTTCGTCTTGGCATCAGCGGCCGATCGATAGTTCGTCGCGGTCGGGCGCGACAGCATGTGGCGCAGCACCGGAATCAGACGGTGCCGCCTGCCTGTACACTGCTTCCCACATATGGGCGACTTCATCAAACTCGCGGCGGTGCTCGCCGTGTTCTTCGTTCTCATCGGCCTCGTGTGGCTCATCGCTCTGAAACTCGGCTTGCTCAAGCCCCCTGCGGGCATGGCGGACAGGACGGCGGGCGAAGATCGAACGCCCAAGTACCGCGTGCGCAATGAGGTGCTCTCACCCGGAGAGTGGGCCTTCTGGCCTGTGCTGCGCGAGGCCGTGCGGCTGGCTTGGGCCGCGGGCCCGGCATCTCAAGCCGCCGCACCCGTCGTGCTCGCGAGTGTGCGGTTGGCGGAACTTCTGGCGGTGGATGAGAGCCGCGCCACCAACCGCTCTGCGTGGCAGACCGCTCTCAACCAGATCACCAGCAAGCAGGTGGATTTCGTCGTGTGCGACGGCGCCACCACACGCCCGCTGCTGGTGGTAGAGTTTGATGACCCCACGCACGAGCGGGCCGACCGCAAGGGCCGCGACGCGTTCGTCGATCGCGCGTGCCAGTCGGCCGGGCTGCCGATCATGCATGTGCGCAGCGCGGCGGCCTACAACACGCAAGACCTTGCCAAGCGGATAGCGGAGTGCCTTGGATCGAAGGCTTGAGAAGGGGGTACGTGCTGGCGACTTCCCGTGCCATCGAAGTCGCGTCCGCGACTTCGATGCTCGTGATGGGAGAGAACGCATCGAAGTCGGCCCCAAGGCGGCCCGACTTCGATGGCACGGGACGCGTCGCTTGCGCACGCGGGCTGCTTGACCGCCCCTCGCTGACGGTCGGGGTTCGTCGCGGCTCACGTCCTCATCGGCACGGACAAACCCTTCGCCGCGGCACACGCACGGGCATCGTCGTAGCCCGCATCCGCGTGGCGCAGCACACCCATCGCCGGGTCATTGGTGAGGACGCGTTCGAGCCGGCGCGCCGCTTCGGGCGTGCCGTCGGCCACGATGACCTGACCGGCGTGCTGGCTGAAGCCGATGCCCACGCCGCCGCCGTGGTGGAAACTCACCCACGAGGCACCGCTCGCCACGTTCACCATCGCGTTGAGGATCGCCCAGTCGCTCACGGCGTCGGTGCCGTCCTTCATCCCCTCGGTCTCGCGATTGGGGCTGGCAACGCTGCCGCAGTCGAGGTGATCTCGGCCAATCACGATCGGGGCTTTTACGCGGCCGGACGCGACAAGGTCGTTGAAGATGAGGCCCGCCTTCGCACGTTCGCCCTGCCCCAGCCAGCATATGCGCGCGGGCAGGCCCTGGAAGGCGATGCGTTCGCTGGCGAGGCGCAGCCAGCGTTGCAGGCCAGCGTTGTCGGGGAAAGCCTCGATCAGCGCGGCATCCGTCGCCGCGATATCAGCAGGGTCTCCCGAGAGTGCCACCCAGCGGAAGGGCCCACGCCCCACGCAGAACTGCGGGCGGATGAAGGCGGGCACGAAACCAGGAAAGTCGAAGGCGTTGTGCACGCCGCGGTCGAAGGCCCGCTGGCGGATGTTGTTGCCGTAGTCGAAGGTGATCGCGCCCGCGTCTTGCAGGGCGAGCATCGCACGCACGTGTCGCGCCATGGTGTCCAGCGAGTGGCGCTCGTACTCCGCGTGGCCCACCAGTCGCAGCACCGCGGCCTCATCCACCGTCAGTTCCGCGGGGATGTAACTCATCACGTCGTGGGCGGAGGTCTGGTCCGTGAGCACATCCACACGCACCTGGCGGTCGAGGAGGCGCTCGAGGAGTTCGACGGCGTTGCAGGGGACGCCCACGGAGATCGCGTTCTTCGCGGCCGCGTGGGCCTCGGCGCGGTCGATGGCGGCATCGAGGTCGTCGATCACTTCGTCGAGGTAACGGTCTTTCTGGCGGCGCAGCAGGCAGCGGCGGTCCACATCGGCGATGAGGCAGACACCGCCGTTCATCGTGACGGCCAGCGGCTGCGCGCCGCCCATGCCGCCGCAGCCGGCGGTGACGCAGAGGCGGCCGGCCAGGGTGCCGCCCCGGTCTCCTGTGGCAAAGTGCTGCCGCGCACATTCGCCGAAGGTTTCGTACGTCCCTTGTACGATTCCCTGAGTGCCAATATAAATCCACGATCCGGCCGTCATCTGGCCGTACATGATGAGGCCCTTGGCGGCGAGTTCATCAAAGTGCTTCTGCGTGGCCCAGTGGGGCACGAGGTTGGAGTTGGCGATGAGCACACGCGGGGCATCGGCGTGCGTGCGCAGCACGCCCACGGGCTTGCCGGATTGCACGAGGAGCGTTTCGTCGGCCTCCAACTCGCGCAGTTCGCGGCAGATGGCATCGAACGCGGGCCACGAGCGGGCGGCCTGCCCGCGCCCGCCATACACCACCAGCGCGGCAGGGTTCTCGGCCACTTCGGGGTCGAGGTTGTTCATCAGCATGCGCAGCGCGGCTTCGGCCTGCCAGGTTTTGCAGGTGCGGTGGGTGCCGCGCGGGGCGCGGATGGTGCGCGAGGGGTCGGGCACGAGGCCGGGGTGAACCGCGGTGCTGCTACCGCCGGCGCGCGGCACGGCAGCGGTGGGGGGGGTGGAGGGGATGGAGGGCGCGGCCCGCTCAGCGTGCGTGCCAGCCTTCGATCGCTTGGTGGGAAGTGCAGTCATGCCGGGGGAACTCATCGGCAATCTCCTTCACGCGGACCAGAGGTGGACGGCAGCGGCCGGGACCAACGCGGGAAACTACCAATGGTGTACGTCAAGTCCGGGCAAAGCACAAGTGCAAGCGGGGCAATGGGCGCCACTTTGCGCGCAATCGCCGCAGGGAGGGGTGCAAAGCGTGGACAACCGGTGCGAAAGACTGCGGGCTACGACCGGAAGGCACCGGCCCGGATCAGGCCCACAATGGCCTCGATGTCCGGTGTGAGCGGCCGGTCGTCTTCCAGTCGGGGGACAACTTCCCTGATTGTGGCGTGGGCACGCTCCACACCCCTGCCGGATTTGAGCGGGCGGTGATGTTCGAGTGCCTGCGCGGCACAGAGCAGTTCAATGGCCACGACGTGCTCGGCGAGTTCGAGCGAGCGGCGGGCCTTGGCCGCGGAGCGGGGGCCGAAGGAGTTGTAGTCTTCCATGCCAGCGCAGGTGGAGAGGTTGGCGACGGAGGCGGGCGTGGCCAGGCCGATCATCTCGTTCACGCACGCCGCGGCGGTGTATTGGGCGATCATCAGGCCGCTCTGGAGGCCCGGGCGGGGGGCGAGGAAGGGCTTGAGGTGCGATTCGGGCTCGAACGCGCCGGTCATGAGGTAGGTGCGGCGCTCGCTGATGCCGGCGAGGTGGCAGAGGGCGATGGCGAGGTGATCCAGCGGGAGGGCCAGGGGCATGCCGTGGAAGTTGGCACCGGAGACGATTGAGGGGGCGGTCGCTTCGTCGGCTGAGCGGTGGGGCGGACGTCCCGTCCGCCCGAAGACGAGCGGGTTGTCGGTGACCGCGCCGAGTTCGGCGGTGATCTGGTATTCCACATTCACAAGCGCGGCGTAGACCGCGCCAAGCACCGTCGGCCCGGCACGCAGCGAATAGGGGTCTTGGACGCGGGGGTCGTTCTCCACGTGGCTCATCACAATGGCGCTGCCCGCGAGCATGACCCGGACGCATCCGGCGACCACGGTGGGCCCGCCGTGGTTCCTCGCCGCAGACAAGCGGAAGTCGAGAAACCCGTGCGAGGCGCGGCAGCCGTCAATCGACATGGCGAGCGCAGCGATACTGGCATCCACGAGCCGGTCCGCATCGTGCGCAAGCAACGCTCCCTCCGCACACATCAGGTGCGTTCCGTTGATGAGGGCGAGGCCCTCCTTGGCTTCGAGCACGAGGGGCTTGATGCCTGCCTTACGTAACGCGGCGGCGGAGGGAACTCGCGCGGCGACAAAGCCGGGGCTTGCGCCCGGGCCTCTTTGGGCTCGCCTGCGTTCCGGGTCGTTTGCGGATTGCCACGCTTCCCCCTCGCCGATCAGGGCCAGCGCGATGTGCGAGAGCGGGGCCAGGTCGCCGGATGCGCCGACGGACCCGATGGAGGGCACGACGGGCGTGATGCCAGCGTTGAGGCAATCGACGATCGTTTGGACGATGATGGGCCGCACGCCCGAGAGGCCGCGGGCGAGCGAGGCCGCGAGGATCAGCATCATCGCGCGGACGAGTTCGGGCCGGAGCGGCCCGCACACGCCCGCCGAGTGGGAGCGGATGAGGTTGCGTTGCAGCGTGCGCAGGTCGGCGGGGCTGATGCGTTGCTTGGCGAGCGAGCCGAAGCCGGTGTTGATGCCGTAATGTGGCTGCCCATCCGTGAGCGACGCCTCGACGACGCGGCGCGAGGCCTTCATGGCGGCGATGGCCTTGGTGCCCACACGAACAGATGCGCTGGTGCGGGCAACGGCGACGACACTGGCGACATCAAGGGCATCGGCGTTGAGGACGATGGCGGCGGGCTTGCTGCTCGGCATGGAACCGAGGGCTGTGGGTTCTCCAAGCCAGCAACCCGACGTGCCGAAACGTGGCAGTTTTACATAACAGCCATTATCGGACTTTGCGTAGATGGCAGCATTTGCTCGGCACAGCGCACTCAGGCACAGCATAGCGGAACGCCCGGCGGGCCGCGCGGCTCACAGCCGCAGGTCCAACCACAGCGTGTCGGTCATCGGGTCGTCGTTGTATCGCTCGCAGGGTACGAATCCCAGCGACGTGTACAACCCGATCGCGGCGTGCATGGTGGTGCTGGTGTCGAGTTTCATGGTGCGGTAGCCGGCGGCCTTGGCGAAGGCGATGAGTTGCAGCGCCATCCGCCGGCCCAGCCCCGTGCCGCGGAAGGGCGGGCGGACGTACATGCGTTTGAGTTCGCAGACGCCTGCGCCGAGGGCGGGCAAGGGGCGCAGGGCGATGCAGCCAGCCGGGGAAGGCACTGGGGACTGGGCATTGGGCACTGGTGCGGGCCCAAGGCCCGCCTGCGCGATCAGGATGCACCCGCGCGGCGGGGCGTAGAGACCGGGGAGCGAGTCGAGTTCCGCGTCAAAGTGCTGGTGCTGGAGTGAGCACGCGGCCACATCGGCGATGCTGCGTCCGTACTCGGCGAAGAGTTCGCGGGCGGTTTCCAGCAGGGCTCCGGAGTGGGCATGAAGGATCGTCATCTGAAGGAGGCCCGGTAGGCCGCAGCCTGGAAAGGCTGTGCCACAAGATTGGGTAGCCAGAGCGGCGGCGGCATGTTCACCCCATCGCCTCCCGCACACGCTCCACGCAGTACGCGACGACTTCGCCCACCTTGATGAGCGAGCCCTTGTCCTGGGCCGTGCGCATCTTGAACTCGACGGAGCCGTCGGCCAGGGCCTTGTCGCCGATCGTGATGCGCATGGGGATGCCTATCAGATCGGCATCCTTGAACTTGACGCCGGGGCGCTCGTCGCGGTCGTCGATGAGTACATCCAGCCCTGCTTCGCTCAGGCCTGCCGCGAGCGTGTTGGCCGCGGCGGTGTGCTCGGGGCTTTCGGGCCGCATGACGGTGATGATGACGTGGTAGGGCGCGATGGCCGCGGGCCACACGATGCCGTCCTTGTCGTGGTTCTGCTCCACCGCCGCGGCGACGGTGCGCGACACGCCGATGCCGTAGCACCCCATGATGACGGACCGCTTCTGCTGCTTCTCATCGAGAATGGCCAGGCCCATGGCATCGGAGTATTTGGTGCCGAGTTTGAAGATGTGGCCGACCTCGATGCCGCGGGCGGTTTCGAGTTTGGCCTCGGGCGCGCGCGGCGAAGGGTCGCCGGCGACGGCGTTGCGGATGTCGCCCACCTTTACATAACCCGGCTCGTCCAGTTTTGCCCCAACTTCTCGCCGCCAGTTGAAGTGCTTCACGTGGTAGTCGGGCTTGTCGCTGCCGCTGGCCCAGAAGCCACCGAGGCTCGCGTCGCTGTCGATCACGAGCAGGGCGCCGGGGACGGTATTGACCGTGCGAGGAGAGACGTAGCCGATCATGAAGCCCGCGGCTCGCGCCCTGCCTTCGTCCGCAAGTTCGACATCAAACCCGAGAAGCGATTTCAGTTTTCCGATGTTCACATCGTGGTCGCCTCGCACCACTGCGACAACGAAATCAAATTGCGCCCACACAGCACCACCCGGTCCCTGCTGAAGGTAGTGCTTTGCCGCTGCAGGCCCGGACTCTCGCCGTATCCTCGCGTGTTCCCTCTGCACATCAGCGCCAAGGTGCCGCAATCCGGCGTCTTCGAACACGATGCTCTTGAGCATCCGCTCCGGCTTCACCTTCATGAACTTGCCGACCTCGTGGATGCCCGGCAGGTTGGGCGTGTGGACCTCGGTCAGGTCGCCGCTGGGCGGCTCGTTGAACGTGCCGCGGGGGCGCTGGCCTGTTTCACACTTCTCCACGTTCGCGGCGTAGCCGGAGACCGGGCACTTGAGGATGGTGTCCTCCCCGCTCTCGCAGTTCACCATGAACTCGTGGCTGGCGCTGCCGCCGATGGGGCCGCTCTCGGCCTCCACGACGGTGAAGCCCAGACCGCAGCGGCGGAAGACGTTGGAATACGCGGCGTACATCTTGTCGTAGGTTTCGTTCAGCCCCCCCACTCCTTCCAGGTGCATGTGGAACGAGTAGGCATCTTTCATCAGGAACTCGCGCCCGCGCAGCAGGCCGGCCCGCGGCCGGGCCTCATCGCGGAACTTGGTCTGAATCTGGTAGAGGCTCAGGGGCAGGGCCGTGTAACTGTTCACACTCCCCTTGACGAGTTCGGTGATCGGCTCCTCGTGCGTGGGCCCGAGCGCACAGACCGCCCCCTTGCGATCGGTTACCTTGAACAGCAGGTCGCCGTAGGTCGCATCGCGCTTGGTGTCGGCGTACATCTCGATGGGCACGAGCACGGGCAGGTGCAGTTCGCTCGCGCCGGTCGCGTTCATCTCCTCGCGCACGATGTTGGCGACCTTGTCGAGCACGCGCTTGCCCAGGGGCAGAAAGTCGTAGATGCCCGCACCGAGTTTGCGGATGAACCCGGCCCGCGTCAGCAGCACGTGCGAGGGCGTCTCGGCCTCGGCCGGGGCCTCGCGGGCGGTGGGGATGAGCGTTTGCGACCAGCGTGCGAGCGTGCCGCGGCGGGTGTTGAGGGGCAAGGGGGCGTGTGGGGAACTGGCCATAGGGGGCGATGGTAGAAGGTTGGAGCGTGATGAGGGCAGGGGTTGTTCACGAGCAAGGCCGGCAACGGCCGATCGTTGATCTTGCGTATCCTTCAGCACCGCCGGGCCGCCGGCGTCGGAGTCGCCCGCATGTTGCACGTTCAACCCCTATCCCCCCCCACGCTCGCGTTCATCCAGAACTTCGGTGTCATGGAGTGGGCCATCATCGCGGTGATCGCTCTGCTCATCTTCGGCCGCCGCCTGCCCGAGGTGGGCAAGAGTTTGGGCAAGGGCATCATCGAGTTCAAGAAGGGCCTCAAGGGCATCGAAGACGACATCGACACGCCCGGCAAGGTGCCCGTCCAGCAGCCCAACGCGTGGCAGCAGGGTCAGGCTCTGCCCCCACCCATGTCGGCTCCCCCCGCCGCCGCGCCGGCGGTGCCGCAGGGCCAGCCGCACACGGTGAGCCGCGAGGATGCGCCGCACGTCTGAGCGGCTTGGGGTTTTGGGTGAGGGCCGGTATAATCCAATCGTGGCCGAGGTAGCTCAGTTGGTTAGAGCGGAGCATTCATAACGCTCAGGTCGGCGGTTCGAGTCCGCCCCCCGGCATTGCCACACGCCATCGAGATTCCCCCGTGCGGGCGCGCGTTGAGGGATGGGCAACGACACCCGCGGCTGCCGCGCTGCTGGGCTTGGGCGGGCTGGTGGCGCACCGCCGCCGTCGGTGAGTGAGCCCGCCAGCACGGGTCGCAACCGGCCGGGCATGGTGGCGGTCCGCTACCATCACGAACGCGTGCGGGCGCGATGATCGGGGCGGGGCACCATGGCGATTGGCACAAAGGGTTCATCTGCCGGCAGGGCTGTCGGCGCCGCTGCGAGCACTGCCGCGGGCGAGTCCTCGCGCGCGGCCACCCTGGGGGCCCTGAAAGCCTCGGGATGGACTTCTCGCACAGTGAAGGCCGAACTGCGCGAGAACCTCACGCGGGCGCTGCGTGAGGGGCACGACCTCTTTCCCGGCATCGTGGGCTACGACAGCACGGTGATCCCTGAGATCATCAACGGCGTGCTGGCCGGGCACGACATGCTGTTTCTGGGCGAGAAGGGCCAGGGTAAGAGCCGCCTTATGCGGCTGCTTGTGGGCTTTCTCGACGAGTTTGCGCCGTACCTGAGCATCCCCGCGGACTACAGCGGCGCTGGGGGCACGGGGGGCGGCTGCCCTGTGCACGAAGACCCGTTCGCGCCAATCACGCGCACGGGCAAAGCGTTCGTGGCAGAGCACGGCGACGCGGCACCTATCGCATGGTGGCCGCGGGCGGACCGGTATGCGGAGCGGCTGGCGCCCGGCACCAAGTTCGCCGACATCATCGGCGAGATCGACCCCGGCAAACTGGCCACGGGCGTGAGCATGAGCGCTGAGGATGCCCTGCACTTCGGCCTGATCCCGCGCATGCACCGCGGCATCTTCGCCATGAACGAACTGCCCGATCTCGATGATCTCGTGCAGGTGGGCCTCTTCAACATTCTCGAAGAGCGCGACGTGCAGATCCGCGGGTACCCGGTGAGTTTCGATATTGATGTGCTCGTGCTCTTCTCGGCCAACCCGGCCACGTACAACCGTTCGGGCAAGGTCATCCCGCAGTTGAAAGACGCATCGGCACGACCGTTGCCACGCACTACCCGCGCGAGCGCGACACGGGGATTGAGATCACGCAGCGCGAGGCCCAGACGGACCTGGGCGGAGAGTTCCCGGTGCTGGTGCCGCGCTTTATGCTGGAGGTGAACGAGCAGATCGCCATCGCGGCACGCAAGAGCAAGTACATTGATCAGTCGTCGGGCGTGTCGGCCCGCCTCAGCATCGCCAACTACCGCACCATGGTCGCCTCGGCCCGCCAGCGGGCGATCCGGCTGGGCGAGAAGCCCGCCGCGGTGCGCATCAGCGACCTGGCCCACCTGCACGCCTCCAGCACGGGCAAACTGGAACTGGACATGATGGGCTCGCACCAGATGGGCGAGCGGCAGGTGATCGAGGCGGTGTGCGCCGAGGCCATCAAGACGGTCTTCGAGGAGTACGCGACCAAGCACGGGCTGGAGGAGATCGCGCAGGTCTTTGCCAAGGGCGTGAAGATCGAGGTGGGCGACATGCTGCCCAGCGCGACCTACGCGGCACTCATCAAGCGTGTGCCCGCGATCTGGGACAAGGCCTTTGAGGTGAACGCCTCGACGGAACCGGCGGTGCGTGCCAGTTGTATCGAGTTTGTGCTGGCGGGTCTGTACGCCACGGACCGCATCAGCCGCGCGACCAGGCACGGGCGTGTGTCGTACGAGGTGTGAGGCGGGCACACGCACCATGGCACACACCAACACGAATGCGATTGGCGGTGAGGGCGGCGAGAGCACGGGCGGTGCTGGCCGCGCGGAAGCGCTCACGCCCCCGGGCCTGATCCACGCCTATCAGGCGTACGACCCGAAGAACTTTCCGCCCCCCACGCAGGCACCGCCCGACCTTGCGGGGGCCGCGATGGAGCACATGCTCGCGTACGGGAACATGCGCGAGTTCACGGCGGAGGAAATGGCACGGGCCATACGCCTGGACCCCTCGATGATCCCGCAACTGGGTCCGAGCCTCGATGCCCTCGCGGCGATGCTTGAAGACCGCAAACGCAAACTGCTGGAGAAGTATGAGACGGACACCGTGCAGCAACTGGCGATGAACGCGTTCACCGCCGCGGCGGCGCAAGGGGCAAAGAACGCGAGCGGCAAGCACACGCCGGACTACCGGCGAGCCGTCAAGGAGCAGCAGATCGCGGACCTGGAGCGGCTGTGGTACGCGCAGCGCGATGAGCAGTCGCCCTTCGCTCGCGACCTCATGCGGGTGATGGAGAACCTGGGCAGCAAGTACCAGGTCGAGGAGTTGGCCGCGAAGTACACGTTCACGGGCCGCGAGGCTCTGACGATTGAGCGCGCGCTCGAAGTGAAGGCCGAACTGGAGGCGATCGACAAACTGCAAGAGCAGATCAAGGAGGCCGCGAAAACGGCTCAACTGGCGATCATCGACATGGATGAACTCGCCGAGTTTGCCCAGAGTGCCCAGATCGAGGAACTCAACCGCCTGCAAGAGCAGATCGAGGAGTATGTGAAGCAGGAGGCGGAGCGGCAGGGCCTTGAAGCCAACAAAGGAGGCTTCAACATCACGCCCAAGGCGATGAAACTGTTTCAGTCGCGATTGCTCACGGAGATCTTCGCCGACCTGGCGGCATCGCGTTCGGGGCGGCACTCCGGCCCGATCGTTGGCGAGGGGCCGACCGAACTGGCCCGCACGAAGGGCTACGAGTTCGGTGATGCCGCGAGCAACATGGACGTGGCCCAGAGTTTCATCAACGCGATGATTCGGGAAGGAAGCCGCGGGCCCTCAACCGCGAGCGCTGAGCCGGAGGCGAAGAGCCGCGAACTTGGCGGGCGTGCGGCCCCCCGCTTCCGCCTCAAGGCCGAGGACATCGAGATTCATCAGACCCGCAACAACCCCAAGGCGGCCACCGCCGTCCTCATGGACATGTCCGGCTCCATGCGGCACGGCGGGCAGTACATCAATGTCAAGCGGATGGCCCTCGCGCTGGATGCCCTCATCCGCCGCGAGTACCCGGGCGACTACCTCAAGTTTATCGAGATGTTCACGTTCGCGCGGCTGCGAGAGGCCGGCGACATCGCCGCGATCATGCCCAAGTTTGTGAGCATGCACAGCCCCGTCGTCCGTCTCAAGGCCGACATGGCCGACCCGGATGTGCCAGAGGCCCGCATCCCGCAGCACTTCACCAACATCCAGCGGTCCATGCAACTGGCTCGCACCATGCTCGCGGCGCAGGCCACGCCCAACCGCCAGATCGTGCTGATCACCGACGGCCTGCCCACGGCCCACTTCGAGGGCTCGCAACTCTTCATGCTCTACCCGCCCGACCCGCGCACGGAGGAGGCCACCATGCGTGAGGCCAACCTGTGCGCCCGCGAGGGGATCACGATCAACATCTTCCTTCTGCCGAGTTGGAGCCAGTCGAGCGAAGACATCCAGTTCGCCCAGCGCATGGCCATGGCCACGCGCGGCCGCGTCTTCTTCACCGGCGGCACCGACCTGGACCGCTTCGTGCTGTGGGATTACGTGGCGATGCGGCGGTCGATCATTGCCTGAAGAAGGTGGTAGGGGACAGCGGACAGGGGACAGCGAGGAGCCGGAGCGCACCCACTCGCTTGCGCGTCGGGCTGGTTCGGGCTTTCCCCTGTCCCCTACCACCTGTCAACTTTTCTCACTTGTCGTTCTTCACCACATCGCCACCCTTGATGACACCCGCAGCACGCTCGAACTCCGCGGGTTCGCTCGTCGGGTCGGCACGGAAGGCCACCAGGTCCGCGGCTTTGCCCACCTCGATTGTGCCGGTGTCCTTCTCGAGCCCCAGCAGCGCACTGGCCGTGACCGTGGCAGAAACAAGGGCCTCGGTCGGCGACATGCCCGCGGCGATCATGAGCGTGAACTCGCGCGCGTTGCCGCCGTGGGCGCTCACGCCCGTGTCGGTGCCGAAGGCGATCTTCACGCCCCCCTTGTGGCTTGCGTGGAACATCTCCACCGCCTTAGGGCCAACCAGCCGCGCCTTCTCGGCGACCATCTTCAGGTAGTAGCCGGACTTCTCGGCGTTCTCGGCCACAGTCGCCGCGGCCAGCAGCGTGGGCACGTGATAGCAGATGCCCGTCGGCAGCGCGCCGCCCGCGGCTCCCCCCGCGCCCGGCTTGCCAGCCTTGGCCGCGCGCTCCTTCAAGAGCGCGATAGACGAGTCATCCAGATACGTGCCGTGCTCAATGGAATCGACACCCGCACGGATTGCCGCGTTGATACCGTCGGTTCCGTGCGCGTGCGCGGCCACTCTGCGGCCCATCGAGTGGGCCGTCCGCACGATCGCGGCCAGTTCATCGTCAAAGTAATGCTGGGCCAACCCCGCGCTGCTCGCCGAGAGCACGCCGCCGGTCGCCGTCACCTTGATCACATCCGCCCCCAGTTTGATCTGGTTGCGCACGGCCTTCATGCACTCCTCGGGCCCGTCCGCCACGCCGTCATCGGGTGTCTGCACGCCGAAAATCTCGGGGCGGAAGTTGAGCGTGAAGTCGCCGTGCCCGCCGGTCATGCTGATGGGGTGCCCGGACGCGATGATGCGCGGCCCGACCGCGAAGCCCGCGTTGATCGCATCGCGCAGGCCGAAGATCACGTCCGGCCGACGGGCGCCAAGGTCTCGCACGGTGGTGAAGCCCGCGTCGATGGTCTTCTTCGCGTAACTCGCGGCACGCACCGCCGCGAAACTGTCGCCCTCCGTCGTGAAGCGGGCCCGCAGCGTGGCGTTCCACTCATCCGCAAGGTGGACGTGGCAGTCAATCAGGCCGGGCGTCACGGTGCGACTGCGCCAGTCCACTTCGGTGAGCACCGCGCCGGGCGTGTTGGCGGGGGTCAGGTCGCTGGGCTTGCCGTCACCCGTCACCTGGACCACGATGCCGTCCTTGCACAGCACCGAAGCATCCTTGATGGGCGGCTGGCCGGGCACGGCGTGCAGCGTGCCGCAGCGGATGAGCGTGAACTTCACGCTGGGAGGCTGCGCGGGTTCGGCGGGCGCGACCGCTGTCGGCTGGAGCGTGGCGTGAGCCAAGGCGGCGAGCCCGCCGACGCAGACCGCGGCGCACACCGCCACGAGTGCGGCAGGGGCGGCAGACCAACGGCGGCGTGAGATGGCGAGCATGTGCGGTCTCCGATGGTCGTGGCCGGGGGGGGCGGGTGGGGCGGGGGGCTGAAGGCCCGAGTGTATCGCCAGCGGCCCCACATATGAGCTCAGCCTGATTCCGCTTCCACGGGCGTGTACCCCCTTTGGTACGCTGCACGCTTCGCGCTGGCGAACCACGGAGGTCGCATGTCTGATCCGTCCAACGCCCCCACTCCTGGCCCGTCTACTCTCGCCACGCCCACGCCGCCGCGCGAGCGGATCGCGGCGATCGACTCTCTGCGCGGCCTGGTGCTGCTGGGCATCCTTTTCATGAACATGCCCGTCTTCGGCCTGCCGCACTGGGCCTCGGACAACCCCGCGGTGGCGGGCGGCATCACCGGGCCAGACTGGTGGGCGTGGTTCCTCTCGGCCGTGCTGTGGGACGGCAAGATGCGGGCGATCTTCAGCATGTTGTTCGGGGCGGGTGTGGTGCTGCTCACACGCCGCGCGGAGGAATCCGGGCCTGCCGGTGCCGCCCGGGGGGCAGAGGTGTTCTCCCGTCGCATGGTGTGGCTGATGCTCTTCGGCATCGCGGATGCGTACATCCTCGCGTGGCCGGGCGATGTGCTCTATTGGTACGGCCTTGTGGGTCTGGTGCTCTACCCGCTGAGGCGTGTGCGGGCGCGCACGCTCATCATCGCGGTGTTACTCATCTTCGCCGTTCGCATCGGCGTGAGCGTGGTTGGGCACGAGAAGCGGGAGGCCAAACTCGCGCAGGTCCTGGCCCTGCGGGCCGATGTCGCCGCGGGCAAGGAACTGACCGAAGAGCAGAAGGGCAAACTGGAGGCGTGGGATGAGGGGATCAAGGAGCAGTTCCCGCCCAAGGAGAAGGTCGAGAAGAACATCGAGGCCCGGCGTGGCGGTTACTTCTCCACCATCGGCGCGGTGGCGCCGGTGGTGATGGAATGGAACTCGTTCCCCATCTACCTCGATTCCGACATCCTGCCGATGATGATCCTGGGCATGGGCCTGGCAACCGCTGGCGTGCTCACCGGCCAGCGCTCCACGCGCTTCTACGCGACGTTCGCCGTCGTCTGCCTGCCGTTGGGTTGGTGGGTCGCCGCGATCGGGCCGCTGGAGTGGAGCCGTCACAACTTTGATCCCGAGCACATCCGCTCATACGCCAACGGCGCGGCGTGGGGGTACATCGCCCAGCGTTTGCTGCTCGCGATGGGGTACGTCTGCCTCGTCATGCTCGCGGCACGGGCCCGCTGGCTGGCGTGGCCCATGAGCGCCGTCGCCGCGGCGGGGCGGATGCCGCTGACGAACTACCTCGGCCAGTCGCTCATCTGCCTGTTCATCTTCTCCGGCGTGGGTCTTGGCCTGTTCGCCAAACTCTCGCGCTGGGAGTTGGTGGTGCTGACGGTGGCGATCTGCATCGTGCAAGTGATCTTCAGCGTGTGGTGGGTGCGGCGGCACGCGTTCGGGCCGATGGAGTGGGTGTGGCGTTGGTGCGCGTACGGCGAAAAGCCTGCGTGGGGAATCGAGCGGTGAGCGAGCGAGTCGGGCCTCATGCTTATTTCATCCCAAAGGGATGCGCGATGGTTGCCACTGCTCGCCGCCCTTGCAGCCCGGAGGGCTGCGCGATGGTTGCCACGGGTGGCTCTGCACCCGTGGAGAGCGTCCCCCTATCCCCTCTGCACCCCAACGGGGTGCGCGACACAGGATGACCCGTGCGATGTTCCCTTTACTGCAACTCCCTTCCCCCGCTGTGGTGGCTGGTGCGATGTTCGCGGATGCAGAGGGAACCGCTTCGGTTCCCTTTACTGCATCTCCCTCCCGCTCTGGACGCGGGCGTTGAGTGAGGCTGCGGGCCTTGAGCAGGGGTGCCGGGGGGCGGCAGTCCGCCCGGCCTCCGCAGCATTCACGGGGTGCACTGAAGCCCTTCTCGTGCCACCGAAGTCAACGGCGCGGCGACTTCAATGCCACCTGCCTCGCGGTTGAGTGTCATCCGCCATGCCTTGGCGTAGACTCCCTTGGCAAGATGGTACCGGAACCGCTCAACACGTTCGAGATTGTCCCGGACCCCGGGGCGGAGCGCACCCTGCGGGTTGAGGGCAGCCTCGAATGGATCAAGGTCATTCGCAGAGCATTCCCGCAGCTGTCAAGGGACGATGCACCAGCGAAGTACGAGGCGCTGTCAGATCGGAAGCGATGGCGAATGCCCCTCCGCACCGCGACAGACGCTGACGTTGCCGATCTCAACGAGCTCCTACGTTTGCTGCAGAACGTGCTGTTCCTCAAGAACGCATTGGACGAGTGCTTTGCGTTGGCCTGGCACTCCGAAAGAGACGGTGTTGACGCGACTGGGCAGCCGCACTATTCACGCACCTCGATGGGCGAACTCGTCAACGCGGCCAAACCCTACAATCGGGATGCTCATGCTGGCAACGAGCACAAGGCAACCGAGTTGGCTTCCCACCTTATCAAGTTCGTCAAAGCGCATCCCACGTTCCGTCGCGCTGGCGCGGTTGTGGCCGTGCCGCCCTCGAATCCCAACAAACCGTTCGACTTGCCTCGCCTGCTCGCGCAGACGGTTGCACGCTCGACGGGCAAGGCCGACTATTCAAACGCCCTCACAAAGATCAGAATCACCAAACCGATGAAGGAGCTCGGTACCGCCCAGAAGAAGCAGAACATTCTCGGTGCGTTCAAGGCTGATGGCGCGATTGTGCGGGACCAATGGATCATCCTGATAGACGACCTTTATGGATCGGGCTCAACGATCATCGAGGCTGGCCGAACTCTCAAAGCTGCGGGTGCCTCGTTGGTCCTGGGCCTTACGGCCACTAAGAATCTGGGGAACAAGTAAAGGACCGAATGGTGCTGGAAACTGCCGCAATTCAACTGCTCTTGACCCCTGGACTGGGAAGCCGGACCTTTGCTCGCCTAGTGGCTGAGGCGGGTGCTGCAGGCGTGGCACTGGACGAGATGGTTCATTTCTCCCCACAGGAACTTGTCGCGCGGATGGGTCTTCGGCTTGGTGTCGCCGAGGCTGTCGCTGATTCTCGGCTTGAGGCTGAGCGTACGTTCAGAACCATGACCGACAAAGGAATCCAAGTCCTCGTAAGATCGCATTGCGGGTACCCGGCCCGACTGACTGAACTGCTGGGTGAGGACGCACCGCCGGTGCTCTACGCAGCGGGTAGCCTGTCGATCCTCGACAAGTGCTCCATCGGCATCGGCGGCTCTCGGATGGCCTCGGAAGGCGGGATACGACTGACTGACAAAGTGGCCCGCGGCCTCACCCGCTCCGATATCAACGTGGTGAGCGGAAACGCTGCCGGTGTCGATTCGGCCGCGCACTTCGCCGCTCTGGACTCGGGCGGCACAACCACGCTCGTGCTCGCCGAGGGCATCCTCAACTTCCGACCAAAGTCGCCGATCGGGGAATCGCTTTCGGACGGCAACTACGTGGTTGTTTCGGAGTTCCTTCCCGGAACCCGCTGGGCAGCGCATAACGCGATGCAGCGGAACCGGACGATTCTCGGGCTCTCAGCGTGTTTTGTGGCGGTCGAGCCCGGCATCGATGGAGGGACTTTCGACGCAAGTACAAACGCGCTGCGGCTTGGGCTGCCGCTCTTCGTCCTAGAGAACGACGGCGTGTCTGCTAACGCTCCAGGTACGCAGCACTTCCTCTCACGTGGTGCCATTGCGATTCGTCCTGGTCCAGATGGGGACGTCGATGTGGGCACTCTCGTTTCCATCGCAAGAAGGCCACCTGAGACGCCACAACCAATGGAGGCTGGATTGCTGTTTCCCGGAGCAGTCAAGCCTCGCGCTCGAAAGCGTGCTTGATTCCGGCAGGTGGTGCTGAAGTCCTGTCCCGTGCCACCGCAAGTCGGGGGGCCCGGCGACCAACTTCGGTGCTCCTGACCGGCGGCATGCCTCGCCGTCTCGCCCGCTTGCGGCAACGCCCTGCCGGGTTTCAGCGCCTTGGCGCACGGTTGCGCCGCCGTCCGAGCACGTGCTCGCGCCCCCGCCCAAGGTTGCGGCGCGGTCGGAGCAGTTGCTCCCGCCACGAGAGCAATTGCCCGCGGCATGAGCGCAGTTGCTCGCGCGGCCGCGCAAGGTTGCGGCGCGGCCAGAGCAACTGCCCGCGCGGCTGCGCAGGGTCGTGTGGCGTTGGTTTGTGCGGTCTGTGCCGTCTGCGGCACCGTACGCGGCGCGAAAGCGAGGTCCGAGCGGGCGTTATCGCCGTTTCGTGCAGCACAAGCGCTCAACTCGCGCGCCGGGGCCGCCGACGCACATATCAGACCGGCACAAGCGCCGGGCACGACCATCCGCCGATTCTGGAGCCGCGTGTTTGCGGCCCCGGGCGGACTCGGCGCGACCCGACCAGACCGGTGATTGTGAGACTCCTATGTCAAGCTTTCCGTCAACGCCCCGGTCGGCCGCGCTCGCGTGGGCACAGGCCCACACGCAAGTGTTCGCCGACAATGACACTCAGATCGGCCTTACCGAAATCCAGTGCACCGCGTACACGAGCCTCGTGAACGCGACCGCCGCGGCCATCGCGGCCCAGACGGTGGCAAAGGAGGCCGCCCAGACCGCCACGCTCGCGGCGAACCAGAAGTACGCTGACATGCGCCGCAGCACGAACCTGCTCATCCGCAACATCCGCACATACGCGGGCAACACCGAGAACCCCAACGTGTACGTGCTCGCCCAGATCCCGGCGCCCGCGACGGGCGGCGTGGCCCCGCCGCCCGCCAAGCCCAGCGACCTGAGCATCGAACTCAACAACGCTTCGGGCTCGCTGACCCTGCGCTGGAAGGCCGACAACCCCAAGGGCACGCAGGGCACGAGTTACATCA
>JBJXEW010000037.1:0-46759 GCA_046156035.1 Phycisphaerales bacterium | reverse complement strand
CGTCGCATCGCTGGCCTCCTTGCCGGAAGCCGCATGCTGACCGCTCCTCAACCAAAGCGCCACCTTCCACACCGCCGACCCCGCGCCAAACATGCGCCGAACAAACCATCCGTCAGACAGAACCTAGACGGGGCATGAGCAATCGCCGTGTGCGCCGATGACATTGCCGTTCGAATCACGCACCAGGGATGCCAACCCGCAGGAACACCAACCCGGGCACTCCCAGCTGACGTGATACGTCTCGCCACCTGCCTGAAGGGGTACGTAGCAATGAGTGAACCCTACCACGTCGCCAACGGTGTTCGCTGCCAGCAGGCTCACGACCACGCTCGCGAGCAGGATCGCCGCGCCACCCACACGAGTTCGAGACTTGACCTGAAGCATTCGAGGCTCCTTGTTTGGAGGCCCCGGTGAGGAGGCCCCGGTGAGGAGGCCCCGATAACCGAGGCTACATCAGGTTCCGGGCCGCGTCAAGAGGATGTTGCTTTCTTTTTGTTGCCGCATGCGTAACACCCCGTCCAGACCCTGCCGCTTCCTGCCACCGTTTGGTGCCACTGTTGCCACAATATTGTGTTTCACCGCGCCGCCTTCACGCTCGTCCGGCACGCCCTGCGTGCATGACGTACCGCTCCATTTTGCGTGCCGTCGCTCCGACCGCGGCTTGGCACAACCCGCACACCCGCCGCAGGGCATTGCCCAGCCGGCACCAACTTCGGCGATGCCTGAACCAGCCATTCAAAGGACGGGCACATCACGTGCAATCCGCCTGCGCGGCCCGTGGGGTACCCGGAGCGCAAACCACCCACTCGGAGAGTAGGGGTACCCAAGACTACTCCCGTCGCTCCCTACGCGTGCTCGCGCCACCACCGGCCCATCAGCCAATCGCAGTTGTCGCGGTAGAGCGCGGCGAGCAGGTGGGGCGGGAGGTTGATGCCGCGCAGGCGTGGCGCGGCGAGTGCGTCGAACCTTGTCGGCTCCACCATGTGCAGGTCCGGGTCGGCGATGTTGGAGGGGCCGTCGAAGTCGGTCTCGAAGAGCGTGCGCAAGGCCCAGAAGCGCGAGCAGTAGAGTTCAAGGGCCTCGTCCGGGCTGCTGGCCAGGTCGCCCATCACGCTGCCCATGGTCTTGCTGGGGCTGAGTTGGTCGTCCATCACGACGAGGTCGGTCCCGAAGAGGATTCGGCCGGGCATACCGGGTGCAGAGCCGGGCACCCACTTCTCGAAGAAGCCGCGCACCTCGCCGGTGGGGTGCTTGGAGAGTTCGCGCACGACCCACTTCATGGCGGAGGTGTCGAGATAGAGGTTCGGGTGGCGCGTGAGCATTCCATCGAGGAAGGCGAGGTCCTCCGGCCAGCCGCCCATGTGCGCGGCGACCCACGGGGAGGTGAAGCGGTCGAGCATGCGCTCCAGGCCGATGTACTGGTCGCGCTTCGTGCCATACTTACGACTATCTGTGTACTTTGTTGCGAACCAGGTGTCCGGGTCGGCCACGTGCACCATGAACATCATGCCCAAACTCTGGGCGAGCGTGCAGTGCTCGATGCGCCACTTGCTGTCGATCTCGGCGATGTCGGTCGCGCCGAAGGCCGCGTTTGCCAGCCCGGGCAGAATATCGCGCAGGCGCGGCGAGGCCCACACCTTCATCATGCGTGAGCGGAAGTCGCGGTGGAACGCCTCGATGGTGGCGAGGTAGCCCTTGGCGTGGGCATCGTCCTTGTCCGCCGCGCCCCACGTGGGGATGGCGATGAAGCGGATCGTGTCGCCCAGCGCCTCGCGCACCGGCTCGGCACGCGGCAACTGCGTCATGGAGTACGTCAGGTCCACACCAAAGAGACGACGGGCCTTGTCGTACAGGCGTGAGGCTTCCAGCCCGTGGATGTGGGTGTGGGCATCAATGATGGCGGGCAGAGTGAGCCCTGCCGTGCTGCAGGCAGCGGCGCGTCCGGCCTCCAGCCGCGCCGCCTCGGCGGGGTAATCAAGCCCGCGCAGGTTGGCGGGGCGTGGGGATGAGGAGGCGGGTGTGGGCACCGGCGATGGTACCCGGAGACAGCGGGTCATACACTTGTTCCATGGCCAAGCCACGAGCACGGACACGTCCGGCACGCCGATCGCGCGACCTGAAAATCATCGTCGAGAAGCACCCCGACGGGTTTGTCGCGTATCCGCTTGGCATGCGCGGAGCGTGCATCGGGCAGGGTGACACCTACGAGGACGCGCTGACGGATGTGCGGTCGGCGATCAGGTTCCACATCGCGACGTTCGGGGCGGCGGCCTTTGCCGACGATGCCGCGTCAGAGGCGTTTGTGGCCGAGATGCGGGTGGCGGGCTGAATGGCGAAGTTTCCGGTCGATGCGCCGAAGGCGAGGGTGATGCGCACGCTGCGTTGCTTGGGCTTCGTGCTCATACGGGAACGCGAGCACATTGCCATGTCGCGCACCAACACGGACGGAACCACCACGCCGCTCACGATGCCAAATCACCCACGGATCAAGGGCTCAACGCTCCGCGCGATCTGCTCGCAGTCGGGTATCGCTCGCGGGGACTTTCTTGCGGCGTATGCGCGGGCGTGATTGACCCATCAGTCTCCGTGCTTGTCGCGCAGTTTGGGCGAGAGCCGCAGAAGCAGCGCGACGCGCTCGAACTCGTTGAGCCAGTCGGTGGTGGTGGCCGCGAGTTCATCCGGAGGAACGGGGGCGCCCGGCAGCGGGCAACTGGGGCCGAGTTGGCGGGCGGCCACGGCCCGGTAGCGGGCCAGCGTGCGGTCGCCGAGGATCGAGACGAACTCGAAGTCTTCGTTCATGAAGATGGCCGCGGGCACGCGGTGGCCGCCGCAGATCATCACCTGATCGGCAAGTTCGATGTGCCCGTCGCGGTCGAGGAAGCGGAGGTCGATGCCCGGCGAGTCTTCCGCGGCGGTGCGGCCTGGGGGGGCGGGGGCGGCCGGATGGGCCTGCGCGATCACGCTCAGGATCGGGCACTGCTGCACGCAGTCTCCGCACCAGGTGCCCGAGAGCACGAGCACGTTGATGCGGCGGGCGAACGTGCGGACGAGCGCCGTTTGCGCATCCGTCAGCCGCGCCTGCTTCACCATGCTGGCCCAGCCGGGTGCCTCGTTGGGCTTGGCGGAGGCGAGGTAGGCCTCGAAGGGCTTACCCTTCTGAAAGAACGAGCGCAGCGTGGCAGGATCGACCATGCCCCAGCGTAGGTGAAGCGCGCACGTGGCAGAGTGAACACGCGGCGGACGGGACGTCCGCCCCACCACAAAGAGGCACGCGCGTGATCGACACCCACTGCCATCTCACCTTCCCCGACTTCAACGGCAAGGTGCCCGCCGTGCTCGCCGAAGCCGCGGCGGCGGGCGTGAGCGGGTGCATCACCATCTCCACCACGACGCGCGACTGCCTTGAGGCCCTCGCGCTGGCGACCACGCACGAGCGCGTGTGGTGCACGTCGGGCATCCACCCTTTGCACTCGCACGAGGGGCCGCACGAGTGGGGCAATCTGCGTGTGGTGGCGGGGCACGAGCGGTGCGTGGCGTGGGGCGAACTGGGCCTGGACAACCACTATGCCCAGCCGCCGCGGGCGGTGCAGGATGAGGTGCTGGGGGCGCACCTGGCCTTCATCGCCGCCTGCCAGCGCGGCGAGGCCTGGCGCGGCACCAGCGGCCCGGCCATTGACAAGCCGATCGTGATTCACTGCCGCGAGGCGTATGACGACCTGATCCCGATCTTGAAGGGCACCACGCTGGATCCGGCGCGGTTCGTCTTCCACTGCTTCACGGCCGGGCCGGACGAGGCCCGCAAGGTGCTGGACTTCGGGGCCATGCTCTCGTTCACGGGCGTGGCGACGTACAAGAACGCCGCGGCTGTGCGCGAGGCAGCGCGGCTGGTGCCCGCGAGCCGCATCATGGTGGAGACGGATGCGCCGTTCCTGTCGCCCGAGCCCGTGCGCGGCGAGCGGCCCTGCCGGCCCGCCCTCGTGCGGCACACGACCGAGGCCCTCGCGGCAGCGCGGGGGGAGCCGTTCGAGCGGTTCCACGAGCAGATCAACGCGAACACGCGGCGGTTTTTCGGGATCGATGCGCGATAGGCTTTGGCTATGACGACGCTGGCGGCCATCCTGCACACGTTCTCACCGTTCGTGGTGAGGTTCTCCGATGGCTTCGGCATCCGGTGGTACGGCCTGTCGTACGTGGCCGCGTTCGCGATCGGGTGGTGGCTGTGGCGGGGGATTGCCAAGCGGGGGCGGTCGGCGATTCCGGCCCATCGCGTGGCGGATGCGATGATGATCGTGATCGTGGGGACGATCGTGGGCGGGCGGCTGGGCTACGCGCTGGTGTACGACCGGGCGTTGTTCACGGAGTTCACCTCGTCGCCGCCGTGGTGGGGGTTGCTCGCCATCAACAAGGGGGGCATGGCGAGCCACGGCGGCCTGATGGGCCTGGTCGCCGCGGCGTGGGTGGTGGCGCGGGGGTTTCGGGACCGCATCGACGCTGATGGCGTCACGACACCTGCCCGTGGTGGCGCAGGGAGTGCGGACAGTGCTACTGGGCGCAGCGGCCGCTGCTCCACGCTCCACATCATGGACATTCTGGGCCTCATCGCGCCGCCGGGCCTGCTGCTGGGCCGCGTGGCGAACTTCATCAATGGTGAACTGCTGGGCCGCATCGTGGCCCCGCCCGGCGAGGGGGCCCGGGCGCCATGGTGGAGCGTGCAGTTTCCGCAGGAGTTGCTCGGGTGGCGTGGCCCCGGCGTCATCGAGCCGCGCTCGCACACGCCCGCGCTCTCGTCCGAGCAGGAGCGGCTGCTGTGGGAGACGACCGCGAAGTTGCGCCTGCCCAGCGATGTGGGCTGGGGCAGCGCGATCGACCGGCTGGTGGCCAAGGCGAGCGCCCACGAGGGTGTGCTGCGGCAGATTCTGTCGAGCCGGCACCCGTCGCAGTTGTATCAGGCAGCCGCGGAGGGCGTGGTGCTGGGCCTGGCGTTGTGGTTCATCTGGACGCGGCCGCTGGCGCGCCGGTGTGATGGCGTGGTCGCCGGGAGTTTCTTCCTCATCTACGGCATCCTGCGGATCGTGACGGAGGTGTGGCGGTTGCCGGATGCCCAGTTCGCCGAGGGCCGGCCCTTGGGCCTCTCGCGCGGGCAGTGGCTGAGCGCGGCGATGATCGCCGCGGGGATCGGGATCATCGTGTATGGGGTGCGGAAAGGCAAGGCACTCACCACCGAGACACAGAGGGCACAAAGGAAGGCGTAAGACACGCGGCAAGGCGAAGAACAAGAGGCCCGGAACGGCCGAGAGCGAACGCCCGGGAGCCGACGTGCTCACCCTTGCGGCCTTCGGGCCCTTCGCCGTAAAGAAGGCTTTCGCGCCGCGGCGCGCAGCGTCGCCACGGTGGCCAGCGTGCGCCGAGAGGTTCTTTCTCGCCCGGTTGTGGCCGCGACTTGACCGCTGCGCACAGAAAATCACACGGAAGTTGTCGCGCCCAGCCCGGCATTCGTCGCGCCTCACCCGGTCATCGCGGCGCGCAACCCGGAAGTCGCGGCAACTTGCCCGCGAGTCGTCGCAAAAACCACGTGAAACGCAACGACGAGCCCGGCCCGCGCCGCGCGGGAACCGGTTCAGGAGGCATGGAGATCGGCTGGTACGGCCCGAAAGACCGTCGGGGGTGTGCGAGCCCTCCGGCCCGTGTCGCAGCACACCACCCTGACACAGGCCGAGGCCGACCGATGTTCATTCCCTTTGCGCGACCACCTGCCAGACTTGGCTTGGGACGACTCGCGGGTGCGCGGTATACTGACAGTGGCGGGAGCCCCGCAGGGGTGGCCCAGAGATATCCGGAAGAGGAGTTGAAGAGGGAGTCTTGCGATGGCGGTGAAGAACGTGGTTGTATGCGCGGTGCTGCCGTTCGTGGCGTTCGCCGGCACGGCCGCTGCGCAGCAGTTTTTCGGCGCACCAACCAATGCGCAGCGCTGGGAACTCCGCTACCGCATCGAGCGTTTCTCGCCCTCGCGTGTGCTGCTCTCGGACACGTTCAACACCGACGCCATCTCCTACGACACGAATGTGTCGGTTGGGCGTGTGGATATCACCAACCAAGCCCGCGTGGGCATCCTCCCCAACAGCATCGGCACGGCCAACCTTGGCGTGAGCCGCCTGGGGGGGGGCGGCTTTGGCACGTTCGGCTTTCGCATGATCTTCATCGATGCGCCCGCGATCGGTCCCGGGGGCGATCACGGACATCTCGAGCGCGGCCTGACGGGCGACGGCAGCGCGGCTGGCGGGGAGCCCAACCGCGGCCTCTTCGCCCCGTTTCGTGGCGCCTTTCCCGAGTGGTCGCCTGCCGCGCAAGGGAGCAACACCGACCCCGCGAACGGCCGTTTCACAACGTATGTCGTCGGCCTTCCGACCCTGTACTCAATTGTCGGCGGCCGCTTCTTGAATTTTGGCGACGGCCCCGGGGGCGACCCCTCCGACGACAACGCCCCGTTGCCGGCAGGAGCAGGCACGGGCGGCCCCGTCGGCGCTGCAACCATCGACGGCGCGGGTCTGGCGGGAGAGTTTGCCAACTACTACAAGGTTTCCTATTTCCCGTCCGACAGCCCCGACAACACCACGCCCCGCGCGGTGGTCGTGGCCGCGGTCGATCAAACCGCTCGATACCTCTTCCGGGCCAACGGGGGAGGGCTGGTATCCAGCAGCCGCGACTACGCTTTGCCGAATGCAGACTTCACATTCTTTGTGCCCGCGCCGTCGTGCGGTGTGCTGCTGGCTGCGTGTGGCCTCCTTGCCGCTCGTCGCCGCCGTTGCTGACGTGCCCGCCCGATCATCGTCGCGGCGACGATGATCGGGGCACGGCGGGTTCTTGCTCCGCGTCCCTCTGCATCCTCTGCGAAACTCTGCGTACTGGCTCGACGAACACCTCCCCCGGCCCTGCGGGCCACCCCCTCCGCTGGGGAGCGGAGGGGGATGATGCGGAAGCGGAGAGGGATGATGCGGAAGCGGAGGGCGATAACGCGGCACGGGTCAGGCCGCATGCCTTCCTTTGTGTCCTTTGTGCCCCCGCCACGGCGGGTCTTCGATTTGTGGTGAGTCGCCTCCCCGCGCCGTACGCTTGAAGCGTCTCTCATCCGCGGCCGGACCCACCACCCGAGGCCCCTCACCATGAACGTGCTTGTCACCGGCTCGGCCGGGTATATCGGTGCCCACGCGACCCTGCGCCTGCTGCGCGAGGGGCACACGGTGATCGGCGTGGACAATCTCTTCCGCGGGCACCAAGCCGCGATGGACCTGGTGGCGAAGGCGACCAACGCCGGGAACCGGTTGCAGTTCACCGTGGGCGACATCAACGACACGGCGCTCTTGCGGTCGCTGATCGCCAAGCACAAGGCCGAGGCGGTGCTGCACTTTGCCGCGAGGGCGTACGTGGGCGAGAGCGTGGACATGCCGCTGGCGTACTTTCGTGCCAACACGGCGGGCACGGTGAGCCTGCTCGAAGCCTGCGCGGCCGAGGGCGTGCAGAGACTCGTCTTCTCGTCGAGTTGCAGCACCTACGGCGAACCGCCGCCGGAGCGCATCCCTGTGAGCGAGGAGTGCCCGCAGAGCCAGATGTCGCCGTACGGCCGCTCGAAGTTTCAGTGCGAGCAGATGATCCGCGACTTTGCGGAAGGGGCGCGGCGCGCGAAGAAGCCCTTCGCGTGGCGGGCCCTGCGCTACTTCAATGTGGCCGGGTGCGACCGCACGGGCGTGGTTGGAGAGGATCACACGCCCGAGACGCACATCATTCCCATCATTCTGCAGGCCGCGCTGGGGCAGCGGCCGCACGTGAGTGTGTTCGGGACCGACTACCCCACGCCCGACGGCACGTGCATCCGCGACTACATCCATGTTGACGACCTTGTCGATGCCCACGTGAAGGTGCTGGCGGCGCTCAAGCCCGAAGTGCCCGCGACCGAAGCCGCGCACACGCCCGCGTACAACCTCGGCATCGGCAAGGGCTTTTCCGTGCGGCAGGTGATCGACGCGGCCCGCAAGGTGACGGGGCGGGAGATCAAGGTGGTGGAGGCGCCGCGGCGGGCGGGCGACCCGCCGCTGATTTACGCCAACGCGGCGAAGATTCGAGCCGAACTGGGTTGGACCGCCAGCGTACAGACGATTGACGAGATCATCGAGACGGCATGGAAGTGGTTCGCGGGGCACCCGCGTGGGTACCGGGGATAGGGCCAGAGCATGAACCAAAGGGTCAAATGGCCAAATGACCAAATCGAAGGCACGCGCCAGCGGGCCGAAGATCCGCCCAGGCGGATGGCCGAATCCAGGCACAGCGCCTGCACGCCCTGCTGGCGTGTGTGGGGCGGTTGGGCCGCGGGCGTGTGCGCGCTCAGTGCACTGATGGGGGCGGTGGGCTTGGCCGCGGGCGGGTGTACGCCGCTGGTGCGTGTGGATGTGCGCGGGGACGCCGTGTCGTCGGAGGGCGACCTAGCGGCGCTGGGCGAGTTGTCGCCGTTAGAAGGCGCGTGGCAGAAGGCCGACGTGTGGCCGCGGCGGTGGGGCGTGCCGCGCGGCGGTGCAACGCGGTACGGCGTCATCACGAAGATCAAGGGGCCGATTGCGCCGCTGCGGCACGGGGACGAATCGTCGAAGAAGGTTGAAGAGGAGATGGTGCAGGACATCCGCACGCTGCTGGATGCGCGGCGGTCGCCCTCGTGGCGCGATTCGGTGACGGCGGTGGCGGAGGGGCGCGGCTCGTTTGTGTATCAGTACGAACGGCCGCTGGAGGAGCGTGTGGACCCGCCGCCGACCGCCGCGGCGTTCTTTCTCAAGTTCATCTCGGGCACGCGCGTGCGCGAGGCGGGTGAGGCGGCGTCGGCGGCGGATGGGCAGGGGCCGGCGGGCCGCGGGCGTGGAGCGCGGGGCCGTGAGTATCGCGTGCAGATGCAGCGGACGTGGATTGGGTATTACCCGCCGGTGGTGACTGTGGGCTCGGCCCCGGCGGGTGCAAGCGACGGGGTGACGACCCAGACCACGCCTCCCACGTCCAGCACCTCGTCCGCTCCCGCACCCCTCCCCACTCCACGTGCGCTGGTCGTTGTGCTTCCGGGCATCTTCGGCACACCGGCGACGCTGGTGGACCAGTGCGTGTCAACGCTGCGGGCGCGGGGGTACGGCGTGGTGCGGCTGCTGGCGCACCCGTCGCGGTTCACCGAGCGCGTGCTGTTCGACTACACGGGCACGAGCGACGAGGAGTTTGACGCGTTCGCCAAGCGCATCGCCGCGGAACTGGGCGACCGTGTGGCCGAGTGCGCCTACGCCATCGAGGATGCGGTGGAGCGGATCGCGCGCGAGCGGCCCGAGACCGAGGGCCTGAGCCGCATCGCGCTGGGCATGAGCGGCGGGGCCATGGTGCTGCCGACGGTGGTGGCGAAGAACCCGGAGCCGTACACAGCGGCGGTGCTGATCGCGGGGGGCGTGGACTTCTGCCGCGTGGCGGTGGAGAGCAACTACGCGCCATGGATTGATGCGGTGACCATTCGGTGGCAGGGCAAGCCGCTGACGAAGGACCAGTCGCGGCGCCTGTCGGACGCATACTCGCGGCACGCGCCGCTGGACTCGCGTTTCACGATCAGCGCGCTGGCGGAGAAGCCGGTGCTGATGCTGCAGGCCCTGGGCGACGAGGCGGTGCCGGCGGAACTGGGAGACGAGATGTGGCTTCGCGCCGGGCGGCCGGACCGCTGGGTGTTCGACACGGGGCACGAGTTGCTGTTCGCGGCACTCTCCGGGCACCTGGGGGCGATTGCCGACTGGATTGACAACGCCGTGCCGCGGGGCGTTGAGTGGTCGCCAGCGCCGTAACGAGCCGCGGGGGGGGCGGGCGGAGACGGCGTTGACACGCGAACGGGTGATGTCATACTCTTGTCATGGCCGACGTTCGCATCACGCCCGAAGCGGGGGCGCAGTTCGAAGCGTTGCCCACGGCCGTCAAGTCGCGCGTGCAGGCCGTGTTCTTGCGGCTGGCCAGCTGGCCGGATGTGAGCGGGGCCAAGCCCCTCCGGGGCACGCTGGCGGGTCAATACCGCATCCGCACGGGCGACTACCGCGTGCAGTTCGCCGTGCGCGGGCGTGAAAGCTCGGCAACGGTCACGGTGAACCGGATCGGGCATCGGGACGGTTTCTACGAGGGTTGAGGTGCAACATGATCCGAGCGCACAGGGTTGACATGGACGGGGCGAGGGTCGTGCTCATGAGCGAAGGGCACTATGAATCCCTCTGCCGCGCGGCAGGACGAGGGGGCGACGATGCCGGCCTCCCGGACTTCCCTCGGGCGGACAAGCGGGGCAACATGCCCGCGCTCGAGTTTGCGCGCGTCTCCATCGCCCGCGACCTGATCCGCGCCCGCCGCGACGCGGGGTTGAGCCAGCAGGCTCTGGCGGCCCTGGCCGGTCTGCGTCAGGAAACCCTCTCGCGGATCGAAACCGCCAAGCATTCCGCCACACCCGCGACCGTTGCCAAGATCGAGCGGGCGATAGCCCGCGCGTGCAAGGCCCGCAAGCGTCGGTAAGCCGCACCGTGCCGCGGGGCTACCTTCCCCCCCTGTCCACCCTCGATCCATCTCGCCGCCCGGCCTGGCTGATCCCTGCGCACCTGCTGGGCGTGGTGCTGCTTCAGGGGGTGATCACGGCGGTGGTCTTCATTCTCCCGGTGATCGCGCGCCGGCAGTTCAGCGCCAGCGCAGGCCAAACGCTGCTCATCACCGCCGCGCCCACGGTGTTCTTTGTCTTCTCCATCTTCTGGCACGCCTGGCTCAAGCGCGTGGGGCTCAAGCGCTACATCGCCACGTACTGGGTGCTGGGTTCGGCGCCGCTGCTGCTCGCGCCCCTGGCGGAGGGCTTCGGCACGCTGCTGGCGCTGCACCTGATCGCCTCCGTGGGCGGCGCGGGGTGGCCCGCCCTGCACGGTGAACTGCTCAAAAAGATGTACCCCGACGCCACGCGCGGCCGCATGTACGCCATGCTCTCGGCGGGGGCCATGCTCGGCGGCGCGGGCGCGAGTTGGCTGGTGGGCCACCTGCTCACCGAGAACCCCGGCAGTTTTCGCTGGTACATGCCCGCCGCGGCCGTGCTCATGGCCGCGGGCTCGGCCCTCATGGCGCTGGTCGCGCACACCCTCCGCGCCGACGACGGCGGATCAACCAGCGGCTCCACGCACGTGCTGCGCGGGCTGATCGATCCGATCGTGCACATGCGCGAGATCCTGCGGGCCGACCGCGTCTTCGCACGCTACGAGGCCGCGTTCATGACCTACGGCGTGGGATGGATGATCTGCTATGCCCTGGTGCCGCTCTTGGTGACGGACAAACTGAAGTTGCCCTACGACCAGACGGCCTCGGCCACGCACGTGGCCTTTCTGCTGGCGGCGGTGTGCGCCACGTTCCCCGCGGGGCTGCTCATGGACAAACTGGGGGCGACACGAGCGAGCGGGGTGTGCTTTGCGCTGTACATGCTCTACCCGCTGGGGCTGATCTTCGCGAGCAGCGCGGGCGAACTGGCGCTGGCGAGCGTGGTCTACGGCATCTGCTCGGCGGGCGTGAGCGTGGGGTGGATGCTCGGGCCCGTGTCGCTCGCCCCCACGCCCGCCAAGGTGCCGCACTACGTGGCGATTCACGCCACGATGGTGGGGCTGCGCGGCACGGTGTTCCAAGGGGTTGGCGTGCTGCTCTATGCGCTGACGGCGAGTTTCACGGCGGCGCTGCTGTTGGCCGCGGCGGCGTTTGCGTGGGGCGCGTGGCAGATGTGGACGCTGCACCGGATCATGGTGCCGCGCAGGCCGGCGGTGATGGTGCCTGACGCGGGCGTTGCTGAGGTGGAGTGAGCCGGGTTGGGGGTGGCGCCAGCGGGGCGGAATCGGGGGGATAAGAGGGGGGATAACCGCCGATTTGGCTGACCACTTTCTGAGCGGGCTGGCTCTCGGTTCGTGTCGTAAAACAAGGCGCGGATGCGTGAATGGGCGATACTGGACTCGAACCAGTGACCTCTTCCATGTCAAGGAAGCGCGCTAGCCAACTGCGCCAATCGCCCTTGCGGATCGCAGTATACGGCCGATCCACGCCGAGCGTCGAGGCGCGGCCTGCGCTGCGGCCTTGCCCGGGTGCACGCGGGGGAGGCACACAGCACCACGTGGCCAGGCAAAGATGGAGCATGAACGTCGCCCCGCTTGTGCTGCAACTTCCCAAGGGTCGGGTCTGTCTGGAGCCGCTGGGCCCGCAGCACGCCGCGGGGATTGTGGCCGCGGCACCGCCGGAGGAGACGTGGCGGCTGATGCCCGCGCCCCGGCCCACCACGGTGGCGGCGGCCCAGGAGATCATCGACAAGGCGCTGGCGGGGCAGAAGGCGGGGACGGACCTGCCCTTTGCGGTGATTGACCGCCTGAGCGGCACGCTGGCGGGGAGTACGCGCTATCTGGACATTCAGCCCGGCAATCGAAACCTGGAGATCGGGTGGACGTGGTACGCCGAGGCGTTTCAACGCACGAGCATCAACACGGAGTGCAAACTCCTGCTGATGACCCACGCCTTCGAGACGCTGGGCTGCGTGCGCGTGCAACTGAAGACCGACGGTCGGAACACGCGTTCGCAGGCGGCGATTACGCGGCTGGGCGCGGTGCGCGAGGGAACACTCCGCAAGACCCGCGTCTGCCACGACGGCTACATCCGCGACACGGTGTACTTCAGCGTGCTCGACAGCGAGTGGCCGGCCGTGAAGGCGCGGCTGGAGGGGCTGCTGGCGAAGGCTCGCTAAGAGACCGCTTCAGAGCTCGAAACGTGAAACGAGCCGCAGAACGCCCACCCCCCGCCCCCTCCCTCTGGGAGGGGGTGATCTGAAGCAGTCGCTAGGAGCGGGGCGCTCGCTCGGGCACTTCCTGGTGCAGGCGCGTGAGGTAGGTCTGGAAGTCGTCGTGCAGAATCTTCATGCTGGCAGAGGTCATCATGCGGCGGAAACTCGGCTCGGCCACGATCTGCCTCATGCGGGCATCCCACGAACGGAAGTAGTCCTGGGGAACCTGCCCCTGGCGGTAGCCGAACCAGACGATCTCGAAGACGCTGACCTGCATGAGGTTGAAGAAGTGCTCGCGCACCTCGCGGTCGTTGCGCGTGCCCTCCACGTCGTTCTGGTAGACGCTCGCCAGAGAAGGGTCGTGCACACGCATTTCGCGCAGGTGCATCTGCAACTCGACGAGTTTGGAGAAGTTGGCGAAGTACTGGGCCTCGCGCGTCTTGCGGAACTGGATGGCCGTGAAGATGAGTCCGCCGGCGATGGCGAGGGACGAGACGGATTGGAAGAGCACCTGGACCTGGAGGAGTTCCATGGGCGAGGGTAGAACGGCCGCGCGGCAGCATGGAAGCGGCGGACGGAAGGCCGGGGCTCAGTGTGCTGAACCGACGGGCTGCGGCTTCCTGCTCTCGTTGAGCAGTTTCCGCAGCACCGTGTGCAGGATGCCGCCGTTGCGGTAGTAGTTGATCTCCACGGCGCTGTCGAGGCGGCAGACCACGGGGAATGTCCTCTTCGTGCCGTCGGCGCGGCTCGCGGTCACCTGCACATCGCCGCGCGGCACGATTTCTGCCGGGATTGCGATGTCGAAGGCTTCTGTGCCGTCAAGGCCCAGGGACGCCGCGGTGTCGCCGGGCTTGTAGGTGAGAGGCAGCACGCCCATGCCGATGAGGTTGGAGCGGTGGATGCGCTCGAAACTCTCGGCGATCACGGCCTTCACGCCCAGCAGCATGGTGCCCTTGGCGGCCCAGTCGCGGCTGGAGCCCATGCCGTAGTCCTTGCCCGCGAGAACGATGAGCGGTGTGCCACCCCCACTGCTTCGGCGGTAGTTGTTGGCCGCGTCGAAGATGGTGGCGAGCGAGCCGCCTGTTTGCGTGAAGTCGCGCGTCCACCAGCCTTCCTTGATCTTGCCGGACTGTCCCGTCGCTGACGCTCCGGGCTCGTAGGCGAGTTTGTTCTTGACGCGCACGTTGGCGAAGGTGCCGCGGGTCATCACGCGGTCGTTGCCGCGGCGGGAGCCGTAACTGTTGAACATGCTGCGGGGAACGCCGAGGCCTTTGAGGTACTCACCGGCGGGAGAGGCTTCGGCGATGTCGCCGGCGGGGGAGATGTGGTCGGTGGTCACGCTGTCGGCGACACTCACGAGGACGCGGGCACCACGGATGGGCGGCATGGCGCCGCTCGCGGGCTGAGCCTTCATCCCTTCGAAGTAGGGCGGGTGCTGGATGTAGGTGCTCTTGGGGTTCCAGTTGTAGAGTTCGCTCTTGGAGACGGGCACGTTGTTCCACGTTTCGTTGGCGGAGAAGACGCGGCCGTACTGCGTGCGGAACTGGTCGGGGCTCAGGCACTGGGCCTTCACGGCCTGCACCTCTGCGTGGGTGGGCCAGAGGTCTTTGAGGAAGACGGCCTTGCCGTCCTTGGTGGTGGCGATCGGCTCGGTGGAGAGGTCGATGGCGACGGTGCCCGCGATGGCGTAGGCGACGACGAGCGGCGGGCTGGCGAGGTAGTTCGCCTTCACCGCCGGGTGCACGCGCCCCTCGAAGTTGCGGTTGCCTGAGAGCACCGACGCGGCCACAAGGTCGCCCTCCTTGATGGCCGCTTCCACCACCTCCGGCAGCGGGCCGGAGTTGCCGATGCACGTGGTGCAGCCGTAACCAACGGTGTGGAAGCCCAGGGCTTCGAGGTCGGCCGTGAGCCCGGCCTTGTCGAAATAGTCGGTCACCACCTTCGAGCCGGGGGCGAGGCTGGTCTTCACCCACGAGCGCTGCTGAAGGCCCAGGGCACGGGCCTTGCGGGCGACGAGACCGGCGGCGATCATGACGTCCGGGTTGCTGGTGTTGGTGCAACTGGTGATGGCCGCGATGACGACGGCGCCGTGCGTGAGTTTGCGCTCGTTGCCGTTGCGGCAGGTGACGGTGCCGAAGGAGCCAAAGATCTTGTCGGCGCTCAGGCCGAAGCCGGAGTTGCCCATGGGCGAACCCAGGCACTTGAGGAAGTCGGCCTTGATGTTCTTGAGGTCCACACGGTCTTGCGGGCGCTTGGGGCCGGCCAGGGAGGGCTGCACGGTGGCGAGGTCCAGTTCCATCACGTCGGTAAAGACCGGGTCGGGTTTGGTCGAATCCCACCAGAGGTTGTTGGCCTTCGCGTACGCCTCGGTGAGGACGGCCTGCTCCACGCGGCCGGTGAACTTCATGTACGCAATCGTCTGCTCATCCACGGGGAAGAAGCCCATGGTGGCACCGTACTCGGGAGCCATGTTGGCGATGGTGGCGCGATCGGGGATGGCGAGGGCCGTGAGGCCGGGGCCGTAGAACTCCACAAACTTCTCGACCACGCCCTTCTTGCGGAGCATCTGCGTGACCGTGAGGACCAGGTCGGTCGCGGTGGTGCCCTCGGGAAGTTTGCCGAGAAGTTTGAAGCCGATGACCTCGGGCGGCAGCATGGAATAGGGCTGGCCGAGCATCACGGCCTCGGCCTCGATGCCGCCCACACCCCAGCCGACGACGCCCAGACCGTTGATCATGGTGGTGTGGGAATCGGTGCCGACGCAGGAGTCGGGATAGAGAAGGGTTTCTGCGAGCCCTCCCTCACGGTCGGGCTGCATGTCTTTTCGCAGCACGCCCGGGGAGAGGTACTCAAGGTTCACCTGGTGCACGATGCCGGTTGCGGGCGGCACGCAGCGGAAGTTGGACAGACTCTGCTGGCCCCACTTGAGGAACTCGTAGCGCTCGTTGTTGCGCTCAAACTCCATCTCGCTGTTGATGGTGAGGGCCGTGGCCCCCGCGGCGTTGGGCGGGCCGAACGCATCCACCTGCACGCTGTGGTCGATCACCAGGTCGCACGGCACGAGGGGGTTGATGGCGTTGGGGTCGCCGCCGAGGGCCTTCATCGCGGCACGCATGGCCGCGAGATCGACCACGCAGGGCACGCCGGTGAAGTCTTGCAGCACCACGCGTCCGACCATGAAGGGGATCTCATCCTTCGACACACACTTCGCGTCGTAGTTGGCCAGGCCCGCCACGTCGTCTGCGGTGACCACAAACCCGTCCACGCTGCGGAGCATCGATTCAAGAATCACACGGATGGAATACGGCAGGGTGGCGATGGGCCTGCCGATGCGGCCCTTCTCGAGTGCCGCGAGGCTGTAGTAGGTGTAGGCCTTGCCGTTGACGGTGAGTGTGGACTTGGCGTTGAAGGCATCGGCAGGCATGGGGTGTTCCTTGGCGGTTGGTCGGGTGAACGCTGAAACATACGCTTCCATCGGCATGAAGCGAATCGATTGAGATGACGTGTTCAATCACCTTATGTTATGGTACCGCAGCGGCTGCCCCGTCCGTCACCATCCGGCCTTGGTGCTGACGGCGTTCCACTCCTCGCGCACGCCGAGCGTGTCCACCCACTGCTCCAGGTACGCCCGGTCAAACGTCTCGCCGCTCACCTTGATCATGGACGCGATGTCGCGCAGGTGCTTGTCCGACCCGCCCTCCTTGTAGTACTCGAGTTTTTTGAGGATCACGTCCTCGGGGGCGGCCACCAGTACCCGCACACCCGGCGCAACCTCCACGCGATGCGCACGCGCCATCCGCGCAGAAGCGTGCGGTGAGTCCTCGGGAATCATGAAGTCGATCTTCAACCCCGAGCGAACGTGGATCGCGTTGAACTGCGAACGGCAACGCAGCGCATCGCGGATGCCCTCTTCGCTGATGTAGAAGTCCGGCTCTGTGAACGCGGCCAGCAACGCGGGGATGTGCTCGATATGGACATCCGCGGCAACATCCACGTCCATCGTGGACCGGTATTCACCGTAGATCATCGAAGCCATCGACCCGACCACGCAGTAGTCGATCCCCTCCCGCTCAAGCACGCGGGCGGCCAGCAGCATCAGGTCACGTGGCCCCATGCGCCATCCTTCGTCGCACGTCTGCTCCCACCTGCGCGCTCGTCCACGTCGGGTGCTGCTGGCGCACGAGCGACTCGAGCATTTCTCGTGCCTGCACGATCATGGTGTTGGCCAGACGGAGTTTTTCCATGGGCGTTATGCGCCGCAGGATGGCCACGGTCTGGTCGTCGATCACCTCGATGCGTCGCGGGTCCATCGGCACCGCGAATAGTACGGCCCGGCGAGCAGGAATGGGCT
The DNA here is from genome assembly GCA_046156035.1 of Phycisphaerales bacterium. GTDB lineage: Bacteria > Planctomycetota > Phycisphaerae > Phycisphaerales > UBA1924 > JAEUIX01. The sequence goes on along the minus strand of JBJXEW010000037.1, from coordinate 29,582 downwards.
CACAGGGACGGCCGCGGCCACCCTGCCACCAGTGCCCCCGCCGCGGCGGGCCTAGTGCCCAGTGCCTTCCTTCCGCCTCAGCAACCGCTCAAACTCCGCCGCGGCGGCGCTGGGCGTTTTGTCGCTGCGGCGCACGATGGCCAGATCCCGAGTAAGCCTCCCCTGGGCGCACGCCAGCCCCTCGCCGGCCCGGAGCGCAAACTTGCTGACAAAGCCCACACCCACCCGGGCCGCGACCATGCGCCGGATGCTCTCGATGGAGCGCAGTTCCATCACCACGTTCAGGGCGATGCCCGCCGCGCCCGCGGCGTGGTCCAGCACCTGGCGCACCGCCGAGCCCGCCTCGAAGGCGATCACGCTCTGGTTTTCCAGATCGCGCCAGCGGAAGGTGCGTTTGCCCGCCAGCGCGTGGCCGGGTGGCACGATGAGTCGCAACTCATCCTGTACGAGGCGGATCACCAGCAACTGGTGCTGGTCCACCCTCACCAAAGGAAGCGTGACGATGCCCAGGTCCAGTTCGCCTGAGAGCACGCTCTCGGCCACCTGCGTGCTGCCGGCCTCGCGCACGTAGAAGCGCAGGCGAGGGTGGGCCGTGCGCACGGCGTTGACCACGGGCGGGAGCAGGAACGCCGTGGCCGTGGCGCCGCAGCCCACGCGGATCGAGCCCGCTTCCAACCCTGTGAGTTCGCGCACATCGCGCAGGGCCGCGTCCGCCGCGCGAACCGCATCCTCCGCCCTCGCGGCAAATGCCCGGCCCGCAGCCGTGAGTTCCACGCCGCGACCGGTGCGGTCGAGGAGTGCGGTCCCGGTCTCTTCCTCCAGCCGTCGCACCGCCGCGGAAAGCGCGGGCTGGCTTACGCCCAGGCCCCGCGCGGCACGGGTCATGTGCCCGGCCCGGGCGATGGCGAGAAAATACCGCAGCGGCGTGAGTTCCACCCTGCGAGCATAACGATGATGCGGCCCGCGGCCGGGAAACTCAGACGCCCACGAGCAGCGACTTGAGGGCCATGCGCACGCTCACGGTGCCGCGGCGGACGTTGGCGGAGCGGCCGGCCGGGGCGATGGCGGTGAGGGCATGTGCCGCGCTCTTGAAGCCGGGGCCGCCGGCGCGTGGGGAGAGCAGGCCGGTTTCGACCCAGTCGTCCCAGGTGGGGTCCAGGCCGGGAACAACGCGGGAGGCCGCGATCAGGGGGGTCTCCGGGACCAGTCCCGTCACCAGTTGGTAGCCGATCGCCACGACGCTCTGCACCTCCATCTGGTCGGCATCAAGCGAGCCGGAGGCCTCCGCCACGCCGAGCATGCGGCGCAGGCCGTAGTGCTCGATGAAGACGCTGCCGCTGCGGTCCACCATGATCTCGTCGAGGAGGAGCGATCCGTGGCAGGCTCCAAACGCGTGTGCCTGCTGAACGGCTTCGAGCAACTGCACGACCGCGTGGCGTGCCTCGACCGGGGAGAGGAAGCCGCCCTTGTCTCGCAGGAGCGAGCCGAGCGTGACCACGCCGTGCCGGTCGCCCATGAAGGGCGAGACCAGCCAGCCGGTGTCATCCTCGTCGCCAAAGTGCTCGATGGGCACCACGTGCGGGTGAACGAACTGACGCGATGCCTGGACGGCGCGGCCGAACTGGGACGCCGACACCCCCAGAGCCGCCAGAGGCAGGCGTGTCACCACATGGCTGGTGGAATCGCCCTCGTGCAAGGCAAGGTGCCGCTCGCCGGTGGGACCGGTTTGCAAAGGTCTTGTCAGGATGTAGTGCCCAAAGCGTGGGCAAGCCTCGACATCAACCATCCGTGCCGGTCCTTTTCACGTGCTGAACCAAAGATGGGTCGGTCCCGCGGCATCCCGTCCGGCCCTCAGAACGGGCAAGGCGACGGGGAAGAGTCTATCGGCCCCGAGGTGCTCGGGTATCGAGAAGTGCCGCGGGGAACTCACAGCACCAATCACATTCCAAACATCCGCTCGCGTGTTAGTGAATACAAGCATAGGCCCCAATCGCTCCCCGCGCGGGCGGGCCGTTGCACTCCGGAGCGTGCGCGCCTTGTACCCTTCACCCATGACCACCGCACCCGCGCGCCCGACCTCTCCTACCAACCCCCCAGCGCCGGCCGCGGGTGCCACGCGGTCCAACGACCCCCTGCAACTCATCGACGTGGACCACGTGCGGTTCTACGTGGGCAACGCCAAGCAGGCGGCGTTCTTTTACGCGCACTGCTTCGGGTTTCAGATCGAGCAGGTGGCGGACTTGACCAGCGGCAGCCGCGACTCGGCCAACTTTCTGCTCACGCAGGGGAACATCCGGTTCGTGCTGACGAGCGCGCTCACGAGCGAGCATCCGGCCGCCATGGAGACCGCCCTCTACGGCGACGGCGTGAAGGACGTCGCGTTCACCGTGTTTGATGCCGAGAAGGCGTGGGAACGGGCGGTGAAGAACGGTGCGACCAGCGCGTACGAGCCGCGGACGCTCAAGGACGCCAAGGGGAGCGTGACCACTGCGGGCATCCGCACGTACGGCCGCGTGATCCACTCGTTTGTCTCGCGCACCGGCGAGTATGACCTTCCCAACGTGAAGCGCGGGGGCCTGCTCAGCCCCATCTTCAACAAGGTTGGCCCGCTCTCTATCAACGAGCACAACGCCAAGCACCCCTGCGGCCTCAAGTTTGTCGATCACCTCGTGGGCAACGTCGAACTCGGGAAGATGAACCACTGGGTGAAGTGGTACGAGGATGTGCTCGAGTTCAAGATGTTCCAGAGTTTCGATGACAAGGACATCGCCACGGACTTCTCGGCCCTGATGAGCAAGGTGATGGCCAGCGGCAACAACCTGATCAAGATGCCCATCAACGAGCCCGCGCCGGGCAAGAAGAAGAGCCAGGTGCAGGAGTACCTCGACTGGCACCAGAACACGCCGGGCGTGCAGCACCTGGCCCTGCGGACGGACGACGAGTTGGCATCCATCGCGGCCCTGCGCAGCCGCGGCGTGGACTTTCTCGCGCTGCCGGATGCGTACTACGCGAAGGTGTGGGACCGTGTGAACACGATGCTCAAGCAGCACGGGCACGAGGCCGTGAAAGAAGACCACCAGCGCGTGAAGGACCTGGGCATTCTGGTGGATGCGGACGATGAGGGGTATTTGTTGCAGTTGTTCACGAAGCCCCTGCAGGACCGGCCGACGCTGTTCTTCGAGATCATCTGCCGGCGCGGCTCACAGTCGTTTGGCAAAGGGAACTTCAAGGCGCTGTTCGAGGCGCTGGAGTTGGAGCAGGAGAGGCGGGGGAATTTGTGAGCGGGGCCGATCGCAAGTTGCGCGGCTACTTGGACACGTCGGTGTTCGGGGGTGTCTACGACGCGGGATTCGACGAGGCCAGCCGCGCGATTGTGGCGAGAGTTGCCGAGGGCCGCATGGTGGCGATGGTCGGGGCGACGACGTTGGCGGAGCTCAGTCTCGCGCCCGAACGGGTTCAGGACGTTTTCCACAGTCTGCCAAGAACGAGCGTCTTCCTGTGCCCAATCACCCGCGCGGTCGAGGCGCTGCGCGACGAGTACCTCGCGGCACGGGTGCTGGGTGAGGCCTCGCTGGACGACGCAACGCACGTGGCGACGGCCACCGTGCACGACGCGGACGTGGTTGTGAGTTGGAACTTCAAGCACATCGTGAACCTGGGGCGAATTCGGGGGTTCAACTCGGTGAATGTCGGATTAGGCTATAAGGCGATGACTATTATTTCGCCGCTGGAGTTGCTCTATGCCGAATGACGAAACCGCCCAGTGCATGCAGGTGAAGCGAGCTGCGCAGCAGGCCATCGCGGAACTTACGCGCGGGCTGTCTCGCAGTGAACGCGATGCCAAAGTGAACGAAATGGCGGCCAGGTTCGCGGCCGCGGCGCGCATCGTCCAGATTTCACTGCCGATCGGGCGTGGGCCGATCGTCGGCGGCACCGATGGAGTGTCGCCCGCCGCGGCGGCGTGAACCGCAGTCTGTGTAATCCGATATCCTGAGCCGATGCTCGCTTACCGCCTCAGTGAACTACCACCCGATCATCCCGCGAGAAGCGACCCCTTCTGCCCGCCGGACGAACCGGTGATGTGCCGGTGCCTGCACTGCGGGGGCGAGGTGCTCAGCAGCCAGATCGAGTGGCGACTGTGCGACGATGCCGGCGAGCTCCGTGGCTTCTGGTGGTGCCCATTCGAGGGCTGCGACGGCAAGGGCTTCGAGTTCGATCTGCACCCGCTCGACGCTGACATCTGGCGAGAGGATTCAGACGACGGGGAGAACGGCGACGCGAGAGAGTGAAACGAATGGCCAAGTGCCACGAACACCCTCGTGGCATAGAGCCCTCACCTCCCCTCCCACACCACCTCGCCCCCCACCACCGTCATCAGCACCTTCGTGCCCAGAATCTCGCGTGGCTCACAGACCATCACATCGCGATCGATCACGATGAAGTCGGCCTGCTTGCCCGCGCTCAGCGTGCCGCGCAGCGTCTCCGCGAAGCCCGCGTACGCCGCGTACGCCGTGTAACTCCGCAGGGCCTCCTCGCGCGTCATGCGCTCCTGCGGCATCCAGCCGCCCGCCGGTTCGCCCGCGGCGTTTTGGCGCGTGACGGCCGCGTACAGGCCCAGGAACGGGTTGTGGCTCTCGACGGGAAAATCGCTCCCGCCCGCCACCACCGCGCCGCTGGCGAGCAGACTGGCCCACGCGTACGCGCCCTTGGCCCGCTCGGGGCCGACGCGGGCCTCGGCCCAGCGCATGTCGCTGGTGGCGTGCGTGGCCTGCATGGCCGCGATCACGCCTAACTCCCTGAACCGAGGGATGTCCGCCGGCGCAAGCACCTGCGCGTGCTCGACGCGGAAGCGCGGCGACCTGTCGCCCGCAACCACGCCGCCCGCCGCCTTCATCGCTCGCGAGTACGCATCCAGCACTTCGCGGTTGCCCCGGTCGCCGATGGCGTGCGTGCAGACCTGATACCCGTGCTTGAGCGCGTGAGCCGCGAGTTTCTCCACCTCTGCCGGTTGCCCCACGGCCAGGCCCGTGTACGCCGATCCGTCCGCCGCGGCACTGCGATCCGCGTAGGGCTCCAGCAGCCACGCGCCGCGCGAGCCCAAGGCTCCATCCACGTACATTTTCGTGGAGCGGATCGTCAGCCGCTCATCGTGCCCGTTCACCCGCCCTTCGCCCTTCTTGATGCCGTGCTTCTCGAACCACGCCGGTGCCTGAGCCGCACGCACCATCGCGTAGACACGCAGTTTCAGCCGCCCGCTCGCCTCAATCGCCTGGTACGCCTCGATCTCTCGCTCGCCCACACCGGCATCATGCACACCCGTGACGCCTGCGCTCAGGCAGAGTTCCTGGGCCTTGAGCAGCATGTCCTGCGTGTTGCCGCGGGCGGAGGAAGGGAGCGCGGCGCGCAGCAGATCCATAGCGTTGTCAACAAACACGCCGGTGAGGCTGCCGCGCGGATCGCGCAGAATCTCGCCGCCTTCGGGGCTGGTGCTCTGGGCGTTCACGCCCGCGGCCTGCATCGCCGCGGCGTTCGCCAGGGCGGCGTGCCCATCCACGCGACCCAGAATCACCGGGTTGTTCGGCGAGACGCGAGAGAGGGCCTCGTGCGTGGGGAGTTGCCGCTCGGGCCAACTCTCGTGGTCCCACCCGCGGCCCTGAATCCACTCGCCCGGCTTGGCCTTGGCTACACGCGCGGCCACCGCCTCGATGATTTCCTCGTATGTGCGTGTGCCGCTCAGGTCGAGCACGTTGAGATGGATCGCGCCCAAGCCGGTCATGTGGCCGTGCGAATCGATGAGGCCGGGCAGGACGGTGCGGCCGGCAAGGTCCACGCGCGTTGCTGCGGACCCCTCGGCCGCTGCGTCGGAGATGGCCTCCAGCACGTGGGCCTCGCTCCCCACGGCGACGATGCGCCCCTCGCGCACAGCCATCGCCTCGGCCCGCGGCTGGCCGGGGTCCATCGTGTGAATGTTGCCGCGGATGTAGAGGGTTGTGGGAGCGTCGGCATGTGCCCCGACCACGGCCGCGAGCAGCGCACCGCACATCACGAGCAGCAACCGAACCATGGGGGACTCCTCTTCAATCAAGCGTGCAATGCCGGGGCCTTGCGGACCCTCCGCGCAGCATATCGACCGCTCGCGAGAGCCGGCAGGGCGGTAGACTGCCCGCATGACGCTGCAACGCCGCCTGTTTCAGGCCATGCTCGTGCTCCTGGGCCTCGCGGCGGCGGCGGGGGTGGCGACCATCTTTCTCCCATCCGCAACCGTGGTCGGGCGTGCCGCGGCCACATTGCTGGCGGCGGGCATCACGCTGGCTGTCGCGGTGCAAGCCAGCCGACCGCTTGCAGATCCGAAGCGCCGGCCGATAGGCCTCTTGGCCCTCACCCTCGTGGTTCCGGCATTCTGCCTCGCCTTGGCCGCCATCTGGCTCGGCCTCTGGAACCGCGATGCGTGGACGACAGAGTTGGCCGGAACAACGGCGTGCTATGTGGCCATGGCCATGGCGCTGGTGTGTGGCTTCGTGCTCTGGCGCAACCCCCGTGGAAAGTTGAGCGGGGCGGTGCTCGCGGCTTGTGGCGTCGTCGCGTTCGGCTTCGCCGTTGTGGCCATCTGGCAACCTTTCGGTCCGCGGCGCTCCTTTGGCAGTGAGCCGGCATCAACGGCGTGGCTGCTGGCCGTGTTCGGCCCAGTGGCTGCCGCGTGCATGTACGGGGCCGTCCAGAAGCGGCAACTCTGGCCATGGCTCGGGGCGGCGGGTGCGGTCGCCGGGCTTGCCCTGGGCGTTACAGGAGTCTGGATTGTCCACAGCCACGATTCGACGTGGTTCCAGCAATGTTGGATCATCGCCTGCCCCGTCGGCATCGCCAACAGTCTCACTTGTTTTTCGCTGCGAGGCAATCAACGAGTAGTGTTGTGGCTCACGCTTGCCTCGATCAGCGCAGCCGCGCTGTGCTGCACGTACATCAACCTCGCATCAAGCGGGTTCCAAACATACCAGCTCCTTCCAGACCTGCCTACACGCTTGCTGGCAGCCTCAACAATCCTCTCCGTTTGCGGGATGCTGGCGATTGCGGTCCTGCTCGCTGCCAACAAACGCGCCCCGGCTGCCGCGTCCCGGGCCATCACGGATCTGCTCACGATCTCGCTCACCTGCCCGCGCTGCGGCAACAAGGGAAGCACGCCCGTCGGTGCCTCTCGGTGCAGCGGGTGCGGCCTGCTCTTCTCCATCCAACTCGCCGAGCCGCGCTGCGTTACCTGCGAGTACTCGCTCCTCGACATCCGCGGCGGCGTCTGCCCGGAGTGCGGCACGCCCATTCCCGATCCCGCGGCGGTCGCTGCTGGCGCTCGCCAATGAACAGCGTGTTGGAGAGGTTCAAACCAGCGCGCACGCCAGCGTGCGAACCGTTCCTTCTCCCGCCGCCACCCTGTCGCAGGCGGCCTGCGCCTCCGCACTGCTCTCGCACACGGCGAAGAGTGTGCTCCCGCTGCCCGTGACATGCACCGGCCGCCGCAGTGCCAGCGCGGCGCGATCCCGGATCTGCCTCAAACCGGGAGCAACGGTGAACGCGGGCTCGGCAAGGTCGTTGAAGAGGCCCGCGGTGTCCACGCGCCCGTCATGCGCGGCCGCGCCGGCGGTGAGGGCACGCACCTGCTGCTCGCGCAAGGGCGCGTGCGGCAGTGCATCGAACGCGCGGTACACGGGCCCGGTGGGGCAGCCCATCGGTGGCAGGATGAGCGCTAGCCACGCGCGGGCTTTGGGCACGGTTTCCAGCACATCGCCCAGGCCGCTGACAATCGCGGCCGCGGGGGGCTGGTCGAGGGCGGGGGCGCTCAGGAAGAAGAGGACATCGGAACCGAGCGAACGCGCGATCGCCGCGCGGGCTTGGTCGCTCACGTGCAGGTCGAACATCGTGTCTACCGCACGAATCATGGCCGCGGCATCGGACGAGCCGCCGCCGAGGCCGCCCCCCACCGGCGTGCGCTTGCGGAGGGTGAGCGCCAGCGGCAGCGTTCTGCCCGCGCGAGCCTCAATCGCCCGGTGGGCTCGCATGCACAGGTCCTTCTCCACAGGCCAGTCGATAGGCGAAGGGCGCGGGGCATCCGCTGCCCACGAAATGTCGTAGCGGCTCGACTCGCCCGCCGGCAACCGCGTGAGTTCCAACTCGTCGAACAGGTCGATCGCGTGCATCCACGAACAGATGGGGTGAAAGCCCGCGTGCGCCCCCCCGCCCGCCCCGGCGGGCAGGGGCGGGCCCACGGCCAGCGCGAGGTTCACTTTCGCGTAGGCACGCGCCGAGATGTGACCGCCGGGTTCCATCACAGGGCGATGGTACAGCGGGGGCCGCGTGTAGAATGGCACGATGCACGTGCGCGACCTCGTGAACGCGATGGAGTCGATCGCGCCCCTGGCGGGCGCGGCAGACTGGGACAACGTGGGCCTGCTGCTCGGCTCGCCGGCAGACCCGCTGGGCGGCGAGGGTGGTGCGGATCGTGGCGGTGTGATGCTCACCATCGACCTGACGCACGCGGTGCTCGACGAAGCCGAGCACGCTGGCGTGCGGGCGATCGTGGCGTATCACCCGCCGATCTTCGCGCCGGTGAAGCGGCTCACGTCCGAGGAGCCACTGGCGGGCGCGGTGCTTCGTGCGGCGCGGCTGGGCATGGCGGTGTTCTCACCGCACACGGCTCTGGATGCCGCGCCGGGAGCGATGAGTGATTGGCTGGCGGACGGCGTGGTGGACCGGGCGCTGCCGGGCGGGGCGACGGCGGGCGCGGATCGGCGGGCGCTTGCGCCGCACGCCGCGCTGAGGCCCAATGAGGAACTGAAGATCACCACGTTTGTGCCGGCGGACAAGGCGGACGGCGTGCGCGATGCGCTGGCGTCTGCTGGTGCGGGGCAGATCGGGGCGTACAAGGTGTGCTCGTTCGCGACACCGGGGACGGGCACGTTCCTAGGGAGCGACGGAGCGCACCCTTCCATCGGGCGCGTGGGGCGGCTGGAGCGGGTTGAGGAACTGCGGCTGGAGATGGTCTGCTCGCGCGCGGCACTGGCGCTCGCCCTCGCCACCCTCCGACGCTTCCACCCGTACGAACAGCCCGCGATTGATGTGTACGAACTGGTGGCCCAGCCACAGCGCGGGGCGGGCATGGGGCGGCGGCTCGTGCTCGATCAGCCCGCGACCATCTCGCAACTCTGCACGCGCCTCAAGGCCCACCTGCAACTCCCCGCGCTCAGCGCGGCAGACGCAACCGGCGGCGTGGTGTCGCACGTGGGCCTGTGCCCCGGCGCGGGCGGCTCGCTCGTGGCCGAGGCGCGCCGGCAGGGGTGCCAGGTGTTTATCACGGGCGAGATGAAGCACCACGAGGTGCTGGAAGCGGTGCGCGAGGGTGTGTCGGTGATTCTCGCCGGGCACACCGCCACCGAGCGCGGCTACCTGCCCGTGCTCCGCGACAGGCTCAAGCCGTTGCTCGCGGGCGTGCCCGTCAGTGTGAGCAACGCCGACCGCGACCCGCTGCGGCTGATGTGAACCGCGGTGTTCGGGCCACATCAGAAGCGGATGACCACACCGGCGAAGAGCCCCGCCAGCGTGCCCTCATACTTGAACTGGCGCGGGCCGGAGTCATCTTCCATGCTGAAGGCCAGTTGCCGCCAGCCGATCTGAACGGCGACAGCATCTACCGGCCGCCACGAAAAGCCCACCGCCACATCGATCGAGTACACGGAGTGGTCTTCCACCGGCAGGCCGCCGGCGGTGAGTTCAAGATCGATCGAAAAATCGCGTGCGATCTGGAACTCCGTCCGTGCGCCGGCGAACGGCTCGCCGTAGAACTGGTCGGTGCCGCTGGTGCTGCCCAGCGTGTTGCGGATGCGGATGTCGAGGTCGTAGAAGCGAATGCCACCAAGAGCCTCCAGCCGCAGCACGTACTGGTCCGCCGCGTCGCCACCCTCCGCACCAAAGTCGATCTCATAGAAGCGGTACGCGGCGGAGAGGTTGAAGGTGGCGAAGTCAAAGTCGGTGTGGAACGCCGCGCCACCGGCCACGGGCGTGCTGCCGAGCGTGAAGGCGAAGGGGGCGGTGGCATCGTGAGAGAGGCTGTAATCCGCCCCGCTGAACGTGAATCGCCAGGCATCCGCCTTGATCGACATCTCCGCGTACGGGCTGATGCGGGGCTGATCGAGATCAAGGTCGTTGGTGCGGATGTAGCCGCCCGCGACGCCGGTGGTCGAGGGCAGGCTGAGTTTGCCCCCCGGCGAGACGTACCACACGCGCGGCTGCAACTGCACCACGTAATCATTTGGCGAGGCCATGTCCGGCCACTCGGGGCCCGCGTCGGGCGCGGGGGCCTGCGCAGCCGCCACGGCGTGCCCGCAAACTGCCAGCAAGGCGAACGCGATTCCATGTGCGCGGACGGGCGAGTTCTTCATGCGGGTGATCCGAGGGGTCGATGGAAAGGAACGGAAGATAGCCTCTTGCTCCTGCCCTCGCCCCAGCCCACGCCCATGCCCGCACCCACGCACAAACCCGATGCCGGCGACCAAGCCCTCCCCTCCGGCGGGCTGGAACTGGCTCCGGGCGTGATCGTGCGCGAGGGCGACGGCGTGGCGACGTTCACGTTCGCCAAGGCCAGCGGACCGGGCGGGCAGAACGTCAACAAGCGCTCCACGAAGGCCGAACTTCGCGTGTCGCTTGGCCGCCTGCCCATACCCGCCGAGGCCCGCGACCGACTGGCGCACCTGGCGCGGGCGTATCTCACCGATGCGGGCGACCTGCTCATTGTGGCCGCGGAGCACCGGAGTCAGGGTCAGAACAAGGACGAGTGCGTGGCGCGCCTGCGGCGGCTGCTGGTGGAGGCCTTGGTGCGCCCCAAGACCCGCCGCAAAACCAAGCCCACGCGCGGCAGCAAAGAACGCAGATTGGCCGCCAAGAAGGCCACGGGTGAACGCAAGGCCCGCCGATCGACCGGCGGGTGGGACGGCTGAGGCGGGCACTACGATTAGGCCGCGCGGGCGTGGCGGAACTGGCAGACGCGCGGGACTTAGGATCCCGTGGCCGCAAGGCCGTGCAGGTTCAACTCCTGTCGCCCGCATTCAGAATCAGGCCGCACGCCGCCGCCGGGCCACTACCCTCTGGCCGGTGCCCAAGCCCCCCGCCAAGCCCGCGCCACCCGTGTCCCCGGTGCTGATCCTGCACGGGCCGGAGCGTTTTCTCCAACTCGAATTCACCGCCAACGTCAAGGCCACGCTCGTGGCCCTGCACGGCGAAGTGAACACGCTGCTGTTTGATGGGGCCAACGCCAAGGCCGCGGATGTGCTGGACGAGTGCCGCTCGCTCAGCCTGATGCAGTGCCACAAACTGGTGATCGTGGACAACGCCGAGATCATGCTCAAGGGAGCCGATGACGAGGAGGGCGAAGGGGCAGCCCCGCCCCCACCGCCAGGCCGGCGCGGCTCACCGGGCGGCAAGTCCGCCCGCGACCTGATGATCGGCTATGTCGAAGCCCCGGACGGGGGCGCAACGCTGCTGCTGCGGGCCGGCAGGTGGTACCCGTCCAAACTGGACAAAGCAGTGATCGCCGCGAGCGGCAACGAAGCGATCAAGAAGTGCGCCGAGCCGGGCACGCACGAGGCGATCAAGTGGACGCTCGCCCGGGCCGCCCAGCACCAGACCGTCATCCAGCCCGATGCCGCGGCCATGCTGGTGGAGACCATCGGGCCTGACCTTGGCCGGCTGGACTGCGAACTGGCCAAACTCGCGATGGTGGACGTGGGCAAGCCCATCACCTGCGCCACCGTCTCGGCCATGACCGAGATGACCCGCCAGGAGGACTTCTGGACGATTCAGGAGGCCCTGCTCTCGGGCGACCCCGTGCGGGCCTTGCACCAACTTCAGGAACTGCTGGAGGTCTCGCGCCAGAACGAGGTGCCCATCATGACCTCGTTCATTGACCTGGCCCGCAAACTGGCCGGCGCGTGCCTGGGCCTGCGCGAGAAGGAGCCGATTCCGGCCCTCATGGGCCGTCTCAAGATCTGGGGGGCTGGCAGCGATGCCCTGCTCGCTGCCGCCCGCCGCCTGCACCCCGACCAGGCGGCCGCGTTGCTGCGCCACAGCGTTGACGCGGCGTACCAGCACCGAAGCGGCCGGCGCGACCCGGTGATGCTGCTGGAAGAGTTGTGCCTGCGCTTTACAGCCGCGCTGGGCGGGCAGCCGATATCTAAGCACTAGGAACCGGCGGAGCCCGGTAGACGCATTGGCAGGAGGCCCCGCACATGAAACGCTCTCTTCGCGCGCCCGTCGCCGCACGCATCGCATCACCCTTTGTAGCCGCCGCGCTGGCCCTGCTGGCTGGGTGCGCGGGCGGGGGCACCGCGACAACAAACGCCCCTTCGGAATCGAAGACCACGCTCGCCACTCCCCCACCGGCTGGCCCGATCGACACCGCCGCGCAGCGCACGGAGGCGATGTACAAGCAGATGGGCAAGGATGCCGGGGCCACGCGTGTGGACCGGAGTGGTCGCACGCCCGAATCGGGCCCGCGCGTGCTCGAAGCGCCGCCAGCCTCGCCCACCACCGCCGCGGCGCTGCCGTTGGCGGCACAGGCGGGCTCCGCATCCGGGGCTGGGGCCGGCGAGGCACACCTCACGGCCAACAGCGAAGCCGAAGTGCCACAGGTGTCACCGCCCGCGGCTGGCCCCGCCATTGCCACCGCCCCGCTCGAATCGGTCTCCGTCCGCGTCATCGACGATCCTCACGCGGACCGGCGCGAACTCACACGCCAACTGGCCGAAACACTCGCGCCCAGCGCGATGAACCCGGGTGAACCCATGCGCCTCGCCGCCACCGCCGCGGCACTGGGCCCTATCGACCCCTCCGCCAGTGATGCCACCCTCAGCGCGTGGCAGGCGCGCCTCTCGCCGGAGCAGCAACCCACGTTCGCGATCGTGCGTGACCTGTACAGCAAACTCCCCGCCGCGGCGAGCGACCCCGCGGCCCTCGCATCGCTCTTGCGAGAGCAGGCCGACGGCTTGCAGCCCGGCAACGGCATCACCATCGGCGCGGCGGCCCTGTGCCGGCGTGTAGAAGGCTTCGGGCGCTACATCGCCCTCGACAGCACCACGATCGTGGCCGGCCGCGCCCAGCCCGTGATCGTGTATGTGGAGCCGCAGCACTTCGGGCACCGCACCGTGGATGCGCCCGACGGTGAGCAGCGCTGGGCGGTGGAACTGGCTCAGGAACTGCAGTTGTACCACGATGCCGATGGCATGCTGGCGTGGATGGACCGCGAGCAGACCATCAGCGAGACCTCGCGCCGCCAACGCCGCGATTTTTATCTGGTCCGCCGCATTGATCTACCCGCAACGCTCTCGATCGGCGCGTACCGATTGAAGGTGGTCGTGCGCGACCGCGTGTCGGGGAGCGTGGCCGAGTCCATCATCCCCATCCAGGTGGTGGCGGATGCGAACCTGACGAGCAGGCCGGTGAGGTAGCGCTTGCGATTGCTGCATTTCAGGACTACGGAGGGGGCAAGCTCCGCAGCCGCGCGTATACGACCACATACTCGTCATCGCCAGATTGTCTTTCCGCGTTAAGCCTTGCCGCTTCAGTCTGCGCGCTGTTCAAGTCCGTATCCGTAAGCACCTTTGTGATCACAATCGCAACGGACCTTTCCACGTCCGTGAGGCTGCGCCATCGGAGCAGATCGTCGCGAATACGGATGATCGCGAAGGAAACTCCATCCGTGCTGGTGGGTGAGTTGTCCGGCATAACAAGGGCCTCAAGAGATTGCCAAGCGACTGCTGCGCGGGGCCGACATACATCCTTGTACGTACCCCTTCATCCGTGAACGCCGCGTTCAAGTCCGTGGGTGCGAGCGTTTCGTCCCGGAACCGGGAGTTTTGTCCGTAGACCCGCGAGGGTCATCCGTGGACCTGCCAGTTTACAGGAAATCAAGCCGCGCCGCGGCTCAGCGCGGGGCCGATGTCTCTTGCTCCTCCAAGCACATGAAGGATCACGATCGCTCCCCCGCGCGCCCTATAGAAGATCAGGTGGTTCGGGAACCCCGCCACGTGCCACACACGGATGCCGCGCGTGGTGCGGGAGCGCCCGCGCCACAGCCTGCCCGCGAGCGGGGCATCGGCCAGCCACGCAAACGTCTCGCGGCACCGATCGAGGAACCGCTCCGCGGTGGGCGGGCTCTCGACGGCGAAGTACACATACAGGTCTTCGATGTCGCGCCACGCGCTGGCGACAACCTCGTAGCGGCTCACGCGCTCTTCCTGCGTGCAGGGGGCTTGGTGGATCGCCGGGCTGCAGCCGCGCGCTTGTTGCCGCGCTGGCGGAGTTCGGCCCAGTCACTCTCCGAAACCCGGCGCGCCGGGCCGCTCGCCTCAGCGGCGATCAGGCGTGCATCAATCTCTTCCACCGTGCTGGCCGCGAGTTCCTTGCGGAGCAGGTGGCGGAGAAACTCGCCCGGTGTGCCGAACCCGCCCGCCGCGACCTGGCGGGAAACAAAGCGGCGGAGGTCGGGCGTGAGCGTGAGGTTGAGCGGGTGGGAAGAGGCCATGATGCCAAGTTTATCCGCGACAAGGCGGGATTGAGCGCCGGCCGGGCGGTGCTCACACGTCGTCAAAATCGTTACACTCGCCTGCCCGACACTGCACTCCCTCATTACCCCCATGGCCGACGAACCCTCCCCCCCACCTTCGCGCCTGCGGCTTGTCGGCCTGCTTGCCGCGCCGATCCTGGCCGCGGCGGTCTACATCTGGCTTGATCGCTTCGGCCCGCAGGGCACTGCCAGCCCCAACGTGGCGGGGCTGAGCGATTCGGGCGTGGCCGTGGCCGCGCTGGCCGTGCTCATGGCGGGGTGGTGGCTCACGGAGGCCATTCCGCTGGCCGCGACGGCCATGCTGCCGCTGGTGCTGCTGCCGCTGCTGAAGGTGTCGTCGATCGCCGAGGTGGGCCGGTCGTACGGCGACGAGATCGTGTTCCTGTTCCTTGGCGGCTTTCTCATTCAACTGGCGATGGAGCGCTGGAACCTGCACCGGCGCATCGCCCTCTCAATCACGCTGCTGGTAGGCACCAACCCGCGAAGGCTTGTCGGCGGGCTGATGCTCGCCACCGCCTTCATCAGCATGTGGATCTCCAACGCCGCCGCGGCGGCCATGATGCTCCCCATCGGCCTCTCCGTCTGCGGGCTGGTGGCCCGGCGCGAGAGCGGCGGCGCGGCGGAGTCGCCCATCGACGCCGGTGCCCCCATCAGCGTGCGGAACTTTGGCGTGGCCACGGCCATCGGCATCGCGTGGGCGGCCACCATCGGCGGGCTGGCCACGCCCATCGGCACCGCGCCCAACGTGCTGCTGCGTGGGTTTCTTGAACGCCAGTACGACCGGCAGATCGGCTTCGGCCCTTGGATGGCGTTGTGCTGCCCCCTTGCCGCGCTGCTGCTGGTGTTTGCGTGGTGGCTGCTGGCGAGCGTGATGTACCCCGTTTCCAACCGCCACGATGACCACGACACCGACGGGCTGCGGGCCGAGATGCGAGCCCTCGGCCCCGTCTCTCGCGGCGAGTGGGCCACACTCTGCGTGTTTCTGCTCGCGGTGGCGGGGTGGCTTTTCTCGAAACCACTCTCGCACCTGCTGGGGCTGGTGCGCACGCGCCCCGACGGCACGGTGCAGGAACTGCTCAACGATTCGGTAGTGGCGATGACGGCGGGTCTGCTGCTGTTTGTGATCCCGGTGGACTTCAAGAAGCAGGTTTTCGCGCTCGATTGGCGCGATTGCAAGCGACTGTCCTACGGCACGCTGCTGCTCTTCGGCGGCGGGCTGGCGCTGGCCAGTGCGATCTCATCCACGGGTCTCGACAAGACCATCGGTCAGATGGTTGCGGGCCTGGGCGGCTTGCACCCGTTCGTGCTGGTGCTGGTGGTGTGCGCGCTGGTGGTCTTCCTGAGCGAACTGGTAAGCAACACGGCCCTCACGGCCACGCTGCTGCCCATCATGGGCGCGGCCGCGCTGGCGCTCAAGGCGGACCCTACCACGGTGCTGCTCGCCACGGCCTTGGCCGCGTCCGCGGCGTTCATGATGCCCGCGGGCACACCGCCGAGTGCGATCACGTTCTCGTCCGGCTACTACCGCATCGGGCAGATGGCCCGCGCAGGGGTCGTGCTGAACGTGGTCGGCATGGGGCTGATCGCGTGTCTGGTGCACTTCGCCGGACCGCTGGTGCTTGGCAGCGCTGCCGCACCTTGAGGCGGCTGCCGAACGCGAGTCTCATGCGTCCCGGCGCGCCCGCTGCGCCTGGGCTACCAGGCGCAGGCACCGAATCACGTACGGCACGCCCGACAGGGCCGTGACCGCCACGGTGATCCAGACCGTGATATCGATGGTCCACCGTCCCCACGGCGCCCGCTCGCCCTCGGGCGTGAGCACCGGCACCACGTTGGTGACGGCAATCCCCACGAGCGCCGTGGGGATGCAGACACTCTGGCAGAACATCTTGAGTTTGCCGGACCAATCGCTGCCGAAACGCACGCCCTGAGACTCCAGCACGCCGCGGATGCTGGTGACGAGCAACTCCCGCCCGACGATCAGCACCACCATCCACGGGTAGATGCCCGAGGCCTGAATGCCCGCGCCGGAGAAGCCCTTGTGGCGCGCCAGCGGCACCCAGAAATCCGGACCGGCGAGAAACACGAGGGCCCCGATCACGAGAATCTTGTCCGCGAACGGGTCCATGATGCGGCCGAAGACCGTTTCGGCCTGCCACCGGCGGGCGAGGTATCCGTCGAGTACATCGGTGAGGCCCGCCACAATGAAGAGGGCCGCGGCGAGGTTCAGCCACCAGTCCGTCTGGCCCTTTGAGGCCGATGAGCCGTCGTAGCGCCAGAGCGTGAGCACCACGAAGAAGACCAGCGCCATCAGCACGCGCGAGGCCGTGAGGGAGTTGGGCAGCGTCTGCCGCCATCCCGGCGGCGGGATGCCGGGGGCTTGCTCGCGCGTGATGACGGGGGGGGTGAGCACCGCACGGTCATGGTAACGAACCGCCGTGGGCCATTGAAGGTTGCTCGGGGCATCACTATCCTCGTGGCCTTCCACCCGGCGCCTTCACCGCCTGCCGCTTTCAGAGGGTCCGCCTTTGCTCCACGCCCTGAACCCGATCCTGCTGTACGGCGCGTGCGCCCTTGGCGCGCTGGGGGTGTGGGTGTGCCTGCCCAAAAAATCGCCCAGTCCGTTCGTGATCGGGGGCCTGCTGGCCGCGATCGCCTTTGGTTTGGTGATGGTGGGCCTTGGGTGGGCGGTCCGCCAGAGCGGGGGCGCTCCCCAACTCCCCAACTACCACTTCTACATCTTCTCCGCGATCGCGCTGGGGGCCGCCATCCGCGTCATCTCGCACCCTCGACCGGTGTACGCGGCCCTGTACTTCGTGCTCACCGTGCTGGCCACCTGCGGCCTCTACCTCATCCTTTCGGCAGAGTTCATGGCGTTTGCACTGGTCATCGTGTATGCGGGGGCCATCCTCATCACGTACCTGTTCGTGATCATGCTGGCCACTGAGGCGCCCAGCGCAGACTCGCTCGACAGCCTTGCCGAGTACGACCGGGTGGCTCGCGAGCCCCTCGCCGCGACCATCGCCGGGTTTGTGCTCCTCGCGGCACTCTCGACCCTGCTGACGGTCGGGGCCTCGCGTCTGAGCGTCGATCCCGCCCTCGCCGCCGCGGGCGATGCCAACCTCCAACTCCTGCCCAAGAAGGTGGAGTCCGCACTGCGCGACACGCGCGATGCTGAGGGAAAACCCTTCCTTCATGAGGGTGAAGGGCTTGTCTTCGATTCCCTGACGAAGACGTGGCAGATCGAGGCGCGGGCCGATGGAGAAGGTTTCCTCAAAGTCGCCGACCAATCCGGCAGGGGCGCGGCGGTGCGGACGATTGCCCAGAAGAACTGGCCCACCGCCTTGAGGATCGACAACGTTGAGGGCGTGGCCTTCAGCCTGCTCGGCGGGCACCCGGGCGCGATTGAGATCGCCGGCGTGATCCTGCTCATGGCCATGCTGGGGGCGGTGGTGCTGGCGCGCAAGAAGGTGGAGATCGACGAGGCCACCAAGGCCGCCGCGGCCTCACGCGTTGGCCTGATGCCCGGCCCGGGCCAGGGAGGCACGCCGTGACCAGCACACTCGCCGAACTCTTCACGCTCGCGGCCACCACCGGCGTTGCTGCCCCGGCTGGCCTGCCTGCACCGTTGGGCGGGCTGGAACTTGCGCACTACCTCTTCACGTCCGCGGCCATGTTCACGCTGGGCCTCATCGGGTTCCTCACACGCCGCAATCTCATCATCATGTTCCTGAGCACGGAACTCATGTTCCAGGCGGCGGGCATCGCCCTCATCGCGTTCAGCCGCTTCCACCTGAACCACACGGGCGAGACGTTTGTGATCTTTGTGCTGACGGTGGCCGCGGCTGAGGCGGCCATGGCGCTGGCACTCGTGGTGCTGCTCTTCCGCCGGAAAGAAACGCTCGACGGTTCGAGTTGGGCGGAGATGCGGGGCTAGACGCGCGACGCCAGACGCGAGACTTCAGACGGTGGATCGCCGGGCTTCTGGTTTCACGGGCAAGACATGACGACACTTGGCTCCATCCTGACGCTCGCAAGCGACGCCCCTGCCGCGAGCGCGGCGGTTGCGCCGGGGGCCTCCCTCACGCTGCTCGTGCCCGTGCTCACCATGCTGGGCACGGTGCTCTGCGGCCTGTGTGCCGCGTTCAAGATCAAGAGCAAACTCCCGGCGTGGCTCAGCGTGGCGTGCCTGGCCGGTTCGTTCGCGGCCATCCTCATCACCTATCTTCAGGGCTCCGCGGTTCCGCACATCGCCCATGCTTTCGAGTGGATCCGCTTCGACTGGGGCACGCGGCCGGGCCAGACCTTCCTGGCCAACTTCGCGTTCTACGTCGATTCGCTCACGCTCCTGTGGATGCTCTTTGTCACCGGCCTGGCCACGCTCATCGCGCTCTACGCCAGCGAGTACATGAGCCACGATGTGGGCACCGGCTATTGCCGGTTCTTCGCGGCGTTCAACCTCTTTGTTTTCTCCATGGCCTGCCTGGTGATGGGCGACAACCTGATCCTGCTCTACCTGGGCTGGGAAGGCGTGGGGTTGTGCTCGTATCTGCTGATCGGTTACTTCTACAAGAAGCCCTCCGCGGTGGCCGCGGCGAAGAAGGCCTTCATTGTCAACCGCATCGGCGACCTGGGCCTGGCCTTGGGCATCATGCTCGCCTTCGTGCAGTTCGGCACGGTGCAGTACGCGGAGTTGTTCACGGCGATCAAGCCGTTCATCGCCCACGCGCAGGCGGGCAACTGGCACGAGATTCCCGAGAGCGTGCAGTGGATCGCGCTCCTGCTCATGGTGGGGGCCTTCGGCAAGTCGGCCCAGTTCCCGCTGTATGTGTGGCTGCCCGACGCGATGGAAGGCCCCACGCCCGTCTCCGCCCTCATCCACGCGGCCACCATGGTGACGGCTGGTGTCTACCTCGTGGCGCGCATGTTGCCCTTCTTCGCGGTGAGCGAGATGGCGCTGCCGCTGGTGGCGTGGGTGGGCACCATCACGGCGCTGCTCGCCGCGACCATCGGGATGGCCCAGTTCGATATCAAGCGCATCATGGCGTACAGCACGGTGAGCCAACTGGGCTACATGTTCGCGGGGCTTGGCGTGCTGGGCACATCCGGTGTGAACGTGGAGGGCATCGCGGCCGGACCGTACCACGTCTTCACGCACGCCTTCTTCAAGGCCTTGCTCTTCCTCTCCTGCGGCGCCGTGATGCACGGATTCGCCGGCCAACTTGACCTGCGAAAACTCAGCGGCATGTGGAGCCAGCCCGGCTGGAAGATCGTGACCGTGGGCATGCTGGTGGGCTGCCTGAACCTTGCCGGGTTCCCGTTCACGGCCGGCTTCTTCAGCAAGGACATGATCCTGGCCGAGGCGTTCAGCGCCTCCAACCGGCCCGATGTCGCATGGATCGGCTGGCTCCTGCTCCTCACCGCCGGCCTCACGGCGTACTACACGTTCCGCGTCTTCTTCCGCGTGTTCGTGGGGCCAGTGCATTTCGAGCCGGGCGATGAGATTCACGGGCACGATGACGCCGGGCACGATGGGCATGTTCACGGCCACGAGTCACCCGCCCACGCGGCGCACACCCACAGCGCGCCAGCGCACCCTGCTGCCGCCGCTGGCGTCTCGCGTCTGACGTCTGACGTCTCGGCCTTCCACCCCCACCCGCCCGGCTGGGCCATCAACCTTGTCCTCGCACTCCTTGCGCTCGGCTCCATCCTCGCGGCCGCCCCATACTTCTTCAAGTGGGTGCCGGGCCTGATGGAAACCTCCAGCGCGGGCCTTGTTGCCGCGCACGCGGCTGCGGACCACGCCGCCGGGGCGGCGGGCCAACACGCTGGCGGTGCGCACGGCACCATCCTGGGCTTCGACCCGCACCAGGCCATGTACTACGTCTCGGCCGTCGTCGGCTTTGCGGGGATCCTCATCGCCTTCATCCTGCACTACGCGGGCCGCACGCAGGCCGCGACCAGCAACGCTGACAAGTTGCTGCCCGTGCTGGGCCCGGTGGCACGATGGGCGCAGGGCAAGTGGTTTGTGGATGAGTTGTACAACGCCGTCATCCGCGTGCCCCTGCTCGTACTCTCGCACGTCTTTCACCTGGTGGACAAACTCATTGTGGATGGCCTGGTGAACGCTCTGGGTTACACGCCGCGCGGGTTCGGCTGGGTGATCCGCCCCAGCCAGAGCGGCGTGCTGAACGGCTACGCGCTCAGCATGGCGGGCGGGATTGCCGTGATCGTGGTGGCGGCCCTGCTCGCCATGCAGTAAGGGTTCGGGATGGTGTCTTGGTTCGGTTGTGTCTCTTCTCCTCTCGGGCTTTGCGATTCTCAATCATGCTGTGGCTTCTGGTCCTCATCCCGCTCGCCGCCGCCCTGGGCATCTCCGTGCTGCCCAAGCGGTTCACCTTTGCCCTCGCGCTCTTGGGCACGCTCACCCCCGTGGGTGTCTTCGGCCTCATCGCTGCTGAGTTCCAATGGTCCGCCGGCGCATCCATGCAGTACGAGCGCACCGCCGCGTGGATGCCCGACCTGGGCATCACGCTCTCGATCGGCGTCGGGAGCATCGCCATGCTGCTCATCGGGCTCACGGTGCTGCTGGGGCCCATCTGCGTCGTCGCCTCCGCCACCGCGGTCACGCGCCGCATCAAGACCTACTACTTCTGGCTGCTGGTGCTGCAGGCGGCCATGTCGGGCGTGTTCATGTCGCGAGACGTGATCCTGTTCTACGTCTTCTTCGAGTTCACGCTCATCCCCATGTTCGTGCTCATCAGCCTCTACGGCAGCACCAACCGCAAGGCCGCGGCGATCAAGTTCTTCCTCTACACCTTCACCGGTTCGGTCATCGCGCTGGCGGGCCTGGTGTATGTCGCGTGGTTCAACGCCACCCAACTCACGGCGGGCATGGCCACGCACGCCTCACACTGGACCTTCGATCTCAGCGCATTGCAATCGGCCGGTGCCGCGATGCCCGTCTCCACGCAAGCCTGGGTCTTCGGTGCGCTCATGCTGGGCTTCTGCGTGAAGGTGCCCGTCTTCCCGCTGCACACGTGGCTGCCGCTGGCCCACACCGAGGCGCCCACCGCCGGGTCGGTCATCCTCGCGGGCGTGCTGCTCAAACTGGGAACGTACGGCATCCTCGTGGTCGCGGTGCCCATGGTTCCGGCCGCCGCGATCCAGTTCGCCCCGCACATGGGGGCGCTGGCGATCTGCGGCATCATCATCGCCGGTCTCATCTGCTGGGTGCAGACCGACGTCAAGAAACTTGTGGCCTATTCGTCCGTCGCCCACCTGGGCTTCTGCATCCTGGGCATCTTCTCGTTCACCGTTGCGGGCCTGCAAGGGGCCATCCTCTACATGGTGAACCACGGCCTCTCCACCGGGGCCCTCTTCCTGCTCATCGGCATGATCTACGAGCGCTACCACACCCGCAGCATGAAGGAACTCGGCGGGCTCGCCGCGCGGATGCCGGTGTGGGCGACCTTCATGGTGTTTTTCACCATGGCCAGCGTCGGCCTGCCGGGCCTCAACGGGTTCATCAGTGAGTTCCTCTGCCTGCTTGGGGCCTTCCAGGCGGGCGATTCGTGGAGCACGCTCGCGCCCTCCGCGCTCGCCGCCGCGCCCGGGGGCATGGGCTTCTGGTTCGCGGCCGTGGCCGGCACGGGCATGATCATCGCCGCGATCTACCTGCTGTACATGGTGGGCAAGGTGTGCTTCGGCCCGCTGGTGGAGCCGCACGGGCACGCCCACGCCGCAGACCACGATGCGCCCGCGCTGCCGCCCGACCTCTCGCCCCGTGAGATCGGGGTGCTCATCCCCCTCGCCGCGCTCTGCATCGCGCTGGGCATCTACCCCACGCCCGCGCTCGATGCCCTTGAACAGCCGGTGGCCGACACGGTGAAGGTCATTCAGCTCAATCGCGCCAAGGCCGGTGTGCCGGTGCTCGCCCCGGACCAGCCCGCCGCCGAGAACGCTGCTCCCGCCAGCACGCCCACCGACAACCCGCCCGGCACCTCCACCCAGGGCCACCCGTGATGCTCACACTCGCCGCCATGCCCATGCTCCAGAAGGTCCAGTCGCTCTGGCCGGAGATCGTCCTATTCGCGGGCGCGTGCGTGGTGATGGTGCTGGGCCTGTCGCCCCAATACGCCGTCCGCAAACTCTGCGGAGTGGTCGCCTTCATCGCCATGGCCGCCGCGGGCGTGCTGGCCTATCGCACCACCCCCGCCGCCGACCACGCCCTGCCCAACCTGCCTCTCTACGGCAAGGTGATCGCCGCGGGTGTGGGCACGCTCATCCTGCTCCTGCTCAGCGGCACCGCCGACCGCGAGTATGAATCCGCCGTCGCACGCGGCGAGCCGTTCAACGCCATCCGCTCTACGCGGGGCGAGTTCTACGCCTTCTTCCTCTTCTCCTTCATGGGCATCATGCTCTGCGCGGGGGCAGACGACCTCATCTGGCTCTTCCTCGCCCTCGAACTCACCAGCCTGCCCACCTACATCATGGTGGCAATCTCCACCGGCCGGAACCGCTCGATGGAAGCGGGCGTGAAGTACTTCTTCCTCGGTGCTCTTGGTGCCGCGCTCTTCCTGTACGGCTTCACCATGCTCTATGGCGGGACGGGCTCGACCAACCTTGCCAGCATCACACAAACGCTCGCCAACCAGGCGGCGGGGGGCGTGGACGGTCCCGGGAAGATCAACGCCATCGCCATGGCGGGCTTGCTCCTGTCGGTCATCGGTCTGTGCTTCAAGGTGGCCGCGGTGCCCATGCACTTCTACACGGCGGATGTGTACCAGGGTGCCTCCGCCAGCGTCGCCGCCATGCTCGCCTTTGTGCCTAAGGCCGCCGGGTTCTTCGCCATCCTGCTGATCTGCTCCACGGCCGGCTGGACCTTCGCCGGTCAACTCCCCTCCCCGCTGCACGAGGTGCTCTGGGTGCTCGCCGCGCTCACCATGACCGTCGGCAACATCCTCGCGCCGCTGCAAACCAGCGTCAAGCGGCTCCTCGCCTACTCCTCCATCGCGCACTCGGGGTACATGCTCGTCGGCGTACTCGCTGGCCCTGGAGACGCGGCGGGCGGCTTCGCCTCCAGCGGCATCGCCGCCGTCCTCTTCTACATGCTCTCCTACGGCATCATGACGCTCGGCTCCTTCGCCGTGCTCGCGTGCCTCGAACGCACCGGCCCGGACGGCAAGCCCGAAGAGATCGACAGTTTCGACGACCTGCGCGGCCTCTGCCGCTCGCGACCCGTGCTGGGCTACACACTCGTGCTCAGCGCCTTGGGCCTGCTGGGCCTGCCCCCCACGCTGGGCTTCTTCGCCAAACTGCCGCTCTTCACCTCGCTCTGGTACGCTGGCCAAGGAACGTTGCTGGTGATCCTCGCCGTCAACTCCGCCATCGCCGCGTTCTACTACCTGCGCCTCGCGGGTGTGGCCTGGCTTGAGACCGCCGCGTCCCCCGGCCCGACCGACGGTGTCCGCGTCGCCCCCTTCGCCTTCCGCGTGATCGCCGGCGTCCTCTCCGCGGCGGGCGTGATCGTGTTCGCCGTGGTACCGCTCACGGGCGCAGCACGCCACGCGGCTGCTTACAGGCCCGCGAACGCAACCGTCCCCAACGCAGAGCAACCCCCCGCTGCGGCAGAGGCGGCTCAGCCCGCGGAGACGGGGGCCGCCTCCACCGTTTCAGCCGTGGCCCGCTGATCAACTCGTCAACTCATCAACTCATCAACTCGTCAACTTCTTCTTCCCATGACCCACGCCGCGCTCGCCAAAGCCATCGCCGATGTCTGCGTGCTGCGTGGCACGTTCACGCTGCGTTCCGGCCGCACCAGCAACTATTACCTCGACAAGTACCTCTTCTCGACACGCCCCGAGGTGCTCGCGCCGCTGGGCGACCTGTTCGCCGAGCGGATCGACGCGATGCAGCGCGCTGCGGGCGTGCGGGCAACCCGCTTGGCGGGAGCGGAACTCGGCGGCATCCCGCTGGTCACCGTCGCCAGTTTGCGCACCGGCCTGCCGTGCCTCTTCATCCGCAACGCGAAGAAAGACTACGGCACCGCCAAGCGGCTCGAAGGCGTGCTCAACGCGGGCGACCATGTCATCTTCGTGGAGGATGTCGCGACGACAGGCGGCCAGGCCATTGAGGGCGTGGCCGTGCTGCGTGAACTCGGCGCGAACGTCATCGGCGTGATCGCCACCATCGACCGACAGGAGGGCGCGCGCGAGAACGTTGAAGCCGCGGGCGTGCGCTTCGATGCCCTGTTCACGAAGGCGGACATGGGCGTCATGGAGTAGGATGCCGATCGCCGGGGGGCTCGCATACCGAGGTTTTTGTGGCCAAGCCGTTGCTTCCGTCCGCCATACGTCATCGCTATGAAGTCCACGAGTGGAAGCACGCGTCCGCAATCCTTGCGCACGATTTCCCGGATGAACTCGCCGATATCCTGACCGCGCTCACGACATTTCGGGTGCGCCACTCGCACATCACTGTTGGCGGTGGCGGAAAAACCAAACTCGCACAGGAATTTGATTCGCTCATGACAGACCGCGGATGGGCGGAGAAGAAGTGGGACACGCGGATCGTGGTGGACGCGCAGGAGCACGTGAGCCCGACGCACAGAGTGGATTGCTACAAGAACCGGGTGGCTCTCGAACTCGAGTGGAGCAACAAAGACCCGTTCTACGATCGCGACCTGAACAACTTCCGCCTGCTCTTCGACCTACGGGCCATCAGCGTGGGCGTGATCGTCACGAAGCATGACAGCCTCAACGAGGTGTTCGAGAGCCTTGGCATCGCGGCCAAGTACGGCACCTCGACGACGTGGCTGTCGAAACTGCTGCCCCGGGTTGAGGGCGGCGGAGGTGGCGGATGCCCGCTGCTGGTCTTTGGCATCACCAAAGCGTGCTACCTTCACGACTAGGAGCCACGATGTCTGCGACACCTGCAATGGACCTGCTCGCCAGCGTTGTGGAACCCGTGGGCACGGTCTTGGCTGATCCGCCCTGGCAGTTTACCAACCGCACCGGCAAGGTGGCACCCGAGCATCGCCGTCTGGGTCGCTACGCGACGATGGACCTCGAGGCCATCATGGAACTCCCGGTTGCGCAGCTGGTGGCTCCGACGGCACACCTGTACCTCTGGGTGCCGAATGCACTCATTGCCCACGGGCTGGAAGTGCTTCGACGCTGGGGATTCACGTACAAGACCAACATCGTCTGGTACAAAGTGCGAAAGGACGGGGGCCCGGACTGTCGGGGCGTGGGCTTCTACTTCCGCAATGTGACCGAGCTTGTGCTCGTGGGCGTGCGGGGCAAGAACGCGCGGACGCTCGCCGCCGGGCGACGTCAGCCCAATGTGATCGTGTCGCGCAAGCGCGAGCACTCGCGGAAACCCGACGAACTTTACGAAGTCATCGAGCGCTGCAGCCGCGGACCGTACATGGAGCTGTTCGCCAGGCACACTCGGCCGGGGTGGTTGCAATGGGGCAACGAGGTCGGGGCCTCCGGTGCTGATCTCCACCGCGGCTACGGTGCCTCGCCAAGGTCCGTACGACCCGTGCTGGGCCCCTGTGTCATCCACACATCGGCGGATCACCACGCCGATGTGGCGGCGCAACCAATGCTGCGGTTTGCCCGTGGCTGAAGGCCCTGACCATTACCGCCCGATGGTCTTCTGAAAGAACTTCAACTGCCGCTCCGACGACAGGATGCGGTTGTCGAGTTTCTGAGCCCCGTGCCCCTCATCGTGGAAGTAGATCTGCTCGGGCTCCATGCCGCGCTTCTGCAGGCCCACGGCCAGTTGCATCGCCTCGCCCACGGGCACGCGCGGGTCGTTCAGGCCGTGGATGATCATCATGGGCACGTTCACTGCGCTCATGCGGTGAATCGGCGAGACCGAGGTGAGAAACTCCGAGTCGCTCAGCGGGCCATACTCGGCCTCACGCAGGGCCCGCCGGTAGTCGGCCGTCTGCTCCAGGAACGTCTTGAAGTTCACTATGCCCACCGTGTTTGCTCCGGCCCCGAAGAGTCGCGTGGCCTTGCCCTTCTCACCACCCGCCTTCTCAAACGCCTCGCCGTCCTCCACCAGCACCGCCACCGTCATGAACCCGCCGTAACTGCCCCCCTGCGCGGCGATCTTGCCCGCCTCCGCGTAGCCGTTGCTCACCAGCCAGCGGGCCGCCTCCACGCCGTCCTTCACGCTGTCCCAGCGCTTCTTGTAGTTGTCCATCATGTGGAACTCGCGGCCGTAGCCGGTGGAGCCGCGCACGTTGGGCATCATCACGCCAAACCCGCGGCTCACGTACAACTGAATCCCGCCGCTGAAGACCGGGCGGTGCTGCCCCTCCGGCCCGCCGTGATAGTTGATGATGAACGGGATGGCCGTGCCCTTTTTGTGGTCCTTGGGCAGGTAGACAAACGCCGGAATCTTCACCTTGTCGAAACTCTCGTACGTCACCAGTTCCGGGAGCGCAAAGCCGGAGAGGTCAATCCCCTGCGTGTCGGCCTTGGTCACAGCCACTGGCGTGGTAGACGTGCCCGCGGGCGAGATCTCGGTCATGAACGTGATGCCGGGCGTGCGGACGTTGTTCACGGTGTAGAGCAGTTTGCGGCCGCGCAGATCGGCCACGCTCACCACGCCCTTGTCCATCTGCGGCAGGCGCAGTTCCTCGAACAGCGGCACGCTGAGCATGCGGAGTACGCCGTAGCCGTCCTCATTCGTCGCCACGGCGAGCAGTTCACGCGTGTCGGAGAGGCCCGCCCCGTCGATCTCGAACTTGGCCCACTGGGCGCCGATGCGCTTGGTGGTGCCGCTGGCGAGGTCGCGCACGAAGAGGCCCATCTTGCCGTCTTCGATGTCGGATTGCAGGATCACGCTCTTCTCATCCGGCGTGTAGCCCACCACCGAGTTCGACACGGCCGGGGCCGCGCTGCCCGCTGCGCCCCCACCACGCCCGGCCGCCCCGCCCTTCTCGCGAAACGACAGGTCCTTGAGTTCACCGCTCGCCACGTCCAGTTCGTACACCTCGCTCTGGCTGATCGAGATGTACTTCTCCACCAGCACGCGCTTCGCGTCGTCCGTGATCGCCGCCGCCGACCAACTCCCTTCCTTGGACAGAATCCGCGTGCTCTTGCCGTCGGCGAAGGAGTGCACGTACAACGAATAGTCCTTGGGCTTCTCGTCGTTGGCGCGGAAGACAAAGCCGCTCGAATCGCGCAGCCACGCCCCCGGGCCGTACTGCACCTTGGGGTTGATGAGCACGGGCTTCACGAACTCGCCCGGCTTCACGCTCTTCGCGGCCTTCACGGCCGCGGCATCAATCACGTACACCTGCGTCTGCTCGTTGCCCCCCGGCGCGGCCGTCACCAGCAGGCGCTTGCCGTCGGGCGACACGCTGTAGCCGCCCGCGCCGTCGGCAAAGTCTGTCAACTGCGTCATCGGGGCATCCGGCCCACCCCCCGCCGCGCGGGTAAACACCTGGTACACCGTGCCCTGCCGCTCGCGGAAGTAGATCGTGCCGTCGGGCGCGATGCTGGGCCGCTGCGGCGCCGAGATGCGTGTGAACTGCTCCACCGTGGCCGCGCTGGGGGCGATGAGCGGCTTGCCCTTCCCCTTCACCTCCATGCCCGGCGGGTTGCCGCCACCCGCCACGCCCTGACCCAGAGCGGCGCCCGTGAAGGCGAGCGTTGAGACCGACAGAACGGTTCCGGCCAGGCACACGCGAGCAAGCAGGTTGGTCCGCACAGCAAGGCTCCTTACAGGGGTGTCGATCCAGCACGGCAGTCTACAGCCCGCAGCCGGGCGTTGCCGACTAGCCGCGGCAGCAGAAGTGTTACCGCCCGGCAGGGAGTTCTGGTGCAGACGAATCGGCGCGCAGGGTCAAAAATGGCGGGGCGTCCGGGCAAAGCAGCACCTGCACTTCAAACCAACCCGAGACGAAGACATCTGCGCGGACAATTTGCCCAAGCCTCACACCGATCCAGCATGGATGGCCCCTGCCCATAGGCCAGCCAGAGGAACACCTCAGGGCAGAGATGCTGCCTGCGCCACCCTTGGTTTCGCCGACCGCTAGACTTCAACACGGTCCCGGCAACGGCATGTACAGAGTGCTAGGCAGCGCTGATCTTCGCGAGGGTCATGACTAGCTGAGCCTTACCGGAAGTGCTCCGGATAGGCTGATTTGCGTGAAGAATCGCTATGTGGTGCGTTCTCGAATCTCGGAGGCTGTTTTCCGCCGGTTCCTGCGGTGCGTGGCCGCGGACCTCACAGCGGTGCAGATCGTTCAACTCACCGGCCTCAACCGCAACACCGTCAACCGACTGCTGGGCTGTCTGCGTGAACGCATGGCCGATGCGTGCGAGCTCGAACGCTCCTTCCGCGGCCATGTCAAAGTCGACGAGAGCTACTTCGGGCCGCGGCGTGTCAAGGGCAAGGCCGGCCGCGGTGCGGGCAGGAAGACCATCGTCTTCGGCATCTGCAAGCGGCACGGCCAGGTCTACACCGAGGTTGTCGCCGACTGCACAAAGGGCACGCTTCTGGCGGCGATCCGTGGCAAAGTCGACATCCGCAGCATCGTCCACTCCGACGGCTGGGCGGGCTACGACGGCCTGGTGGACATGGGGTACAAGAAGCACCTCCGCGTGGACCATTCGGCCAACGAGTTCAGCAGCAGGCGTGTGCGTGGCAACCACATCAACGGCATCGAAGGCTTCTGGGGCTACGCCAAGACCAGGCTCGCGCGCTTCAGAGGGATGCACCAGCAGACGTTCTGCCTGCACCTCAAAGAGTGCGAGTTCCGCTACAACCACCGTCGCCGGGACCTCTACAAAGTCCTGCTTACACTCTGTCGCAACGACCCGCTCAGCTAGGTTCTGTCTGACGGATCATCCGGGGCGAGGAGACGGAGGTATCGGCGGATGATGGCGAGGTTGACGAAGGCGAGGAAGCTGGTCGCCAACTTGTCGTAGCGGGTGCCCACGCGGCGGTTCTC
>JBJXEW010000048.1:0-6133 GCA_046156035.1 Phycisphaerales bacterium | reverse complement strand
TGGCCGGGGTCCATCGAGATGAGTTTGGCGCGCGTGCCCCCATCTTGCCCCCCCCCCCCCCCCCAGTTTGACCGCCGCCGCCCTCTTCCTCGTTCTTCTTGAGCGCGGCAAGCATGGCGAGGGCGCTGCCTCCCCGCATCAGGCCGATCTCCACGATGGTGCGTGGCTTCTCGCGGCGAACGAGGTTGTACAGGGCGTGGGCGTAGCCCATGGAGACCGCGCCGGCAAACTCATGCACCTTGCCCGTGGGGTCGATGCACTTGCCGGTGCGGTACATCTCAAAGAGGATGGGGCATTCGGATTCGGCAAACGGTGCTGTGGTCATACGGCCCAGACTCCAATCCGCTGCCACGAA
Source organism: Phycisphaerales bacterium (assembly GCA_046156035.1). GTDB lineage: Bacteria > Planctomycetota > Phycisphaerae > Phycisphaerales > UBA1924 > JAEUIX01. The sequence goes on along the minus strand of JBJXEW010000048.1, from coordinate 5,778 downwards.
AATCGCGCCAACGAACGACCACTATATCGACGGGAGCGCGACCGCAACTTGCAGCATGCATGATCAGGGTTGGGCTGAACGCTTCGGACGTGAACTCGCATCGGGGGTTGCGCCCGGGTCCGAAGTAAGCACGAGCCCTCGAGCTTTCTTGGCCACCCGCGCCTCGGGGTCGTCGCGCAGACGGCGGATCGTCGCAGCGACATCGGCATCCGTGAAGAACGGTGTCTGATGGATGACCGCCAGCGCCGTCAACCGCATCCGCCACTGCGGGTGCCCAAGGGCATCGACCACAGTGGCACGGAGTATGGCGCGTTCCGCATCGCCCATCAAAGCGTTCGCCGCAAGGTCTCCCGCAATGCCCACCGCCGTGCGGGCCACGGCCAACTGGCTCGGGGTCTCGGTCTTGTCACTAAGCGCGAGCAACCGGAGACACTGAGGCCGAATGACAGGGTTGGCCGCACCGAGCCTCGCGAGTTCGTCTTGCATGGCCTCACCGACGGCCGCGGCAGGCGCGGGCGGCTCTGGAGCAGGCGGATCCTGCGAAGCGGGCGCGGCGGGACGGGTGCACCCCATCAGACACATCGTCACAAACAGGGCAGACGCAAGGCGAACAAAGGTCATAGATGCCACGCTGGTCCCTTCGAGGTTCATTCGATCTCCCCAGCCACCACCGCCAACCCCACGACCTCTGCGCCATCCTCGATCTGCACCAGCACGACGCGGTCGGGCCGCTCGGTGGCGAAGAAGCCGCCCGCGCGGAAGGGTGTGCCGTAGCGGTCTTTGAACGCGCCCAGATCGAGGGTGATGGTCTGGGCCGCGGCAAGGCCTTCGATCGGCAGGCTGTACCACTGGTTCACCCACACGCGGCAGGGGCCGAAGGTGCGGGCGGAGGTGTTGGTGAGGGTGAGTTGCGTCTCATCGCGGAAGACCTGCACATCCAGCACGCGCGATTGGGCCACAGCCGGGTACTGCGGGCCGTCGGCGATCTCGGTGGGGGCGCCAGCACAGCCCACGCCGACGAAAGGCACAAAGGCAGAAAGCAGAAGGCAGAGAACGTACGCAGAGGTCGCAGAGAGAGCAGAGGAACACGGAGGCAGAACAGAAAGACGGAATGATCCAAACCGGCATTTCTGCTTGCTCTGCGTTTCTCCGCAACCTCTGCGCCCTCTGCGTACTGCCTTTGCGAAGCCCTCCCTGACGGTCGGGCTGCTTGCTCCGCGTACTTCCTGCTCAGGCTGTGTGGACGTGGCATCGTCATGGCGTGCGCTGGTCATTCCCTATCATGGCATCCATGTCCTGTAATGGCAACAACGCCACGCCCCCCGGCCCTGCCATCGCCCCCGGCGTGGAGGGGATCGACGTGCGCGCAGCCGCGCTCGAGATCGGGCGGAGCCACGGCGGCGTGGGCGTTGACCCGCGCCTGCCGCGCCTGGTGCCGGGGTTTGATGCCCCCATGTTTCAGGCCGGTTTGGCGGGCTATTCCGACGCGGCAATGCGGATCGTGGCCCGCCGGCACGGGGCTCCGATGTGTGTGACCGAGGCGCTGCTGGACCGCATGTTGCTTGGCGGCGGGCGCGGCTTTGACAAGGCCGATATCGCCCTGCAGCACGAGCAACTCATCATCGAGAACATGCCCTGCGGGCACGAGGACCACCCGCTCACCGGCCAGATCATCGGCAGCGACCCCGACGAGATGGCCGCGTCGGCCTTGAAGATGATCGAGCAGGGCGCCCGCCGAGACCGCGACTATCGCGACATGGCCTATGGCGAGGGGGCGCTGCCGGGGTACGTGGACACGAGGTGGCAGAGCCCGGAAGGCACGGAGGACCAAGAAGGCACGAAGGCACAGAGGCACACAGGCACGCAGAGCATGGCCAACGGCCAGCCTCTTCAACCTTCGGCCCTTCGTGCCTCTGTGCCTTTGTGCCTTCCCTCCTCCTTCTCCGTGATCGACGTCAACCTCGCGTGCCCTGTCAAGAAGATCGACCGCAAGGCCCGTGGCGGGCACTGGCTCACGGAGCCGACGGGCGCGATTGACATTCTGCGGGCCGTGCGCGCCGCCGTGCCCGCGGCCATTCCGTGCAGCGTGAAACTCCGGCGCGCCTACGACGACACGCCCGAGATGGCCCGCAACTTTGAGATCATCTTCGCCGCGGCGTACGAACTGGGCTACGCATGGACGACCGTGCACGCCCGCACGGTGGAGCAGAAGTACATCGGCCCCTCGCGCTGGGACTTTCTGCGAGCGTTGGTGCATCGCAACCCGGGCGTGCTGGTTTTCGGTTCCGGCGATGTGTGGGAAGCGGCCGACGTCATTCGCATGGTCGCGTACACGGGTGTCGCGGCGGTGAGCGTTGCGCGTGGGGCGATCGGCAACCCGTGGATTTTCCGCCAGGTGCGCGAACTGCTGGCCGGGCGCGAGGCCCTGCCGCCCACGCTGGAGGAGCAGCGCGGCGTGCTGCACCAGCACTTTGCCCTGTCGGTGGCGCTGCACGGCGAGCGTGCCGCGGGCAAGATGATGCGAAAGTTCGGGATCAAGTTCGCCCAGCACCACCCGCGGGCGGACGAGGTGAAGGCGGCGATGATCGGCGTGAACCGGACGAGCGACTGGCTCGCGGTGCTCACAGCGCATTACCCCACCGCCGAAGGGGCACCAGCGGCGCAAGCGGCGGTGGCCGAAGAGGCTGCGCGCGTCTTCGCGGCATAAGCGGCCAGCGACCGGCCCGCCAACCATTGCCCATGCCCCGCCGCGACCTTCTTGCCCTTCTGCCCGCCGGCCTGCTGCCAGGCCTCTCCTGGGGCGCGGCATCGCTGAGCGGGGGCGACGGGCGGGCCCAGGGTCTGGCGCTGGGCATCGGCACGGGCCTGGGCGTGGGCGTGCTGCTGCTCTACCACGCCGCGAGCGCGCGCCGGATCGCCAAGATCCACGCCATCACGCGCCGACTGCTCAGCCAGAGCAGCGAGCGGCAGGCCCCCGACGACCCGCGTGCCTCAATCGACGATGAGGCATCCGCCGGCAGCCTGGCGCAGCAGTTGCTGGCCGTGGAGCAGCGGATCGAAACGCAGGTGAAAGACTCGGCCAAGAAGAGCCGCAACCTCGAGGCCCTCATCGACGGTCTGGAGGAGCCGGTGCTGGCCTTCGGCGCACAAGACGCGGTCATCTTCTGCAACCGCCCGGCCGAGGCGATGATGGGCGTGGGGCCGGGGCGGCTGGTGGGGCTGACGGTGCGCGAGTTGTTCACACGCGCGGAGATCGTGAGCCTGCACGCCCAGGGCAAGGCCGGCACTGTGGCGCGGGCCCAGGTGCCGATCGTGTCGCCGGCGGGCATGCGGACGTACCAGGTGAGCGCGGCACCCCTGCCGCCGGCGTGGGGCGAGGGCCGCTTCGGGGCCCTGCTGGTGCTCAGAGACATCACCGAACTGGCACAGGCCGTGCAGATGCGCACGGACTTTGTCGCCAACGCCAGCCACGAACTGCGCACGCCCGTCTCCGCGATCAAGATCGCGGCCGACACGCTCCTGGACGGCGCCAAAGACGACCCCGCCATGACGGACCGGCTGCTGGGCATGGTGAGCGCTCACGCCTCGCGCCTCGACGAGATGGTGCGCGACCTGATGGACCTCTCTCGCCTCGAATCCACCGACATGCCGATGCGCCCGGGCGAACTCGACCTGGACGAACTCCGTGCCGCGCTCGCCTCCACCTTCGAACCGGCCCTGCGGCAGCGCCGCCTCCAGATCGCCTTCGAGCTCGACCCTCGCCTCGACTGGGCCACCACCGACCCGCGCCTGATCCAGTTGGTGCTGCGCAACCTGGTGGACAACGCCACCAAGTACGCCCGGGAGCAAACCACCATCCGCGTACTCGCACGACTGCTGGACGCGGCAACGCCCGCCCCCGGCACAGGCACGACCGACGGCCCGCGCACCGCCCGCTTCGAGGTCATCGACCGCGGCATCGGCATCCCCCTCAGCCAGCAGGAGCGCGTCTTCGAGCGCTTCTTCCAGGCCGACCCCGCCCGCACCGGCAGCACCTCAGGGCGCGGCACGGGCCTGGGCCTGGCCATCGTCAAACACGCGGCGCGGGCGCTGGGCGGGCGCGTGGGCATCGACTCGATCTGGGGCCAGGGGACCACGGTGTGGATGGAAGCGCCGGTGTCGCTGGCCGCGCCTGCGAGGGCCGGCGACCTGCCCGCGGCTGACGCGATCGCACCGGCAACCCGTGCCGCGTCCGAGGCCGGCCCAACCGAGGGCAGCCGGTAGGCGGTCGGCCCACGACCATTCGGTCGCTGTTCGTATGCTCCGGCGCGCATTCCGGCAAGTCTCCTTGCCGGATGACAAGAATGCCTGTACGTTTGGCTCAACCGGCATCCAAAGACCACAATCTTGTCGCCCTCGCGCCGGTGCTGGAGGTGTTCGGTGCGCACCCGGATCGCTCTGCTCGCGTCCTTGGCCGGTCTTGCCGTGTCGTCTGCCGCGCAGGCGCAGCCGCAGACGTTCTTCTTCTACACCGGCACGGACTTCGGCAACTGGAACAGCGCGCTGAACTGGACGCCCTTTGGCATCCCCAGCGTGGCGGGCCATGTGCCGCTCATTCCCGGCGGCAAGACCGTGCGCTTTGGCACCGGCGCACCGGGGGCGATCACCATCGACAAGATGCAGATCGACCACGGCGGCCAGGTGGAGATTCTCAACGACTATGACATGACCATCCGCACGCAGACCGACGGCGTCGGCACGCTGGGCCTGCTCAGCCTGTCGGGCATTCTCTTCATGTCGGCGGTGAACAACAGCACCGACCTGATCCTCAGCGGCCCCGGCGGCTCGTACCTCACCGTCGGCGGTATGCCCGGCTGCCCCAACCTCATCTCGATGAGCAACAGCGTCAACAACCGCATCTACGGCGCGAGCGGCCTTGAGCGGCTGGACTTGCAGACCGGGTCCACCATCGCTGGCGCAGGCCAGGTCGGCGTCAACATCCTTCAGATCAACAACGCGGGCGTGATCAGCGCCGTGGGCGGCGCGGGCCTCACCATCGACCCCAGCGCCGCGGGCCTCGTCAACAGCGGCTTCCTGATCGCCGACACGGGCAACCTCACGCTCTTCTTCGGCCCGTACACCAATACCCTGGGCATCATCCGCAGCATGTCCGCCAGTGTGCTGCTCACCGGCTGCGACATCACCGGTGGCGTGTTCGAGTCCACGGGCGCGGGCCGCATCCAACTCAACACCACCGGCGCATCCACGATTGTGCGCGGTATCACCAACAACGGCATCATCCGCCTGCCCAACGATGCGGACTGCTACCTGCTGGGCGGCATGACCAACAACGGCACCATCGAGATGCTGGCCAACAACAACAGCACCGACCTGTACTTTGGCGACAACTTCACCTACAGCGGCAGCGGCACCATCGCCCTGTCCAACAGCGTGAACAACCGCATGTTCGACGTGACCAGCGCCAACCAGGGCCGCACGCTCACCAACGCGGGAAACACGATCACCGGTTCGGGCCAGATCGGCCTCAACACCATCAACATCGTGAACCAGGCCGCGGGCTCCATCCTCGCCACCGGGGCCAACGGCCTCGTGATCGACCCGGCGACCACGTTCGTGAACGAGGGGACGCTGCGTGCCGAGAACACCTCGTTCCTCAACTTCATCACCGGCACGTACACATTCGCCGCCCCTGCCGTTGCGGGCACCGGCGGCATCGTCTTCTTCTCCGGCGGTACCTACACCGGCACCATCGACTCCGAGGGCACCGGTGTCTGCCGC
>JBJXEW010000005.1:0-22833 GCA_046156035.1 Phycisphaerales bacterium | reverse complement strand
ACGAGATGCTCTCCGGCCTGGGCCCCTTCGGCGGTGAAACCGTCACCGACTCCCTGGGCGCCATCCTCCACCGCGAGCCCAACTGGACACTGCTGCCGCCCGGCACGCCCGCGCTCGTGCAGGTGCTGCTGCGCCGCTGCCTCGCCAAGGATCGCAAACGCCGCCTCCACGACATCGGCGATGCACGCATCGACCTCGATCAGGCCATCGACGATCCCGCCGGAACGACGCTGGGTTTCGCCCCGCGCAGCACACACGGGGCACGCCCCACACTCCGCACCCTGCTCCCGTGGGGTGTCACCGCCCTCGCGCTCGCCGCCGCGGGCGCCGGGTTGTGGTGGGGGGGAGCCTTTGGCACCACGGCACCGGCGCATCTCGCCGCGCGGCTCATCATCCCCTCCTCCACCCCCGCCTACCAACGTGCCAGCAGGCCGATCATCTCGCCCGACGGCCGGTCCATCGTCTTCAATGCCCGCGCCGCCGACACGGGCATCTGGTGTTTCTGGCACCGACCGCTCGACTCGTTCGACGCGCGTCCGCTCCCTGAAACGGCCAACGCCTTCGCTCCCGCCTGGTCGCCCGACGGCCGCTCCATCGCCTTCCACGCAGAGGGCAAACTCTGGGCCCTGGACCTTGAACAAGGCGGTGCCCGCCGGCTGCTGGCCGCCGAGCCGGGCAGCGACGGCGTCTCGTGGAGTTCGGCCGGCACGCTCCTCATCTCGCGATTTGTCGGCGGCCCCGAAGGCCTCGGCGGTATGGTCTCGCTGCCCGCCGCGGGCGGCACCGCCCAACCCCTCACCCGCCTCGACGCCACAGCGCACGAGCGCGGCCATCTGTTCGGGCACTTCCTTCCCGACGGCCAACGCTACATCTACCTCGCGATTTTTCGCCGGCCCGATCAGGAGATCAGCGTGGGCCGCGTGTACGCCGGCCGCCTCGGTTCCGACGAGCGTACCCACGTCGCCGACCTCACCTCCAAGGTGTGGTACGCCGACCCCGGCTGGCTCGTCTACGTTGACGACGCGGCGATCAAGGCTCTGCGCTTCGACCCCGCCACCTGCCGCACCCGTGGCGAGCCCGTGCTCATCGCCGACGGTGTCGGCTACTTCCGCCCCACCGGCAACACCGACCTGTCGGTGTCGCGCACAGGCAACCTCGTCTTCACGCCGCCCGTGGCCGACCGCCGCCTGGTCTGGTTCGACACCGCGGGCACGCCCGTCGGCGGCATCGGCCCCACCGCCGACTTTCAGGGCTTCCGCATCTCGCCCGATGGCGCCCGCGTTGCCGCCGCGGTCGTGGAACGCCGCACCGGCCTGAGCGATCTGTGGGTCTACGGCGTCGCACGCCCCACCAGCACCCGCCTCACCACCGAAGCGTCGTGGGAGGGCGCGCCGGTGTGGAGCGCCGACGGGCGCACCATCTTCTACGCCTCCGACAAGGCCGATTCCCCCGAGGTCTACACCATTCCTGCCGACGGCTCCAAGGGCGCCACGAGGCTCTACGGCCCCGGCAGCGGTGGCCGCGTCTGGATGCCGCGCACCGCCTCGCCTGACGGTCGCGTGCTCATGGTGAACGGCGTGGTCGAGAAACTGGACGAGGAGTTGCGCGTGCTGCCGCTCGACGGCACCGGGCCCGCCGTGCCCTTCCGCAGTTCTCCCGCCGCGGAAGACGGCGGCCGGTTCTCGCCGGACGGGCGCTGGGTCGCCTTCGAGTCCGACGAGTCGGGCCGGCGCGAGGTCTATCTCGGACCCTACCCCGGCCCCGGTGCCAGCGTGCAGGTCTCCGACGGCGGGTCGTATCCCGTGTGGGCGCCCCGTGGCGACCGCCTCTACTACATCAAGTCCAAACTGGGCACGGCCGCCGCCACCGAACCCTCGCGCATCATGGCGGTTGATCTCAAAGACGCGGCCGCCTTTGCCACACCGCCGGCAGCGCGCGTCTTCATCGAAACCACCGACATCATCGACTCCTTCGACGCCGCGCCAGACGGCCAACGCCTGCTGGTGCAACTGTCGCCCGCCCAGACCGAACCCATCCGCGTGATCTTGAACGCGTTGCCGGCGCGGGAATAGTCCGGCGCGTGTGTGAGCGCATGGCGTGGAGACGTGCGCTGCGGGTTTGTGTGCGGGCGTGCTTGATGGGCCGTGATACATCGGATGTCTTTGTATCCAGCGTGCATATGCCCGGTGGCGATTCACGCGCGATCGATTACCATGTGGCTGTCGGGAGCCGAAGTGTGAACTGTCGGGGGCGGCCGAGCGGGTTGTGCCGGGGTCGGCCCCCATCGCTGGACGGATGTTCGCGCACCCCGCCGGGGTGCAAAGACCAAGACCCCCACTCGGAGAGTGGGGGTACCCAAGACAAGAGACCCACTCGGAGAGTGGGGGTACGCAAAGCCAAGAACCAAGGATCGCATCATGAAGACCAAGGCCGCGCCCGTGAAGAAGCCCGCCCCTGTTGCCGCCGCGAAGAACGGCGTGCGCAAGCATGTGAACGGGGTGAGCAAGCCCGCACGGGCCTCGCGCACGGTGGCGCTCAGCGACCATTCGCCCGCCGCGCATTTGGCGAAGGCCGCGGACTGGACGAAGGAGACCAAGCCGATCATCTATGTGAACGGCAAGATGGTGCCCAAGGGCGAGGCCACGATCAGCGTGTACGACCACGGCCTGCTCTACGGCGACGGGTGCTTCGAGGGCATCCGCATCTACAAGCGGAAGATCTTCAAGTGCGGCCAGCACATGGAGCGTTTGTGGCGCTCGGCGGAGGCGCTGCGCCTCAAGATTCCCATCACGCGCGATGAGATGGTGCAGGTGATGCGCGACTGCATCAACGCCAACGGCATTGTGGATGGGTACATCCGGCTGGTGGTCACGCGCGGCTACGGCAGTTTGGGCCTCAACCCGTTCAAGTGCCCGGTGGCGGGGGTGATCTGCATTGCCGACCAGATCAGTTTGTACCCGCCCGAGGTGTATCAGACGGGGATGAAGGTGATCATCGCCAAGCGGCCGCGCACGCCGATCGCGTGCTTGGACCCGCGGGTGAAGAGTTTGAACTACCTGAACAACATTCTGGCCAAGGTGGAGGCGATCGACGCGGGGTGCCTCGAAGCGATCATGCTGAACCTTGACGGGTATGTGTGCGAGTGCACGGGCGACAACATCTTCATGATCAACAACGGGCAGGTGTTCACGCCGCCGACCGAGGCGGGTGTGCTGGAGGGCGTGACGCGGCGGTTTGTGATCGACCTGATGACCGCGGCGGGGATCAGGTACACGATCCGCAACATCCGACCGGAAGAGTTGAAGGGCGCCGATGAGGTGTTCCTGACGGGAACGGCGGCGGAGATCATCGCGGTGCAGCAGATCGACGATGCGCGGATCGGCCCGGGCGGCGAAGGCCCGGTGACCAAGCGGCTGCGCGATGCCTTCCGCAAGGTGGTGACGAGCGACCACGTGCCGGAGGATTGAGGCTGCGCTCAAATGGCCAAATAACAAATGGCCAAATGGCCAAATGAAGTCCGGATGCGGGCGCGGGGTGATGGCCTGCGCAAAGAGAAGGACCAGGACGAGGATGGTGAGGGGGATGGTGGTGGGCACGACCCTCCCCTCGCCCCTCCCAGAGGGAGGGGAAACTGCGTGTGCGCGCCGGGAAACGGGGTCGGCGGACGGGACGTCCGCCCCACCAGGCTGAAGGGCAGCCCCACCACATTCGAGGTCGCGCAAGGGCCAGATGGCGTGGATGCGGGCGATCTGGGCGCGGGCCTCGGAGCATGCGGCGGCGGATGCGTACGGCGGGTTTTCGTTTTCGTAGGGGGAGCGGTTGTGGCCGCGCCAGTAGCCGAGGCGGTAGGCGGCGACGGCGAGTGGCGGGCTTGCGAAGTCGATGGCCGCGGCGGCATCGGCGGACGGGACGTCCGCCCCACGAGGCCGAAGGGAAGCCCCAGCGGACCGAACGGCGCAGCGTTTGACGTTGAACTCGTGGCGGTCGCGGGCGAGGGCGATGCGGTCTTCGTGGGCGAAGTGGCGGAGGAGGAGGCCGCATGCGAGGCGGGCCTCGCGTGTGGGCTCGTCATCGTCGCGGATGATGCGATCGAGCCTGGCGAGCGTGGTGTCGCGGAGGGGGAGGGCGGGTGCGGGTGCGTGGCGAGTGGAGCGTTTGCGGGCCATGCCTGAGCGTGGACGGGCTCATGGGCGAGGGCAAGCGCGGGTGGATGGAGGGACGCGCAATCGCGCGCGAAGGTGGCCGTGAGAGGGGAAAAGTTGATGAGTTGATGAGTGCAGAACCACCCACACGGAGTGTGGGGTAGCCAGAACCGGTGGCGCGTTGCGGCTACTCCGTCGGATCATCCGCGGAAAACACCGGCGTCAGAGGCCGGTCATCAATCACGCGGCTGACCGCCGCGGCCACCGTTCGCCACAGCGCCACCTGGTCCTTCAGCCTTCTGCGCCCCTGGGGCGTCATTCGGTACACGTTCATCCGACGGTTCTCGTCCGAAACCCTCGCCTCCGCCACAAGGTCGCCGCGCTTCGTCAGCCGCTTCAGGCACGGGTACAGCGACCCTTCCTCGATCACCAGCAACCCCCCCGCCGCACGCTCGATCTGCCGCGCAATCGCGTAGCCGTGCAGGTGCCGGTGCTTCAGCACCGCCAGCACCATCACATCAAGCGTGCCTTGCAGGAGCGCGGGCTGGAGCGTGGCAAAGTCGGGCATGTGCGCATGATACTATGCCATTCGCTGTATTCAATGAAAAATAGACCTCTGGAGTTCCGCGGTATGCTCCCGATGCACACGAGTGGAGCCCTGCCATGACCGATCTGCGTGGACCATCGCGTCGAGAGTTCCTGGCCGCATCGACCGCCGCGGCCGCCGCGACGGCGTTGCCCGGCCTCGCGCTCGCACAGCCCGCGGCTCCTGCTCCACCACCACCACCCCCACCGTCACCCGCCGCCGCTGCCAGCGGCATCACCGCAGAGATGGTCGCCGCGGCGGAGAAACTGGCGGGCATCGAGTTCACGCCCGCCAAGCGCGAGATGCTGGCCAAGTCCATCGGCGACCAGATCGAGCGCTTCAAGCACCGCCAGACGCAACCCCTTCCCGCGAACACCCTCGCACCAGCCCTCACCTTCGACCCGCGCCTGCCGGGGATGAAACTGGATGGCGTTCAGCGGCCGATCGTGCGGACTGCCGCGCCGATGCCGCTGCCCGATGTGCCGGGCGATGACGAGGCCATCGCGTTCGCGCCCGTGAAGGTGCTGTCGCGCTGGATCGAGGCCCGTGCGCTCACGAGCACGCGGCTCACCGAAATCTACCTGGAACGGCTGAAGCGCCTCGACAGCAAGTTGCGGTTCGTGATCACGCTCACCGAAGACCTGGCGCGCCGGCAGGCAGCGCGGGCGGATAGCGAGATTGCCGCGGGCACGTACCGCGGCCCGCTGCACGGCATTCCGTGGGGTGCGAAGGACCTGCTGGACACGGCGGGGATCCGCACCACGTGGGGCGCGGAGCCGTACGTGGATCGCGTGCCGATGCACGATGCCACGGTGGTGAAGAAACTGGAGGAGGCCGGCGCGGTGCTGGCGGCCAAGACCACGCTGGGGGCGCTTGCGTACGGCGACATCTGGCACGGCGGGCGCACGAACAACCCCTGGAACATCGAGAAGGGTTCATCGGGCTCGAGCGCGGGCTCCGCCGCGGCGGTGGCGAGCGGGTGCGTGGGCTTTGCGATCGGCACCGAGACGCTCGGGTCGATCATCTCACCCTCGCGCGTCTGCGGGAGCACGGGCCTGCGGCCCACGTTCGGGCGTGTGAGCCGCGCGGGGGCGATGGCGCTGTGCTGGTCTTTGGACAAGATCGGGCCCATGGCCCGGTGCAGCGAGGACACAGCGCTGGTGCTCGCGGCGATCAACGGTTACGACGCACAGGATTCGTGCTCGCTCGACATGCCCTTCAACTTTGATGCGGGTGCCGCGCTCAAGGGCCTGCGCGTGGGGTACATTCCCGCTGCGTTCGAGCGGCCGAACCTGCACAGCGCGCACAAGCAGTGCCTGGAGTTGCTCAGGGCCGCGGGCTGCGAACTCGTCGAGTTCAGCCTGCCCGAGTGGCCCTTTGATGTGCTCATGAACATCCTCGTCTGCGAGGGCGCGGCGGCGTTCGAGGAACTGACGCGGCCCGGCACCGACGACACGCTCAAGTGGCAGGCTCCGGAGGCGTGGCCGAACACGTTCCGCGAGACGTGGTTCGTGCCCGGTGTGGAACTGGTGCAGAGCCACCGCTTCCGCCGCCAGTGCATGAACATGATGAAGGAGAAGATGGAGGGAGTGGACCTGGTGCTCGACCCGACGAACACGGGGCCGCTGTGCATCATCACGAACAACACCGGGCACCCGTCGCTCACCATCCGCGTGGGCTTTGGCGACGACGGCCTGCCGCGGGCGACGACGCTGGTGGGGCGGCTGTTTGATGAGGGCGCGCTCATCCGCGTGGGCAACGTGCTGGAGGCGGGGCTGGGTGTGTGGGAGAAGCGGCCGGTGCTCTGAAACCGGCGAGGCTGGTGGCTGGTACCACTCACCATGAGTATCTCCCGGCGCGAGTTCGTGCAGTCTGCCCTGGTTGCTGGTGCCGCGGCCGCGGCGGGGGGCATCGCCCCGTGGGGTGCCTCTGGGGCGCTGCGAGCCCAGACGGAGACCAAGAAGCCGGTGCCGGGTGGCGGCGCGGGCCTGAACCTGCTCGTGCTCGGCGGCACATCGTTCATCGGGCCGGCGTTTATCGAGCAGGCCAAGGCCAAGGGGCACCGCATCACGGTCTTCAACCGCGGCCGCACCGAGAAGCGCAAGGGGAGCATCGACGGCATCGAGCGGCTCTACGGCAACCGCGACCCGGACAAGCACGCGGGCACGAAGTGGACGGCCGAGGGCCGCGAGACCGACGACCCCAGCACGCCCAAGGGCCTGGCGGAACTGGTCGGCAAGAAGTTTGACGCGGTGCTGGACACGTCCGGGTTCTACCCGCGGCACGTGAAGGCGGGCGTTGATTTGCTCGCGCCCAACTGCGGGCACTATGTCTTCATCTCGACGATTTCCGTGTACGCCGACAACAACACGCAGGGGCAGGATGAGCGGGCGGCGATCGCCACGATGGAGGACCCAACGGTTGAAGAGATGAGGTTCTACGGGCCGCTCAAGGCCCTGTGCGAGAACGAGGCGCGGCGTGCGTTCGCGGGGCGCTGCGCGATCATCCGCCCCGGCTACATCGTGGGGCCCAACGACAACTCCGACCGCTTCACGTACTGGCCGGTGCGCACGGCCCGCGGCGGCGAGGTGCTGGCGCCCGGCGACGGGACCGACCCGATGCAGGTGATTGATGTGCGCGACCTGGCGGCGTTCTGCCTGACGTGCATCGAGAACAAGACCACCGGCGACTACAACGCGGTGGGCCCCGAGAAGAAGATGACGATGCGCGAGGTGCTGGACGCGTGCAAGCGTGCCGCGGCCAACGACGCGGCGTTCACGTGGGTGCCGAGCGAGTTTCTGGAGGCCAACGGTGTGGAGGAGGGCGCGCTGCCGATCTGGATCGCCCTTGGCAAGGGTGACTATGGCGCGATGCACACGTGGAGCAACGCCGCGGCGGTGGCCAAGGGGCTGCGGTTCCGCGCGATCGAGGCGACGTGCAAGGACCTGATCGAGTGGTGGCCCAAGGAAGTGGAGCGGCGCGGGCGTGTGGCGAAGGAACTGGCCGCGGAGGCGGAAGCGCAGGGCGGCAAGGGACCGACGCTGCCGGACGCGACGAAACTGCGGGCGGGGATTGGGGAGGAGTTGGAGAAGACGGTGCTGGAGAAGTGGGCGGGGGAAAGGGCAAAGGGCAAATAGCAAATAGCAAAGGGCAAATAGCAAAGGGCAAATGAAGGCAGGGGGAAGGGACGGAGGCAGCGGACCGCTCGCTGGCGCTCGCGGCTCCAAGATGGGGCGCGGTGACAGGCACAAGACCGGCCGGGACGTCCGCCCCAACGGAGGCGCACGGGCTATCGGGGCGTGGCGCGGGAGCGCTTCGGCCGCGTGACAGCGAGGATGGCGCGGCGGACCGCGGCGTCGATCTTGCGGCCGGTGCGCATCATCTCCGCGACCTCTTCACTTGTCTTCATGCGCTTGGGACGCTTGTTCATGGAGGCGGCTCCAGAGTCTGGGGACGAGAACGCTCGGTTGCCCCTCGTGGTCGCTCTCGGCGACAAGGACCGGGGCCGACGATGAGTTATCGTAGATGCGCCATGTGTGAGCGATCGGAAGGTAGAGGTCGAAGAGGTTCGCCGCGGAGCGATGGAAACGACGGCGAATGATCGGTTCGGGGACCGCATGCCCGCCGGACTTCACGCGTCGCCGCACACGCGCGACTGCGAGGCGGGGCGAGCGCAGCGAGACATACAGCAGATGGATGTCGTACCCGCGGGCCGCTTGATCGCGCAGCCACGGAGCAAACGAGCGACTCGACAGCGTGCTTTCAAACGCGAAAGTCGCCCGGGCGACGGCGAGTTCATGGATGTGCGCGAGCATCACGCGGCCCGCGGCGAAGGCCGCGGCATCGGGGTTGAATGCACTCAGCCCCGACGCGATGGTGTCGGCGTTCACGAACTCGGTCATCCCGAATGTCTGTTCGACGACGGATCTCGCGATCGTGGACTTGCCCGCGCCGTTGGGCCCGCCGATGACAACGATGTACGGCCGGCGCGCCACGGGTCAATCCTCTTCCTGGTCCAGCACGGCCATGAAGGCTTCCTGCGGGATGTCGACGCGCCCGATGTTTTTCATCTTCTTCTTGCCTTCCTTCTGCTTGTCGAGCAGTTTGCGCTTGCGGCTCACGTCGCCGCCGTAGCACTTGGCGGTGACGTCTTTGCGGAAGGCCTTGATGGTTTCGCGGGCGATGATCTTGCCGCCGATGGCCGCTTGCAGCGGGATCTCAAACTGGTGGCGGTCGATCTGTTTCTGGAGTTTGCGGAGGAGCAGGCGGCCGCGCCACTCGGCGTTGGCGCGGTGGCAGATGACGCTGAGGGCCTCCACGGGGTCGCCGTTGATGAGGATGTCCACGCGGCAGAGGTCGTTCTCGCGGAACGTGAAGACCTCGTAATCCATCGTGCCGTAGCCGCTGGTGATGGCCTTGAGTGTGTCGGAGAAGTCGTAGATGATCTCGGCGAGGGGGATCTCGAAGGTGATCATCTGGCGTGTGTCGCCGATGGTTTGTTGGGCCTTGAAGATGCCGCGGCGGTCGGTGCAGAGTTTGAGGACGCCGCCGAGGGAGGCGTTGGGGACGATGATCTCGATCTTGCAGATGGGTTCGAGGATGGCCTCGTAGGTGCCGCCCTTGGGGAGTTCGGCGGGGTTGTGGACTTCGAGGAGCGTGCCGTCTCGGAGTTTGATCTTGTAGGTGACGGTGGGGGCGGTCTGGACGACCTCGGTGGCGAACTCGCGCTCCAGGCGCTCCTGGATGATCTCCATGTGCAGGAGGCCGAGGAAGCCGCAGCGGAAGCCGAAGCCCAGAGCCTCTGAGTGGACGGGGATGTAGGTGAAACTGGAGTCGTTGAGGGAGAGTTTCTCGATGCCGTCGCGGAGTTTTTCGAAGTCGGCGCCTTTCGCGTCGGCGCTTGTGGCGGGGTAGAAGTCGCAGAAGACCATCTGGACGGGGGGCTTGTAGCCTTCGAGGGCCTCGGCGGCGGGGTCGTGGTCGAGCGTGATGGTGTCGCCGACGCGCACATCGGCGAGTGTGCGGATGGCGGCGACGATGTAGCAGGCCTCGCCGGCTGAGACGCTGGGGACGCGGACGGGCTTGGGGATGCGTTTGCCGATGTCGGTGATCTGGAAGGAGCGGCCGGTGCCCATCATGCGGATTTTGTCGCCGAGTTTGAGCGTGCCGTCCATGATGCGGGCGTAGACGACGACGCCGCGGTAGTCGTCGTACTGGGCGTCGAAGATGAGGGCGCGGGTTTGTTTGATGAGGGAGGGGCGCGGGCCGGGGAGTTTTTCGCAGATCGCAGCGAGGAGTTCGGGGATGCCCTGGCCGGTCTTGGCGGAGACGGGGATGCAATCTTCGGCGGGGATGCCCAGGACCTGCTCGAGTTCCATCGCGACCTCATCCACGCGGGCGGAGGGAAGATCGATCTTGTTGATGACGGGGATGATCTCGAGGTTCTCGTTGATGGCGAGGTAGGCGTTGACGACGGTCTGGGCCTGCACGCCTTGCGTGGCATCGACCACGAGGATGGCGCCTTCGCAGGCCTTGAGGGCGCGGCTGACTTCGTAGTTGAAATCGACGTGGCCGGGCGTGTCGATGAAGTTGAGCATGTAGAGGGAAGGCACTGGGGACTGGGCACTGGGGACTGGGGAAGAAGAAGCGGAAGAAGGCACTGGGGACTGGGCACTGGGGACTGGGGAAGAAGTGACGGAGGGGGAGCCAGGTTGCGCGCGCGCGGTGAGCGCATCTGCGGCCCTGCCGCGCTCATCCGCGGCGGCGTTGTCATCGGTTTGGTTCAAGGCCGCTTCACCGGTGGGCGCGGCGGCGTCGTTTTCTTCGAGGTCGTCGGCCTTGCTGCCGGCGGTGTGGTGGTGCATCACGGTGACGGCGGAGGCCTTGATGGTGATGCCGCGCTCGCGTTCGATGTCCATGTCGTCGAGGAGTTGGGCGCGGGCCTCGCGTGCGGAGACGGCCTTGGTGGCCTGCATGAGGCGGTCGGCGAGCGTGGACTTGCCGTGGTCGATGTGGGCGATGATGGAGAAGTTGCGGATGTGCATGGGGAGAAGAAGGCAGTAGGAAGGCACAAAGGCACGGGGAAGGCACGGAGGGAGGCAGAAGGCAGGAGGAAGGCAGGAAGAAGGCACGGAGGCAGGGGGAAGGCACGAAGGCACGCAGACGCGTGCGCGCAGCAGAGGGCGGGCATGGTAGGTGGCGGGCGCGGGCATACCCCCGGTGCGCGCGGGAACACCGACTCGCCGGACGGCGAGTCGGTGGCACGGGAAGGCAGGCGGACGGGACGTCCGCCCCACCAGCGCGCCCGGAGCCAAGCAGAGCACCACTCGGAGAGTGGTGGTACCCGGATTACGGCAGGCCGGTGGTGGTGGAGTAGACGATGTGGACGCCGTGGAGGCGCATGTTGGCGGGCTGGCTGCCCGTGTTCCAGGAAGCGCGCAGGCCGTAGGCGTTGGTGACGTTGTCGACGGTGTGGTTGGCGACGTTGGAGAAGAGGCGCACGCCCGCGGCTGAGGAGACGGACGAGACGGAGGCGACGGCGGCGAGTGCTGAGCCGTTGATGGGGATGGTGACGAGTTCGACGGTGAAGTCGTTGCCGTTGTTGTCGAAGGCGGAGAACTCGATGGCGTTGACGATCACGCCGTGCGGGAGGTTGATCGGCTGCTGCATGACGTAGGTGGTGGAACTGGAGGGGCCGTTCCAGCCGTTGCTGGTGAAGGTGAGGTTGGTGCCGCCGCTGGTGGCGGCGATGGCCCAGTTGTGGGCGGGGCCGGACCAGTGGCGGTTGACGGCCGACATGGTGAGCGAGCCGACGATGGTGGTGTTGCCGAAGACGTGGAGTTGGCTGGTGGGTGTGCCCGAGCCGATGCCGACGTTGCCGGAGGAGACGCGCATGTTCCCGCCGGAGACATCAAGCAGGCTGGCGGCGTCGGAGGCGAGTTGGGCGTTGCCGATGCTGCCCGGGGAGACAGAGAACTGGGTGCCCGAGAGTTCGAGAGCGGTGCCGGCCGTGTAGGCGAGTTGGGCGGCGGGCGCCCAGAGCGCGCCGTTCCAGCGGAGCACGTCGTTGACGGCGGGGGCCGCGCTGGAGACGGGGCGGGCCTGGAGCCCATCAACCGTGAGGTTGGCGAAGGTGCCGGTGGCATCGCCGCCGGCGGATTGGGATTCGTCAACGTAGGAGGCGCTGACGGTGGCGAAGTTGACGGAGAACTGGTTGCTGCTGAGCGTGAGGCCGGTGCCGGCGGTGTAGATGTTGTTGGTGTCGGTGGCGGGGGCCCACGACACGCCGTTCCACTTGAGGACCTGGTTGGGGATGGGGGCCGTGTTCAGCACGGGCCGGCCCTGCAGGCCCGCCACGGTGTTGGCGCTGGCCACGCCGGTGACGTCGCCAGAGAGGAGCGGGTTCTGATTCATGTAGCGGGCGTCGAGGACGGCGTAATCGACGGCGTAGGTGTTGGGGACCTGCTGCATGCCCTGGCCGGGCGGAAGGTGCTGCGTGGGCTCGGAGACCCAGCCGCCCATGTTGATGTCGTAGGTGAGGACGTGGTTGTTGCCGGGGGCAAGCGTGCTGGGCGTGAGGTTGATGCCGTTGATGGCCTGGACCCGCAGCGCGGCGTTCACGTTGCCGATCACATCGCCGTTGAGCAGCAGGTTGCCGACCTGGTAGTAGCGGGCGTCGGTGTAAGCGAGGTTGAGCGAGATGTCGGTGCCGTTGGCAAGCAGGCCCGTGCCCGCGTTGAGGAAGCCGTCGTCGCTGCCGTCGAGAAAGCCCGAGGGCTTGTTGGCGACGTTGCTCCAATCCACGAGCGCGGCCCGGTGGGCGAAGGGGGAGCCGGTGAGTTTCTGGCGGGGAGAGAGCGTGCTGTAATCATCAGCGCCGGCCTCGGAGACGTCGATCTCGAGCCACGCGGGCTCGGCCGCGGGGAGCGCGGCACCGAAGTTGAGGTCGACGGAGAACGTGCCGTTGAGTGGTGTGATGCCGGTGGCCGCGAGTTGCGAGCCCAGTTGGGTGCCCATCGTTTCGGCGTTGTAGAGGCGGAAGCGCAGGTCGTAGGCGCCGGTTGCCACGCTGCCGTTGACGCCGAGTTGACCTTGGTATGTGAACGTGGTGTCTTGGGCCAGGCCAGCGCGCGGGCAGACGAGCAGCGCGCAGGCGGCCGCGCCGAGGACGATGAGACACTTTGAGATGGACATGCAGACCCTCCGAACCTGGGCGTGGTTCGATAGACACGATACCACAGCGCCCCGACGGGGCACGCGTCACTCACCGTACAGAGTCCGGCGATGGCCTGAAAATAGGCAAACGACACGACGAACCGGGGCCGATCGTTGCGGGGGTAACGTGCGGCAGGCTGCACCGGCGTGCTCGCCGCGCTCGCAAGCAGGTGGCACAGAAGGCCGGAGGCTTGGCGCGGAGTGTGTGGATAGGCAAGGCACCCCACTCGCAGAGTGGGGGTACCCAAGACCAAGACCACCCACTCGGAGAGTGGGGGTACCCGGGACCTCACGGCTTCATCGTGATCACGTTCAGGCTGATGCGCTCACCGAGGAAGGTGAAGTCGCTGGTGTCATCAAAGAGGCCGAAGGAACCGACGCGCCGTGTGTTGGTGAAGCCGTCTTGCTCCAGAAACTGCTTGAGGATGTCGAACGTGAAGCCCACCTTGTGGTAGTCGGCGCTGTCGGTCTGCGCGCCGTAGAACATGCGGATGAGTTCCCAGCGATCGGCAAGGGCGAGGCGCGGGCGGAGGAGGAGGCGGGCGAGCACTTCAAGGTCGGGCACGGCGACATAGAGCAGCCCGCCGGCGCGGAGGACGCGGCGGGCCTCCACGATCGCCCGCGAGAGTTCGCTCACGTGGTCAAGGTGCTCGAACACATGCGAGGCGTACACCTCCGTGACGGTGCCATCCGCGAAGGCGGAGAGGTCGGTGCAACTGCCCAGCACATCCGCGACGCCGGGGTTGGGGAGGATGTCCATGTTCACCCAGCCGGGCTTTTTGACGCGCCCGCCGATGTGGAGGCGGATGGGGCCCGGGGGGGGCGGAGAGCCGGTGAAGGTTGGTGGGGGCATAGAGGCTGGCAGGATAGTGGCGGCAGCAACGCGCGTGACGAGGACGGATTGGTGGTATGCTCGTGCTCGCGTCTGCCTGACCACCGTTCCGACCAGTTTCCCGATACCGCGTACACGCATGGACACACTTCTTCAGACACCCGCGATCTGGTTCACGATCCCCGCGATCGTCGGCACGCTGGGCTTTGGCGTGCGGCTGCTGCTGATGCTGGCCGCGGGCGATGGGCATGGGAACGGGCAGGGCGGAGCGGACCTGCACGCGGACCACGGCGCCGACCACCAGTTTGAGTTGCTCTCGGTGCAATCGGTCCTCGCGTTCATGATGGGTTTCGGTTGGGGCGGGCTGGGGGCGTTGCGTGGCTCGGGCCTGTCGCCGGTGAGCAGCAGCGTTCTTGCGCTCGCGAGCGGCGCGGCGATGATGTTCCTGCTCGCCTTCACGATGCGCTCCATCCGCCGTCTCTCCGCCAGCGGCAACATCGCCCTGGATTCGCTGACGGGCGCCACAGGCGAAGCGAGCATGGACATTCCTTCGGGCACCACCCCCGGTCGTGGCAGCGGGGAAGTGAGGCTGGTGATCGGCGATCGTGAGCGCCGCTGTCAGGCGGTCTCGGTGGGTGAGGCGATTCCCAGCCGCGCACGGGTGCGGGTGGTGACCGTGAACAGCGACAACACGGTAACGGTGGAGCGTCTGTGACCGGCGAGCTTTCTCTTTGCACTCAGGGGCCATCCGCAGGAGCGACCGACGAATGAACACGCACGCATCAGTCATTCTTGCGCAGGGCAGCACGCTGGCACCGAGCACGCTGTGGTGGCTGGGGGTGATCGGCGCGGCGTTGCTGGTGCTGCTGTTTGCCGCCACGTTTCTGGTGCGTCAGTACAAGCGCTGCCCCAGCAACCGCGTGCTGGTGATCTACGGCAAGGTGGGGGGCTCACGGGCGGCCAAGTGCATGCACGGCGGCGGGGCGTTCGTGGTGCCGCTGATCCAGGACTTCGCGTTTCTGGTGCTGGACCCGATGGTGATCGAGATCCCGCTGGCGGGTGCGTTGTCGCAGAACAACATCCGCGTCAACGTGCCGGCGACGTTCACCGTGGGCGTGAGCACCGACCCCGTGCTGATGAACAACGCGGCGGAGCGGCTGCTTGGGCTGGGGGAGAGCCAGATCCGCGAGCAGGCGCAGGACATCATCCTCGGCCAGTTGCGGCTGGTGATCGCGACGCTGACGATCGAGGAGATCAACCGCGACCGCGAGAAGTTCATGACGCTGATCAACGAGAATGTTGGTCAGGAGATCAACAAGATCGGGCTGAGCCTGATCAACGTGAACATCCGCGACATCACCGACGAGAGCGGCTACATCGAGGCGATCGGCAAGCGTGCCGCGGCGGAGGCGATCAACCGCGCCAAGGTGGAGGTGGCACAGCAGGACCGCGAAGGCGCCACGGGCGAGGCCATCGCGGTGCGTGAGCGGACGGTGAAGGTGGCCGCGGAGCAGGCGTCGGGCGTGGAGGGGCAGAAACTGGCGGAGCAGAAGCAGCGCATCGCGGTGGCGCAGTTGGAGATGCAGGCGGTGCAGGGCGAGGTGGAGTCCAAGCGCGGGCGGGAGATCGCGATTGCGCAGCGGCAGGCCGAGACGGTTTCGGCCCAGAAGCAGGCCGAGCAGGAGCAGCGCATCAAGGTGGCCAGCGCCGAGGCGAGCGCGACCACGGGCGAGAACGAGAGCCGGGCCAAGATCGCCGATTCCAACGCGAAACTCGCCGAGATTCAGGCCGAAGCGCGCCGGCGCGGCGAGGTGGCCGCGGCCAACTCGGCCCAGGCGGTGCTGGTGGCGCAGCGCGAGCAGGAACTGGCACGGCTGGGCAAGGAGCAACTGGCCCCGCAGGAGATCGAGAAGAAGCGCATCGAGATCGCCGCGGACGCGGAGGCGGAGAAGCAGCGGCGCGAGGCGGGTGGCGCGGCGGACGCGATTCTGGCCCGGTATCGCGCGGAGGCCGAGGGCGTGCAACTGGTGCTGGAGGCGAAGGCCGAGGGGTACCGCAAACTCATGGCGGCGTGCGCCGAGAACCCGCAGGTGGCGCCAACGCTGCTGCTGATCGAGAAACTGCCGGAACTGGTGGCCGAGCAGGTGAAGGCGATCCAGAACCTGAAGATCGACAAGATCACGGTGTGGGATTCGGGCTCGCCCAAGGTGGGCGGTGGCAAGGGATCGACGGCGGAGTTTTTGGCGGGGCTGGTGGGGGCGCTGCCGCCGATTCACGAGTTGGCCCGACAGGCGGGTGTGGAACTGCCCGCCGCGCTGGGGAAGGTGCGCGAGGAGACGGCCCCCGCCCCCGCACCCCCCGGCCCCCATGGGCCGCAGGGCAAGGGCGCGGAGTAGGCGCCGGAGCCGCGGGCGCGATAGACTGTTTGGAGCGTGAAACGCGCGTGGCGACGTTCCCAACGAATGGGGATGAGCAACGGTTTTTCCATGCCTCGTCCCGCCATGCCACTGCACCGTTCCAATCAGCGTCGGGTGATCGCCGGTGTGTGCGGCGGGTTTGCGGAGTGGCTGGGGTGGGATGCCACGCTGGTGCGCGGGCTGTATGTGCTGGTGAGCATTCTGAGCGCGGCGTTTCCGGGGATACTGGTGTATCTGATTTTGTGGGTGCTGATGCCGCGGGCGAGGGAGTGAGGGGCGAGGGGACGGGTCTGACCGGTGTGGTGATTGTGAGAGGTTTCGTGCTAGTGCCACGGTGGCCCCCGCCCGTGTGGGTGTCAGGGGATAGACGCATCGTTCGGCTTCGTCCAGTTCTGTATCAGCAATGGCAGGTTCATGCCCACTGCAACTTCGCGGATGCGTGTCATGCGGTCGTTGGTCACAAGCACCATCCCATGTGCCATCGCCTGAGCGGATATCCACAGATCGTTCTCTTGGATGCCCAGTGCCTTGGCCGTCGCGGGGTCCACCAACTGCTCGGGCAGCATCTTGGGTTTGCGTTTGTCGCCCGGCGCATGCTTGTTGAAGAGTCTCGCTCGCAACTCGCCGTAAGCGGCCGCGGCGTCTCGCGATACATCGAACGATTCCGGCAGTTCCTCCCGCAGGAACTTCATGTACGCCGCCTGAGCGGTGGGATTGGGAGCCAGCGCGACCCTGTGCCCGAACTCGATCTCGCCGAGCGTGACGACAGAGACGAGCAACCTGGGCTTGACCTCCATTGACGCGGCCAACGTGCGCAGCGCGGCGACATTTCCGGCCACGGCGGCGTTCTGCGAACACGCGCTGTCGTGCCAGTACCGGATCGTCTGGGTATCGAGGAGGAAGTCACGCACTGCGCGTGTCCTCCGGAGCAGGGAGTTCGTGCCAGTCCTTAGCGTCGGCTCCGTGTACTTTCAGGTGCTTCGCGTTGTTCGTCACCACGACGACGCGCACACCCTTCGTTCGCTCGGCCATTTCCTTCGCCTGCGCAGCGATCAGGATGTCCCAATCGACGTCGCGGTCACTCGCGGTCGACGTTCCCTTGCGCCGGGCATCCGCCCACATCGCGGCGGCATCTCGGAGGTTCCGTAGAGAAATCTGCTGCACCTCCCACAACCCGCACAGCTCGTCGAGTTGCGAGAGCGACTGCCGGGCGTCGTTCCGCTGACTCAGCGCATACATGTAGCCGCGGCGAAGTTCATAGTCGGCCACCGCCGAGATGACGAACTCGACATCGCCACCCGCCAGGCCGTGGTTGATCCATCGTCGGTACCACGCTTGCACATCCGCATGGCTGCTTGGGTGGCAGAGTCGCCTGAGCAAGTTGGTGTCAAGCAGAAGTCTCATCACGATTCCGGGAAGTGCCGCGGTGCCGTCTCTCGCAATGCTCTCTCAATCTGAGGACCGACCCGCGCGTCAAAGTCCGCGTTCTCGCGTGTCCACTTGTCAAGCAGTGCTAACGCTCGCCCCAACCTCTCCGGACGGCCTTGGTCAACGCCGAATGCCTCAGCCGCGGCGCGCAGGGCGGCGGTGCCCGCCGACGAGCCATCGGGCTTCATGCGGGCCGCGACCTGATCGACCGTCGAGCCGCGATAGCCCGCCGAGATGTACTTGTGCAGCGGCACGAGGGACTTGAACTCGGCGGGGAAGTAGTCGCCGAAGGTACAGCCGACATCTGGACGTCCCTTCTTGCGGAAGAAGTCCAAGAGTTGACGCTCGAGGCGCAGCGGCAGGCCGTACAGCCGAAGAACGGCCGCATCCAACTCCAACAGCGCCATCCGAATATCGCCCCCGACGGTGGACGGCGCGTCCGCAGCTTCGCTCTCGAACAGCGGCGCCTCCTTTCGGCGCAGTGCCGCTTTCGCCGTGGCCGCTCTCTCGTTCGCCAGAGCAACTTCACAGTACCGGGTGGCGGCAGCGACAACCGCCGCAACTCCCGCGGACGAGATAGGCGGCATGGGAATGTCCGCGAGGTCCCCATCCGCGTTGTCTCGCTGCATCGTGTCGCGTGCCATAAAGGCATTGGCGATCGGCGAGTTCAGCAAGGCCCAGAGGAAAAGCGGTGGCACTTCCGCGCGTTCACTACGCACAACGAGAAAGTTGTTTTTCGCGGGTTTGCCTGCCGGGTCGAGGAACGCCTTGATTCGCCAAGGACTCCGGGACGCCCTTGTGCGGCGAACGAGTATCGTCGGCTGGCCGGTTGGTAGGCCCTGCCGGGGGTTCGCGATGAGTTCCGGTCGGGTTGCAAGGCCACACTCTGGAAGCGGCGCAAAGATCGGATGCTTGCGGTTCTTGCCAGCGAACCCCGCCGGGTAACCTGCGCGAGGCTTGTCCACTTCGACCGGCACGCCTTCTCGATCCTCTTCACTCTTGTACTCGATGCCCCTCCCGACTTTGGCGATTTCGTGAAGACGATTGCAACGCTCCAAGGCTTCCCACACCTCGTCCAACTGCGGAACGCTTAACGCCCGCCCTTGCGTCGCCGCGAACCTGGCTTGCAGAGGTTTCTCATCCACGTCCGTCGCGTACCGATCGCGGAATGCGGCCATCCCGTGTTCGCCGACAATCCGCTGGCGAACGCGATGCCGCGGCTCAACACTGCCGTCAGCAACGCGCCTTCCGATGATGACCGCCGTCTCCATTTCTGCGAACTCGAAAACCTTGCCGGGGAACCGGCAGACTTCGGAGAGTTCGTATCCGGGCAGCAATTTTGTTCGCAGCGACTCGGCCTCAGAACCGTTCACGACTGCTTGCGGGACAACGACAGCGAACGCCGCCCCAACCGGTAAATGTTCGAGTGTCCGGTGAAGCAGTTCGACCGCCTTCTTGTGCTGCGCCGGATACCCGCCCGCCTTAGTGCGCGCCTGGTCCTCGTAGTCGAATTTCTCATACGGCGGATTGCTCAGCAGAATCCTGCACCGCTTCGCCTCGCGCATCAGCACATCCGACTCGAACATGTCGCCGGGTTGAAGGTCCCAGCCGTTGGGATTGGGAATGTCCGCGAGCGTGAGCGAGAGCCGGGCGATCTCGCGGGCGAAGTCGTCGATCTCCACGCCGTGGATGTGGTTCTTCAAGTAGGCGTGGACGGCCTTGTCGGTCTTGCCGTGCATCTCCATACGGAGCA
The DNA here is from genome assembly GCA_046156035.1 of Phycisphaerales bacterium. GTDB lineage: Bacteria > Planctomycetota > Phycisphaerae > Phycisphaerales > UBA1924 > JAEUIX01. The sequence goes on along the minus strand of JBJXEW010000005.1, from coordinate 3,461 downwards.
ACCGCATCATCGACAGAAGGAACGGCGCGTGCCCGCACGCGGGCTCGAAGACGTGGCGGTCGTCTTCGTCCATATCACGAACCCAGTCGTACAACTGCCAGACCATGTAGTCCACGAGCCAGGGCGGGGTGGCATGGATGCCGAGCTTCTTGCGCAAGTCTCTGGAGACAAGCGTGTGCTCGTAGACGTAAGCCAGCGATTCGGGAGAGACGACAGCAAAGCTCACGGCCTGTGACAGCAGAGCTGCCGCCTCCTTCAGCACGTCGTAGCCTGACGTGGGTGCGGCAGGCCTCTTGTTCGTCGTGTCGTAGTGCGCCGCGACGGCGTGCAGCAACGCCTTGGGATTGCTCAGATCAACGGAGGGAAAGCCACCGATGCCCTTGTCCTTGAGAATCTTCCCCGCCAGCATCCGAAAGACCGAGGTGAAGATATCGCGGAGCACAATCCTGCTCGGATTGGGCCGCTTCATCGCCTTGCGTGTGGCGTCGATCATCGACTCGACCGTGTCGTGAAGTTTCTTACCCGCTTCTTCTCGGCGAAGCGGCAACAGCCCGGCGTCCACAAAGTCGAGTTGCTTCGCCGGATTGATCCGCGCCAGCGTCCGGCCCTGATAGATGCTGATCGGGTCCAGCTTGTCCTTGTACTTCCGCACAAGCGCGGTGAAATCGCCCGCGAAGTTCGGCTCAAAGCGCTCGGGATTGTCCTTCTTCTGAATCCACCACTGCGCCGTGCCGTTGTGCCGTACCCAGACCACCGGCGCAGCCAACTCGTAGCACGACCGCACGGCCGCCACGGGGTCCGCACCGCCATCTACCACCGCGATACATGCCGAATCCATGTCACGTTCGCCGGTAGCGAATCCCACAAGGGGAATCTCGATATTGCCCAATCTGTATTTGCGTTCTAGGCGCGCGCCGGTGTATCCGCACTCTTGCAAGAGCGGCTTCAGCGAGGCGGCAGACTGGGCGGACGGCGGCACGACGGCGGTTTCCTCCATGAAATCGCCTGCATAGGTGGCGCGTGAGCCTGTCTATCGGCGGATGCTGCCATTGTACGGGAATCGAACGGGTGGGGATGTCGGGTGCCGGGTGTGCCGCCGCCTTATGGCGACACGGCGGACCTGATTACCGACGACTGCATTCAACCGTGAGCGGGGTGGGGGCGAGGGAGTGAGGGGCGACGCGGACGAGGACCCGCACGCAAGCCCACGCCGAAATGGCAAAGAGCAAAGAGCAAATGGCAAAGAGCAAAGAGCAAAGGGCAAAGGGCAAGGTGAAGGCGGGAGGCGGCCCACACGGAGTGTGGGGGTACCCGGAGCAGGCAAAGACCCACTCGGAGAGTGGGGCTACCCGAAGGCTACTTCCGCGCCGCCGCGGTGCGCAGTTCATCGGCCCAGTTGAGGACGACGTGGATCACGGGCTCTTCGCGTTCCCACGCGGCGGGCTCGACCATCACGAAGCCGCCCTGCGGGAGGGTGTCGAAGATGCCCCAGGCCATGGTCGTGGCGACGGTCTTGATGTCGAAGAGTTTCTTTGCTGGTGCCGCGCGCGGTCCGGTGGGGGTCTTCTCGATGGTCGCCTCCATGAGCGTGTCCTGGCGGTCGATGAAGAAGAGACGGGTGCCGTCGGCCGCGAGGCGGGGGATCCCGCCGCCGTCGGTGGAGACCTGCACGTTGGGTCCGGGCTTGTCGATGGGGCCGATGTAGACCTCGTTGCGGCTGGATTCGTCGGAGGTGAAGGCCATCCATGCGCCGTCGGGGCTGAGGCAGGCGTCGTCCTGGCCCGCGGGCCCGGTGCGGACGGGGGTCATGGAGGAGTCGGCGAAGCGGTAGAGGAGCAGGTCCTCGTCGGTGGCCGCGCCCTGGACACGGCGCATGACAAGCATGCCGGAGCCGTCTGGCAGCGCGGCGGTGGGGTACAACTCGCCGCCGGTGGTGCCGGGGAGTTCGCGCGGCTCTCCCCCGCCGACCGCGGCGTGGCTGACGATGCTGGCGGCCTTGCCGGGGATGACCTGCTGGGTGAAGACGGTGTTGCCGTCGGCGGACCAGGTTTGGCCCCAGTTCTCACCCTTGGAGGTGAGGAGTGACATGGTGCGGCGGTCAAAGTCCACCACCCAGAGTTCGAGGCCGTGGCGGAGTGTGGCGACGACGGCGCGGCGGCCATCGGGTGAGACGACAGGTGCGCTGGCGAAGGCGTCGGTGCCGTCGAGAAGGGGTGTGGCCTTGCCGGATTCGTCTACGCGGATGAGCCGGCGGCCCGGGCCGCTGCGTCCGCCGGGGACGTAGGCCAGTGTGCCGCCGCGGGAGGTGGCCAGATAGGCCGTGTCGGCCCAGCGGTTGGTGCGGACCTGATCGAGGGCGACGACGGGTTCGCCGACCATGGTGCCGCGGCGGGGGTCGAAGCCCACGGTGAGGGCGGTGGGGCCGCGCATGAAGAGCAGGCGGTCTTTGGCGATGAAGCGCGGCTCGGAGGCCTTGCGGAGGACGGAACGGACGGTGCCGTCGGTGAGGGAGACGGCGACGATGTCGTAACTCTCGATGGTGCCCGCGTCCCAGACGGTGGCGAGGACGTAGTTTGCGCCCTCGACGGCGAGCACGGCGTTGAAGCCGAGGACGTAGTGGGCGCCGTCGGCGGTTTTGACGTCTTGACCGGCTTTGGCGAGTTGGGTGGGTTCGCCGCCGTCAGCGGGAACGCGCCAGAGGCCGCCGGTGCCGTTGCCGTAGACGATGGTGCCATCCGCGAGCCACGCGGCCTGGCCGACGCGGGTTTCGCAGATGGTGAGGGCGGGGCCGCCCTCGACGGGCATCTTCATGAGGCGTGCTCGCCCGCTGTACGCAAGCCACTTGCCGTCGGGGGAGAAGAAGGGGCTTCCGCATCGCTCGGTGTCGGGCAGGAGGCGCGACTGGCCCGTGGCGATGTCTCGCATGAAGATGTGGCTCTTGCCCTCGGCCTCGGCCTCGGCCACGAAGGCGATGCGGTCTCCGGCGGGGCTGACGGCGAGGCTTGCACCGTTGTCGGCGAACTCGGGGAGCGTGTAGCCCTTGGGCGCGGCGATGGTGAAGCGGACGACCTGCTTGCCCGCGCCCGTTTGACCGCCACCCAACCCCAAAGTGCGGGACCAAAGGGGGAAGGTGCCGCCGATGATGACGGGCAGAGCCAGCGCAAGCGGGATGGCGAAACGGAAGCGCTTGCTGCGCTGATCGCGCGCCAGAGTGGTGCCGCTGAGCATCAGGCTCGCGCCGGCGGGATCGTCGATGGCCGCGTCGAGGTCGATGCGCGCATCGCCGATGTCGTGGAGGCGGCGTTTGCGATCCTTGGCGAGGCAGCGGCGGAGGAGCACCTGCACGAGCGCGGGCGTGCCGGGCGGCAGCAGTGTCCAGTTGGGCTCGCGGTGGAGGATGGCGCCCAGGGAGTCGGTGACGGTTTCACCGCCGAAGGGGCCCAGGCCGGAGAGCATCTCGT
>JBJXEW010000056.1:0-263616 GCA_046156035.1 Phycisphaerales bacterium | reverse complement strand
CCTCCAGATTCGCACGTTTTGCGTGTGAACCGCGCTCAAAATCGGGCAGGGATACGCACAAAATGTAAACGCTTACACGAATATGCCGGATTCATGCGATTTTCCTAGACAGAACCGACCGGTCGGTCTTGGTCCCTCGCGCGCTGCTCTCCTGCCGCGCCAGCCCAGACCCAACCAAACTCGTGCGGCTTCACCTGTCGCGCGGCATATGCAGCCCGCGCCGGACACGTCGCGCGGAACCCGCCCATGCGCTCCGGGCCACCGCGCCATAGACCGCTCGTTCGCGGATCACGTCGTTCAATTCCTGCGAATGGAGTTGCACCCACACCCCGCGGTCGATACTACTCTGTGTCGCCCCTGTGGCCTGAGTCGCTCGCTCCGCCCGGTTTTCTCGCGCTGACTCCAGCGCGCTGCTGCCGCGAGCCTTCGGCCTGCCGGGTTCACCCCCCCGGCCCATGTGTGTGCTGGGCGTGCGTTTGCCGGGCGTGTGTTTGGGAGGTTGTTGATGTCCACCTGTTGCCAGTGCCAAGCCACGCCCCCCGCTCGTTGCGTGTGCGGTGCCCCGCCGCCAGCGCGGCACAAAGGCGGCTTCACGCTTATCGAACTGCTGGTGGTGATCGCGGTGATCGCGCTGCTGGTGGGCATTTTGTTGCCGGCGCTGGCGAACGCGAGGAAGACGGCGAAGGCGATCAAGTGCGGAAGCGGCTTGAAAGGCCACGGCCTTTCGTTCGCGCTTTATGCGAACGAGTACAAGGGTTGGTTCCCGATCATCCCGTTCCGCGCCCAGCAGTACAACGACTACTTCCTCAGAGATCGCTACGAAGCCTTCCTCGGTGACCAGTTCATCTATGGCGGTGTTGCAGGCTTGTACAGCCTCTTCCAAAACCCCGATGGTGGTGAGGCACCCGCAACGGGCAATTACGGCTTTGTCGGATCGACCGGAAACTATGACCGCAGCAACCCGCCGGGGTACGTGCGGAGCAGGCCCGTTGGCGGAGTGACCGTGGCGGAGCCAGCGATCACGTCGCCGCTCATGCGGAACTACCAGACATCGCTCGCATCGCTGACGTGCCCCCTGCACCAGCTCGACACCTACTACAAGGGTTCGGTCGCACAGAGGCGCACGGCCGACACCAATCTTGAGAACTACGCCGGGCTCCGGGACGCGCCAGGAACCACGTACGAACTCATCCGACCAACCGCGCCATCGGACGAGTTCCGAGTCGCGAGGTACAACATTTCGTACCTCTACATCGCCGGGCTGAAGAGCGACGAGCCCATCGTGCTCAAACCGGCGCCCATCTTTGGCGACGAGACGCGAGGCCTCGACCTGAGCACCCGCGCTTGGTACTCGTCCGACAAGGATCGCTCACTGCCGGAGATACGGCAAGGGTTTCAGGCCGCGTGGGACGCGCACGGAACGGACGGGGCGCAGTACGCCTTCACCGACGGGCACGTTGAACTCATCAAGTTCAGCGTTCTCGACACGTTCTTTGCTAGGCCCGAGTTCGCCGGTGGCAAACTGGTGAGGCCCGTCCCCACGCAGAGCATCAACGCGCTCACGACGGGTGTCGTCGGGCAGGGCCTTCCGCTCCGCAGCAACAAGGTCCAGACGATCGATTGACCAACGGGCAGGTGGCAGAACCTGCCGTGGGCGCACGGGGTGTGGATCAGTCGATGGCTTTCGCGGCGAAGGCAGGTGGCACAGCCTGCCGTGACCGCACGGGCATCGGCGGCGGACCGCCGAAGCCCGTGGCATAACCGGGGTGCACGTCAACAATGCGTGTCTGTGCCACAGGCTGGTCCGCCGAAGGCGGGCCTGCCTGTGCTATGACCAACCGCACGGGCATCGGCGGCGGACCGCCGAAGCCCGTGGCACAGGCCCAAGCCCCTAGCACAGCCCACTCACGGCACGTCACCAACGAACACCTCCGGGCGGGGCCCCGGAAAGGTGCGTCCATCGACAATAACCGGATCGATGTCCGGACCCGCATTCATCGCGCCGGCGTACCAGCGTGCCGATGACCAGCGCCAGTCCGCGGCCTTTTCCACCAACCCTCGTCGCACGGGGTTCTGGTGAATGTACCGCACCTCGCGCACCAACTCCGCCACATCGCGCACGTTGCGGTCGAACCCGCCGCCGGGCTGCCAGAAATGGATGCGCCCGCGCGAGTCGGCGACGGATGACAGGCCGTTCCATCGCAGGTCCTTCCATCGCCCGATCACACGTTCGGCCACCGGCTTCTTCAGCCCGATGAGAATCGAAGGGAGCGATGACCCATGGCCCTGGGACCAGTCGTTGCCGCGTGCCGCGGTAGGCATCAGGAAGATGTGAACGTGCTCCGGCATGGCCACCCACGCAAGCAGTTTGAAGCGGTGTTGCTTGTGCGCACGGGCGAGTGCCGCGACGAACGCATCCCGCAGCCGCGCCGTTCCGAGGAGCGGCAGACGGCGGTAGCAGGAGAACGTAAGGTAATGAAGGCCGCCGTCTGGCCGCTGGCGGCGCGAGGTCTTGCGGAGTGGTTGGGGTGGCGGTTCGGGGGCACGCACATCGCGAGTTTACACGCGAGACGGTCCTGTCATTCGCACAAGGGGGCTGGTCCGCTGTGTGCCACAGGCTGGTCCGCCGCAGGCGGGCCTGCCTGTGGTTCGCACGGGCATCGGCGGGGAACCGCCGAAGCCCGTGGCACAAGCCAACGCCCGCGCCACCAGTCACCCCACCAACTCATCCACCTTGAGCACCGCACCCGGCGCGTTGGGGTTCTCTCTCGCGCTGCCGCCCGCCCGCAGCGACAGAATCAGCGCACGCAAATCCGCCGGCAGTGGCGCGATCATCCGCATCGTCGCCCCGGAGATCGGGTGGCGGAAGGTGAGCATCGCCGCGTGCAGGGCCTGCCGCTTGATGAGCATCTTCTTGCCGTCTGGGCCCACGGTGCCGGGAATCGCTAGGGCCTTGCCGCCGTACATGTCATCTCCAACGAGCGGGAAGCCGCGGTGCGAGAAGTGCACGCGGATCTGGTGCGTGCGCCCGGTCTTGAGTTCCACCTCCACCAGGCTATAGCCCTCGGCCGGCTTGGCCGCGTCGCCGTACTCACCCAGAACCCGATACAGCGTGATCGCCTGCTTGCCCAGTGAATCGTGCCGCACCACGTGCATCTCGCGGTACCCCTTCTCACGCGACATGTGCGGCCCCACCGGCACATCGATCACATCCACCGGCGGAACCACCAAACCCTGAGCCACGGCCACATAGCGCTTATCAACCGTGCGGTTCATGAACTGCGCGGCCAGTTTCCAGTGGGCCTCATCGCTCTTGGCGAACACGATCACGCCCGTGGTGAACCGATCCAGCCTGTGCACCACGCCCGGGCGGGCCGAGTGCAGGCCCACGCTGGAGAGTTGCCCGCCCAGGGTGGACCGGAACCGGAAGTGATACGCGAGCGCGTTGAGCATGGTGCCGCGCGTGTGCGTGCGGGCCGGATGCACGATGATGTCGGCCGCCTTGTTGAGCACGATCAGGTGGTCATCCTCGAAGAGCACATCCAGCGCAATGTCCTGGGGCTCAAAGTCCTCTGACGGCGGCGGCGGCACCAGCACCTCCACCACATCGCCCACGCGAAGGTTGGTGCTCGCCTTGCCCGCGCGGCCGTTCACCAGCACGCCGCCCTCATCAATGAGGGCTTGGAGTTTGGTGCGGCTCATGAACGTGATGCGGTCGGTCAGATACTTATCGAGCCGCTTGTCCAGGTCTCTCTGCAGCGTGAAGACCACCCGCTGCGGCTGGCCCGTGCTTTCGCCCGGCGCCACCGGAACCACCAAACCCGTGTCATCGTCTGCGCCTTCGGCGGGTTCGTCTTCCTCCGCCTCGGGTGTGGGCACGCTCACCGGCGGCGCGGCCATCTGCGGGGCAGCAGCAGGCTCATCTCTTGCCTTGCGAAAGACCGCCCCGGGGTCGATCTTGCCGTCCTGGCCGATCAGGTCGCGGCCGGGCACACTCTTGGGGTCGGGCGCCTTGGAGCGCTGGTGTCGCGAGAACTTCGCCACGGGGCCCTCGCGTGCTCAGGGTTTCTTGGGTTCGGTTGCGGGTGGCGTGGCCGGCGCCGGAGGGGCAGCGGGCGGCGGTGCGGGCACCGGCGCGGCCGCATCGGGGCTGGGCATCGGCGTCACGCTCGTGGTCGGCTCAAGTGAAACGGCCCCGGGCGTGCCGAAGTCGATCGCGCCCAGCGGGCTGGCCGCGTCGGGGCCGCCGGCGGGTGCGGGAACCGGCTTGGGCTTGGTGGTTTTTACGTCCGCGGCCGCATAAAGCCGGGGCGCGTTCTTGGCATCGTCCATCGTGTCGATGCGTTTCTGCGCCGCGGCCGCCTGGGCGGGGAAATCAGCCTCGTTGGCCGCGACAACGATCTTCTTGAGCGTGGTTGCGGCGTCGTCCCACTTGTCCAGACTCTCCTGGGCCGCGGCTATGCCGAACATGGCCGTGATCCGCAGTTGCTGCATGTAGCGTTTGTTGGCGAGTTGGTCGGCCACGATTGTGTACTGCTCCAGCGCGGCCGTGAGTTGCTCGCTCCGCCCCTCGGCTGTGAGCAGCGCATCCGTGCCGGTCAGTTCTCCGGCCGGTGTCAGGCCGCCGGGCTTCACGCCCTGCACGGCCGAGATGAACATCACATCCGCCGCGGCGAGGCGGGCCTGCTGCGGAACACCCAACTCGCCCGCGTGGGCCTCGGCCACGGCGATCAGACTGGCGGGGCTGCGCGAAACGCGGGCGTCTTCGAGTTCCACCCACGCCTGATCGACCTGCGAAGCCCGGCGTTCCTCGTAGCGACGGTAGAAGAAGAAGCCCATGGAGCAGATCGCCACCACGAGCAATATGGGCGTGCCCCAACGCTTGAGGAAGTCGATGAACTCGACGTTGTACTTGGACTCTTCGAGCCCGGCCGAGGAGGTGATCTGCTTCTGGCGTTGGTCCATGTCCATGGGGAGGGGAGTTTAGGCGGCAAGGGCTGGAAGGCCCTGGGCATGGGGCACCGGGCACTGGTGCGAAGGCAGCAGACCTGGGCCCGGGGCGCAATAGGGAAGGGGCGGAGAGAGAAGGTGCAGATCGCCACCCCCCGGTCAGCCCCCCGACCCGGACAAATTGGGCGGAATCCCTATGGCAAAGTTGCTCGTTTTCGGGCAAACTGCCACGTCCGCAGGGTGTTTGTCCCCGCGGTTGTGGTTGGACAGTGTGGGGAAGGGAAGAAGGAGGGAATCATGGTTTCTCGTGTGCTTGCATGTTCGTGCGCGGTCGTTCTGTCCGCGGCTGGTGTCGCTGCGGCCGCGTGGAACGCCGCCGCGGACTTCTCCGCCACCAACAATCCCAACGGGGCGTGGACTTACGGCACGCGGGCCGAGACGTTCAGCCCCGATTTCTTCCCGCTGCCCAGCACGGTCACCAACGGCGACTTCGCCGGATGGAACGACGCCGCCAACAACGTCGCCGGCACGCCCGTCGTGTACAAGAACTTCGGCCCGGACTCCGCCGTGTTCGGGAACTTCCCCGCCGGTCGCCTGGCCATGCACCCCTCGGATACGGCCTTCGGAGCGACCGCGAACCAACTCGTGGTCGTGGTCCGCTGGACCAGCCCCATCGACGGCGACATCACCGTGAACGGCACGTGGTTCGGCATGGATAGCGGTTCCAAGGTCGCGACCGTCCTGGTGGATGAGGGCTTCACCTCCTCGTCGGCCGTCGTGGGCGGCAGTACCAACCACGCCTTCTCGCTCTCTGCGACGGTGCACGTGGGCTCAACGGTCGACTTCGCGGTCTCGAACTTCAACGGCTTCAGCGGCGACACCACCGGCCTCGACGCCGTCATCGACGTGGTCCCCACGCCCTCGGCCGCGGCCGTGTTGGGCCTTGGGTGCTTGGCCTCGCTCCGCCGCCGTCGCTGATCCGCCTTCGTTCTGCGCCGCTCGGGCCTCGATCCCGGCCGCCCGGTCGGTGTCCTGCGACACTGCGGGACTGTGCACGCAACCACGCCCGCTGAGTGCCTCCGCTCCGCGGGTTTTTTCTGCGCACGCATCCGCGCGTTATCGGGCAGCAGGGGTGCTGCGGCCAGCCGCGGCCCTCCAGAGAGCGTCTGCGGCCTTGAAAACGCGGGTGCGAGGCGTGCGCGCGAGAGTTTCAACCTTGAGCGCAGCGCGCGCAGGGTTGAAACTCCCGCGCACGTCCTTGGAACCGGCGCGCGCATCCCTCAAACTGGCGCGCGCATCCCTCAAACTGGCGCGCGCAGGGATGAAACTGGCAGTTGCAGGGATGAAACTCCCGCGCGCAGGGACGCGGCCCGGCCGTTGAAGAACGCTCCAACGTCCGAAAAGCACCACGGCATCGGACGCAGAGGCACCGGGGCGCGGAGAAGGACGGATTGAAACACGGAGAGCACGGAGGGGCACGGAGAAACACCGCAACGCCGGGGATCGGTCTACCAGAGTTCTTGCAACCACTTGCGAAGGCGCGGGCTGGGCCGCGGCCGCCCTGCGCCGAACTCGGTGCGCCAGGTTTGTGCCACTTCGCCCGCCGCGCACCGCCAGCCGCACTCGGTGCAGATGTGCTCGCCCTTGACGCGCATCAGCGGGTGCAGGCAGCGCACGCACATGCGCCAGCGCAGCAGGTGCCCGCGCCCGGCGATGCGGGCCCGACGGCGGAAGACCACAATCACAAACACGACCGCGAAGCCGATGCTCAGGGTCATCGCACCCATGCCCGTGGCGGTCATCCATCTGGCCACCGGAGGGCCCTGCGCTGCCGACCACATGCCCGACGCGATCGCCACCACGGCCGACACCGCCTGCGTCGCCAGCATCGCACACAAGAGCCTGAACTCGAAGCGGCGGATCATGCGGGCACAAACCTCCTCGCGCGGCGGTGGATTACTCGGGGCCGTCCTTCACGTGCATTTTTCGCTTTGCGCCTTTGAATTTTCCGGCCCGCGGCCGGTGATCGAGCCGCACTCCGGGCACGAAGAGAGACCCGCGAGGTCGTAGCCGCAGTGTGCGCAGCGGCCGCGCCGCCTCCGCAGCGCGGCGAGCGTGACTCTCCACGCGAACCGTGCGGCCAGAACGGCCGCGTACCACGAGAGAATGTTCAGGAACGCACCGAGAGGATCGAGGGAGGCGGGCAGAATGGAGACGCCCGTGGGCGATGCCGCGTGGCTGAGGACGACGGCTCCGCTCACGGTGCCCGGAATCACGGAGGGCCAAGGCGTGTAGAGGGCCTCCATGGCGAACAACACCCTCTGTCGCACGGTGGCACGCGCAGAGCGTTCCAGTTCGCCCGTTTCGGGCGAGTAGTCGAAGGACGCCACATTCGGGGGCCCCACCTCCGCACGTGCATCTGAGAGAACGGACCCGCGTAGAACCGGGAAGGGCCACCCCACGCCCAGCCGCAGCAGCACCGCGGGCAGACGCACAAACTGCCCGTTCTGCCACAGCGGCGGATCAAATCGTTCGACCCGCCAGACGACCGGCCACACATCCGTGGTCCCGGCGAACACACGTGGGAACTCGCCCGGCCACGATGAATACTGGAAGATGGAAGAGTGCCTGAGGAGAACGCCGTGGACGCACGGGCCGTGCAGCCCCAAATATCCGGGCCCCGTGGACGATCCCTTCCATGTGGTCAGCGAAGTGCCCCACACGAGGACCGCCACGCCGACACACGCCGAGCACAGCGAGAGGCCTACGGCGATGAACAGCGCAAAGAGGTGGCCTCGCAGGCTCGCCATCCGCCGGTGCCGCGTGTTGGGTTGGGGGGCGGGCATGTGCGTCCCAAGTCGCCTTTCCTCTGCGGCCCTCTGCTATCTCTGCGAAACTCTGCGTACGGCTTTGTTGGTCCCCTCGCTCACGCTCGGGGCTCGTTGAACACAAGCCCTCCCTCACGGTCGGGCTGCATGCCTTCCTTTGTGCCCTTTGTGCCTTTGTGGTTCAACTTCATCGCCGCTCCCTGACGGTCGCGGTTCGTTGCCTCACGCGTACGCGTGCAGGCCGGGCAGGAGAAGGTTCACGCCGAAGTAGCACCAGAGCATCGTGAAGAACCCGAGGACGCTGAACCACGCCGTGGTGAGGGCCTTGTCGCGCACGGAGGCGTGGCGGAGGTGCACGACCACGAGATAGACCAGCCAGGTGAGCAGGGCCCAGAGTTCCTTAGGGTCAAAGGCCCACCAGCGGCCCCAACTGTGATCTGCCCACCATGCGCCGAGGAGAATGCCCACGCCCAGCGTCCAGAAGGCCAGGTGGAGGATGGTCATCTGGGCGGAGTCGAGATCAGGCAGGGCCGAGGACCGGCGGCCGGGGGCCGAGGCCTTGCTTTGTGCCTCCGTGCCTTCGTGCCTCTGTGCCTTCGTCCCGCTCCGTGCCTCCGTGCCTTTGCCCCCAAGGTAGTGCGTCCCCAGATAAAAGAGGCTGACAATAAAGCCGAGGCTGATGAGGCCGTACGAAAAGAGCACGGTGGTGACGTGGTATTTGAGGAGGACGGACGTGTTGAGGATCGCCGCCTCGCGCTCGATGGAGTAGCCGGGGATGCTGGTTTGTGTCGCCGTGATGAGCACGAGGAAGCCGACCGCGGCCACCGCCGCGCCGAAGATGGCCTGACGCTTCACGACCGCGAGGCTCAGGCCGATGGCCGCGGCGAACAGACTGACGCCCGTGAGGCTCTCGAACTGGTTCTGGATGGCGAAGCGCTCGGCGATGATGCAGCGCGTGACGAACCCGAAGGCGTGCATGGAGACGGCGGCCGCGAGGAAGGCGGCGCCGAGCCACAACAGGCCGCGCCGGCCCGTGCCGAAGGAGAGAAGGAGACTCACCAGCGCGAACGCGTAGAGCCACGAGCCCCACTCGAAGGGCTTCGCGGCGTTGTACGCCCGCTCCAGCGTGCGCTTGGTGGTGGGGTAGACCGACGGGTTGATGGTGGGGAGGACCAGAGCGAGTTCTCTCGCGGCGGCGTTCACCTTGGCCGCGTCCATGGCCCGCCAACCTTCGCCAAGGGCCTTCACCGCGGCAGCGCCGGGGCTGCCCGCAGGAAGTGTGGAGAGGTGGTTCCATGGCGCATCGAGCGTTTCGGCGGGAACAAGGAGGAAGTTCTGCGCGCCGAGCGCGTAAAGCATCATCCCCTCGTGCACGGAGCCGAGGGCCTTCTGGTACGCATCCGTCATGCTGACGCCCGCGACGCTTTGGTAGAGACCGCTGATGTGGCGGGGGGAGATGCGCCCCATCTTCTTCCAGTTTTCCCGCTCCGCGTCGTTGGCGGTGCCGGGAAAGGCTCTTTCAAGGAAGGCATCACGCAGGGGCAGGTAGTTCACACCCACCAGCGGCTTGGCCTCGTAGTAACTCGGGTCGATCACCATGTCGAGGAACGTGAAGAGCGGGTCGTAGCGGAGGCGTTCAACACCCTTGCCCCCCGCCCCGGGGCGGAAGTCGAGAAAATCCTTGCGACCGGTGACGCCCGCGACGGTCTCGCGCGCGAGTGAATCGAGGATCTTCACGCGCCCGTTGTGAAAGACGGCCAGATCACGCAGGGGCGTGAGGTCAACCGCTTTGGAGAAGGCGAACTTGGCCGCCGTGTCGGCCTCTTTGCGCTCCGGTTCGCCGAAGGGATTGACCGCGCCCGCCTGCGAGAGCATCATGCTCTGCGGGTGCGTGTTGCCGGCGGGGCCTTGCTCACCCAAGGCCGGCAGCGCGGCCACGAAGACCAGCATCATCGCTACAAACGCTTTGCGGAACAGCATGGTGGAATCCTCAGCCAAGGGTACACAGCGCGTTTGCACCCTCCCCCGGTCCCACCGGGGGAGGTGGCGAGGCTCGGCGAGCCGGAGGGGGTGAAAGATCGGCCACTCCGAATGTGCCTTTACCCTCCCCCGGTCCCACCGGGGGAGGTGGCAATGGCGTAGAAGCAAGGCCCGCGCGCCGGCGTATATGCTGGGCGCAAGCAGGAGCATCATGTCCACGCGACCACTTCGCACGCAGGTCGAGCCAACCCCGCAGGCCAAGGGCCGGGCCAAGGCTCTTCGCCGCGCCATGACGATGCCCGAGCGCGTGCTGTGGAACCGCCTGAAGCAGTGGCGTGAACGCGGCGTGGTCTGGCGGCGGCAGCACCCCCTGGGTGCGTACATCGCCGACTTCTACTGCCACGCTGGCGCGCTGGTGGTGGAGGTCGACGGGGAGCAGTTCCATTCCGGTGAACGTGCAGCCCACGACCGGCGTCGAAACCGGTGGATGGAGGCTCGGCAGATCAAGGTCGTCCGCATCGGGGCGTGGTGCCTGCCGCAACAACTCGACGAGGTCAGCAACGCCGTGTGCCGTCTGGCCATCGAGCGTGGCGCGCCGTTCCGCCCACCACCGCTTGTTCGACCGCCCCCACAGGCTCGCCGCAAGGGACCGGCTTGACGCACCGAACAGGTGTGCCGTCCTTGCGGTGCCCTGAACCCTGAACCAGCGAGACTCGACACGCCGGGGGCCGTTCTTCAGAAGGGCAGAATCCGGACACGCCCCCCTCCGCCCTCGAAGACTCGGGCACCTCCCCCGCTGGGAGCGGGGGAGGGGGCAACAAGGCAGCGCCGCCCCCGATTCCTCTGTCAGCATCCATCGAGTCACGAACCACCCCCGAAGCGGCGGGGTTCTCCGCCACCGCTGGACGCGTGTCCCTTGGCCCGCCCGTTCACCACACGCGGCACAGGGCCGGGCATCCCGTTCGTGGCCGTGGCATCATCCGCCAAACCCTCCTTCGCCCCACCCGGCTTCACGTACTCGCCGCGTGCGAGCGCCCGCTGGATCGCCTCCTTGCGCCGCCGCAGGATGATCGGCTTGATGTAGAAGGCGTACGGAATGCCCACGCTCATCATCAGCGCGCCCGCCGCGATGATGTAAATGCCGGGGTTGTTGCCCACGCCCAGGATCGTGAAGTTCGCCGTGGCCCGCGCCGCCTCGCCCCGCTCCGCCGCGGCCTTGCTCTCGTTCCACCCACGCTGGTCCCACCCGGCCTGAGAGAACTTGTACTGCATCGGGGCCACCCAACTCACCAGCCACCCGACGGCGTTGGCCAGCGCCGGCCGCTCGCGGCCCCACTCAAAGGGCACGTGCACAAGCAGCGGGTCGTTGAGGCTCGTGTAGCGGCTCTCCATCTGCGCTTCGTCGATCGTGCGGCCCCGGAAGACCAGCACATCCGACCGAAAGTCTCGCGGCTGGCTGGAGTGCGGGTAGGGGAACATCTCAAACTCGGTGAGTTGCAGCGCCAGGTTCGGGAACGCGTGCCAGCGACGGCCGAAGGCGACAGAAACCGTGCGCGTGGCCGGGGGTGCGTCCTCTGCCGCGCTGGCGGCGGGCACGGCACCCTTGTTCGCAGGCGGCAAGCCGGGAATCTCGATGGCCTTGCTGCTGTCGGGGCCCACGCCCACATACTGCGTGAAGGGTACCCACACGGTCTTGGTCCACGCCGGGGCGCTGCTGGGCCGCGTAGGGTCCAGCGCGCTGACCTCAAGCGCAATGAGAGCCTGCTTGTGCGTGCCGATCGCGTCGCGCTCGCGCTCGGCCTCGGGCACCACCACCGGCGTCTCCACGCGCTCGGCCCGCGCCCACCGCGGCCCGAGTTTGAGCGAGACCATGGGGCCGAAGGGGATGCTCTCGCCCGTGGCGAGGCGGTCGATGACGCGAGGCTCACTGCCGGGCACACGCACGATGGCGCGCACGGCCGGCTCCACGCCCGGCGATGTCGCGTCGCCCTCGGGCACCACCTCATCCAGGTACACCTGCACCATCGACGCATCGATGTACGTGAGGATGATCGACTTGTCGGCGTTGCGCCGCGTGGGCATGCCACGGTCGTTCTTCTCGTTCGCCAGCAAGTCCTGGCTGATCTCGGGAAAGCGGTGGTAGAGGAAGCGGTCAAAGGCCGCCCGCTCGCCGCCGAGCAGTTCCGGCGGTGTTACGCGCACCACCACCACGCTGCTGTTGGCCCCCTCGTAGCCCTTGGTGATGATGGGGAAGGGCGGCACCGCCGCGATGCTCTGCACCTGCACGGCAAAGCCGCCCGCATCGAAGGTGGTTCCCTCCTCGATCGGCACCACCTGGCGGAACTTCTTGCCCGGCACCTCCACCAGCAGCGCGTGCCGCGCGGCCGAATCCAGCGGCGCCCGCAGAGCCTCCCAGCGGCCCTCATCCATCCCGCGCGTGTACTCGATGCCCACGAAGTTGCCCAGCATCGCCAGCCGATCGGCCGGAGAAAGGGGCAGGAACGGGATCTCATCCACCCTGGGCTTGGCCGTGGGGGCGGCGGTTCCATCACTCGCCACCGTGCTGTGCAGTTCGACAATGCGGATCGGGTTCTCTTCGGCCTTCGTCTCGCCGGCGACGGCCGCGGGTGCGCCGCCATCGTCAACGGGCCGCCAGCGCGGCACGAGCGTCGCGTAACTCGCGTAACCCACGACGCGGAAGGACAGGTCCGCATCAACCAGACCCATGCCCTTGGGCACGGGCACGTCGAGCGTGCGGCCGCCGTCGCTCATCGCGCCCGCCGCGCCGGCCTCGCCCACACCCTTGCCGAGCACCGACAGGTTGTAATCGTTGTAGCGCGGCAGGCCGCGCAGGGCCCGCTGCTCCAGACCACGCCCCTGATTGAGCCAGAGCACGGGCTGCGTGTTGTCGAAGAAGCCGTTCTCCACGCGCCCCGGCGTGGGCTTGCCGCTGGCATCCGGCGGGCCGGCGAGCAGCAGCACATCACCCTCCTGCTTGAGGGCGGAGTAGTAGATACTGCCGAGGGCGATGGTGATGATGCCGCTGTGCACCATGATGACACCGGCCTTGGGGATGGTGAAGTCGATGCGCCGCACCGTCGCCGTCATCATGTTCAGCACGAACAGCAGCAGGATCAGTTCCAGCGGCCACCACGCGTAGAACTCGAGTTCGCTCATCTCCATGCCCGGCAGGCGGCGCACGGTAATGCCCTTGTGCTCGTTCACGAAGGCGGCGAAGAAGCGCAGGCCCGTGCCGGTGGTTTCGCTGTAGCGCAGGTGCGGCCAGGCGAACGTCTGCCACGCCCAGAACGAGGCGGCCGTGAGCCCGCACAGAGCCACGAAGCACGCCACAAATCGCACAGAGCGCGAGGCACGCCCGCCCAGCACACCCCAGAGCGCCCACGTCGGCAGGGCCGCGCCGATGAGGACAGCCGCCACGATCGTGGCCGCGTACACGAGCACTGTCGGTATCAACGCCAGCAGCCCGATGGGCGTACTGGCGAGAATCCCGTACACCGCCACCAGGCTCAGCAGCACCACCGCAAGCGCGATGGAACTGAAGGCCCGCAGCAGAAACTTGGCCGGCCAGGCCCACGCTGGAAAGAACCGGTCATCCCACGCCAGATTGTTCCGCCACTTTGCGCTCATGCGGCCCCATGTTAGCGGTTGTCGCGCGGGCGTATCCTCGGGACATGCCGCCGCCGCGGCGCGGCCAAAGGAGCACGTCATGGCGGTCTCGCGCACGTTCACCACGCGGCTGGGGGTTGATGGCGACGGGGGCACCCGCATGTCGGCGATCAGCGTGCCGTTTGACCCCAAGGAGGTCTTCGGTAAGGTGCGGGCGCCCGTGCTCGTCGGTCTCAACGGCTACACCTTCCGGTCCACGATCTTCCGCATGTGCGGCGACACCTTCGTGCCGCTACGCCAGTCTCACCAGGACGGCGCCGGCGTGAAGCCCGGGCAGCGTGTGGAAGTCACGCTCACGGCCGACGACAAGCCCCGTGAAGTCGGGCTTCCCAAGGACATGAAGGCTGCCCTCAAGAAAGCGGGTGTGCTCGACCGGTTCGAGGCCATGAGTTTCACGCACCGCCGCGAGTACGTGGAGGCCTACACCGGGGCCAAGAAGCCCGAGACCCGCGATCGCCGCCTGAAGGCCTGCATCGCGGCCGTGAAACTTCGCAAGCCCGCGGCGGTACGAACCACGAAGAAGTAGCATCGTCCGCTCTCCGCGCTGCTCCATCTGTTTCGGAGAAACCCATGACCCTCTCCCTGCGCCCGACACTCGCCATCGCGTGCATGCTTGTGGCCGCCACGGCCGCGCACGCAATCGCCGCTGAACCCACCATGAGGGCGGCACGCATCTCCGCGTACGGCGGGCCGGAACTGCTCAAGGTCGAAGAGGTCCCCCGTCCCACCGTCGGGCTTTCGGATGTCCTCGTCCGGGTGCACGCCGCGGGCGTGAACCCGGTGGACTGGAAGATCCAGCAGGGGATGCTCGCGGGCTTCGCGCCCAAGCCGCCCGCCACGCTCGGCCAGGATGTCAGCGGCATCGTCGAAGCCGTCGGCGACAAAGTCGCTGGGTTCAAGGTCGGCGACGAGGTTTTCGCCTACCTCTCCCTCCAGCGCGGCGGGGCCTTCGCCGAGTACGCCTCCATCCCCGAATCCGAACTCGCGCTCAAGCCCAAATCGCTGGACCACATGCAGGCGGCCGCGGTGCCCCTCGCCGCGCTCACCGCGTGGCAGGCGCTCATCGACACCGCCAAACTCCAGCCCGGCCAGACCGTTCTCATCCACGCCGGCGCCGGAGGTGTCGGCCACTTCGCCGTGCAGATCGCCAAGGCCCAGGGCGCCAAGGTCATCGCCACGGCATCCGAAACGAACCAGTCGTTCCTCAAAGAACTCGGTGCCGACATCGCCATCGACTACAAGGCCGCCAAGTTCGAGGACATCGCCAAGGACGTGGACATCGTCCTCGACCCCATCGGCGGCGACACGCTCGAACGCTCCTACCAGGTCCTCAAGCCCGGCGGGTTCCTCGTCTCCATCGTGGGCCCGCCGGATCAGGCCAAACTCCAGGCCCGCGGGGCCACAGGGGCGGGCATTCTCGTCAAGCCCAGCGGCAAGCAACTTGCCGAACTCGCCGCGTTCATCGACACGGGCAAGGTCAAGCCCCACGTCAGCGCCACCTTCCCCCTCGCCGACATCGCCAAGGCCTTCGAGCAGAGCCAGACCGGCCGCACGCGCGGCAAGATCGTCCTCACAGTCAAATAGCCCCCGCGCGGCACGCGCACGAGGCCATCACTCCCCGCGACGTACAATGGGCCGTGCCACGCGCCCCACACAACGACCCCGCCCACTCCGCCCCGGCGACCGGCAAAGTCCGTCTGCAGCGCGTGCTCGCCGCCGCGGGCGTTGCCGCGCGGCGCGTGTGCGAGGAGATGATCACTCAGGGCCGCGTGGAGGTGAACGGCACCGTGGTGCGCACGCTCCCCGTCTTCGTCGATCCGACCACCGACCATGTGGTGGTGGACGGGCGCGGCCTGCCGCGCAGCAAGCCGCGCGGCCAGGGCCACCACGCGGGGCTTGCCGGCGAACTCTCCGGCTCCACCTACATCATGCTGCACAAGCCAGCGCGTGTGCTCAGCACCACACGCGATGAGGGAGGCCGCCGCACCGTGATGGACATGGTGCAGCACCCCGCCGCAGCACGCCTGTTCCCTGTGGGGCGCCTCGACTTCCACTGCTCCGGGCTGGTGCTGCTGACGAACGACGGTGAGATGGCCAACCGGCTCACGCACCCCAGCCACGCCATTGAAAAAATCTATCTCGCCCACGTCAAGGGCGTGATCGATGCCGCCTTCGTTGCTGATATTGAGCGCGGCATGAACTCCAAGCAGCAGCGGGCCGCGCACGAGCGCGCCGCGGAGGAGACCCCCACCGGCTGGGGTCCGCGCCGCACCATGGCCCGCTCGGTGCGCAAGCCCGGCCACATCGCCGTCTCGCTCTCGCGCGTGCACGAAGACAAGACCGTGCTCGAAGTGCGGCTCGTGGATGCCGGCCCCCGCAGCGTGCCCGACATGCTCTCCGAGGCCGGCCTGCGTGTGGTGAAACTCGCCCGCGTCGGCATCGGGCCCCTCGCCCTGCGCGGCGTGGGCCTGGGCCGCTGGCGAGAACTCGACACGGCCGAGATCAAGGCCCTGCGCCAGGCCTGCGGCATCGTCGGGCCCAAGTCGAAACCCGGTTCCCCGGCTGCCAAACAACCTTCCGGTGTGGCGCACGGCGCGCCCGCTCAGGAGGCCGCCCGTGGCTGACAACGGCAAGCCCACGAGCGACCCCGCGGCAAGCCTTCCCGCGTCGCCCGCTGAGGCCTCCATCCCGCCATCCGCCGTCGCGCCGCTGCTCGGCACGGGCATGGACTCGCCCGTTGTGCCCACCGCGCCGCCGGCAGATGACGGCGAGGGTCCCCCCACCACCGCCACCTCCCCCGCCCCCCCCCGGGGCGTGCTGGACCCCTACGACCAGCCGCGCGGCCCCATGCAGGCGCTCGACGCGCTCACGGCGAGGGTGTTCGCGTGGCTCGGACAGGACTCCATCCCGCGCATGGCGGCCGCGCTGGCCTATCGCACGATTTTCAGCATCATCCCCATCATGGTGCTCGCCTTCGTGATGATGCGCCTGCTGGCCGACAGCGAGACCCGCCTCAAGGAACTCCTCTCCAAGGCCCTGTACCAGACCGGCCTCTCCGACATCTCCGCCGGCCAGCAATCCGTCGAGGCCTGGATGACCGGCATCGTCAGCAACTTCAACTCCATCAACTTCGGTGCCATCGGCATCGTCAGCGCGGCCACGCTGATCTACGCCGCCATCTCGCTCCTCGTCGACATCGAGTCGAGTTTCAACTACATCTACAACGCCCCGCGCGGGCGCAGTTGGCCCCGCCGCCTCCTGCAATACTGGATGATGGTCTCCGCCGGACCGCTCATGGTCTACGCCAGTTTCTACGTCGGCGACCTGCTCACCAAGCAGGCGATCGGCGCGGCGGGCGTGGGCGGCGAAGCCCTCGCCCCTTACCTCATGGTGATCGCCAAGTATGTCTCGACTGTCACCATCAGCGCCACCCTGCTGCTGGTGCTTTACATCACGGTCCCCAACACGAGCGTGCGCTTCCTGCCGGCCCTGGGCGGCGCCTTCACCGCCGGCCTCCTGCTCGAACTGGCCAAGTTCGGCTTCCAGAGGTTCGTCCGCCCAGAGAACTACAACGCGCTCTACTCCTCTCTGGCCCTGCTGCCACTGTTCCTTCTCTGGGTCTACATCACCTGGTTCATCGTCCTCTTCGGCCTGCGCGTCAGTTTCCTCATGCAGCACGGCAAGCATGGTCTGCTCCTTGCCGCCATCCGGGGCGGTGGAGTGGGCGGCTCCGGCCTGGGGGGCTCATGGATCGAACCCGCCCGCAGCGTGACGGTCGCCACCGCAGTGGCTGAGGCCTTCGCCAAGGGTCGCCCGGCACGCCTCGAGCGCCTCGCCGACAGCGCAGGCCTTGACGAAACCACCACGCGGCTCTTGCTCCGACGCCTCGAACAGGCGGGCCTCGTGCACCGTGTCGCCACCGACGGCCGCGAAGCCGGCTACGCCCTCTCACGCCCGCCAGATGTCATCCTCGTGCGTGATGTGGTCGCCGTCGGTCAGGAACTCTCGGGCCCCATCGGTCCGGGCGCAGGCGGCGCACTGATCGCACGCATCCGTGCCGCCCAACTCGACGCCGTTGAGGGCGTAACCCTGGCCTCGCTCGCCACCCCGCGGCAGCCCCGTCCGCCGGCCGGCAGGCCCACCGCGGAGGGGCAGGCCGCTACCCTTGACCCGGTTGCACCCAGCCTCACCGCCCCCGGAGCCTCGCACTCATGACCGCGAACACCGTTGAGTACGCCTTGACCCGCTACCGCCCGTGGCCGTCGCGCATCGCCGCGTGTGCGGGCCTCGGGGTGACCGCGCTCGCACTCGCCTGCTCCGGCGGGTGCTACACCCGCACAATCTCCGCCCAAGGCTTCGGCTCCGAGGCCATCCAGACCGAAGACCCGTATCAGGAGAGCGGCGAACTCGACAACTGGATCTTCGGTCCGCAGCAGACGATGAGGCGCAGCAACCCCTAAGCCGGCGCACGTCTTCACGCCCCCGCACGCCCCCCACACGGAACTCACGCATGGGCCTCGAAGCCTCGCTCCCCGTTGACACGTTCCTCACCACGCAACTGCGCCGCGTCATCAACTGGGCACGCCGCTCCAGCCTGTTTCCCATGCCCTTCGCCACCGCCTGCTGCGGCATCGAACTCATGGCGACGGCGTGCAGCCGCTACGACGTGGCCCGCTTCGGCGCCGAGGCCGTGCGCTTCAGCCCGCGCCAGAGCGACCTGCTGATTGTCGCGGGCCGCGTGAGCATCAAGACCATGCCGGTGCTCCAGCGCATCTACCTGCAGATGGCCGAGCCCAAGTGGGTCATCAGCATGGGCGCGTGCGCGAGCACGGGCGGCGTCTTCGACACCTACGCCGTGGTCCAGGGTGTGGACCAGTACATCCCCGTCGATGTGTATGTGCCCGGGTGCCCGCCGCGCCCCGAACAACTCATCGAGGGCATCATGGCCATCCAGCGGATCGTGGATAGCGAGGGCATCCCGCCGCGCTTCCAGGGCGGCAAGCGCGTGGGCCTGGGCCTGGCGGTGGCCCCCAGCCACCAGGTGCGCCCGCAGCCGATCGGCGTGACAGTCTGACGCGCGCGTATCTCGCCCCGCCTTGCACCGCAAAGGGTGGTACCCTGCCACCGATGCTCGCCAGGAAGCACAAACCGATCCAGCATCTGAATTCCCACGTGGGCCTGCTCCCGCGTCTGCGCGACGCCGCGGGTTTCGGGCACGTTGACCTCGTGCACGCCGATGCCCTCGACTGGCTCGCGAAGGCCCCGGCGAACTCCATCCACGCCGTTGTCACCGACCCGCCCTACGGCCTCGTCGAATACGAACCCAACGAACTCGCCAAGCTCAAGTCCGGCAAGGGCGGAGTTTGGCGCATCCCCCCGTCCTTCGACGGGCACCAGCGAAGCCCCTTGCCCCGATTCACGACGCTGCGGGAGTCCGATCGCGCCCAACTCCGCGACTTCTTCCGCCAACTCGCCGCCCGGCTTTACCCCGTGCTTGTGCCCGGGGCACATGTCTTCATCGCCACCAACCCCCTCGTCTCCTACCTCGTCTACGAGCCCTTCATCGCCGCCGGTTTCGAAAAGCGGGGCGAGATCATCCGCGTCGTCCACACGCTCCGCGGCGGCGATCGCCCGAAGAACGCCCACGAGGAGTTTGACGAAGTTTCCGTCATGCCCAAGTCCTGCTGGGAGCCCTGGGGCCTCTTCCGCAAGCCCTGCGAGGGCCGCGTGCAAGACAACCTCCGCAAATGGAAGACCGGCGGCCTGCGCCGCATCTCGCCCACCGAGCCCTTCAAGGACCTCCTGCACGCCTCCCCCGCCCGCGGCATCGAACGCACCCTCGCCCCCCACCCTTCCCTCAAGCCCCAGGCCCTCATGCGCCAACTCGTCCGCGCTGCGCTCCCGCTCGCAACGGGCGTGATCCTCGATCCCTTCATGGGCTCCGGCTCCACCATCGCGGCCGCCTCCGCCATGGGCCTCGACAGCATCGGCATCGAGCGCACGGCGGAGTATTACCAGATGGCGATGAAGGCCGTGCCCCGCCTCGCCGAACTTGTCGTGAAGGCCGGGAATGGGAACAGCGGGGAGCAGAATGGCCACCAAGAGTGACTTCAACGCTTCGGTCCCCCTTCCGCCGGGCCTTGAACTCGCGGCCGTTCGCCGCGCTGTGGACTATGTGGAGAAGGAACTGGCCGAACTCGTGGAGATCTACCACGAGCAGGCCAACGTGTTCAGCGCCATCGTCGGCATCTTCGGCACCAAAGCCCTTGATTCTGTCAGCAACTACGAGAAGCACAAGCACTCTGACACCGCGCAGCAGCGCTTCCCCGACCTCTGCCGCCGGGGCTCGGGCAAGAAACTCACGCCCCAGGACTCGCTTGAGAGCAAGGGCAGCAAGCGTCCCTGGGCGATCCAGTCGCATTACGACCACCCCGGCTGGTACATCATCTGGCGCTACCTCGTCGATCCGACCCAGACGCTCGAAGCGGGCAAGCCGGTCATCATCTGGCGCGTCGATGTCGTCTTCCTGACCAAGGCCGATTGGAAATACGAGAAGAGCACAGCGGGCGAGCGCGGCGGCGGACGCACGCACACGTTCGGCGTCAAGCAAGCGGCCAAGAAGTTGAAGGACGCGGCGGTGTATCGCAGAAGCGACGTCATCGTGCGTGACGGAAAGCCGATCCCGAAGAACGGGCACGGCCACGAGGAAGGCGAAAGCAGCGGCAAGGGTTGATCGATGCGGCGTGCCGGGGGCCGAATGGACCGGACACATGATTCACGGGTGTTCGGGCCATTCAGGGGTGGCCACCCACCCCAGGGCGTAGTACGCCGCCCCCACCAAATTCTTGCCCGCCGGGGCAGCCCCCACGCCCGCATATCCTCCCCCGCCATGCACGACACCGTTCACACGTTGCCGAAAAAAACCCGCGCGGCCATGGTCGAACTCCTCCAGGCCCGGCTCTTCGACACCATCGATGCCATCACCCAGGCCAAGCACGCCCACTGGAACGTGAAGGGGCCGGGTTTCATCTCGCTGCACGAACTGTTTGACAAAGTCGCCGCGCAACTCGCCGAGCACGCGGATGAGATCGCCGAGCGTCTCACCACGCTGGGCGGCACAGCCTCGGGCACAGCGCGGCGGGTGGCCAAGGCCACCACGCTCCCCGAGTATCCCGCTGGCATCGCCTCCGGACGCGACCACGTCAAGGCCCTCGCGGCCGTGCTCGCCCAACTCGCCACCGCCTACCGCGCCGCCATCGACGCGGCTGACAAGCACGAGGACAAAGTCACCGCCGACCTCTTCACGGGCAGCGCAGGCGAACTCGACAAGAGTGTGTGGATGATCGAGGCCCACCGCCAGGCGAAAGACTGAGCCGCGACGCGAGCCGCGGGCCCCTCACCCCGCCTTGGCCAGCGCCAGCCCTATCGGGTCTGCCACCACCACGCGGTTTCTCCCGCCGTGCTTGGCCGCGTACAGGGCCTTGTCGCCCATCGCGATCCACTGCTCCGCCGTCAGGGGCCCGCTGCCCCCGGGTGCACCCGCCACGCCGATCGAGACCGTGATCGTGCGCTCGGGGTGCTTGGCCCACACCTTCGCCTCCAGCGTGGTGCGGATGCGTTCCACCACCATGTGCGCATCGGCCGGGGCCGTGTGCGGCAGGATCAGCACGAACTCCTCACCGCCGAAGCGGCACGGGATATCCGTCGCGCGGCAGTTTTCGGCGATCACCTTGGCAAACTCCTGCAGCACCGCGTCGCCCGCCGGGTGGCCGAAGGTGTCGTTGACCGACTTGAAGTGGTCCAGGTCGAACATCGCCAATGAGAGCGGGTGCGCATAGCGCTGATTCTCGCTCACCTCCTGCGCCCAACGCCGGTCGAAGCACTTGCGGTTGCCCAGGCCCGTGAGCCCGTCCACGTTGGCCTGCTCGGCAAGCATGCGCACGAGCCTGTCCAGCCGCAGCGCGGCACGCAGGCGGGCCTTGAGTTCCAGCACGTCGCCCGGGTTGGTGAGGCTCTTGTGAACGTAGTCCGAAGCGCCAAGATCAAACGCGGTCACCTTGTCGTCCGCCTCGGCGTTGGCGGACAGGACGATCACGGGCACATCCGCCAGCGCGGGCGTGGCCTTGAGCGCACGCAGCACCTGGAAGCCGTCCATCGCGGGCATGTCGAGGTCGAGCAGGATTGTGCCGGGGCGTGTGGCCTTCGCCATCGTCAGGCCCTCTTCGCCGCCGAACGCGTCGGCCAGTTCGATCGGCTCGTGCTTCAGCCGCACGCGCAGCAGGCGGTGAACATCGACGGCATCGTCGATGAGCAGCACGGTCGGTTTGGTTTCGGTGGTACTCACGCCGCGTCGTCTCCGAGAGCTGCAGGAAGGGGAACTTCGGTTACATCGAAACACTGCGGCACAGCGTGATCAGGTCCTCGAACTGCGCCCGGAGTTGCTCCACCTTCGCACCGCTCCCGTAAGCCATCGCGTCGATCGAAGATTCCACCCGCCCCGCGGCCTCGCCCACGGTTGGAAAGCCGTAGCCGCCGCCGGCCCCCTTCAACTGATGCGCGAGTCTCTTCAGGTCGTCCAGCCGCTGCTGCTCCCAGAGTTGGCCGAGCGCGGCGATCTTCTCGGGCATTCCCGAGACGAACATCTCCACGATCTCGCGCATGTCCGTATCGTCAACGAACTGACTGCGAAGAGGCGAAGCAGAAGTGGATGGTGTTCGCATGGTCGTCATGGTGATGCCCCCTGCCGCGAGAATCGGCAGGTTGCCTATGCCGCTTCATGCTTGCGCGGGCGGTGTGGCAAAATCACGCAAACTAGGAAAACCGCCTCAGTGGCCGATTCCCGGTCCGCGGAGGCCAAGGGGCTTGCCACAGGTTCGTGGCAGCACAGCGTGCGACCAGCCGCGCAATACCCGGCCCGCCCTGCATCCGGCTCACGCCTTCTTCACGATCGGCGCGGCCCGATAACTGCCCTCAAGAATCTTCTTCGAGTCGGCCTTCAGCCACGATTCCAGCACCCCCGCGTACACCTCGCGGAAGTCCACGGTGTATTTCAGGTCGCCCGCGTCCAGGTCGCTCAGGCTGGGGTGCGGGGTGAGCACCCCGGGCGTGACCATGGGGCCGAAGAGGAACATGGGCGCGGCGGTGCCGTGGTCCGTTCCCTGGCTGGCGTTCTGGCTCACGCGCCGGCCAAACTCCGAGAACTGCATGGTGAGCACACGCCCGGCGTTGCCTTGGATTTTCAGGTCCGCATAGAACGCCTTCACCGCGCCGGCGATCTGCCCGAGCAGGTTGGCGTGCCGGCCGTTCTCGCCGCCCTGGCCTGCGTGCGTGTCGAAGCCGCCGAGCGTGACGTAATACACGCGGGTCTTGAGGCCCGCGGCGATCATGCTCGCCACCATCTGCAACTGACGGGCAAGGTCGCCGCCCGGATACGCGATGCGCGCCTTGGCGGCCACGGCCTTGCGGATGAGGTCACTGGAGACTTGGGCATCCAGCGCGGTGCGTGTGAGGAACGTGGCGTTGGACTCGGGGTCGGCGGTGGATGCCGCGCCGAGTTTGGCGATGCGGTCATAGGGCGCGCCGAGGGACTTCTCGACATCGCGCCCGGTCCAGCGGAAGAGGTCGGCGCTGTCGAACGCCAAGGGCTTGACCTTCTGGCCGGTCATGGCAAGCGGAGCCGAACCGCCGATGGCGATGCCCGGCTGCTGAGCGGCGGCCGGAGCCATTTCAGGCCGGCCGCTCTCGCCCTTGCCCACGCCGCTGCACTCGCTGTCAAAGTAGCGGCCCAGCCAACCGTCGCCGGTGGCGGTGGTGTCGGCGGTGTGCCAGATGTCCATGCTCTTGAAGTGCGAGCGGTTGGGGTTGGGGTAGCCCACGCCCTGCACGATGCCCAGGAGGCCGTCGTCGTACAACTCTTTGACGGGCGCAAGACCGGGGTGCAGGCCGACGCCGGTCGTGCCCAATTTGAGCACTCGTTCCTCACGGATGCCGATGCCCGGGCGGGCGCGGTAGTACGCCGCGTCGCCGTAGGGGATGACGGTGTTGAGGCCGTCGTTGCCGCCGCCAAGTTGGATGACCACGAGTATGTGGTCCTCCGGCACACCGGGGATCGAGGATGCACCGGGCTGGGCCTTCTGAAGGCCGTGCGCCGAGCGGCTGAGAAACGCGGGGATGCTGACCGCGGCTGACGCGAGCACGAGGCCGCTGCCAAGAAACTCGCGGCGTGTGAAGGCGGTGAACATGGCAGGCTCCAGGGGTCAGGCTTCAGGCTTCAGGCGTCAGGCGCAGCAAGGGCACAGGGGCTAGGGGACGGGGGACAGGGGACAGGGGACAGGGGACACCAAAGCCGAAGGCACGAGGACGGGGTTCGGCTGTCCCCTGTCACCTCCCACCACTCACCTAGCACAACTGATACTCCGGCATCGCGGTGATCAGCATCATGAGGTGGGTGAGTGTTTCGGGGTCGAGTTTGCTGCCCTTGGCCGCGAGCAGGGCGATCAGTTCTGCGCGTGCCGCGGGCGGGTGGTCGGGATCGTGGCCGATGGCGAAGGCGAGGATGGCATCGACGACCTTCTCGGCGTCTCCGCCAGCGGATTCGGGGTAGGCATCGGCGAGGTGGGAGAGCAGGGCCACACCGTCGAAGCGTTCCTCATCGGCAAGGGCGTCTTTGCCCTTGGGCTTCTTGCCCGACAGGAGGTACACGAGGGCGTTCTGCCGCACGAACATGGTGGCGGTGTTGATCCACGAGCGGCCACCGTCCCACCCCTTCACACTCGGAGGGAAGAAGAGGCTCTGGCCCATGATGTTCAGGCCGTCGTTGACGGTGGCCAGGTCTCGCGCGGGCGTGCCGAGCGAGCGGATGGCACCGACCACGAGTTGCACCGGGCTCTTGATCTGCTCGTTGCGCAAGGCCGGGTCGTAAAAGTGCTGGCTGAGAAAGAGGCGCGTCAACACAGGCCGGAGGTTGTAGTTGCTCTTCTCCAGGCCGCTGGCCATGTCGGCGATCACGGCGCGCCCGGCATCGTCGAGGCGTTTGCGGCCGCTGGGGTAATCCGCCACAAAAAACCGGTAGAGCCGCGTGGCGATGTGGCGGGCGCACGCGGGCTGCTGGAGGATGATGCCGACGAAGTCTTCCCCGTCAATGGTGCCGGAGGCGCCGAGGATGTTCTTGCGCCCGTTGTCGTGGTTGTTGCGCTGGAAGGTGAAGGCGTCGTCCTCGAAACTGTACCCGGTGAGGGCACGCGCGCCCTCCTTGATGTCCTGCTCGGTGTAGTTGCCCACACCGAGGCTGAAGAGTTCCATGATCTCGCGGGCCAGGTTCTCGTTGGGCTTGCCCTTGCGGCTGTCGTTGTTGTCGAGGTAGGCGATCATGGCCGGGTCGCGGATGATCGCCCCCAGCAGGTCGGCGTAACTCCCCGCCGCGTGCGTGCGGAAGAGTTGGTTCTGCACGAACATGTGGTAACTGTCCTCGATCGTGCGGTAACTCGTGGCGAACAGGCCGTGCCAGAAGAGCGTCATCTTCTCCTCGAGCGGGCGGGGCGTTTCGATCAGCCGCCCAAGCCACCACTGCTGCACACGCCGCATCTGCTCGCGGTCTTTCTGCTCGCCCTCCTGGCGGCGGGCGCGGAACCTGGCCAGCGTGTCCTCGTCGCGTGCCCGCGCGGCACGCTGATACTCGGTGCGCTCGTCGGCGGTGGGCGGGCGGATGATGTCGCTCGCGAACAGGTCGGGCTTGGCCTCTTCGCCGGGCACACTCTCGAACTTCACCAGGTGCTCAACGGCCTTCTCCGGGCCCCAGGAGGCGAGCAACTGCACCTGCTGCGGCGTGCCGCCGAAGCCGGCGCGCCAGAGCAGGTGGCGCGCTTCGGCGAAGCCGAACGCCTGCTTGGCAATCGGCCGCGTCGAGGCGCTGACAGGGCGAACCTTCGGACTGGCGGCGGGGCTCTGCATCACACGTGCTCCGTATCGCTGACCCTCACATCGGCACAACGCCCATGACGATACCGCCATTGCAGACGGCCGGTTCCGCCACCCTCCCCCGCACAGGCAACCGCGACCGTGACCCGCGCCCGCGCATCCCCGAACATCCGTTCGCTACCATCCGCCCCATGACGGCCCTTTTCAGCCTCGCCAGCGGCGGGATACCCACCAGCGCCACCAGCGGCGGGGGGACCGAGCGCAGCATCGTGCTGGACATTCTCGTGGTACTGGCTGCCGCGGCCCTGGCCACGCTGGGCCTGCGGCGCCTCAAACTGGGCTCCATCCCCGCATACCTGCTCGTCGGGGCCGTGATCGGGCCCTTTGCACTCGGCCTCGTGCGCGACGGCGCGAACATCGACGGCATCAAGAGCCTGGCGATCATTCTGCTCATGTTCACGATCGGCCTTCACTTGGACCTGTCCAGCGTGGGCGGAGGCCTGCTCTCCATCCTTGGCGTGGGTGTCGTCTCCACGATCGGCGTCGTTCTTGCGTGCTGGCCCATTGGCGTCCTGATGGGACTTTCCGCGCCCGCTGCGCTCGCCGTGGCCATGGCGATGTCGATGTCCTCCACGGCCGTGGTGCTCCGCCTGATCCAGCAGCGCCGCGAGACGCACCGCCTGCACGGACGCCTCTGCGTCGGCATCGCCATCACCCAAGACCTCCTCAGCCTCGCCATGCTCGCGGCCATGCCGCTCCTGGCCACATGGGCCGGTGTCGAGCCCAAGCCGGGCGCGAACGCCATGGGCCTGGCATCCCTCATCAAGGAGCCCGCGACGACGCTGGGCGGGCCGCTGTTCGGCACCATCGCCGTCGGCGCGTCGGCTGTGGCAGGCGTCGTGCTGCTGATTTTCCTAGGCCACCA
This sequence comes from Phycisphaerales bacterium, assembly GCA_046156035.1. Lineage (GTDB taxonomy): Bacteria > Planctomycetota > Phycisphaerae > Phycisphaerales > UBA1924 > JAEUIX01. The sequence goes on along the minus strand of JBJXEW010000056.1, from coordinate 237,330 downwards.
GCTCTTGCCGCGCCTGCTGCACGAGGCCGCCAAGGACCACTCCGGAGAGGCCACGCTCGTCCTCTCGGCCGCGGTGGCCTTGGGCGCGGCGGTTCTGGCCGCGTTCTTGGGCTTCAGTCCGGAACTAGGCGCGTTCATGGCGGGCTTCCTGCTGGCCAGCACACCGTTCCGCTACCACCTGGCCGGCCAGTTGTCACCCATGCGCGACCTCTTCATGGCGGTCTTTTTCACGGCCGTTGGCCTGAAGTTGAACTTCAACGATGCCCTGCACTCGTGGTGGATCGTGCTTCTGGGCGTGCCCCTGCTCATCGCCATCAAGGCTGGGCTGATCGGCCTCAGCGTGTGGGGTGCGGGGGCCACGGCGGGGGTGGCCGGGCGGACAGGCCTGCTGCTGGCCCAGAGCGGCGAGTTCACGATCGTGATCCTGGGCGTGGCCTCGCTCCAAGGTGTCATCGCCGGACCCGCGGAGACCGTGCCGATCGCCATCACGGTTGCCACGCTCCTGGCGACCCCGGCCCTGGCGAACTGGGGCATCCGGTTGCAGCGCCCCTTGGCAAAGATCCCGCCCGCACGATTCCTGACCCGCTCCGCCCTGCGCGAAGCCGAGGCCGCGATGGGGGCGCTCACCGATCCGGCCGAACTTGCCGAGGCGGGGGCGGGTGCTGGCCCGCCAAAGGTGAGGGAGGTGAGCGCGGCGGTGCCCGTTCAGCGCCGCGTGATCGTGGCGGGCTTCGGTGTCATCGGCCGGGCTGTGGCCGACAGGCTGGAGATTTCGGGCGTGCCCTTCACCATCGTGGAACTGAACTCAACCACTGTCGACACCCAGCGACGATTGAACCGCAACGTCATCTACGGCGACATCGGCAGCCCGGAGGTGCTGGAGTCGGCCGGCATTCACGACGCCGAGGCCGTGTTCCTCACCGTGCCCGACGACGACGCGATCATGCGCGCCTGCCAGCAGATCCGGCGGCTGGCCCCGCACGTGTTCATTGTCGCGCGCACGAGTTACCTGAGTACGGCCTTCGCCGTGCAGGGGGCAGGAGCGGACGAGGTGACGATCGGCGAGGTGGCCATCGCCGAGGACATGGCACGCCGTGTCGTTTCGCGTCTGACCAACACGCCCGCCGCAGACCCGCGGCCGGCCCGCGAGTGAAGTCTGTCTCGTTTTCGCACGGAGGCCTATCCCCCCGCGTGCGGCCTTGTCACTCCGCCATGTTCTTGAGTTCATCCCTCAGAATCGCCGCGAGTTCGTAGTTCTCAGCCATGAGCGCATCCTGCAAGCGCTTCTTCAGTTCGGCCTTCTGGCTCAGCGGCAGTTTGGGAACCAGCGACTCGCGCATGCCCTTGAGCAGTTGCACCTCGCTGGAAGAATCGAACGACGCCTCTTCCCCGGCCTGGGTGTAGTGGCGGCGCAGGGCCTCAAGCCCCTCGTCCAGCGCGAGAATCGCGGCCTTGGGCTCGTTGTCCTTCAGGGCCTGGCTGGCCAGGGCCCGGGCCCGCATCATCGTGATGTACGCCCGAAACGGCTCCAGGGCCTGCCGGTCCGATTCCGTCTCGGCGTGCACCGCGCACAGGTCCAGCACGCGCAGGTTGCGGCTCGTGTCGCGCACCACGCCGTCGTAGTCGTCGAGCACGAGCAGTGCCATGTAGCGGTGGTAGTACTGCACGGCCTCCTCGCGCAGTTCGCGGCAGTCATCCGCAGAAATCACGAACCCGCTCACGTTGCCCTGCTCGCGCTGCAATTCGTCAATGCGGGCCTCGTGATATTCGAGCAGACTCTCGTAGCCGCGCGGACGCTGGCCGTCCGGGCGTCCGTCGACCCGCATCTGCAGCACCCCCAGGTCCAGACGCATCTGGACACGGTCGTCGCCGTCGTCGCCGGGGATGAGGCGCACGTTGATCTTGCCCGGTTCATAGGGCCAATCACGCAGCATGCTGGAGAGATCAAGGCTCATCAGTCCACCCGCCCCCGCGCTCGCCACCCGGCCAAGCCCACCGTCACCCCGAACCCGGAAACTTCCGCACACCTTTGTGCCACCGAAAAACCTTCGCGAAGCCTTCAACTATACGGGCCGGCCCCGTCGTCGGTACCCGCAACACCCCGCGGCGGCCCGCAAACGGCCAAAGGACCGATAAAACCCGAACCGGAATGGCCGCAGTGACCCCCGCGCGGACCGGTGCGGGGCCGGTGCGAGGGGGTGTGAGCGGGCCGATCAAGCGTGATTTGGAAACGGGCGATGGATCAGATGCGTTATGCTCTGCGTACCGTTCCGTGTCAGCCCAACACGTCGGTTCTCGGCGTGGACCATCCGGTGGGGTGCCTCGTAGAAAGCGGGTTTGACCGTGCCGACAGCCAAGTCCATGCGCTCAGCGCCCTCGGGCGACCTGCAAACAGGTCTCCAGTTGTACCTGCGCCAGATCAACGAGACATCACTCCTCACGGCTGAAGACGAGAAGGTCCTCGGCTGGTCCATCATCAACGACAACTGCCCCGCCGCGCGGGAACGAATGATCCGCGCCAACCTGCGGCTGGTCGTCTCCATCGCCAAGAACTACGCCAACCGCGGCCTCACGCTGCAGGATCTGATCGAAGAGGGCAACGTCGGCCTCATGCGCGCCGTCGAGGGCTTTGACCCCGCCCAGGGAGCCCGCTTCAGCACATACGCCAGCTGGTGGATCAAGCAGGCCATCAAGCGTGCCCTCATCAACGCCGTCCAGCCCATCCACGTTCCAGCCTATATGGTGGAACTCATCGCCAAGTGGAAGCAGGCCTCACGCCGTCTTGAGAGCGCCCTAGGCCGCCCTCCGGCGATGCAAGAACTGGCCGACGAACTGCAACTGCCCCTCAAAAAACTCAAAATCATCCGGCGGGCCATCCGGGCCGTGCGAGCGCCCGCTCAGGCCCCGACAGACGAGCAGGGCGACACCATGAGTTTCGCCGAACTTCTCGCCGACCACCGCACGGGCTGCCCGAGCGAGACCATGGTGCGGGGCGATGAACTCACCACCATCCGCAAACTGCTCGATGCCATCGACGAACGCGAGGCCCGCATCCTCCGCATGCGTTTCGGGTTTGACGGGCAGGAACCGCTGACGCTCAAGCAGATCGCTCAGGAGATCGGCATCAGCCGCGAACGCGTCCGGCAGATCGCCGACGAGGCCCTCCGCAAGCTCAACTGCCAACTCAACGACGAACGACCGAGCAGGTTCTTCCGGCAGGTGGCCGTTGCACCCGCCAGCGTGGACGACCGGCTCGACCGTGAGAGCGAGGACGACCGCTTCCGTGCCATGAGCGCGTGACGTCGGCGTGCCCGTCCGCCGCCAACAGAACCAGGGTTGCCGACGGCTACCATCGCCACTCCGACGGGGAGTTGTACCCGTGGGCTTTGCGAGGTGGATGTATGGCGATCAATCTGCACGCCCTGTTCGGCAAGGTCTTGGCGCTGGCGTCCGTGCTTGTCGCGGGCGCGGCACGCGCGGACGAGCAACTCGACAGGGTCAACGCGCCGTTCAAGGTGATCCCGCAGGACAAACGCTCGGACTCCGTCTTGCTGCCGGTGCTGATTACCACCAGCGAGGCTCCGGCGGGCCTGCTCAACCAGATCAACGTCGCGCTCCTCCCAGCCAGCAGCGCTCCTTTCAAGGACGCCGCGGCGTGGGCACAAGGTGATCCGCAGAAGGCCACCCTCGCAGCCCTCGCAAAGGTGTCGGTCGAGCGCGACTGGAAAAAGGCCTACGCGTTCGGCCAGCCGTACGGCTTTGACGGCGTGGACCCGGACCTCGTGATCGCTGGAGCCTACACCGATCTGGGCGATCCCGCGGCCATCGCCGCGGCCAGACACCTCTACATGCCACTCCTCGATCGGCTACGGTCGCTTGCACATGTCGAGGCGACCAGGCTCGCGGCGGAGGGCAAGCCCGATGAAGCCGTCAAAGTGCTGACAGACCTCGTGCTCTTCGCTCGGCAGATGTGCGACCGCGCCTTTCTCGTGGAGCAGCGGTGGGGGTATGAGACGATGATTCTGGGCCTGCACCGGGCCCGCGACGTGGCCTATCTCGACTCGCGTTCGGGCGAGCCGAAGATGGTGCCCGCGGCCATCCGCGAGCAACTCGACCGGCTGATGGACCGCGCCAAGGTCATCGGCAGTGAGCGCCTCACGCTGCCCAGGGGTGACGGCGTTGGCGCGGAGCAGACGCTGGGACGGATCTTTGTGCGGGGAGCCGGCCCGAACGCGAGCACCTACGCCCGCACGCTGGGTCGCGTCGGCTCGCGTCAGCGCCCCCTGCGGCTCTTCAGCGAATCAGCCAAGTGGGACGTGATGGCCGCGGCCAGCGCGGGCGACAGCGAAACCCGCGAGGCCCTGAACGGTCTGGTGAAAGACTGGAGCACGCGCTGGCAACTCACGCTCTTCGACCCCATCCTCAAGACCCCGACCGCCTACGAGAAACTCGACAAGGTGCGCTTTGCCGCGCTGGATGCCACGGTGGGCGATGTGGGCGTGCTCTTCGGCCTGCGGACACAGATGCTCTGCGAGTTGGCGGGCATGCGGGCCTCGCTGGCGATGCACGCGTTCTGGCGGGCAAACCGCTCCTTCCCGCGCGACATCGGCGCAGTACGGCCGACGTTCATCGACAAACTCGACAACGACCCCTATCTGAAGGACGCCAAGCCGGTCTCGTTCTTCGTGCCCATGCGCGACACCACACGTCAGGGCAACGAGCCCAGGCCGCACGAGATCCGCGTGGTGATCGGTGATCCGTACCCATCGTTCAGCGTGCAACTCAACGACGAGAACTTCGTGATGTACGCGGCCGGGCCCGACGGCGTGCCCAACCAGTGCCGCGTGGCGGGGCAGACCAGCGAGGACCGCGGCAGCGACTACCTCCTTTGGCCCCCCGTGCTGAGCCTGGCACGCCAGCACCTGGCCGACACGAACAAACTGCCCTGAGCATCTCCAAGGTCCGGAAGGGAACGTGCATCCGTGAGCGACGAGGCCCACCCAATCGTGATCATCGGTTCAGGCCCTGCCGGGTGGACGGCGGCCATTTACGCCGCGCGGGCACAACTCGCACCGGTTGTGTACTGCGGCGTCGCCAAGCAAGACCCCGGCCCCGTGCTGCCCGGCGGACAGTTGATGCTCACGACCGAGGTTGAGAACTACCCCGGATTCCCGCACGGAATCGACGGGCCGAAACTGATGACCGATTTTCAGGCCCAGGCCGAGCGCTTTGGCACCAAGGTCATCAGCGAGGACATCTTCGCCTGCGACTTCTCCACCAAGCCCTTCACGCTCCACACCTCCAACGACGGCGTAAGCAAGACCGGCACCGTGCGCGCCCAGACTGTCATCATCGCCACGGGCGCCGTGGCCAACTGGATCGGCCTTGAGAACGAGATGCGGCTCGCTCGCTCCGGCGGCGGCGTGTCGGCCTGCGCCGTGTGCGACGGCGCCCTCCCCGCCTTCCGGAACCAGGTGCTGGCCGTCGTGGGGGGCGGCGACACCGCCATGGAAGAGGCTACGTACCTCACCAAGTTCGGCAAGGAGGTCTACGTCATCCACCGGCGCGATTCTCTCCGCGCCAGCAAGATCATGCAGAACCGCTTCCTCTCCCGCCCCAATGCCAGGGTCCTCTGGAACAAGCAGGTGGTGGACGTGCTCGGCGCAAACTCCATCGAGGCCGTGCAACTCGAGGACACCGTCACCAAAGAACGCTCACGCATGGACGTGAAGGGCCTCTTCGTCGCCATCGGCCACACACCCGCCACCACGTTCCTCAAGGGTTCGGGCGTCGAGGTGAACGAGAAGGGCTATGTCGTTCTCCGCCGCCGCGATTCCTACACCAACATCCCCGGCGTCTTCGCCGCGGGCGATGTCGCCGACGAGCACTACCGCCAGGCCGTGAGCGCGGCAGGCATGGGCTGCATCGCGGCCCTCGATGCGGAGCGGTGGCTCGCGGGGGCGGGCGGGCACTGACACGGCAGGCCTCACGCCCGGTCAACACCCGTCTTTTCGCTCGGTGGGCTGAACAGGTCGAGGATCACCGTGTCTTCAATCGCGTCGCACGAGTGCGGCACACCCGAAGGCAGCACCAACACCTCTCCCCCGCTCACCTCCACCTCATGCCGCGCGGCCGTGCCCTCGGCCCCCAGGCCGAAGCGGCACCGGCCGCTCAGCATCACCACCCACTGCTCGTTGGTGTGCTGATGCGTGTCCAGGTGGAAGCCCTTCGCAAGATGCACGCGCGACACCATCATCGCCTCCGCGATGATCCGTTGCCGCTCGATCAGCGGCATGGGGCGGTCGGCGGGCAGGTCGGTCCAGCGGATGTGGCGAGCGTCGGTCATGCCGAAACGATAGCAACCGCTCAGACCAGCAACTCCGCGATCTTCACCGCCGTGAGCGCCGCGCCCGTGCGGAGTTGATCCCCCGCCACGAAGAGCGACCACTGGTCGCACCGAGTGTCGGGCGTGACGGTGGCGGCGGGCCCGTGCAGTTCGTGCACGCGGGCGATGTCAGGCCGGATGCGGCCCACGAGCACATCATCCCCGCCGGTGGCCTTGAGCGGCGTGGGGAAGGCGTTGGCGGCCCGATCATCCACAATCCGCACGCCCGCACCCTTCGAGAGCACCTCACGCACCTCGCGCTCCGTGGCGGCACGCCTGAGCGTCACGTTGATCGACTCGGCGTGGGCCCGCATGGTGGGAACGCGGATGCACGTCGGCGAGATCAGCACCCCGGGGGCGGGATCATTCCAGATGCGCCGCGCCTCGGAGATCATCTTCAGTTCCTCGCCGTTGTAGCCGGTCGCGGGGTCCACCGCCGCGTTGTGGCTGAAGAGGTTGAAGGCGTAGGGCTCGGGGAAGACGCGCCGCGTGAGTTGCTCAGGGCTCTTGCCCGCCAGCGCTTCGTGCGACTGTGCCCGCAGTTCATCCATCGCCTGCGCCCCCGCCCCGCTCGCGGCCTGATACGTGCTCACCACGATCCGCGTGATGCCGAAGGCCTCGCGCAGCGGATTGAGCGCCACGAGCATGATGATGGCCGAGCAGTTGGGCACAGCGCACAACAACCCTTGTTTCGCACGCGCGGCCAATGCGCCGGCGAGCGTACCGCCGTTCACCTCCGGCACAATCAAGTGGCAGGTCGGGTCGGCCCGGAACGCCGATGAGTTGTCAACCACACTCGCCCCCGCGGCCACCAACCCCGGCGCAAACTCCTTGCTGGGGCCGGAACCTGCCGAGAACAGGGCGAGATCGACGCCGCGCAGGTTCTCCGCGGTGAGCGGCAGCACCAGGTGCGCTTCGCCGCGATAGGTGATCTTCTGACCCGCCGAGCGCGGCGATGCCAGCAGGCGGATGCTCGAGTGCGGGAAACGCCGCTGCTCAAGCACGGCCAGCATCTCGCGCCCGACCGCGCCCGTGGCACCAACAACCGCGATGGAAGGATGATGACTCATGCTTGGGTCCGTAAGGGTCCTGCGATGGGCGGCCGCCTGTCCTTCACGGCCGCGCCTAATACGTTCGATTGACGACGGTATCGGCAAGGCCCAGCAGCAAGGCCTTCGCCGGAGACTCGTGCAGCGGCCCCAGCGCCGCCTTGGCCGAATCCACGAACCGCTGGGCCGTTCGGCGTGCGTGCTCCACGGATCCTGTCGAGGCGAGCGCCGCCGCCCAGGCCCCGCCGCGCTGACCGTTGTCCGTATCCTCGGCGTGCTCCAGCATCGCCAGCGACCGGGCCCGGCATTCCGGCGCGGCGGTGGCCAGGTGGTGAATCAGCGGCAGAGTGAGTTTGCCCTTCTCTACATCCTTGCCCAAAGACTTGCCCACCACGGCCTCGTCGCCCGTCAGGTCCAGCAGGTCATCCTGAATCTGAAAGGCCACGCCCAGGTCCATGCCGAAGGTCTCGAAGCGCTCCGCCAGCGAGCCGTTTGCCCCGCCGTGGCTGGCGCCCAGCCTGCACGCCACCGCGATCAGCGATGCGGTCTTGCGCCTGACGATGGAGTAGTACGTCTCCTCGTCGAGTTGAAAGTTCCCCCGGTGGTAGTTCTGAAGCAGTTCGCCCTCGCACAGCGTCATGCCCACGCGCGCCACCCGCAGCGACGTATCGCGGTCGTTGAGCGTGGAGCAGAGGTGATACGCCGCCGAGAACAGGTAATCGCCGAGGATCACCGCGGCCTCGTTGCCTCGCAGGTGATTGACGGTGGGCGACTGGCGGCGTGTGTCGGCCTCGTCCAGCACATCGTCGTGCACCAGGGTGGCCACGTGGATCATCTCGCAGACGGCCGCGAGCGTGACGTGCGCGTCCATGACGTGGCTGTCTGCCGGCTCGCCGCACGCCAACGGGTTCGCGGCCAAGCCGCAGAGAATCGCCATTGTCGGCCGCACCATCTTGCCCCGGTAGCGCTCCACGTGCTGCACCAGGTTGCTCACAGGCGTGAGGTCGCTGGAGAGGTGCTCGTCCAGGCGCGTCTCCACGCGCGCCAAAGACCGCGCGAGCAGCGCTCGCAGCGGTTCCAGCGCGGGGCCTTGGGGCAGCAGTGTGGGCATGGCGGCGTTCGAGCGTAGGTGCGCCCGCCACCGAACACCCATGTGCATCGCGCCTCATCGAAGTCCATCGCTCGCGCGATCGACTTCGATGGCACACCCTCAGGCCTGGCCCTTCTTGAGCACCTCGTCCTGGAGCGTGCGCGGCATGGGCCGGTACATGTGGAACTCCATCGTGTTGCTCGCGCGCCCCTGCGTGAGCGAACGCAGCGTGGTGGTGTAGCCGAACATCTCGTTCAGCGGCACCTCGGTGGTGATGAGTTTCACCACGCCGCGGTCCTCGGTGTCCACGATCATCCCGCGCCGGCTGGAGATGTCGCCGGTCACCGCGCCGAAGTAATCGTCCGGGCAAGTGATGACCACCTTCATGATCGGTTCGAGCAATTGGAAGCCGGCCTTCTCAACGGCTTCGAGAAGCGCGAGGCGGCCCGCCTGCTCGAAGGCGATCTGCGACGAATCAACCGGGTGGTACGACCCGTACGTCACGCTCACCTTGATGTTGATGAGCGGGAAGCCCGACTTGATGCCCGCCAGCGCCGTCTGCCGCACGCCGTACTCGATCGAAGGGATGTATTCCTTGGGGATGGAGCCGCCGACGATCGCGTTCTCGAAGGCCACGGCGTTCTCAAAGTCCAGTTCCTCGGCCTCGGCCTGTGCCGCGGTGCAGGGTTCCAGCGTGATGACGCAATCGCCGAACTGGCCGCGGCCGCCGGTCTGCTTGACGAACTTGCCGCGGACTTCGGAGACCTTGCGTGTGATCGTCTCGCGGTAAGCCACCTGCGGCTTGCCGACCTCGACGCCGATCTTCATGTCGCGGATGAGTTTGGTCTTGATGATGTCCAGGTGGAGTTCACCCATGCCGGAGATGATGGTCTGCCCCGTCTCCTCGTTGAAGTTGGAGCGGAACGAGGGGTCCTCGCGACGGATGGTCTGGAGCGCATCGGCCAGCTTCTGCCGATCGGCGCTGGTCTTGGGCTCGATGGACATGCTGATGACCGGCTCGGGGAACGTCATCCGCTCCAGCACGATCTGGTCGTCGGGGTCGCAGAGCGTGTCGCCGGTGTAACTGTCCTTGATGCCCACGACCGCCACGATGTTGCCGGCCGTAGCCATGTCGAGCGGGATGCGGTCCTTGGCGTGCATCTCGAAGATGCGGCTGGCCAGTTCCTTCTTCCCGTTCACGGGGTTGATGATGCGCTGGCCCTTCTGCAGGGTGCCCGAGTAGATGCGGATGTACGTCAGGTCGCCGTGCATGTCCGAAACCACCTTGAACACCAGGGCAGAGAACGGCGCCGCATCGTCGTGCGGGCGCGTCATCTTCTCTTCCTTGTCGCGCGGGTCGGTGCCTTCCACCTCCGCCTTCTCGTGCGGGGCGGGCAGGTAGTCAATCACCGCGTCCAGCACCGACTGCACGCCCACGTTGCGGAGTGCCGCGCCGCAGAGCACGGGGTAGCACTTGCGCTGCACCACGCCCTTACGGATCGCCGCTTTCAGTTCGGGGATCGTGATCGTGGACGGGTCCGTGAGGTACTTCTCCGAAAGGGCGTCGTCCAGTTCGCTCACCTTCTCCACCATCTCCGTGTGCCACTTCTTGGCCGTCTCCACCAGGTCCTCAGGAATCGGCACCTCGCTGACGACCGAGCCCTGCTCCGACGGATCGAAGACGTACGCCTTCATCGTCAGCAGGTCGATGATGCCCTTGTGCTCGTTGCCCTTGCCCAGCGGATACTGGATCGCGATCGCGTTCGCGCCAAGGCGCGTCTTGATGGTGCCGAACGAGAAGTCAAAGTCGGCACCCAGTTTGTCCATCTTGTTCACAAAGCACATGCGCGGCACGCGGTACCGGTCCGCCTGACGCCACACCGTCTCGCTCTGCGCCTCAACGCCTTCCTTGCCGTCGAAGACCGCTACCGCGCCGTCCAGCACGCGCAGCGAACGCTCCACCTCGATCGTGAAGTCCACGTGCCCGGGCGTGTCGATGAGATTGATCTTGTACGTCTTGCCGTCCTTGTCCCACGGGCAGGTCGTCGCGGCAGACTGGATCGTGATGCCGCGCTCCTGCTCGTCCTGCAAAAAGTCCATCGTGGCGGTGCCCTCGTGCACCTCGCCCATCTTGTAGTTCTTGCCGGTGTAGAACAGGATGCGCTCGGAGACGGTGGTCTTGCCCGCATCGATGTGGGCGCAGATGCCGATGTTGCGGATGTTGGAAAGGTCGGTGGACATGGCGGGGTTCCTGGACGCGGGTGCGGCGGTGGTCATGCAAATCCTGCGGGGGTCGGAGGGAGATGTACGGGACGAAGACTGAAAAGCGGATCGGCGGTCTCGACCGGGCGATTGTGCCTCGATCGGGAAGGGGGGGCGACGGGAGGCCGTCGGACGTGGTTCGTATGCCGCTGGCCGCCCGCAACGCTCACAGCGATTGATGCTGTCGGAGACGCGGGCCACGCGCGGCGTGCTCGGTGAATGACGCGGCCCCGAGCAGGGCCCGATGGGTCAGTAGGGGTCGTCGTCGTCTTTGTTGCCGCTGCTCATAGAGAGGCTCACGCCGCCGGAGGGCGGGGCGGAGAATCAGGCGAACAAGGCCGGGGGTGAACAGGTGGTGGAAACCCACCCGGACAGAGGGCGAAATAGTATCGGCGGCGTTGCGTGAATCAAGGTGCGGGCGCAACGGCCGAGGCGGCCGCCAGTGCTTGCACACGCGCGCGCTCCGCGGCATCCAAACCCCGAACAGAGCGGTCCAGCCGCTGGTTGTCGTCGAGTCGCAGCAGCAGCCGGGCCGTGGCAGCGAGTTGCTCGGGAGGAAGCCCAAGGCGTTCCTGCACGCGAAGCAGCCGGTGGATGTGCAGCGGGTTCGTGGGGTCGAGCGCGGCTGCGCGGCGCAACGCACCCTCGGCCAGCGCAAGGTGCTCTGCGGCCGCCGGCCTTGGGGCGTACAGGTCCGTCGCGGCGAGATGCACGGTCGCCAGCCAGTTGAAGGCTTCTGCCCGCGGGCGCCCGCGTTCGGTGCGGATCTGCGCACTCGCGACGGCGCGATGCAAAGGAGACACCCGGGGCACGCTGGGGTCCGGTCCCGGGACCGGCCGGCCACCAACCGTCTCTCCCGGAATCGACGGGCGCTCCGTCGGTGCTGCGAGGGGAATCTGGGCCTGCGGGTCCACCCCCGCTTGTGAAAAGTAGACGGCCGTTGCGAGGTCTAGACGCGAAGCCTCGCGAAAAACCGCATCCATCACGAGAGGCCAGCCAAGCGACACGGTCGCTACGCGGCTGGTTGTGGCGAACGCCGCGTGCGCTCGCACGCACGACATCAGCAGGTCTGGGCTGGTGTGCGCCGGCACCGTGCCCGGGAGCACCCACTTGGCCACCAGTTCTCGCAACCGGCGCTGGGTTTCCGGTTGGCTTCTCACGCCAGAGGACTGCAAGTCGCCAGCAAGTTCGGCAATCGGCCGCAACGCTGTCGCGGCCTCCTCGAGTTGTGAGCCGCCTAGCCGCGCCACCGTGGCCGACCACAACACGCGTGCACTCAGGAGCGCGATCACGGCCACCGCCGCGGCGCGCATGACACCGGACGCACGCAAGGCAGCGGCACGAGGTAGACCGCTGTGCGCGCTCGCAGCCCCCAGCGCCGCCAGCACCAGGCCGCAACTCTGCACCCAGGTGCCGCTCATCTCGATCTGGCTGTGCACGCACGCGACGATCGCTGCGACGGCGAGAGCGACACGCCCGACCCACCCAGGGGCACGCAGCGCGGCGAGGCCGATGGTGCAACCCAGCGTGAGCCAAACCAGCAGCCCCCCCACTCGCACCGCCGCGGCTTCCGGACTCGTCGCAAACCGCTCAGTCCACATCGCGCCGATGGTTGCGATGACCGCCACGCCCGCGACGGCGCGAATGAGCGTGCGCTCGTCGCTCGCCGTCGGAATCGCTTGCGCGGTGGAGGCATCGGCCTTGACAGCAGCCTTCCATCCCAAACTCGCGTTCAAGTGCCCCGACGCACGCACCAGCCAATACACCCACAGCGCGGCCCACGCAACGCCCAGCCACCCAAGGCACGCCCACCAATCCAGCAGCACCGAGTGCGGCGACGCGACCTCCTCCGGGCTGAGCGGGTCCTTCACGAGCAGGTACGCATCCTTGAAGCCGTCAGGGCCCACGCCCAGCGGGTTGGCCGCGCCGATCTGTGCCGCGGCCTTCATGTAGAACCAGCGGAAAAGGAGCGAGAGTTCGCCGATTCGCTCGCCGACGAGGCCCCGCACAACCACCGCCGCGATCGCCGCGGCGACGAGCGCGGGGCCCACGATCGCCGCGACTCTGCCCCGCGCGAGCGTGGTGAAGCCCAGCGCGGCAAGCCCAACAGCCAGCAGGCCCGCCACAAAGCCGCCCTTTGAGCCCGCGATGAACGCACCCACAGCGCACAGGACGGCGGCCGCGCCCGCCGCCACCCCGAGTTTGGCGTTGCGGTCCATCCGACGCGCGCGCAACGCAAACCAGCACGCCAGCGGGCACGCGAGCGACAAACCCATCGCCGCGAACGTGGCAAACACGTTGGTCAGGCCCATCCACACCGTGGGGTCGTTGGATTCCACACGCCGGATGTACGCCTTGGCCATCGGCGAATCCGGCGAGAAGCCCTGCGCGGCAAGGTACTGCTCTTGATTCGCCCGGAAGTCCGCGATCGTGGCCGGGTTCTCCACCAGCACCTGCACCAGGCCCTTACACGTCATGACCGCGGCCAGACCGATGAGCGTCGCGATGACCAGCGCCCGCACGCGAGCATCGCGTGCCGCGCTGCGGATCGCCACAGCGCACACCATCGCCGAAAGCCACGCGGCACCCTGCCGCTGGTCGGCCAGTGTGGCGGAGTCTTTCACCCAGCCGTGGTAGATGAGCGGGATCGCGCCCAGCAGCACCAAGCCCAATTGCGCAAGCGTCCGCCGCGCAGCACCACGCGGAGCGTTCACCAGCACCGCCGTCGCGCCTGTCATCGCAAGAAAATCGGACGCCAGCGAGCCCGCCGGGCCCAGGCCGCTGGGCACGTAGGGAATCACCATCGGGTCAAGGTCCCACCCCGGCAACAGCGACAGCGATGACACAGCCCGCAGCGAGAACGCCGCGAGGATCACGGCGACGCCCAGCAGCGTGCCATGGCCCGCACGATCACGCGCGCCCGGCTCGATCTGTGCGCGCGTGTCGGTCATGGTCGCTCACACCGCGGCCCGCGCGGTCCGCCCCTCGTACAGCGCGATCACCAGCAGCACCAGCAGCATCTGCACACCCACCAGCATCGCCTGCCAATCCGCCAGCGAGCCCAGCGCGATGCCGCCGATGGCCGTGACGCCCGTGGCCCCGTAGATGATCAGCACCGCATCGCGCCGGCTCAGGCCGCGGGCCACCAGGCGGTGCGAGAAGTGCTGCATGTCGCCCACGAACGGCGAGCGGCCCTGACGCAAGCGGATCGCGCACACGCTCACCAGGTCATAGAGCGGGATGGCCAGCACGATGACGGGCATGAACACGGCGTACCACGAGGTGCCCGCACCGCCCGCCCCCCCCGTCCCCGGCGCGTAGTACGTCGTCCGCACCGTGAGGAACGCAAGCAGAAAGCCCACCACCAGCGAGCCGCCATCACCCATGAAGATGCTGGCGCCCCCGCCCCCCCCGGCCCGCCACGGGAAGTTGAAGACCAGGAAGCCCCCCAGCGTGCCCACCAGAAGCGCCAGGCACGCCCCCACGAACCACTGCCCATGAATCAGCGCCGCGGCCAGAAAGCACCCCGCCGCGATCATCGCCACGCCGGCCGACAGGCCGTCCATGTTGTCCAGAAAGTTGAAGGCGTTGGTCACCACCACAATCCACAGCACTGTCAGCAACACCGAGAGCCACGGCCCGCCGACGTGCGAATCAAGCATGGTGAGCATGCGTGAGCCGGTGAGCAGCACCACACCCAGCGCGCAGCCGAGCATCACCGCAAGCTTGAAGAGCGGGCCCAGCGGGCGGCGGTCATCCACAAGCCCCACCACGTGCAGCGCACCTAGGAACGTGAGCAGCACCACCGCGTTCACCGTCTCCGAGCGGATGCCGGGGAGGTGATCCGTCAGCGCAGGCACCAGCGACGTCAGCGAATCCACCAGCGGCGTGATCACCGCCACCAGCCCCAGCACGATGGGCAGCGAGAACGCAAGGACAATCGCCATGCCGCCGGTGTTGGGCACGGGCCTTGCCGCGGCCTTCACCTGCCCGGCCACGCCCGCGCCGTCGAGCGCGTTCAGGCGGTGGCCTACGGCCCGCGCGAGCAGCGTGAGCGGCACGGCCAAGAGAAACGCGAGCGGGATGAGCAGCAGGCAGAGCAGGTGCATGTGCGGGCGAGTGTAACGGGCTCACGCCGGGCCGCGCGGCCCGCGCGTTCCCCCTGCCCGCGTGCGGCCACTCGCCGTCAAGCCCCACGGCAGCCACGCCAACGTCATCGCGGCGATGGCCAGGAGTGCGATCCACACAATCCGCAAGGGCCACGAGCCCAGCGCATCGGCGAGCGTGCGGGTGCCATCAGCCTGCGGCGGGCCGGTGTAACCGAAGTTCATGCCGAAGGCGATGTTGATGCCGAGCGTGACGAGGAAGTAGACGAGGCCGCAGGCGAGGGCGAGCAACAGGTCTCTTCCCGCCGGCACGAGGCCCCGCACAGCGCACTCGTAGATCGCCGTCCCCACGATGATGAGGTGAGCCCCCCAGAAGAACCAGAAGTTGATCCCCTCCGGGCCCACACGCACGGTCGGCGTGACGTACCCCTGACTCGATAGTGCCAGCCCCCAGAAGTACACCAGCACCGCCAGCGGCCGCCAGCGCGTCAGCAGCGACAACGCCGCGGCGAGCCCGGCGATGTCGCACATCTGCAGCGGGATCGCGAACATCGGGTCTTCGCGGATGAACCTCGCGGCGTGCCCCGCATACGCCAGCCAGTGAAGCAGCGCCAGCGTGCCGAGCGTGCGCTCCATCACCCTCAGCCGCGGCGTGGCCGCACTGTCCGCGCCGCGCAGGTTGCGCCCCGCGATGATGATGCCCGCCACGATGCCAGCCGACACCACCACCGCCCACAAGTGCGTGAGCGTGAAGGGCTGGAACGTGTTGGCCGCGAGCGTGGGCATCCCCGCAGGCTACACCGTCGCGGCCTCATGCCGCAACTGCCCGCACGCGGCCGCGATATCCCTGCCGCGGCTGGCGCGGATGTGCACGTTCACGCCGCGGTCTCGCAGCAGGGCCTGGAAGGCGTGCACGTGGTCGGTGCGGGGCCGTTGGAAGGGCATGCCCTTCACCTCGTTGTAGCGGATGAGATTCACGTTGGCACGAAGCGTTTGCGCCAAGCGGGCGAGTTCCGCCGCGTGCTCGGGGCGGTCGTTCACGCCGCCCAGCAGCGTGTACTCCAGCGTGATCTCGCGGCCGGTCTTCTCGAACCACTTCTGGCAACTGGCGAGGAGTTCCTTGATCGTGGAATACTGGGCCCACGGGATGAGTTCGCGGCGCAGGTCATCGAACGGCGCGTGCAGCGAGAGCGCGAGGGTGACCGGCAACTCGAACTGGTCCGCCAATCGCTCGATGGCCGCGGGCAGGCCCACGGTGCTAATGGTGATCTTTCGCGCCGAGATGCCCATGCCCCCCGGCGGGAGCGTGGCGAGCGTGCGGATGGCCTGCGTCACCGGCCCGAAGTTGGCCAGCGGCTCGCCCATGCCCATGAAGACGACGTTGGTGATGCGGCGCACGCCCTCGAGCCGGGCCAGCCGCCAGACCTGCTCCACGATCCGCCCCGCCGAAAGGTTGCCGTCGAGGCCGCCCAGGCCCGATGCACAGAACTTGCACCCCACGGGGCAGCCGATCTGTGAGGAGATGCACGCCGTGAACCGCGGTGCACGGTCCTTTTCCTCGTCGCGCTCGGCGGGGATCATGACGCACTCGGTCTGCAAGGCGGAAGTCACGGAGTGACGGAGTGACGGAGTGACGGAGTGGGGAAGCACCGTGAGCGACACTTCGTCACTTGGTGACTTCGTGACTTCGTCACTTCGTCCCTCCGTCACTCCGTCACTTCTGCCCCCGTGCCACTGCACCAGCAACTTCTGCACGCCGTCGCTGGCTGCCTGGTGCTGCACGATGTCGCCGGAGAGGAACGTGAGGCCATGCTCCGGATCGGCGAGCAAGGCCCGATCGCGCTGCGAGAGGGTCGTCATCAGGGCGGGGTCGATGATGCCCTTCTCGTAGACCCATTCGAGGATCTGCTTGGAGCGGAATGCGGGCATACCGCGGTCGCTGCACCACTGGCCGAGCGTTGCGGGTGTGAAGTCGAAGATGTGGGAGACGGGGTCGTTCACGTGTGAGGGTAGGGAAAAGGGCCGAGGGTCGGGGCCAGAGTCTGGCACAAAGGCGCAAAGGCGCGAAGGAGACGGGGCGAAGAGACGAGGGAGGGGGCCAAAGTCTGGCACAAAGGCGCGAAGCCGCGAAGGAGACGGGGCGAATGGCCGAGGGTCGGGGCCAGAGTCTGGCACAAAGGCGCGAAGCCGCGAAGAAATGTGGAAGAGGACAGAGATGCACGGCTGCCACCGCCACGCCTTGCTTTGAGTCTTCGCGTCTTTGTGCCGCCTCGCCTCTCTCCCCCCTGTCCCCTGCCTTCTCCCCGCTGTCTCCTGTCACCTGCCCCCTGTCACCTTCCCAAAGAAAACGGCCCGAGGGCTTGTCGCCATCGGGCCGCGTAGGTTCATCTCAACTCGCAGGTCCGCCGCGGCGGACCGACGACCGATTCCTCAGACCATGGCCTTGAGGGCCTTGAGGGCGCGGATCTTGACGACGGTGGAGGCGGGCTTGCCCTTGCGCATCTCTTCGGCGCCGGTGAAGGGGTTCTTCCACATGCCGGGCTTCACGGCGGGCTTGTCGCGGGCGACGATCTTCATCATGCCCGGCACGTTGAACATGCGGGGACCCTTCTTGGAGAGGTCGGCGGCCACGACCTTGGCCATCGTGTCGAACACCGCGGCGACGTTCTTGCGCGTGAGACCGGTGTTGTCGGCGACGATCTTGTAGAACTCTCCCTTGCCGCGGGGCTTCTTGGCGGGCTCGATCTTGGCGGGCTTGCTTGCTTTCGTGGCCATGCTGAAAACTCCATAAAAAAGGCTGTTCGCGGCTCCACCGCGAAGAAACGTTGAGGGTGTTGTACAGTGGCACCGCTCCCGGTTCAAGCGTGAACATCGGTATTCGGGCCGAAAAACCGCACTTTTATGGTTCCGGGGCACAAAAAACCCTGAAAACGAGGGGTTTTCCACACCCTGCCCGCCGGGAACGGCGGGCCGGGTGAGGTGACAGGGGACAGGTGTCAGGTGACAGCCCGAGCAGCATGGCACGCCCGCGGGCGCACGCATCCCCCTCCGCTCCCGAGCGGAGGGGGTGGCCCGCAGGGCCGGGGGAGGTGTTCGTCAAGCCCGTACGCAGAGGTTCGCGGAGGAGGCAGAGGGACGCGGAGGAGCGGGCATCCGCGCCGCCCTCACGTCTGCGACTTAGTGAGCAGCCCTACCTCGACCCAGCGGGCAGCGTGGCCGTCTTCGGGGAAGGGCTCACCGCACTCGGGGCATGTTCCGGGAGCGGGAAGGCCCGCGAGTGTGTAATGGCACTTCACGCACACACGCCCGCGTGCTATCCGAACGCGGGAAGTGAGCCGCGTTGATTCTGCCGCACCGATCACCACGATTCCGATGCCCATGCCGAGGGCTGTGAACAGCACCCACGGCTTCCACGCTGCGGGCGTGACCAATTCACCGATGATTCCCAAGCCGAATGCCCCGGGCACGATCCATTGCAGCCACCTCTGAATATTGGGGAGGGGATGACGGGGCACGCGAGGAAGGTACGCAGAGTTTCGCAGAGGATGCAAAGGGGCGCGGAGTCTCGTTCGTCCGTGCCACGATCATCCGCCACGGGCGGATAATCGTGCGGCCCACGTTTCGGCCTGATCGCACGCCCCGGAGGGGCGTCGGGCTGTAGCCACGGGTGGAGCGACGCGGCTCTGAGCGTCGCGCAACCCGTGGGAGCGTTCGCGTATCCCGGGTTCCGCCCCGCGAGGGGCGGAGGAGTCCTGCGCGAGCGGAACGCCGCGCCTGCTGACCGCCTCCTTCCTCCGCCCCATCCGGGGCGGGACGCAACGGGGGGCATCCCTTCCACGGGTTGCGCGTCGGCGGGCTTCGCCCGACCGTCGCTCCACCCGTGGCTACACCCCTTCGCCCCGCAGGGGCGAAGCGAGACACCGCCTGAGACCGGTTTCTCGCCGCCCGAGCGCGGTTTCTCGTGGCGCGGCACGGTCCCCGCGCCCTCTGAGGGGGTCGGCGCGCGGCGCGGCACGGTCCGCGCGCGGCGCAAGGCGGTCCGCGCGCGGCTTGGGACGGTCCGCGCCCCGTGTGAGACGGTCCGCGCGCGGCGCGCCAAATGGTTCACGCACGGCGCGCGGCGTGAAAACCGGCAAGAATGGCCCGTTTCTCGGCGCGAACCACGAGCGCACACCGAAAAGACGGGTCACTGTTCGGGTTATCACGCTTTTCCGGCACCAGTGCCCGATGCCCAGTGCCCAGTGCCCTCTTCACCGCCGCTCCCTCACGGTCGCGGTTCGTCTTCGGCCCTCTGTCGCCCGGCCCTTATTTCTTCATCGCCGCGCCGCCACTCAGTTCGCGGCGGCGGCGGCGGAGTTCCGCATCGATGAACGGCTGGATATCGCCGTCGAACACTTTTTGCACGTCGCCGCTCTCGTGGCCGGTGCGGTGGTCCTTCACGCGGCTGTCGTACACCACGTACGAGCGGATCTGCGTGCCCCAGCCCGTGTCCATCGTGCCGCCCTTGGCCGCGTTGATCTCGGCCTCTCTCTTTTCGTCGGCGATCTGCTCCAGCTTGGCCTGGATGATGCGCAGGCACTGAGCCCGGTTCTGCGGCTGGTCGCGGTAGGTGTTCGCCACCACCATGATGCCCGTGGGCTTGTGCACCATGCGGATGGCCGTGGCGACTTTGTTGACGTTCTGGCCGCCGGGTCCGCTGGCGCGCACGAAGGGCGTGACTTCAAGATCGCGGTCGGGGATCTCGACCTTCACGTCTTCAAACTCAGGCGTGACCTCGACGGAGGCGAAACTGGTCTGCCGCTTGCCCTGAGCGTTGAAGGGCGAGACGCGGGCGAGGCGGTGCGTGCCGCGCTCGCACTTGAGGTAGCCGAAGGCGTAAGGGCCTTTGACGTGGAGCGTGACGGAGTCGAGCCCGACCTCGGAGCCGAAGCCGCGCTCGACCTCCTCGATCTCGAACTCGGCCTTTTCGAGGTAGTTGAGGTACATGCGAAAGAGCATCTCGGCCCAGTCGTTGGCCTCGGTGCCGCCGTCGCCCGCGCTGATGGTGACGAAGCAGTTGCGCGGGTCGTGCCGGCCGCTCATGAGGGAACGCAACTCGATGCGGTCCATCTCGGTGGTGAGCGTGAAGAGGATGCCGTCGGCCTCGCCGAGCATCTCCATGTCGGGCTGGCCGCTGGTGCCCGCCTCGCGGGCCATGTCGAAGGCGGCCTTGGCGTCTGCGAGGCGGGCAGCCGCCGCGTCGAGCGGGTCGAGTTGGGCGTTGATGGCCTTGACGTGGGCCACGACCTTGTTCGCGGCCGTTGGGCTGGCCCAGAAGTCCGCCGATTCCATGCGGCCCTTGAGTTCGGCCCTCAGCGCGGCCTTGGCCGGGTAGTCAAAGCGAGTCGCGGATCGTTACGATCCGCGCCTCGAGGTCGGCGATCACGGGTCCGTGTGCGTCAAAGTGCATGGGGCGAGCATAGGAGGCACTGGGCACTGGGCATCAGGCACTGGTGGAGGAGCGGCTCGCGGCGAACGCTCGCGGCTATGCCTGCGGGCAGCCTTACCCTTGCTCCGTGCTCGCTCTCGCCGCGCAACCTGCAAGCCCCCTGCCCGCGCCGCCCGCAAAGCGGCTCGCGCTCTCGGGGCAACTGGCCGTCCTCACGGGCGTGGTGCTGGTGATCCTGTGCCTGGGCATCCTCATGCTGCGCACGCTGGGGCGGAGGGCGACGGCGGGGAATGCGCGAACCACCGCCAAGGGCAAGGGCAAGCCCGTGAACCCGTGGGTGGAGAGCGGGCGACGGCTGATGGAAGAGGGCGACGCGCGCGGCGAGCACCGGGCCCGCGGCGGGAGCGATCCCACATGACACCGTTCACGCAGATCACCGGCGACAAGCCCGTGGCCATCGTCACCGGCGGCACCAAGCGCGTGGGCGCGGCCACGGTGCGTGCGCTCGCCGCGGCGGGGTGCGATGTGGTCATCACGCAGCGCGGCGGCAACGCGAGCGACGGCGCGAGCGCGGTGCACGCGGCCAGCGTGGAACTGGACCTGAGTGATCTCGCGGCGGTGGAGCGTGTGGGACGGGAACTGGCTCATGCCCTGCCGCGCGTGGATGTGCTGGTGCACAACGCGTCGGTGTATGCGCCCACGCCGCTGCTGAGCGTGTCGGCGGATGAGGCCCTTGCCCACTACCGGGTGAATGCGCTGGCGCCGCTGCTGCTCTCACGGACACTTGCGCCGCGCCTGAGCGCCTCGGCGCTGACCTGTGCCGGGCCGGGGGCGGGGGGGGCGTGCGTGCCGATTGGCGGGGCGATTGTCTGCATGTGCGACATTCACGCGATGGGCGAGACGGGCCGCCCGCGGCGGGAGTTCAGCGCGTATTCCATGAGCAAGGCCGCGCTGCTGGAGATGATGCTGGTGCTGGCGCGGGAACTGGCCCCGCGCGTGCGTGTGAACGCCGTGGCCCCCGGCGTGGTGGCGTTCCCTGACACGGGGCACGAGAGCGACGCGGCGGCGCAGGCCCGCTACCTGGCGCGAGTGCCGCTGGGGCGCAGCGGCACGCCCGAAGAAGCCGCAGCGGCCGTGCGCTGGCTGGCGCTGGAGGCGGGGTATTGCACGGGGCAGGTGATTCGTGTGGATGGAGGACGGGCGCTGACGTGAGGAGTGTGCCCGAACGTGCCATCGAAGTCGGCTTTGCGACTTCGATGTGCCTTTGATCTCACGCACTCGGGAATGTCCCATCGATGCGTGCGCTTGCAGATGGGCGGTGGCGCGGACATCGGAGGAGGCGGTGCATCCGAGAGGATTGCATCGAAGTCGCAAAGCCGACTTCGATGGCACGGGACTTCGATGTGCTTTGCCTTCACTCACTTGTACCCCGTCCACAGGTCCCACGTCCCCGGTCGGCCCGGCGGCGCGTCGCACTCAAACTCCTGGCCTCTCGTGCCCATCCACCACCGCACACTCGACCAGCACCAATCCTCGGGCCGCGACACCAGGCCGCGCTCCACGGGGTTGCGGTGAACATAACGCACCTCTCGGGCAAACTCATCCATGTCGCGCACGTTGCGATCAAAGCCGCCGCCCTTCTGCCAGAACCGCGGCCTGCCAACCTCGTCGGCGACACGGCGCAGGATCGGCGCATCAAACGCCTTCCACCGCTCGATCGCACGTTTGGCGATGGACATCTTGATGGACCGCAACGCCCGTTCAAGCGTGGCACCTTCGGCCGGGCGGCATACGAGGTGAACGTGCTCGGGCATGAAGACCCAGGCGAAGACACGCAGGCCAAGCCGGCTGCGAGCGCTCGCAATGCTCGCAAGCAGTGCTGCACAGATGCGCTGGTTCTTCAGCAGGGGCAGGCGGTGCTGGCACGAGAATGTCGCGAAGCGGAGGTCGGTGGGAATCTCCCATCGACGCATGCGCTTGCGGATGGGCGGAGTATCGGGCATCGGTGGAAATGGTACATCAGGCAGGACCGCATCGAAGTCGCAGAGCCGACTTCGATGGCACGGACTTGGGTTCCAAGAAGGCGGAAGACATCGAAGTCGCAGAGCCGACTTCGATGGCACGGGGACAAGACTTACCGCACCAGGGCTGCCAGGCGTGCCATGTAGGCCGCGCTGGGAGCAACCTTGCGGCGGGCCATGGCGGCCGCGGCCACCTCGATGAACTTGTCGTGGCGGAACGGCTTGATGCCAGCATCGGTGCACCATGAGAAGCGTTCGATGGTGCCCACAGCCGCGGCAGAGGCGGCCAGCATCGACCCCGTGCCGACGATGCAGCCGGTCATGAGGCGCGTGCAGATGGCGGTCTTGACGTGGTCGCCGATGACGGCCCCGAGAAACTGCTGGCCGGTGCGCTCGTTCTGGCCGGGTTCGCCTGTCAGGTGAAACGCGCGGCACGTGACCTCGCCGTAGGTGTTGAGCAGGTTGCTGTTGGTGGTGCCCGCACCGAGGTTGGCCCACTCGCCCACCCACGAATCGCCGAGGTGGCCGTCGTGCCCCTTGTTGGCGAAGCCCTGGAAGATGGTGCCCCCCACTTCGCCCGCGACCTTGCACCACGGCCCGATGGCCGTGCGGGCCTTGATGAGGGCGCGATCGAGCACGGTGCTGTGCGGGCCGATGTACGCCGGGCCGACGATGGAAGCGCCCGGGCGGATCACCGCGTGCTCATCGATCACGATGGGGCCGGCTTCGGTGTCGAGGATGACGCCGGGGTAGACCTTCGCGCTCTTTGCGATGGTGAGCGCGTGGCCGGGAATGACGATGGCCTGCGGCGGCGCGGCAACCGTGGCGATGGCCGCGACCAGCAGGGGCAGGTCAATATCCAGCGCGGCATCGCGGAACGCGCGGATGTGCCAGGGGCGTTCGAGCAGCACGTGGTCCGTCGGCGATGTCGCGTGCAGGCCGTGGGGCATCCAGCCGCGGGCGGCGAGGGCGGGAACATCCGCGTGCGGCACGCACGCGGCGACAAGATGGCCGCTGGAAGATTCAATGATGCACTCGCCGACGGCGAGCCCCAGCGCCGCGGGCAGGGGCAGCACGCAGCGGCCGTTGATCGCCAGGACCGCGCCACTGCCGCTCGCATCACGGAGCGGCTGGTTCACGCTCACTCCGGGGTGGCATTCGGCGGTGAGCGCGGCGAGGGGTTCGGGCACGAAGAGGCCAACAGCATCCATGCCGTTGCGGAGCATCCAGCGGTCGATGGTGGTGAGGGCACCGGTGCGGATGTTGAAGGCGGCGCGCAGGTCGGTGAGCGGCGAGAGCAGGCCGCGCCCGTCATCGAAAAAGATCGCCTGGGTCATTGCAAGGAGTGTACGAACACGCGCGGCCTAGCGCGAGGAGCGGCGGCCGGTGGCATCGGGCAGGCCCAGCACGCCGATGAGCCTGCGCAGCAGGAAGGCCAGGACGAACGCGGTGATGGCGCTGTAGAGCACCGAGCCGCCGCGGCTGACAAACTGCTCGCCGGGCGACCAGACGAGCGTGCGTGAGATGACGTTCTTGATCGTGATGAGGGCGACGACGACCACCACGCTGAGACCGCCACCCAGAAGGGTCATGAAGACCAAAGACAGGGGATTCTTGCGGATGAGGAAGCCGCGCAGGAGGAGCGTGAGGTAGACCGCCGCGGCGTAGCCGAGGGCGTGCGGCCCGAGCACGAGGGCGGTGCCACCACCGGCGGTTGCATCCGCCAGGGGAACGCGTGCGAGGAGGTCGATCGTGCAACCCAGCAGCAGGCCGGACCAGAGCGCGACGGTGGGCGAGGCGTGCAGGGCCACGAAGATGACCAGCGGCAGCACGAGCAGGGGCCGCACGCCGCTGGTGCCCAGCGCAAGGACTTCACCCAGCGCCAGTTCGGCACCCACGAGCGCGTAACTCAGGATGGCGAAGGCGAGCCAGTTCAAGGGCGTGCCTCCCCCGCCCCAACGCCCGCTCCGGCGGGCCCATCGCCGGCGGGCGAGCGGATGATGACGCTGGCCAGATCGCGCAGTTCGAAGACGGGCCTGACGACGATGATGGGCCGGCCGTTGGCCGCGGGCTCGACACGTTCCACGAGGCCGACGATCAACATGCGTGCAGTCACCGGCCAGCGGGAGCCTTCGAGGCGAACCACCATGCCGGGCTTCACCTCCGGCCGGGGCAGGTCTTGGCGTGGGGGCGGAACTTCAACGGGGCCGCGCAGCGTGCCCTCACCGGTGGGGTCGAGCAGGCAGCGCAAGGCCGTGTCGAGCGGGCCGGGCGCGCCGGGAGGCGAGGACGGCGCCTCGCCGAGCATGACGAGGGCGTCGAGTTTGCCCGCGGCCCGGTCGGTGGTGGGCAGGACGCGGGAGATCTGCGGCTCGACATCCACCACGCGCCCGATGAGATGAACGCCGTCGTGCACCGCCACCGATTCCCGGCTCACGCGGCTGGCCGAGCCGGACTTCACCTTGAGGAGCGTGGTGGAGGCATCGGCGTGGAGGCCGATCACATCGGCCTGCACCTGGTTGATCCGAGCGCCGGGGGCGACGGCCAGGCCGCCCTGCAGGTTGGTGACCAGGCCGGCGAGGCGCCGGTTCTCATCGAGGGACTGCAGGTAGAGTTGCTCGAAGCGCTGGGTTTCGCGGCGGAGTTCGGCCGCGAGCGGGTCGGCATCGGCCAGGCCGACGCCCCGCACCTGCGAGCGCACAGAGCGGATGGCCGCGGCGATGGGCCACTGGGCCGGGGCCACGATCACATCCAGCACGCCGCCGATGGAGTTGAGCCAGAGCGTCCAGCGCGTGGGCAGGACGGCGAGGATGACAAGGAGACTCACGGCCAGCGGAAAGACCGGGCGGCGCGGGCGGGCGTAACTGGGAGGGGTGCGGATCATCGGCCTGGCGCGGCCCGCCGGGGTGAGGACGGGCGGAGGGAACGTGCGGCGTGAACGCCGGCGGGCTTACGAGTCGATCTCGTTCTCGAGCGATTGCTTGAGCAGTTCGATGTTCTCGAGGGCGATGGCCGTGCCGCGGGCCACGCAGGTGAGCGGGTCGTCGGCGATCTTGACGGAGAGGCCGGTGGAGTTCTGGATGACGGTGGAGATGCCGCGCAGCAGGGCACCGCCGCCGGCGATGGTGATGCCGTTCTCGACAAGATCGGCGGCGAGTTCCGGCTCGGCCCGTTCGAGTGTGCGCGTGCACGCATCGACGATGGCCGCGATGGGCTCCTGCAAAGCCTCGCGGATCTCCTCGGTGGTGACCACGGTCTTGCGGGGCAGGCCGCTGATCATGTCGCGGCCGCGGACCTCCATGCTCGTGTCGGGCGCACCCGCGGTGGGCGCGGCGGAGCCGATCTCGATCTTGATGCGCTCGGCCGTCTGCTCGCCGATGAGCAGGTTGTAGGTCTTCTTCATGTGGTTGATGATCGACTCGTCCAGGTCATCGCCCGCCACGCGCAAACTCTCGCACACGGCGATGTCGCCAAGCGAGAGGATCGCCACCTCGGTCGTGCCGCCGCCGATGTCAACGATCATGCTGGCAGTGGCCTCGGTCACGGGCAGGCCGGCACCGACCGCCGCGGCCCAGGGCTCTTCGACAAGGTAGGTTTTGTGTGCGCCAGCGCGAAGGGCCGAATCAAAGACGGCCCGCTTCTCCACCTCCGTGATGCCGCTGGGCACGGCGATGACGACGCGCGGCCCCACCCACCGACGGTTGCCGTTGACCTTCTGGATGAAGTACCGCAGCATGGCCTCGGTGATGTCGAAGTCGCTGATGACGCCGTCTTTGAGCGGGCGGATCGCGGTGATCTGGCCGGGCGTCTTGCCGAGCATCTCCTTGGCGACCCAGCCCACGGCCTGCCCGTTGTAGAGCACCTGGTTGGTGCCCTTGCGTACGGCCACCACGCTGGGCTCGTTGAGAACGATGCCCTGCCCGCGCACGGCAACGAGGGTGTTGCACGTGCCCAGGTCGATGCCCATGTCGATGCCGAACATGCCCAGGAATCGGTCGAGAAAGTTGGCCATAGCGCCCAAGAGAGAAAGCAGGGACCCAGAAGACCGGCGACCGGCCCGAGAGACGACGATGCACCGCGGCCGCCTTCGCGCCGGGGTTCGTAGTCCGACAGCGTAGGTTATCGGATGGGCGGCGTGCGCGCCTTTATCCCGATGCGCGGCGAAACGGGCTTGGCTGGCGATAAAGCCCCGGCTCGCGCCGGGGCCTCATTGGCCCGCCGGCGTGCTGACGACTGTTGCTGAACGCTCAGTGAGGCCCCCGCGCGAGCGGGGGCTTTTTCGAGGCGGCCGTGCGGATGGCCAGGCGATCGTGCGGCCGCGCACACGAAAGCGCCGGCGCCTCACTTGCCCCCGGTTTCCTACTCAAACTTGAAGTCGATGACGACCGGATAGTGGTCGCTGGCCCAGCCGGGCGGTGCCGGGGTGGTGCGCCAGTCCACGCCCTCGGGGCGTGTGATGGTGCCCAGTACGAACCGGGTGTCGGGGACCAGACGTTTGGCAAGCCAGGGCGAGAGGAACAGGTGGTCGATCACACGCCCGGAGGAATGGGTGATCCATGTCGGGTCGGTGTCGGGGCGGTCGCCCATGGCGCTCGTGAAACCGGCGGCCAGATACGCCTGCAAGGGCGCTTCGCCGGTTTTCGCGTTGAAGTCGCCCAACACCACAACGGCCGCATCCGCGGCCCAACCCTCGCCCGCCGCCGCCTTCGCCAACTCGGCCGTCCTCGCCGCCTCGGCCTCGCGCCAGTAGCCGCCGGGTCCGCCGGACTTGTGGTGAATCACGAAGAGTGTGAGCGGGATGATCCTGGCGGCCTTGTCCGCCGTGGCGGGCACCTCTACAACCACCTTGAGCGGTGAACGGGCGAACTTGATGGGCTGGCCGGCCCATTCGTTGTTCTGCCGACCCCACTTCTCCGGGTGCGTGCCGCCCAGAACCATGCCCGGCCAGTTGATGGATTCCTTGATGGGGAAGCGCGAGAGCACAGACTGCTCGATGCCGCGACGGTCGCCCGCATCAATGGAGGCAACGTAGGTGTAGCCGAGGTCGGAGAGGTACTCATCACGGAACTTTGTAAGGGCTTCGAGCGAGGAGATCTCCTGCACAGCCAGCACATCGGCGTTGATGGCATGGATCGCCGCGGCGACGGCCCTGCGATGCTCGACGGGCTTGACCGGATGCGGGTCGCCCTCGCTGGCGTCGTCGCGAGCCATGCCGGGGTGTTCGCCCTCCTTCAGAGGGTCAAAGAGGTTCTCGATGTTGTATGTGGCGAGGCGCAGAGCCCCCGCGGGCTTGGCGATTGCCGCGGCGACGCCGTGCAGACGCACGCCCGCGCCCGGCGCGAGCGTGGCAACCGGCGCGACCGGGCGTGGGTCTTCGCTCGCCGGCCCGCCGGGCGGCTCGTTGGGCTGGCCCTCCCTCACCGCCGAGCCGGTGCCCGTAGCGATGCCCAGCACCGCCCGAACGGGACCATCCACGGCCTCCGGACGGAGCGCAATCACACCGACCGCGACGATCGCCACGATGGCGATCATGGCGGGGATGGCTGTTTTCATTTTCATAGGTTGCTCCGTGAGAAGGCGGTCGGTCGATCCCGCAGATCGGGTCGGGGGAGGGGTGTCTGGCGCGCCGGTTCACGCTCGGGCAGCCGCGCCAGCCGCAACCATCATTCGCTCGCTCTTGCCCACACGCAGGCCGAGCCAGCGGGCGAGTCTGCCCGGTGCGGGGGCTGGCACGAGCAGGTCTGCCGCGGATCGGCCGAGCACCGCCGCGGCGGCGGTGTAGCCCGAGCGCGTGGCACCCTCCATCGTCGCGGGCCAGCCGCAATCGGTGTAATCGCCCGCGAGGATGATGCCACTGGGGCCGACCGTGGCCGGGCGGTGGGCCTCCGTGTTGGGCGTGGGTGCGAACGTGGCCCGCTTCTCCTTCACAGGGCGGCCGGAGAGGAGGACAGCGCCCGCGGCGGCGGGGAAGTAGGCGCGAATGTCGGCCACGACGCGCTCCACGATGGCGTTCTCATCGAGGGCCATCCATTCGTCTGCCGCGCTGATGACGGCGTGAATCACGCAACCGGCCTCGTCCTTGCGGAAGAGCCACTGCGTGCCGGCCTCCACCAGCACCGCGTGGGGGAGTTGCATGACGGCGCGGTCGAAAACGAGGTGCACACCGAGGATCGGGCTGTGCTCCATCCGCTCCATGGCCGCGAAGCGCGCGTCGCGATTGCGCAGGTCGGCATCAACCACTTCGCGTGCCCGCTCGAAGGGGAGGGCGCACACGACCGCGTCGGCCTCGAGGCGCTCGCCGGTGGTGGTCTCGATGCCGCGTGGCCACAACTTGTTCACGCCCGTGCCCAGGCGCAACGTGCCACCAGCGCGAGTGAGCACGGCCTCGGCCCGGTCGTACAACTCCAGCAGCGGCACGGTCGAAACGCCCATGTCCGCGGCGTGGGTGGTGGCGAAGAAACCCTCCTGAAACACATGGAGCGCGCTGGCCGCGCTCACGCGCTCGCAGGAGAGGTTGCACGCGCTCACCACCACCGGGCTCCAGAACCTGTCGATCAGGCCCTGGGGCTGGCCGTGCGTGCGGAGGAACTGGGCGAAGGTGATATCGCGGTAACGGCTGCGGTCGCAGCGGATGATGGCCGGGCCGATGCGGGCGAGGGCCAACAGGTCTGCCGCGCCGATGAACTTTGCGCCCAGCATGGAGAGGGAGAAGTGCAGGGGCGCGGGCAGCAGTCGCGGGCGCACGACCGAGACCACACCCCCCCGCGTGATCCAGTATTGCTCGCGGGTCCACCGCACCTTGTCGAGCGCGCCAAGGCGACCGAGCAGGTCGGGGTAGTTCACGCAGCAACCCAGGGCCACGTGCTGGCAGTTGTCGATGCGCTGGCCCGTGCGCACGTCATCGAAACTGGTGGCCCGCCCACCGAGTTTCTTGCGTGTCTCGACCAGTGTGACCCGTACACCTGCTTCGGCGAGGCGCAACGCCGCGGCGATGCCGGCGATGCCGCCGCCGGCGACGATGGCCGTGCGGATCGAACCGGTACGGGGTGAGGTCGAAGCAGGCGACGCCGGAGAGACGGGAGCGGCGGGCTCGCGTGCCACCCTGCTCACGAGACCGTCCACGCCTGCGTGCGCTGGCGGATGACGGCCGAGAGGGCGATGAGGCCCTTGCGGGCCGACGACAGCCGCACGCGCTGCGGGCTCACCACGCTCGCCGGGTCGGCCTCGATCATGCGCAGCAGGTCGGAGTAGATGCGCGTCATGCCCCACAGGGCGGGAGCGCAAGCGGCGTCGATCAGGTCTTCCAGGCCCGCCGAGGCCCTGTAGTGCTCACGCGCGAGGGCGCTGAGCCCCTGCACCAACGCGCGGCAACGCTCGGGCTCGGCCCACGAGCGCAACTGCGGCGCCGAGAGGCCGTTGGCGGCGAGGTCGCTGGCGGGCACATAGACGCGCCGGGGCAGGTCGTCAAAGTCCTGGCCAATGTCGCGGAGGATGTTGGTGAGTTGGAAGGCTTTGCCGCGCCGGATGGATTTTTCGGTTGCGAGCGCGGCGTCGGCATCGGGCCGCAAGCCCCAGATGGCGATGCAGGTGAGGCCCACGGTGGAGCCGACGCGATAGCAGTAGCGTTCCAGGTCTTCGCGCGTGGCGTAGCCGGTGTGGTCGAGGTCTTCGGCCAGCCCATCAAGCATGGCGAGGACGAAGGCGTGGTCGATCGGGTAACTCGCGAGCGTCGCGGCGAAGGCCGTCCAGAAGGGCTCGGCATCGGGGCCGGGCAGATCGCCCGCCAGCACGCGCTCGGTGCGCTCGCGGAGCGAGGTCAGGCGCGCCCGGCGCTCGCCAATGGTGCCGGCCTCGTCCACCTGGTCGTCCGCCGCGCGCATCCACGCGTACACCGAGTAGACGGCCGAGCGGCGCGGCTCGGGCGTGAGGCAGAGGCCGTAGTAGAAGTTGCGCGCGGCTCGACGGGTGATGTCGCGGCAACTGGCGTACGCGGCGTCAAGCACCGGGGCAGGCACACCGGCCAGCGTCGGCACGACCAAGCCAGCACCGTCCATCGCGCGGCGCTCGCTGGTGGTTGTCGTCGGGATGATGCCGCTGATGCTCACGCCGCAGTGCTGGTGGTCGCCGATGGAGCCGCGGGAGGGAGGGCGGACGTCGGCCCGTGTCCGGGCAGGGGCCGACCCGGCCCGCCGAGTTTGGCCCGCAGCCACGCGCCGGCAACAAGCCCGACCTTGGTGGACTTGGACAGGCGCGGCCGCTGCCAAAGCGTAGCGCACCCGATGCGTTCCACGCTGCGCAGCACGCTGCGCCCCCCGGCCCCGAAGAGCCAGACGACGGGGCTGATGCGCCCGTCGAGCAGGCCGGGCAGGGGGCGACCATCATCAAAGAGCGCCCGGGTCTTGTCCACCAGCGGGTGCATGGCGCGGATGAAGGGGACGCGGGCATCGGGGTCGAACTCGCGCAGCATCCAGTCTCGCAGTTGAGCGACCGTGAGGCCCGCGTCCGTAAGCGGAATGTAAACCCGGTCACGTTCGATCAGGTCTCGCCGCACATCCTGCCAGAAGTTGGTGAGTTGCAGGGCCGTGCAGGTCGCGTCGCTCAGACGATAGCGTTGCGTGTTCTCTGGCGTGTCCGGATAGCCGCCCAGATGGAGCACGATGCGGCCCACGGGGTTCGCGCTGCGCGTGCAATAGTCAAGCACCTGGTCCCACGTTTGGTAGTGGCGCAGCGACTGGTCTTGCTTGAACGCGGAGATGAGATCGGCGAAGGGCTTCTTGGGCACGGCGTGCCGGTCGATCACGCGGTGGAGAGCGATGAAGACGGGGTGCTCGGCGAGGCCGTCAAAGCACAGGTCGAGTTGATCCTCCCACCAGTTGAGCAGGGCCATGGACTGGGCCCGCGCCGCGAGCGTGTGGCCCGTCTCATCCCCCAGATCGTCTGACCAGCGGCAGAAGGCGTAGACCGCCGCGAAGTCATCGCGCAGGTCGTCGGGCACGAGGGCAGAGAGAACGGAGAAGTTCTCGTAGTGCGAGTTCGCGAGGCCGCGGCAGTAGTCAATGGCCTGCTCGGGTGAAACGACGGGGCCGGAGGTGATGGGGCCGTACCACCGCAGGGCCTCGAGCACCGTCATGTCGGGGTGAATGAGCAGGTCGGGCATCGGCGCGAGAAGCATAGAGAGAGGAAGGGACTGGGCACTGGGCACTGGGACTGGGCAAGAGGCAGGCGGCAATGGGCAAGCCGCAGAAGGCCAGGGCGTATAGCACCTCGGCCCTCGGCCCGGAGCACTGACCTCTTGCCTTCATTTGGCCATCCGCCACGGCGGATCTACGGCACGCTCGCGCGTGCCTCCGATTTGCCATTTGCTATTTGGCCATTTTGCCTTGTACGCTTCCCCATGCCCCTCACACGAGACCAACTCGCCAGCCGCGCGTCCAGGGAACTTCGGGACGGGTACGTGGTGAACTTGGGGATCGGCATCCCCACGCTGGTGGCGAACTTCATTCCGGCGGGCATGGACGTGTGGCTGCAATCCGAGAACGGCCTGTTGGGCATCGGGCCCTTCCCTGCCGAGAGCGAGGTTGACAGCGAACTCATCAACGCGGGCAAGCAGACGATCACGGCCCGCAAGGGGGCGAGTTTCTTCTCCTCGGCAGACTCCTTCGCCATGATCCGCGGCGGGCACATCGACATGTGCATTCTCGGGGCCATGCAGGTGAGCCAGGGGGGCGATATCGCCAACTGGATGATCCCCGGCAAGATGGTGAAGGGGATGGGCGGCGCGATGGACCTGGTGGCGGGCGTGCGCAAGGTGGTGGTGGTGATGGAGCACAACGCCAAGGACGGGGCCTTCAAGTTTGTGAAAGGGTGCTCGCTGCCGCTCACGGGCCAGCGCTGCGTGCACATGCTCATCACCGACATCGCCGTGTTCGAGTTCGATGAGGCCCGCTCGCGGTTTGTGCTCATCGAGACCGCGCCGGGCGTGAGCGTGGATGAGGTGAAGGCCAAGACCGAGGCGGAGTTCCTCGTGGCCCAGACCGTGAAGACGGTCGCGGTGTAAACGTGCCTGAACCCATCACCTTCCGCTGCACCGGGCGCGATGTGTACCTCGGCCACGAGCGCATCTGGTTTGTGCGTGCGCCGGATGCAGCCGCGGCACGGGCGCACGCCGCATCCAAAGGCCTCGTCGCGCCGGTTGTTGAAGGGATCGACGAAGCGCAGGTGCCCGCGGATGCGACGGTGCTGCTGGTGCGGGAGGCGCAGGCGCGAGAGGGCGTGCCGCGCGTGGTGAAGCGGATGCTGCTGGTGGCACTGGGCGTGGCGCTGGCGCTCTTCCTCATCGCGGGGTTCTTGTTCGTGCTGAAGGCGAAGGAACACCTACTGCGCGATCGCGGGCGTGTGCCGCCGGGCGTGAGCACGCCCGCGAAGTGATGAGGCGAATAGAAGCCGAGCGCCGGGGAAACTTTCCCCAAGTTTTCCACAAATGGAAAAACTCAAGCAGTGCGCTTGCATCGTGGGGCAAAGTGGGGCATAATCCCGTGACTTCCCATTGGAGCCCGTTCAAGTGCTCTTTACAGGCTACAGCCAGCACTCGATCGACTCCAAACTTCGGCTCGCTATCCCTGCCAAGTACAGAAATCAGTGGGATTCTGTTCGGGATGGGAACGCCTGGTTCTGCATCCCGTGGCCCACCGGTCTCTTGCGGCTCTACACCGAGGCTCAGTTCACCCAACTCGCGCGCAGCATGGGTTCCACGCTCATGCCCGATGCGAACACGGCCGAACTGCAGGCCGGCTACTTCGGTTTCGCCGAGCGGCTCGAGATGGACGCGGCCGGCCGCGTGACGTTGCTGAAAAAACACCTGGAACTGACCGGCTTGGGCACAGAGGTGGTGGTGGTGGGCGCGATGGACAGGCTCGAAGTTCGAAACAAGGCCACATGGGAGGCCGACCAGCGTGAAGTGTTCAAGCGGCTGCAAGAGCGGGCCGACGAGTTGGCGAAGTCTCGCCCCACATCCTCTACCCCTTCTACCGGCCCGGCACCCTTCACGCGGCCACCGATGAACGGCCACGCGGGCGGCTGAGACATTGACACGAACCACGGCGCGCCGGAAACGGCGCGGCCAGCGGATTGACAAGTTCACAGTTCACGATCCGGCACGCCGTGTTGCAACGCGGCGGGCCGGGTCGGCAGGTTTTCAGGCGAGGGAGCACCGAAAGGACTCATGCTCCAAGGCCACTCCAGACCAGAGGTGTCGATTGGCGCAGGGACGCGACCGAACGAGCAACCGCTGAAGGGATGGGGTTCGCCGCGACGGCCGCGGGGCACTCTCTCGCTGACTTACTCAGGCCCCCACCGGGCGAAGGCTCGGTGGGGGCGTTTTGTTGGGAGAGTCGGAAAGTGGGGCGCGAGCCTCGTCGGTTGCGGGGCGACATTGGCCGCCACGCGCATCAGCGCCTCCTACGCACCGATACCATGCCCGCGGCGGCCAGCAGCGCGGCCGCGCCGGGCGCGGGCACCACATCCAGCACGACCGCGAAGTTGTCTGCGCCGCTGGTGCTGGCGATGGGCACGCCGCTGGCGGTGCCGTTGCTGCTGAAGAAGCCGAAGGCGATGGCGCTGCCGCCGGCGGTAAAGTCAGGGTTGGTTGCGATCGCGCTGTTGAAACTCGCGGCCGTGAGGCCCGTGGCCTGCAGGTCTGTCCGCCAGCCGGAGAAGCTGAGAGCCGTGAACGTGGGCCCGAAGAAGACGCTGCCACCCTGCACCACCACCAGGCCGAAGCCCACGGCGGCGCTGGTGCCGCCGTTGAAGCAGTTGACATCCACGCGCATGTCGAGCGTGGTGATCGCGCCCTGCGTGGATGGATTCCAGCCCAGAGCGTGCGTGTGGATGACGGTGCCCTGAGCAAAGCCCGCGGTGCTGGAGTGCGTGATGCCGCGGTAGGCGCCGCCGTTGCCGCCGCCTGCGGGGTTGCTCACGGAGAAGCCGAACCCGCCCGTGGTATTGATCGCCGCGGCAGACCAATTCGCCAGCGGCATGCCGGTGTCGTTGAGGAGGGGGACGATGGCCGCGGAGGAGGCCGCCTGAGCGCCAGCGACACCAACGAGCAGGCACGCAACCGAACGAAGCCCGCCGGGGCGCTTGCAAGAACGCGGCATTGATCCACTCCCTTCCAAACCATTCGCTCCACACGCTGGCCCGGGGCCAGCGGCCGGGGCACCCGGAAATATACCACCAAAGGGCGAGCGTGCAAGGGGATTTTGCGAGTGGAAGGGGCCGAGGACGCGGTCAGGTGAGCATGAGTTGCCAGAAGCCCACATCATGCCAGCGGTCGAATTTCTTGCCCACCTCGCGGCAGGTGCCCACATGCACGAAGCCCAAACTCTCGTGGAGCGCGACGGAACCAGCGTTGGGCAGCGTGATGCCGCCGATGGCGGTGTGGAAGCCAGCCCGCTTCAGGCTCGCGAAGAGTTCGATGTACAGGGCGCGGCCGATGCCCTTGCGGTGGAAGGCCGGATCGACGTACACCGTGACCTCGCTGGTGCGTGCGTAGGCGTCTCGCGCCCGCCACGTGCCGCTCTTGGCGTAGCCCGCGAAGGTGCCGTCGAGTTCGGCGGTGAGCCAGGGGAAGTGGGGTTGCCAGGCGGAGGCGGGCAGGGCGGTGAGCTGCGCAGGTGTGGGTGTGCTGGGAGCGCGCGCGGGCGCGGCACTGGGCCAGGTGGCCGCGAAGTCGGCATCGGAGAGGAGGGTGGTGCCGAAGTGGATGGCGGTGTGAGCAATGAAGTGGTTGGTGAGACGGCAGGCGGGGGCGATGTCGCGGTGCTCGAAGGGGCGGATGCGCATGGGGAATCGTACATGGGCACGGCGGAATCAGCCGCACCGCTGCGCGGTGCAGGGCAAGGGCACGCCCTCCCCGTGGGCGCGGCTTCGCCGCGGCCCACGGCTATTGACCCCCGCGACTGCGCCGCGAAGAACATGGCGGCATCGACCTCAGCACCCGACGCCGTAGTAGTCGGTGATGAAGTCGCCGAGGTTGTCGGGGAAGGGCGGGATGCACTGGCCCGCGCCGTCGGGCGTGTAGGCGGCCTTGTACCCCGCGTCGTAGGGCACCTCATTGCCCGGGCACGGAATCGCGAACCCGCCCGGGCCGGGGACGGGGGGAGCGGTGTAGTAATCGGTGATGAAGTCGCCCAGGTCATCGGGATTTACCACCGTGTCGAGGTTGTAATCCAGGCGACAGGAGGGCGCGCATGTGTCGATGGTGAAGGTGGCGACTCCGCTCGGGCTGCTCCCGCAAAAGGCCGACACCACGCAACGCACAAGGCGAACCGTCGCGTCCTGTGCGTCGTCCGCGCCACCGAAGCCGAACTGCACCATCGGACTCGTTGCACCCGTCACGACACGCTCGCGGCCCGGTGCAAGCACCAGGTTGCCATCGCTCAGGTCCGCCCATACCAGCGGCTCCCCCGGGGAGGCGATCTGCCATTGGTAGGTGAACGCGCCGAGGCCGCCGGGCGCGGCGCAGAACGCGGCCGCCTCGCCGGGGCAGAGTGTGAGCGATTGCGGCGAAGCCAGAAACGCGACCGCGGGCACCACCTCGGCCTGGGTCACGCGCAGGTAATCCCAATCGGCATCCCCCTCGCAGTCGGAGTCGAACTCGCCTGCAACGAGATTGAAGCCGTTGGCCGTGGTGAGCACCGGATCCACGACGCGTTGCAGCACGCCGTCGATGTACAGCCGATACTCGGCGTTGCAGGCGGGCGACTCGATGCGGTAGGTGTGAAACTGCGAGACGTCGCACGCGATGAACTCGGGGGGGCCGGACCCCCGGTTGATCGAGATCCCGTCCTGACGGAAGCCGACGAGGTAGCGGGTTGCGCCGTTGAGCGCCTGGAAGAACGTGCCCGGGATCGTGGGGCACGAGAGTTGAAGAATCTTCACCCGGGCCTCCATCACCAGCGGCCGCGACGGGTCGAGGTTACCCTGCGAGACCGCCTGCCCGAACCCGTAGTCGTATGCGCAGTTGTCGTGTCGGCCCACCAACCGCTGGCGCAGCAGGCCATCCGCCACGCTGAAGACGCTGTTCTCGGCCGTGCCGGCCGCGGCAAAGTAACGGAAGTCGGGGTCGTGGCTGGGCAGCGCCCCGGGGGTGTTGAACTCGAGGTTCTTGATCAGTTGCGCGCGAGCGCCAGCGCCGGCCGTACCTACCACCAGCACGCCCAACCAGTGGGCCAGGCGGGCACGACTCCGCGTTCCAATCGCTCGCACAGGAAGGGCTTTAGTCAACATCGATCGGTCTCCAGGCCAGTGTGTTGATCCCGCCCGGGCGGCAGGGGTACGGCGGGCACATCACCAGTGTGCCCGATCCGGGGCAATTTGCAACAAAATTCTCGCCCCCACTCACCCACGGTGCGGGCTGTGTCGCAGGGCCGCTGACTCGATGTCGCGGTAGTAGTACGTCGTGCTGCACAGCCCGCCCTGAGGGTACAGAGCATAGTTGGGAATGTCGCCCACGCGCACCCAGCCGAGGCGTTCGTACAGCCGCGCGGCGTCGCCGTTGGTCACAGCATCCAGCACCAGCAGCGTCTTGCCGCAGTCGCGGGCCATGGCTTCGGCGGCACGCATGAGCGCTTCGCCCAGGCCCTGGCGGCGTGCGCGGCTGTGGACGAGCATCTTGGCGAGATCGGCCCGGTGCGGCTGATTCTCGGGTTGGTCGAGGATGAGTTGGACGGTGCCGCATGTGCCGCGCGAGTCTTCGGCGATGAGCAGGGCACGCTGGCCCGCGGCCACGCCCGCGGCCACAGTGCGCCAGAAGGCGATGGAACGCTCGCGCGTGAAGGGGAGCATGAAACTGATGGATGCGCCGCCCTCGACACAGTCGATCAGGAGATCGGCGAGGGCTTGGATGTGGGCCTCATCGAGCGCGTGCAAGCGACGCAAGGTCCACAGGGGCGGGGTTGGCGGAGTGGGAGTGGGCATCGGTTGCTCGTGGTGGAGGGCGGGGATGGCGAGCGGTGATGCTACGGAGAAGACGAAGTCAGACGAGCACCCGCGGCGGGGCGTTTGAAGCAAGCCAGGCATGAGGGGATGAGGGGGAATCGACGGCGAGGAGACCGGCGAGGGGTCGGTCGCCGCGCCAGTGGGTGTTGGCGGGTTCGCTCAGGAGCGTGAATGGCTCCGGCGACAGGCCCAGCACACGCGCGGCGTTGGTCGTGCCCATCGCCAGCAGCGTGCGGGCATCTGTGCCGTCTCGCTGGTGGAGGAAACGCATCTCGTCGAGGACGCCGATGCGGCCGGTGTGCGGGTCGTCCGAGCCGGGTGGGAGGTTCACGATGGAGTCGGTTCCAAGGGCCACGTTCATACCCGCGGCGAGCATCTCGCGGTAGCGGTGCGGGCCGAAGTGGTGTTCGGCGCCGAAGTAGGCCGAGGCACGCGGGCAGTAGACGACGCTCGCGCGGGCGGAGACGAGGTCGACCAGGTCGGCATCGGAGCAGTCGTTGACGTGGATGAGCGTGAGAGGGAAGCGCCCTCCCCCCGCCGCTCCCACAGGGAGGGAAGAAGAAGGCGGACAAGATGTCCGCCCCACCTGGTGCACGGGGGAGCGGGCACCGCCACCCGCGGCAAACTCAGCCGCGGCCGCGTCGTTCCACACACCAACGGCCTCGAGCAACTCGCGGAGCGGCCCGCGCTGGTGCAGGACCAGTTCGCGCTCCTCCGGGCTCTCGGCCACGTGCGAGCAGGCAGGGATGCCGTGCGCGGCGAGGTCTGCCGCGAAGCGGTAGGCCGCGGTGCCAGCGCTGTAGGTGGCGTGGGGCGAGAGGCCGATGCGGAGACGGGCACCGTGTCCATCCGACCCAAAGCCACGCCCACCCCCCACCCCCTCCCTCTGGGAGGGGGAGCAAGGCAGCGCAATCCCCTCATCAACCGCCGCGCGGGCGGCCTCGATCGCCGCGTCGGCACCTGCGCCCAAGGCGAAGAACTCGATGAAGGACACGCCCGCCATGCCGGTGGCACGCAGGGCGAGGAAGGCCGCGAGGCTGGCGCGGCCACGAACGGCACCGGCGATATCGCCGACGGCGACCGTGCCGCCGCGGCGGAGAAGGGCGACGCCCGCACGGACGGAGGCGGCGATCCCCTCGTCATCGCTCCGACGCTCAGCCCGGATCATGTCGATCCACGTGCGAAACCCACCCGTGCCGCCCGCCGGGCGTGCAAGCGCCCGGGGGCCGATGTGCGTGAGGTCGAGGTGTGCGTGGGCGTTCACGAGGCCGGGGATGAGCACGGCGTTGGGGCAGGCAACCACCTCCGCCCCCACACACTCGGGCAGGGCCGCCACCCAGGCTGCGGGGCCGACGGCCAGTAGGCGGGCTGTCCACGGGCTCGCGGCCGACTCCGGGAGCCCGTTGCCCCCAGCAGCCCCCCACCCGGCCACCCGAACCAGAACTGAGACACCCCTGGCAACACCGGCCCCCGCGGCTCCGGCCCCCGCGCCGCCGAGGTGACCCCGTGCATCGGCAACGCCAGCCGCGTCTATCCTGAGCAGGCGGGTTTTGTTGGAAGCGTCTGGCGACACCCGATATCCTTGCTTGCGCGGCGGGTTTGGGCCCGGGCACGATGCGCGACGTGCAATCGTGGGCGTCTCGCTCGCGGCCCAGCAGAACCGCCCGTTTCGACTGTACCACACCGACCGCCGTCCGGAGCACCGACCCATGAACCGCAGCATTGTCACCCGTTCGCTCGTTCTCTTCACGCTGGCAGGTCTGGGCCTTGGGCTCGGGGGGTGCGTGCAGCAGCAGAGTTACGACCAGTTGATGGAGGCGAACCGGGCGCTCAAGGCCCGCAACAGCGAACTGGAAGAGCAGTACCGCCAGAGCCAGGCGACGGCCGATGCGCTCACGGGTCGCAACGACATGTCCGGTCGGACGATGAGTGATATTCAGCGGCAGAACGCGGAGTTGCGTGCCGCGCTTGCGGCGGCGAACGACCGCATGGCCGCGCTGGATGGACGGCTGGGCGGCGTGACGTTCGGCCCGCTGGACGCGGCGACGGACGCGGCCCTGCAGGAACTGGCGAGCAAGTATCCCAACGTGCTGACGTTCGACTCGGCCCGCGGCATGCTGCGGTTCACGAGCGACGTGACGTTCGCCTCGGGCTCGTTTGA
This sequence comes from Phycisphaerales bacterium, assembly GCA_046156035.1. GTDB lineage: Bacteria > Planctomycetota > Phycisphaerae > Phycisphaerales > UBA1924 > JAEUIX01. The sequence continues at coordinate 197,831 of JBJXEW010000056.1, read as the reverse complement.
ACTGGCCGACCAAGGCCGCCAGACGGTGGCGGAACTGGGCCGGATTCTCGTGCAACTCCCCTCCGCCGCGCAGTACGACGTGCAGGTGGTGGGCCACACGGACTCGCAGCGTGTGTCGAGCCGCACGGGCCGGCGCTTCGTGAACAACGAGGAACTCTCGGCCTTCCGGGCCATCAGCGTGCACAGCGCGCTGGTGAACGCGGGCGTGGCCAAGAACCGCGTCATGTTCGCGGGCTTTGGCGAGAGCCGCCCGGCCGTGTCCAACAGCGGGACGGGCAACACGCCGCAGAACCGGCGTGTTGAGGTGTACCTGGTGAAGACGACGGCGGGCGATTCAGCGGCGGCCAGCGCAGCACCCGCGATGCGGCCCGCGCCTTCCCAGCCAGCGAACAACCCCGACCTGATGAAGTAGGCGTCAGGCTTCAGGCATCAGACAGGGGACGCGGGCCGACCCGCGGCACGCTGCCCACGCCCCAGACCATGAGGCCGATGAGCGCACCGAGCATCGAGAGCCCCGCACCGGGCAGCGTCCACCCCATGGACTCCACCGCATCGGAGTTGTAGCGATAGTTGGAGATGTGGAGTTTGGGGATCACGAAGAGTGCGGCCTGCCATTCCCAACTGCGCTGAGCGATGGGCTCCACACGGGCGGAGATTTCGTCGGAGATGAAGCGGAGTTTGCCGGTGCCCCGCTTGTCGGGGAACTGCACGAGTCGCTCGGAGAGGGTGCCGTCTGGCTGAAACTCGACGAGGCCGAAGGTCCAGCGGTTGCGGTCTTTGAGGCCGCCCATCGCATCGTCCTGCCCCGGCGCGGCGATGCGCCAGACGATGACCAGGCGGGCATCGGGCTCGCCGGGAACCACCACCACGCGGCCTTCGGTCATGGGCGCAAAGGCCAGGAGCGAGAGCCATTCCTGATACGCATCAAGTTCCGGGCGACCAACCGCGGGGGGGCGGTGGACACGCACGAGCCGTTCGCTGTCGCCGAACTTCACGCGGAGGACGTGGTTGCCGTCTGCGTCGGTGTCGTCCGTCAGAGTCACGGGCTTGCCGAACGCGGTGAAGGCCCGCGTCCACACGGGCGTGAAGAGGTACGTGGAGGGCGGCTCAGCGAGGTTGTGGCCCGAGACGCGCTGCGCCATGACCCACACGCTGGCAACAAAGACCACGCCGGAGACGATCACGAGGAGGAGACCGGCTTTGGCGGTGGCGTTCATGAGGTGCGCGTGGCGGGGCCGCCGCGTTCAGTGGCCCGTCTTCGCGGGTTGAGCTGCTTCCGCAGGCTTGGCATCGCCAGCCGGCTTGGCGGGTTCACCCCCGTGGGCGTCGTGCCCGCCGCCGAGTTCGGGGAGCGTGACGCCCTTCTTGGCGCGGCTCTTGTCTGCGGAACTACCCGTGGCGTGGCCACCGCCGCCGTGCCCGCCATGCCCACCACCCGCCTTCATCTCTTTGTAATGGGCCAAGACCTTGGGCAGCGGCTTGCCCTCGGCTTCGAGTTTGGCGATCTGCTCCTCGGCGCGGATGCGGGCGTACTGCGCGATGGACGTGCCCGTGGGCACCTGTCCGTTGGTGCCGGTGTCTATGCCGCCTATGCCGCCGCGGATGATGTGCGCGGCTTTGTAGGGATAGATGGCATCGCGAGCGCCCAGGTCGAGCATCGTGAATCCCAAGAAGAAGGCCAGGACCATGATGGTGAAGATGGCGACGGCGCTGTTCATGGGGTTGTCGTAGCGCAACTGCATGAAGAAGCCGGCCACGATCATGCTCTTGACGGCGGCGATGGAGAGGGCGACGGCGACGTTGACCCACTGGGGGATGATGATGTCGAAGCGGTGGGCGGCCCACGCCTCGGCCTGTGCCGCGCCCACGGTGAGGAGCGTGAAGAACATCAGCAGGCTGAGCACGACGACCAGCACACGCTTGCTGACCACCACGTGGCTGTGGTGACCGCTGCTGTAGGAGGCGCCGGCGGGGTGGATGTCCACCACCTGGCCGTGCGGTTGAGCGTTGTGAGGGTGAGACATGGAAGGGTCCTTGAAGACGCGAGGCGGGACGCGAGACTCCAGACTTCAGACACCAGAAAAGGCACGGCCGGGGTCGGGGCAACCTGCGTCGGGCTCGCACCTGTCCCCTGCCACCTGTCACCTAGTGGATCAGGTACAGCATGGGAAAGAGGAAGATCCAGACGATGTCGACGATGTGCCAGTAGAGGCCCACGCCCTCGACGGCCGTGTAGTGGCGGGGGCCGAAGTCGTTGCGCCGGGCGCGGATGTAGAGCCACACGAACAGGCCCATCCCCACCAGCACGTGGCTGGCGTGCACGCCGGTGGCGCCCCAATACATGCCCCACCAGTGCGGCTCGTACTCGCTCACCCAGTTGGGATAGGAGTACCACTTGCCGGGGAGTTTTCCGTCCTGCCACTTGGGGCCGTACTCAAAGACGAACTTGATGAGCAGGAACGCGAATCCGCAGAGGAAGGTGATGATGATGTTGCGCTTCAGGGCCCGGTTCTCGCCCAACTGCGCATTGCGCACCGCTGCGGCGACGGTGTAGGAGGAATAGAGCAGCACGATGGTGTTGGCCAGGCCCCAGCGCCAATCCAGCAGCGAAGAGCCGTGGATGAAGGCCTCGGGGTACATGAGGCGCATGATGCCGTAGTACATGAACAGGCCGGCGAAGAGCAGCACTTCGGTGGCGAGGAAGAGCCAGACACCCATCTTGACGGCATCAAACTCGTGGTCGCGGTCGCGCCAGTGCTCGGCGGCCTGGTAGGTCTCGTGGGGGGGCAGCGGCTGGATGCCCGTCTGGTTGGTGGGAAGGGTTGTCATGGCAGCAGGGGCTAGGGGAGAGGGGACAGGTGAGAGCCAGAGCCGGCTCGTGTCTGGAGCGCCGTTCAGTGTTTCTTCGTGCCGGCCGGGGGGGGCGGTGGGAGAATGAACTCACCGGGGCGGGTCTGCGGGGGCACCACGTCGTCAAAGTCGTAGGGACCGTGGTTGCAGACGGGCTCGTGGTGGAAGTTGTGGGTGATGGGCGGGCTGGCGGCGTCGGTCCACTCCATGCTCAGGCCGCCCCACGGGTTCGCGGGCGCCTTCTTGCCCGCGGCGAGGGAGTGGATGAAGGTGAAGAGGTGCACGAGGAAGCCGACGAGCAGCAACCACGAGCCGATGGTGGAGAGTTGGTGGTAGATGACGAACTCGTCGACGTAACTGGCGTAGCGCCGGGGCATGCCGTGCACGCCCATGATGAACTGAGGGAAGAACGTGACGTTGAAGCCGACGAAGACGAACCAGAAGCCGACCTGGGCCCAGAACTCGTTGTACATCTTGCCGAACATCTTCGGCCACCACATGTGGATGCCGCCGATGAAGGCGATGATGGTGCCGCCCATCATCACGTAGTGGAAGTGGGCGACGACGAAGTAGGTGTCGTGCAGGTGCAGGTCGACGTTGAGGGTGCCCAGGAAGAGCCCGGTCAGGCCGCCGATCGAGAAGAGGAACAGAAAGCCCAGGGCGTAGAGCATCGGGGTCTTGAGGTCGATGCTGCTCTTGTACATCGTCACGATCCAGTTGATGACCTTGACGGCCGACGGGAGCGCAACAAGGAACGTGAGAGCGCTGAAGACGGTGGCGGCGAGTTCACCCTCGCTGGTGAAGAGGTGGTGGCCCCACACGATGAAACTGATCGCCGCGATGGCCAGGGAACTGAACGCCACGGCCCTGTAGCCGAAGATCTTCTTGCGGCAGAAGACGGCGATGAGTTCTGACATGATCGCCATGCCCGGCAGGATCATCACATAGACCACCGGGTGGCTGTAGAACCAGAAGAAGTGCTGGAAGAGGACCGGGTCGCCGCCCATGCGCGGATCGAAGATGCCGATGTGGAAGAGGCGCTCGAAGATGAGCAGAAGCAGCGTGATGCCGATGACGGGCGTGGCAAGCACCTGGATCACCGCCGCGCCGTAGATGCCCCAGACGAAGAGGGGCATGTCGAACCAGCCCATGCCCGGGGCGCGGAGTTTGTGCACCGTGACCACGAAGTTGAGGCCCGTGAGGATCGAGGAGAAGCCCACGGTGAACGCCGCGGCGATCATGAAGACGACCTTCCAGTGGCCCTCCTCCGTCATGGTGGAGTAGGGCGTGTAGAAGGTCCACCCCGTGTCAACGCCGCCCACGAGGGCGCTCGAGATGGCGAACATGGAGCCGAAGAGGTAGATGTACCACGAGAGCAGGTTGAGTTTGGGGAAGGCCACGTCCTTGGCGCCCAGCATGAGGGGCAGCAGGAAGTTGCCAAGGCTGGCGGGCACGCTGGGAACGATGACCAGGAAGACCATGATCAGGCCGTGCAGCGTGAAGACCTTGTTGTAGACCTCGTTGCCGGCGGAGATGGTGGTGGCGTCGCCCGCGGCGAACAACTGGCCGATGATCGCCTCCTTGCCGGCCGAGACGACGATGCGCGTGGGCTCCCAGAGTTCCAGCCGGACCGCGATCGCGGCCACGCCGCCGAGGAAGAACATGAACAGGACCGCGACGAGGTACATCACGCCGATCTTTTTGTGATCGATCGTCGAGGCCCAGTCCCTGATGGTGGCGAGCGCCGTGGACTTGGGCGTGAGATACGACTCGTCGTGCCCGTGGTCGTGGGCGTGGTCGAGTGACTTTGGTGTGGGGATGCTGGTCATGGGAGACCTCAGGAAAGCGTGGGACGCGAGGCTTCAGGCTTCAGACTTCATACTGCGGAGGTCCACGGTCGCACCGGACGATCGCGAGGGGGAGACTGCAAACTACACGGGCTTGCCCGCGGGTGCGGCGGGGCTTGCGGGAGTTGCGGGAGTTGCGGGAGTTGCGGGGCTTGCGGGAGTTGCGGGAGTTGACGGGGTCGATGCGGGAGCGGCACCGGCCGGGGCTTCGCCCTCCTTGGATTTCTTGGGTTCGGGCGTCTGGGTCTCGGCGGGCGTGAGTTTGTCCTTGCCCTTATCCGAGAGCGACTTCATGTAGGCCACGACACCCAGGATGGCCCGCTCGGAGATCTGCCCCTTGAAACTGGGCATGTTGCCGCCCTTGTAGCCCACGTGGATCTTCGCGGCGGGATACTCGATCGACTCGCGGATGTAGGTGCTCCAGCCGTCGTCGTTGGCGAGATCGATCTTTCCACCACCCACGTCGCCCTCGAACTGCACGGGGTTGCCGTAGGCGTTCTTCCACGAGGGGCCCGTGTTCTTGCCGCCGTCGATGGTGTGGCACTGGGCACAGTTCTTGGTGTAGATGAGCGTGCCCAGGGCGACGAGCGAGACGCGCTCCTCGATGTTGCCCCAATCGGCGATAACGCGGGTGTAGTCCGCCGCGTCCACCACGCGGAGGATGGCCGCCATCTCGGAGTGGTTCTGGCCGCAGTACTCGGCGCAGTAGATGTAGTGGTCGCGGGCACCCTTGCCGCCCTTGGGCTTGCCCGCGGCGTCAAGGTTCTGCTTGACGGAGTAGGAGATGCCCTTGTCGCGGTCCTCCACGTTTACCACGCCGTCGGGCCCTGTGGCATCGAGCGGCGTGAACGTGAAACTGGTATAGCGGTTGGGGAAGACGTCGATCTTCACGCGCATGTCGGGGATGAAGAAGGAGTGGATCACGTCGGTGCTGGTGAGTTTGAACTTCACGGGCTTGCCCGCGGGCACAACGATGATGGGGAACGCGAGGCTGCCGCGCCGGGTCTTGTCGCCGTCGGTGACGTGGTCGAAATAGACCGTCTCGGTGGGCTCGGCGCCGTTGGGATAGGTGGCCCGCCAGCCCCACTTGAAGCCTTGCACGTTGATCTCTTCGGCCCCCGCACGGGCCACCTGGGCGTTCACAAAGCCCTGGAACCCCCAGAAGAACATGAGCGTGACGACGATGAGCGGGACCACGATCCAGGTGACTTCCAGTGCGGTGTTGTGGTTGGGCGTGCGCTGCGCGGGGATGCCCGGGCGGCGGCGGTATTGCACGGCCCAGAGGCACATGGGGCCCATGAGCATGATGAAGGAGATGATGCAGACCCACAGGATGAACATGAACATCCAGTCGACACCGGCGAAGACCATGCCGCCCGTCTGCGGGTCGATCGTGAGGTCGGAGTTGCCCGGCTTGAACCACACCGAGTGGAGCCAGTCGTTGATGGAGTTGGCGAGCACGTGCATGTGGTCCTTTCCGTCTCGAACCCCCCGCCCCGCTTGCCGCGCCAATGGCGGGGCCTCAACCTTCTACAGACCCGCGCCCGCGGCAACGGTCATGGGCGATCGACCCGCCGAGGCCACTCCGGCCACAATGCGTCTGCGGCGACGCTCAACACCCCACATCGCCGCGAACAGCAGGGACAGGGCCGCGACCGTGACGCCTGCCGCGATCTGCATCACCCGGAACGCCTGCACAACGTACGTGTTGGCGTGCGGGTCAAACCGGAAGCAAAAGTGCAGGATGCGTCCGACCGTGCCGCCGATCTTTCCCTCGGTCGCCTCCAGCAAGGCGAAGCGAAGTCGCTCGGCCGGGTAGTCTATCCCATAGAGGTAGCGCGACACCTTGCCGTCCGGTGTGAGTACAAATTCTACTGCCGGGTGAGAATACTCGCCGCTCTCCGGAAGGAATCTGTACGGGAACCCGACCGCGTCGGCGATGGACCGGGCCGACTTGGGGGACGCTGTCAGGAACGCCCATGAATCTTCCTGGCCCTTGGGCAAGCCGCGCACGTAGGTGGCCTCGGCCAGCAGACGGGCCTTGGCCGCGGCCTCGGGGAGTTCCGTGGGATCGAAACTGGCAACCACAACGTTGAACTTCTCGCCTACCGACCAGTCCAGGGCGTTGAGGCGGCTGCTCAGTTTCTGGAGGATGGTGGAGCACTGCATGGGGCAGCGGTAGTAGACCAACACCAGCAGCACGGGCCTGGTGCCGTCAAAGAACCGGCCCAGCGCGACCTCGCGGCCGTCGGAGTTGATGAACTTCAGATCCAGCGGCACCTGCTGGCCGAGTTTCTCGACCACGTCCATGTTCTTGATCGCGTCGGGCCTCTGGACATCCGGCGGGTGCGGGTCGTTCACGCGGAGGAGTTCATCGACGGTGGCCGCCGGGGCATCAGACGGCTGGGCCGGGGCGGCGGCGGCGCAGACCAGCATGGCGAACGTGCAGCACGCCGCGGCGGCGAGGCGGCGCGGGCGACGGTGGGCGCGATCTGATCTGGTCGGGTTCATGCCAGGGACGGACACCGGTGATGGAGAGGCCGGGGCGGGCTACTTGGCTCGCCGGGCGTACTGATCGACAACCTTCTTCATGGCCACGTCGAGCGGGATGCGCACGATGTTCTTTTCGCCGTCGATCCAGCCCGTCTGCTTGAAATCCACCTCCTCCACGCCCTTGCGGTGGTTGAGGTACTCGGCCTGAAGCACGCTGTTGGTGGTGGGGCCGTTATCGACCTGCTCTTCGCGGGCGATCTTGGTCTTCGTGACGTACCAGTTGAAGTAGACCACGGTGACGACACAGACGACGACAATGGCGATGAAGCAGGCGGTGCCGTAGGCCACGACCACCGGCACGTTGACGCGCTCGGAGTGCGCCACGTGGGGCAGGGCCTCGTCGGTGGTGTGGGTGTGCCACGGGTCGGCCGCGTCGCGCAGTTCGGGTGTGTGCTGGTGCTTGTCGTGGGTCATGGGTCCTGAATCCTGAGTCCTTGGTGGGGCGGACGTCCCGTCCGCCATCCTTGCATCACACGTAGTTCTTGTGGTTCATCGCCTCGAACAGTTTGGGGTCTTTGAGCGGGATGAGCGGGAGCGAAGCCACGCGCCGGAGCAGGAGCCCCAGCCAGATGCCCAGGGGACCCACCAGGCCGGCAACATCAACCCACGAAAGGCCCATGCCCGCGGCGTGCGCATCGCCGTGCCCGTGCACGACCGGGCGGATCATCCAGAACACATCCAGGCACTGGCCCGCGATGATCCAGACACCCATGACGGGCAGGAGCACGCTGGAGCGCTTGACGTCGCGGAAGATCAGGATGAGGAAGGGGATGATGAACCGGCCGAGGATCAGGGCCGTGCCCAGAATCTCCCACCCGTTGCTCGTGCGGAGAACGAACCACGCCGTCTCTTCCGGGATGTTGGCGTACCAGTACAAGAAATACTGGCTGAAGCCGATGTAGGCCCAGAACACGGTGAAGCCGAACATCAGTTTGCCCAGGTCGTGGAAGTGCTCGGCGGTCACCAGGCCGCCGAGTTTGCCCGACGAGCGGAGGAGGCCGAGCACGACCGCCGCGAGGGCCAGGCCGCTGACCATGTTGCCGGCGAAGAAGTACACCCCGAACATGGTGCTGAACCAGTGATGGTCGAGGCTCATGATGAGATCGAAACTGCCGAACGCGGTGCACATGGCGAAGAGAAGCATGCCGGGGAACGACATGAACTTGGCCTTGGCGGAGAGCCACTTGTCGCCGGTCCGGTCCTGAAGCGTGGAGAGTTTCGACAGGCGCACGGCTAGGAAGCCCCACACGGCGAAGTAGAACGCGATGCGGATGTAGAAGAACATCGGGTTGAGGTACCCGACCTTGCCCTGGAGGATCACGTCGCCCTTGAGTTGCGGGTCGTCGCTCATCCAGTGCCACAGCGTGGGCGCCAGCACGAGGCTGGGCAGGAGCAGCAGCGCGGCAACCGGGATCATCGCGGCCGCGTTCTCCATCTGCCGGCGCAGGGTGATGACCCACCCGGCCCCCACCATGTGCATGATGAGCACGATGCCCAGCGAGCCGAGCGTGAGACCCAGGGCCACGATCGCGCCCACGTGGTACGACGCGATCGCGTGCTGATGGCTGCCCTCACCGCCCATGAACCAGTACGCCACAACCCCGGCGCAGCCGACGAGACCCACCAGCAGGCACAGCAGCGAGAGGCCCTTGGCAAAGCCGGGCGCGTGGGTGTTGTCGTGCGTGAGCGCGGCGGGGTTGGGGCCGTGACCAGCGTGGCCGTGGCCCGCGTGGTCGCCCTCGTGAGAATGTGCGGCTGTGGCGTGGCTCACTTGGGGCCTCCTGCGGGCGCGGCACCCGGCGCGGCGGGGGGGGGCGTGCCGCCAGCGGGCGGCGCAGTGCCAGTCGCCGCGGGTGCCGGCTTGGCTCTCATCAACTGCTCACGCTGAGTCTCGGTCAGGTCGCTCAGCGCGCCGGCGTTGGATGCCTGCAGGGTCCGCATGTAGGCCACGATCGCCCACGCATCGCGCTCTTTCACCGCGTGGGCGTAAGGCGGCATCTTCCACGGATCATCCGGCTTGCCCTCGTTGGGCAGACCGTTGCGGATGGTGTGGAAGACGTAGCCGTCCTTCGCCTTGGGCTCCTTGGCCTTATCGGTGAAGATCACGTCCATGAAACTGGGGAGCGGGTAACTCCACTTGCTCCCCACCATGCCCTTGCCCTTGCCGTCAAACCCGTGGCACGGCGTGCAGTAGATGTTGAACCGTTCCTGCCCGCGAAGGATGAACGCCTCGTCCACCACGACCGACGCGGGGATGTTGGTCAGGAACGCGGCATCCGGCGAGGCGGACTCACGGCCCAGGAAAAACGCGGGGTCGTCCTTGAGGAAGTTGGCACGGTCCGGGTCGGCAGCGTGCGTGCTGCGCCCAAAGGGCACCACGCCGATGGTGGTGGGGCGCATCGCACGCCCGTCAACAAAGAACTCGGTGCCGGTCTGCGGGCGGAACTTGGGCGAGTCGTCCATGTCCGGGAAGAACTGGCGGGGCGGGTTGTTGGTGCGGTCGCCGCGGCAGGCGGGCAGGGTGCCGGCCGCCGCGAGAGCGAGGCCGCAGACAGCCAGGCGGGTCGTGATGTGCTTGATGTCAACCATGATCGGTGCTCGATGCCTCATTGCCCGGGCCCCCGGGGCCTGCTCATTCCTCAACGATCTCCACGGCCGTGGCGCCCAGTTGCGCCAGCATGTCGCGTGTGGATGACGGATCAAACCGGGGGTCCTTCGCCTCGATGGCGATGATGAACTTGTCGTCGCTTACGCCCAAGAAGCGCTCCTTGGCCAGGAGCGGGTGGTGCCAGCGCGGCAGGCCGTTGAAGGCGAGCATGCCCAGCAGCGCACTGAAACTGGTGAAGATCACGCCGAACTCGAACGTCACGGGGATGAACGCCTGCCATGCACCGGCGGGCTTGCCCTGCACGATGGTGGCGAAGCCCTCGGTGGCCACCCAGTACTGGAAGCCGAAGCCCACGATCGCGCCGGTGATGCCCAGCACGCCCACCAGCAGCGGCAGAATCGGCCGCTTGAGGCCCATGGCCTCGTCCATCCCGTGAACCGGAAACGGCGAGTAGACATCCCAATGGTCGTAGCCCGCGTCACGGACCTTCTCCGCGGCGTGCGTGATTGACGCGGGCCCGTCAAACTCGGCCATCACGCCGTAAATGTCGCGTCCGTCCTCGGTGCGGTAGATCGTCTTCTTCACGGCTGGCCTCCCGCTCTTGTGCCGCTCGTCGCGTCGGGCGAGTGGTGGGCGTTCGCGGCACGGCCCGCTCCGCCGGGGTGGTGCGCCCCGGGCGTGTGCGGAGCGTGCGGATTGGCCTGTGGCAGCACGTTCTTGATCTCGCTCATGGCAAACTGCGGCAGGAAGCGGGCAAAGAGCATGTACAGCGTGAGAAACGTGCCCACCGAGCCCACGAACGTGAGAATGTCGACCGCTGTGGGATAGAACATGCCCCACTCACCGGGGATGAAGGCGCGGTGGAGGCTCGTGACAATGATCACAAAGCGCTCGAACCACATGCCGATGGTGACCAGGAACGCGACGAGGAAGATCCACGCCTCGCTCTGGCGGCACTTCTTGATCCAGAAGATCTGCGGGCTCAGGACGTTGCACGAGATCATCGTCCAGTAGGCCCACCAGTACGGGGCCTTGGCAGGGCTTGCGCGGTTGTTGATGAAGACATCCCACTCGTACTGATTGCCCGAGTACCAGGCGATGAAGAACTCCATGCCGTAGGCGAAGCCCACCATCCAGCCCGTCACCAGAATGATCTTGGCCATGTTCTCAAGGTGGCGGGCCGTGACCAGGCTGCTGAAGCCGGGGAAGAGGTGGCGGGAGGGGATGAGCAGGAGCAGCACCATCGCGAAACCACCGAAGATGGCCCCCGCCACGAAGTAGGGCGGGAAGATGCTCGTGTGCCAGCCGGGCAGGATGCTTGTGGCGAAATCGAAAGACACGATCGAGTGGACGCTCAGCACCAGCGGCGTGCTGATGCCCGCCAGCATGAGGTAGGCCTTCTCGTAGTTGAGCCAGTGGCGTGTGCTGAACCGCCACCCCAGCGAGAGCAGACCGTAGACCAGGGCCATGATCTTGTCGGAGCGGACGCCCACCAGCGGCAGGGTGGCGCCCTCCACGCCCGTCTTGGCGGCCGTGAGGAGCCGCTTGCACGCGCGATCACGTAGGGTCGCGAAGTCGGGGATCATGCCCATGTACCAGAACAGCAGCGACACGATGCCGTAGGTGCTGACCGCGAAGACGTCCCACAGCAGCGGGCTCTTGAAGTTGGGCCAGATGGCGTTGGAGTTCGGGATCGGGAAGAGCATCCAGGCAAACCAGATGCGGCCGACGTGGATGCCGGGGAACGTGGCCGCGCAGATCACGGCGAAAATCGTCATGGCCTCGGCGGCGCGGTTAATGCTGGTCCGCCACTTCTGCTTGAAGAGGCAGAGGATGGCGGAGATGAGCGTGCCGGCGTGGCCGATGCCGATCCAGAACACGAAGTTGGTGATGTCCCACGCCCAGTCCACGTGGTTGTTCAGGCCCCACACGCCCACGCCCGTGATGACCAGATACAGGATCATCAGCGGCATCAGGCCGGCGATGTGCGCGAGGATAATGAACGTCGGGAACCACCAGCGGCCCGGACCCTTCTCGATGTAGCCGCAGACCGTGTCGGTCACCCAGCCGAACGACCTGTCGCCCAGCACCAGCGGCGCACGCACCGCGGGGTCATCCACCAGCGAACCGTCTCCGGTGACGGCATCCCACGCACGCGGGCGCTCCGGGGCAGAAGCCATGCCGGCCAGACGCTCCGCGGCCAATTGGTCGGGGTGCATCGTGCTCATGCGTGGTCTCCCAGAACCGCCAGGCTCATCAGGTACCCCTCGCGCCCGGCCTTGCTCGGATTGACGTAGCCAACTTTGTGCGGGTCCCCCGCCGGAAGCGCGCCGTGACCGCCGCCGTCACCGGTGTGGTCGCCGCCGTGGTCGCCGAACGGGTCTTCCACCGGCGCCCGCAGCCCCGGGTTGGGGTTCTTCATGCCCACCATGTAGGTGGTGCGCGGGCGGGTGTTCAGGTAACCCAGCAGGAGGTAACTCCGCTGGTGCTCGCGGGCCTGGCTCACGCGGCTGGCCTTGTCGAGAATATCGCCGAACACGATCGCGTCCGTCGGGCAGGCCTGCTGGCACGCCGTCTGCACGAAGCCGTCGGGCACGCCATCGTCGGGCCGCCACATCGAACCGTCGGGCTTGCCCTTGAGTTTCAGTTGGATCTTCGCCTCATTCGTGCGCTGGATGCAGTAACTGCACTTCTCCATCACGCCGCGGCTGCGGACGGTGACGTTGGGGTTCTTCTGCATCTTGCTGATCTCATCGAGCCGCTTGCGCAGTCGCGGCGGGATGAGGTTCGGGTTGATCTTGCTGGCGGCCCTGGGCTGGCTCTCCAGAGCCTCCGGCAGAATGCCCTCAAGCGCCTCCTGCCCGAAGTAGGCCCCGTTGTACTTCGCCACGCCGTAGTCGAAGAAGTTGAAGCGCCGGACCTTGTACGGGCAGTTGTTGGCGCAGTACCGCGTGCCGATGCAGCGGTTGTACGTCATGAAGTTGTGGCCCTCGGAGCCGTGCACCGTCGCGTTCACCGGGCAGACCGTCTCGCACGGGGCGTTCTCGCAGTGCACGCACGCCACCGGCTGGTACATCACGCCGCTTGTGCTGTGCTCGTCATCGCCCTTGAAGTAACGATCCACGCGGATCCACTGCAACTCGCGGCCCTTGTTCACCTCGATCTTGCCCACCACCGGAATGTTGTTCTCCGACTGGCACGCCACCGTGCAGACGTTGCAGCCCGTGCATGTCGCCAGGTCGATCGACATGCCCCACTGGGGCTTCTCCGTGAACGCGGGCGCCCGCGCGGGCTTGCCGGCGTGCGAGGGATCAGCGGCCAAGGCCTTGGGGTCGGCATCCGCTGCGGAGCCATTCAAGGGGTTGGCGTACATACCCACGAGAGCGGGCATGTGGCTGAGTTCGCCACCTTCGAGCCGCTCGGCGAAGACGAGGCTCTTCTCCCGGCCGTACGCGTCCTTGGAAACCTGCGTGGGCTCGTCGCCGTGCTTGTGCCACGCGGGCAGGTCCACCTCACGCACCAGGGCTCGCCCCTCCATGCTGCCGTGCGTCTGCGTGCATGAGATCGGGTATTTCTCTCCGTCAGCGGCTCGCGTCAGCGTCGCACCAGAGGCCGCCCACATGCCGTCGCTGCTGCGCACGGCGAAGGTGTTGAAGCCGCAGCCCTGCCCGACAAGGCCCACGGCCTCGCGGCCCCAGCCCAGGGGCAGCACCACCGTGTTTTCTGCCACGCCCGGCACGGCCCACACGGCGATGCGCATGGAACGCAAGCCCACCTTCAGGTCGGCCATCATGGCCTTGGGCTTCTTGTCTGTGGCGGCCGTCTGCAGCAGGCCGAGTTTCTCGGCCGTGTGCGGGCTGAGATACGCCGGGTTGTCCCACACCACCCGGCTCACGGGATCGGGCAGTTCGCAGATCCACGAGTTGTTGGCGTAGCGCCCGTCGTGATGGTTGGTGGCAGCAAAGACCACATCGAGGCTCGACTCGCTCGCGGCACGCCCCGCCGCGAACCCCGCAAGGGCCGTGCCGACGTTCTCCCAATCCGCGCGCTTGGGCAGGGCCACGGTGGCGGTCCCCGCGGCCAGGCCATCGTGCAATGCCCTGCGCCAGAGGCGCTCAAAGTCTGCCCCGCCCCGCGGGAACCACTTGGCCTGGTTCTCCTTCCACGCCGCGCGGACGATCTCGTAACCGGCGGTCCGGGCCTCACCGGCCACGATCGCCAGCACCTCGATGTCGCTCTTGCCGTCGTACAGCGGCGCGATCATCGGCTGCGTGGGCGAGATGGTGCCGTCGAGAGCCCGCGTGTCGCCCCAGCGCTCCAGCACGTGGGACGCGGGGAGCCGCCAGGTGCACAAGGCGCTGGTCTCGTCGGGGCACTCGCACAGGGCCACGCGATGCTCGGCCTTGGAAAACTTCTTGCCGAAGTCCATGTCCGCCGGTGCGTTGAAGACCGGGTTGGTGTTCAGCGCCAGCACGGTGTTGATCTCCCCCGCGTCCAGCCGCTTGGCCACCAGCGCCAACTGCTCCACCGGGCTGGTGGCCTCATCGCCCGCCGCGGGGGCGAACTTCACGCCCACGCCCACGTTGCCGAGCATCATGTTCATCGCGGCGACGAGCGCGTGCATGACCGGGGGGAGCGATTGCCCGCACACAATCACGCTCTTGCCGCGGTTGGCCGGGGCCACGAGTTCCGTGGCCAGTGCGTCCATAAACTTCGCATCGATGCCCGCGATCTCCGCGCGGGGCGGCAGCAGAGCCTCGGCCAGCCCGCTCTTCGCGTTGTCGATGCCTACGCCCTTGAGCAGGCGCGTCGCCAGGGCGACAATGGCCGCGGGAATCTGCCCGGGTGCCAGGCACAGCCGGTGGTCTGCCGCGGCACCAACCAGCGAGTAACACGACTCGACCGCGTACACGCGGCTCATGCCGTCCTTGGTGGTGTTCACACGCCGCGAGGCCGCCCAGCCGCGTGCGTTGGCGAGTGCGCCGGGCTCGAGTTGCAGGAAGTCACGCTCGAAACTCACAATGGTCTTTGCACCCGCCAGATCGAGCACCTCGCGCATCGGCTCCCCGAAGCACATGGTGGTGCCCAGCACGGCCGCGTGATTCTCGAGCGCGTTCCACGCGGCAAAGGTCGCCCTCGGCCACTTGGCCTTCAGGCGAGCGATCTGGGCCTCGCGCGTGGGCCCTGAGCACTTGTCGTAAATGATGGCCAGGCCCGCGCCCTTGTCGGCATCGAACGACGCGAAGTGCTGCTTGCTCCACGCCGCGAAGTCGTCCCAGGTGGCTTCAACAGCCTCGCCCTTGCGCACGAACTCAGGGAACTTGCAGCGGTCGGGGTCGTACAGATCGAGCACGCACGACTGCGACCACACGCTGCTCTTGCCCTGATTGGCGGGGTGGAGCGGGTTGCCCTCGGTCTTCGTGGGGCGGTTCTCGTGCGTCTCGACCAGCAGGCCCTCGGCACCCATGCCGGGCAGAGGGATGCTCGTGGCGTAAAACAGGGCCTTGCCGGGCACAACCTCCTCGGGCACGCTGCGCGAATAGGGCATGATCTTGTGATCGGGCCGGCGGCAGCCGGGAACGGTGGCCGCACCGGCGAGAGCGAGGCCCGCGCCCATGAGTTTGAGGAACGTGCGGCGTGAACCGTCGAGCAACTCAGCCGCGCTGGCGGGAAACTCCTTCTCCAGAAAATCACGGAAGTCGCCGGTGTCGGCGAGGTCGTCCAGGCCGCGCCAGTAGCGCTGGCCCGTGCCCACACCCACGGCGCTGCCCGAGGCCCGGGCGGTGTGCAGGGGCGTGCCTTCCTTGATGCTCGACGGGCATTGATCGATGGTGTTCATAGAAGGCACTAGGCACTGGGGACTGGAGGGTCAGATTCGGTTCCGGCTGTCCGCTCGCGGCTCTCCGCTAGTAGTGGCACGCTCCGCAGTTCTCGGGGGCGGCGAGTCGGCGTTGCTCGTAGAGTTTCTTACCTTCGGAGAGTTGAGCCGCGGCGTTGGAAGGGGCCAACTGGTTCTCGACCCAGAACAGGCTCGTCACCTTGTCCTTGGGCACCAGGCTCTTCTCGGGCTCGCGGTGGCACTCCAGGCACCAACTCATGCTGAGCGGTTCGTGCTGCCACACCACGGGCATGCGGGCGATGTTGCCGTGGCATGAGTAGCAGGAGAGGCCGGCGTTGAGGTGAGCGTTGTGCGGGAAGTTGCGCACGTAGTCGGGCACTTTGTGGATACGCCGCCACTCCACGGGCTTGTCGTCCTTCCACGCTTCGCGGATGAACGCGGTCTTTTCCTGGTGCAACTTGGAGTCGGCGTACGCCTTCAACTTGCTCTCGGCATGGCACCCGTAGCACGTCGACACGTTGGGGATGTTGGCCTCGGGCGATTCCTCGATGTGGGTGTGGCAGTACCGGCAGTCCATGCCCAACGTCCCGGCATGGATCTGGTGGTTGAAGCCGCCGCCCGGCTGGGTGGGCATGTAGCCGACATCAAAGTACTTGGGCGTGAAGTAGTACCACACGCCGCCGATGACCAGCGCCGCCGCGCCCGCGCCGCCCCCGGCCACCATGGTGGGCAGGGCGTTGGTCCACTTGGGGAAGAACGTTGACACGTCCGCCGCTCCTTGGTCTCTCACGCGTCGCGAGGCCGCGGCCGCGAAACACGTCCACCACCCCCGCCGCCTCCAACAAGCCCGCCCAGCCCCAAGCCGGATCGCGCTCCAAATGCCAACCTACCACGAAGGTCGCCAAACCCGCAAACGTCCTCATTCGGCTGGACAGTTCCTGTCAGGCCGCAATTTGTCCCGCCCTAGAGTAGTCCGGCTAGTAAGCACTTGGCAACATCGGGAACCACCGGAGGCCTGGAACCTCGCACGGACGACCCCATGACCTCCACCCCAACAGCATCCCTGCCAGGTCACCCGGAGTCCACCTTGGGACCGGCGGTCAGCATCGGGCTGGGCACCACGGTGGCCATGTGGGCCGCCGCGTTCCTGACGCACCTGCCGGGCATGAGCCTGCCCCCAGCCGCAGTGGGCGTGGGTCTGCTGGTGCTGCAAGGCGTGTGTATCACCCTCGGCGTGCGATCGGACGGGCGCGTGCTGACCGGACTGGTCGCGGGCTTGGTCTGCGGGCTGGCCAACCTGCTGGTGGTGGGCTCGCTCATCTCGGACAAAGCCGCGCCGGGCTTGCAGGGCCTGCGTGAGAACGGGGCCGCGTTCGCCCTCGGATCGCTCGCCGTGGGGATCGCCATCGGCGGGATGGGCGGTTGGATCGGCAGCGGCCTGCACGCTCGTCGGTCGGTGGTCAGGCCTTCGCACGCGTCTCCGTGGCTCTTCCGGATGAGCGTCGTCGCCGCGGTCGGCATCCTTCCGCTGCTCTTCATCGGCGCGCTCGTCACCAGCACGCAGTCGGGCATGGCCGTGCCGGATTGGCCCACGAGTTTCTCGGCCAACATGTTCCTCTACCCGCTCAAGGCCATGACCGGCGGCATCTACTACGAGCACGCCCACCGTCTTTTCGGGTCGTTGGTTGGCCTCACCGTCCTGGTACTCACGCTGTATGTGTGGCTTGCCGACCGGCGCGGCTGGGTGCGCTTCCTCGCCACCGCCGTCTTCCTCTCTGTGTGCCTGCAAGGCCTCATCGGCGGCATCCGCGTGACGGGCAACAGCACGCTGCTGGCCATGGTTCACGGCATCTTCGCGCAACTCATCTTCGCAGCAACCTGCGCCCTGTCCGCCACCCTCTCCACCTCGTTCAAGGCCGCAGCGCCGGTCGCACCGGGCGCGTCGCCGGTGCGCCTGCGCGGCATCTCCACCGCGCTGCTTGTCTGCACCATCGTGCAACTCGGCTTCGGGGCCGCCACGCGCCACTTTCCACCGCCGGATCGCGGCTGGCACTCCGTCATCTCGCACATTGTCTTCGCGCTGGTGGTCACCACGCTCGCGATCGTCGTGGCCGCGCGTGGCAAGCGCCTGCGCTCCAGCCCACCCGCGGCCGAACCAGCCGCGGCACTCCTCGCACGGCTGGCGGGCGGCCTGCTGCACGGCATCGGTTTGCAACTGCTGCTCGGTGTCGCCGCGCTGTGGGCCGTCCTGGTGTATGGCAAGCAGCAGCCCCCGCACTGGGCCGACGTGCTGCTGACAACCCTCCATCAGTTGAACGGCGCCGTGCTGCTGGCCCTGTGCGTGCTGGTGTTCGTGTGGGCGCGGCGCCTGGCGGTGTGAACGCCTCCGCGGCATCCTGCCATTCGGCCATCGAGACCACCGGCGGGAGGGCGCGGGCGGCCGCGATGCCTTGGCCGCGGCGCGCGTTCCTTGTCCCGGCAGCACGCAGGCCGGCTCAATCTCGGCTCTGGTTCGCCCGGATCAGCAGGTACACCAGCGTCAGCACCGCGCTCAGCGTCGCGGCCACGTACGTCCACGCGGCGGCGTTGAGCACGCTGCGCACCACCGGCGCCTCATCGGCGCTCACCAGCCCGCTGGTGGCCAGCCACTTCTTGGCGCGGTTGCTCGCGTCGAACTCCACCGGCAGGTTGATGAGTTGGAAGGCCACGAACAGCGTGAAGAGCGCGATCGCCCCCATCACCATCCACTGACCAAAGACCATGCCCGCGGCCGAGAGCGACAGGCCGATGATGAAGACCAGCATGGAGAAGTTGCCGCCGATGCTCGCCAGCGGCACGATTCCGTTGCGG
Source organism: Phycisphaerales bacterium (assembly GCA_046156035.1). Classification (GTDB taxonomy): domain Bacteria; phylum Planctomycetota; class Phycisphaerae; order Phycisphaerales; family UBA1924; genus JAEUIX01. The sequence continues at coordinate 179,284 of JBJXEW010000056.1, read as the reverse complement.
ATGGCCAGCGGCGCGTAGCGGGTTTTGTCCTGGATCACGTGCCCCACCTCGTGCGCGGCGATGCCCAGCGCGGAGAGGGAGTGGCCGTGGTACACATCGTGCGAGAGGCGCACCACCTTCGCTCGCGGGTCGTAGTGGTCGCTGAGCACACCCTCGGCCATCTCCAGTCGCACGTCCTTGTAGCCGTGCGCGTCAAGGATCATCTGCGCCGTCTCGGCACCGGTGATGTTGCTGCGCGCAGTGATCTCGGCCCCGCGATGGAACGCGCTCTTCACACGCCACTGCGCCCAGATGCCCAGGATCATGGCCGGGCCCACGAGGATGAAATAAAGGGGATCGAAGACCATCGCTGCTCCTTGTTCGGCCCGCAGTGCCCGCAACCGGTTGGGAAAACCCGCTCCGCGGTTGTGCGCTTGTACGATAGGGGATGCGTTTGGGTCGGTGGGCGCGGACCAACACACCAGATACGGGGATCAAGCGGCGTGCCACGCTGCCGACATGCGGGCACCGCCTCAAGTCCCCCGTGGCTGCTGAGGGGTGCCAGACTGGCACCCCGGCCCCCCCCACTGCCGACCCGACACCGACACCCAAGCCCGGCTTCGCCCAATCACCCTCTGGCGTGCCCGTGAGCCACTTCGGGGCGTGGCACGAAGGTTGTGCTTCAAGCCTGCCCTTCGCCGACGTTGGCACGCAGCATCTTGCGGGCTGGCGGCGGCGAAGAGCAGGGAAAGGGGCGAACAGCATGAGGCAGGCACTCTCCATCCAGGTTTATTCACTCGGTGAGATTTCCCCGCAGGCCGAGGTCATGTTCCGAGAACTCACCGCGCCCACCGTCGCGGAAAAGGCTGGGTTTCCTCGCCTCCGGGCCGTTGAGACGGCCGATTCCTTCGTGATCATCGCGGCACTGCCGGGCATCGCCCGCGAGGACCTTGACGTCAGCGTCATGAGCGACCGCGTGATCCTGCGCGGCAAGCGAGCCTTCCCGCCCGCCGCGGGCGAGATACTGCGGGATGAACTGCTCGACGGCGACTTTGAGCGGGTGATCAAACTGCCGCGGCAGGTGGCGCCGGCGACCGCCCTGTGGTCGCTGGAGAACGGGCTGCTGAACTTTGAAGTGCAGCACCTGCCGGATGTGAGCCCTGAGCGCATCTCTGAGGTGGGGCCTGAGAATGGGGCCGCGTGATGCCCTGCGCCAACCGGGCAGAGACGGTGCCGCAGGCCCGCCGGCGGTGTTGAACATCAGGCGACTCGACCGCGTAGTACGCATCGAATCCGCATCCGATTGACGAGGACCAACCATGAGCGATCGATCCGCAGGCAGACCCACACGCAACGCGATCAAGGCCGGTGTGCTGGGGCTCACCCTGAGCGCACCCATGTTCGTGAACCCCGCGCTGGCCGATGACAAGGCGACGCAGGACGCCATCGCCCGCGCGATGGACCTTTCCACCGCCTTCGAGCACGTGGCCAAGACCGTCTCTCCCACGGTCGTGCACATCACGGCGAACAAGGGTGGTGAGGCCGTCACCACGGGGCCCCGCGGCGGCCAGCCGCGCCAGCCGCAGCGCAGCCCGTTCAACGATCCCAACTTTGACGAGATGTTCCGGCGCTTCTTCGGCGAAGGGGGTCAGGGCGGACAGGGAGGCGCGCGCCAGACCCCTCGCTCCACGAGTTTCGGTTCCGGCGTTCTTGTGACCGCCGACGGTTACGTCATCACGAACAACCACGTGGTGGAGGGTGCCCGGTTGGTGACGGTGGCCACCGAGGGGAGCCAGAAGTACACGGCGAAGGTGGTCGGCACGGACCCGCAGACCGATATCGCCGTGCTGAAGATCGAGGGTGATTCCTTCCCCTTCGCGCAGATTGGCGATTCTGATGCCCTCAGGGTGGGCGAGTGGGTCGTGGCCATCGGCAACCCCTTCGACCTCCACCAGACGGTGACGGCCGGCATCGTTTCGGCCAAGGGTCGCTCGCAGCGCGGCGGCAGCATGAACGACGTCACCTTCCAGGACTTTATCCAGACCGATGCCGCCATCAACCCCGGCAACTCCGGCGGGCCGCTCCTCAACCTGCGTGGCGAGATCGTGGGCATCAATTCCGCCATTCTCACCCGCACCGGCGGCAGCATCGGCATCGGCTTCGCCATCCCCTCCAACATGGCCAAGAACGTGATGGACCAACTCATCAGTTCCGGCAAGGTCGAGCGCGGCTTCCTGGGTATCCAGCCCCAAGACCTCAGCGACGACCTCTCCAAGAGTTTCAACTACACCGGCGGCGCGGGCGTGCTCGTGAGCGATGTGACCGCCGAAACCCCCGCGGCCGAGGCCGGCGTGAAGGCCGGTGACATCATCACCAAGATCAACGGCAAGCCCCCCACCAGCGCCGACAACCTGCGCAACACCATCGCCGCCATCGGGCCGGGCAAGAAGGTGAACCTCGAACTCTTCCGCGACGGCTCGCTGCAAACGGTCGAGGCCACGCTCGGCAAGCGGCCGGACCAGATCGCCGCTGGCGACAACGCCGACCCCGAGCCCACCGCCGACACGGTCACGGATGAGAAACTCGGCCTCACCGTCCAGACGCTGACCCCCGATATCGCCGAGAAACTCGGCGACCGCCGCGCCAAGCAGGGCGTGGTGATCACCAACGTGGAACCCGACGGCAACGGTGCCCAACTGGGCCTGCGCCCCGGAGACATCATCATTCAGGTGAACCGCTCGCCCGTGGCCGACACGGCGACGTTCAACGATGTCATCAAGGATGCCGACACGCGCCGGGGCATCCTGCTCACCGTCCGTCGCAACGGGGTGACGCAGTTCCTCTCGTTCCGCGGCTGACCGGCACGTGCCGCCCAACCAGACTTTCTCACCTATGCACGACCCGGCCACCTCCTCGGCCGGGTCGTGTCGCGCCGCCACCCCCTACCGTGCACCGCACCATGCCTCAACCCCTGGCACAACGCCTGTCCACCGCGGTTCGCCGCTGGCGGCACCACGAGTTCTGGCCGGCGTGGCTGTTCTACCTGCCGCTCATTCCGTGGTGCGGCCTGCTCTCGATCCGGCATCGCTCGGTCCTCGCGTTTCTGGCCGCGAACCCAGGCATCGAGAAGGGCGGAGGGTGGGTGAACGAGAGCAAGGCGTCGATTTTGGAGGGCCTGCGGGCTTCGGCGGCGGGGCGGAGCAGTGTGCTCGCGCACAGGCTGATCCCGGCGGGCGCGGCGGCTGAGGCGCGGGCCGCGCACGCGGCGCGGCTGATCGAGGGCGACGCGGAGTTGGGCGGGTACCCCGTCATTCTCAAGCCCGATGCCGGGCAGCGCGGCTTTGCGGTTCGGCTGGCGCAGCGCGCCGAACACCTGCTCCCGTACTTCCAGGCCAACACGCGGGCCGTGCTGCTCCAGAAGTATCATGCGGGGCCGCACGAGTGCGGCATTCTGTGGGTGCGCAGCCCGCTTCCTTCCTCACTGGGAGCGGCGGACGGGGCGAGTGCGGATCGCCCTCCCCTTTCCCCTCCCAGAGGGAGGGGAAACGCGAGCGCGGCCTCCGGCTTCATCTTCGCCATCACGCGCAAGACCTTCCCGGTGATCGAAGGCGACGGCCGGAGTACGCTGCGCGAACTCGTTCTGAAGGATGACCGGCTGCGCTGCCAGTCCACGGTCTTCTTCTCGCGATGGGCCGATCAACTGACGCGCGTCCTTGGCGAAGGAGAGCGCTTGAGGCTCGCCGAGGCGGGCAACCACTGCCAAGGAACCGTCTTCTCCGACGGCAGCGACCTGGTCACGCCCGCGCTCGAGGCCGTCATCGACGAGATCGCCGGCGGGTTTCACGGGCCAGATGGCGACGGCCAGCGCTCAGGGCACGCAAGCCCGCTGGACTTCGGCCGCTTCGACCTGCGCTACGACAGCGACGAGTTGCTGCGGCAGGGGCAGGGCTTCGCGATCGTCGAACTCAACGGCACCAGCAGCGAGGCCACGAACCTGTATGACCCCTCTCGCGGGCTGGTGTGGGCGTACGGCATCCTGTTCCGACAGTGGGCCCACCTGTACCGCCTTGGGGCGGCGCGCGTGCGCGAGGGCTGGCCGCGCATGAGCCTGGCCAACCTGCACGCGGAGATGCGTGCGCAGTTTGAGAATCGGCCGGGGTCGCCGATCTCCGACTGAGCCGCGCTGTATGCTGGAGGCCGCATGGACGCAGGCGACGCACAGACCGGGTTTCTTGGGCCGCGTGCGTGGGTGGCTTCGGCCCTCATCGGCGGCGCAATCGGTGCGGGCATGGCGCTGGTCTGGCCGGGCACGATCGGAAGCGCGGGCACGCCCGTGTTGCCGGCAGCGTTGTCCATTCCATTCGTGGTGCTGCTCGGGTGCATGGCGATCATGCCGCTCGCGGCCACCGCGCTCTGGCACCGCCACTACCCGAACATGTCGCTGATGCTCGGCGGGCTTGTGGTCTCGTACTACCTCGTGGCCTTCGGCGGCCCCGGTCGGGGCAAGGTCGTGCACATCTTCGAGGAGTACTTCGCCTTCATCGCGCTCGTGGGGGGCCTGTACATCGTCTCGGGTGGCATTCTGGTGGAGGCGACGGGCAGGGGGCGGCCGGTGGTGAACACGCTGCTCCTGGCGCTGGGAGCGGTGCTGGCGAACGTGATCGGCACCACCGGCGCTTCGGTGGTGCTCATCCACCCGTTCATGCGCCTCAACCACGGCCGCCTCCGGCCCATCCACATCGTGTTCTTCATCTTCATCGTCTCCAACTGCGGCGGGTGCCTCACGCCCATCGGCGACCCGCCGCTGTACCTGGGCTACCTCTCGGGGGTGCCGTTCTTCTGGACGCTTGCGCACCTGTGGCCGATGTGGCTGCTGGCGGTGGGCGTGCTGCTGACGATGTTCTTTGTGATCGACGCACGCATCGGCAAGGGCACGAGCCACCACACCGAGCCGCTGCGATTTCGCCTCTACGGCACGGTGGGGCTGATCGCCATGGCGCTCATGGTGGGCGGTGTGTTCATCGACCCCGTTCTGCGAGCGCGCGGTATCCAGACGCCCACGCCCGTGGGGCCGATCTTTCAGACCATCGTCGCCGCGGCGGCGTTCTTCCTGTCGCCCGCCTCGATCCGGCACGCCAACAACTTCTCCTTCGAGCCGTTCAAGGAGGTGTCGCTGCTGTTCGCCGGCATCTTTGCCACCATGGCCCCCGCCCTAGCCTACTTGCAGGCCAACGGGGCGAACATCGGTCTGGTGAACCCCACCCAGTACCACTTCGCCACCGGGGTCCTCTCCGCGGTACTGGACAACGCACCAACGTACCTGTCGGTCCTGCAGGTGGCGCTGGGCACGCTGGGGCGCGAGGTTTCGCCGGAGGCGATCCAACTCCTCATCTCCGGCGCGCACACCATCACGCCGCCGGGAGGGGCGGGCCCGCCCACGCAGGTTGACGGCGTGCTGCTGCTGGAATCCATCTCGCTCGCAGCGGTCTTCTTCGGCGCAATGACCTACATCGGCAACGGGCCGAACTTCATGGTCAAGGCCATCGCCGAATCCCGCGGCGTGACGATGCCGAGCTTCTTCGGCTACCTGGGCCTGGCGTGCGTCTTTCTCCTGCCAGTGCTGATCCTGAACTGGGCCGTGTTCATTCGATAGGCCGATGATTGGCCCACGTGGCCGCGCCGAACCAACCCCAGCCCTTAACCGATCACCACACATCCCTGAGCCGGGCTGTGCGGGCCGTCTTCTCGGTCACGCTTCTCTCGCGTGTCGGCGGTCTGGTGCGCGAGGTGATCGTGGCACGGATCTTCGGGGATACGGCCATCGGCTCCGCCTTTGCCGCGGCCTTTGCGATCCCCAACCTTTTCCGCCGCCTCTTTGGCGAGGGGGCGCTCTCCGCCGCGTTCATTCCCGAGTACACCAGGCACGTGCGCGACCAGCCCGAACAGGCCCACCGACTCGCGTCGCTCACGCTGATCACGCTGGGCCTGGCCACGGGCGTTCTGACCGTCGTGGTCGAACTCCTGCTCCTCGGGCTGCTGGTGCTCCTGCCGCACGACGCGGAGCGAGCGCTCTCGCTGCGCCTCATCATGGTGATGCTGCCCTTCATGCCCTTCATCTGCATCGTCGCGATCCTCGCGGGAATGCTCCAGGTGCACGGCCGGTTCGCCGCGTCGGCCACGGGGCCGCTGGTGCTTAACGGTTTTATCATCGCCTTCGGCCTCTACTTCCTGCTCACCAACCAGGTTGCGCAGGAGCGGCCCGCGTACATCATCGGCGCGGCCACGGTGCTCTCGGGCCTCACGCAGGCCATGTGGTTCGCCGTGCTCCTGCGCCCGCACGTGCGCTGGACGCGCGAGGTGCGCCCCGCGCTGGGGAGCGGCCGCGTGATGTTGAACCGCTTTGTGCCCGTGCTCATCGGGCTGGGCACGCTTCAACTCTCGGCGTTCATCGACACCGCCATCACCATGTACCCGCTCTGGTTCGGGCCGCAGTTTTTGGGCCGCGCCTACCCGCTGGATGAGAAGTCAGCCGTCATCCTCTCGGCCATGCAGCGGCTGTACCAGTTCCCCCTCGGTGTGTTCGGGATCGCCGTCGCCACGGCCGTCTTCCCGCTCCTCGCCCGGGCCGCCGGCGATGCCGAGGCCTTTGGCTCAACCCTCCGCCGCGGCATGCGCCTCTCGCTCTTCATCGGCCTTCCCGCCAGCGTGGGCCTGGTGCTGGTGCGGCACGACCTGGTGGCCGTGCTCTTCGGTGCGGGCACGAACGCCGCGGGCAAGACCGGCTTCTCGCAGGAGGGTGTGGCCCGATCCACGCTGGTGCTGCTGGGCTATGCCCCCGCGGTGTGGGCGTACTCGCTGAATCATGTGCTGACGCGCGCGTTCTACGCGCTGGGTGACACACGCACGCCGATGCGCGTGTCGGTGGGCATGGTCTTTGTCAATCTCACGCTCAACTGCACACTGATCTGGTTCCTGCGTGAGGCCGGTCTGGCGTGGGGCACGAGCATCTGCGCGATCGCGCAATGCACGATCTTGGCGGCCCTGCTGCACAGGCGCGGCCACGCACCGGTGGACCGTGCCGCGTGGGCAGGGGCCCTTCGCATTCTGCTCGCAACGGTCGTGCTTGTGGCCGTGTGTGCGCTGGTGCTCTGGGCGTTGCCCGAGCCGCAAACCTGGTGGCAGCGTGCGGTTCGGCTCGCCGCCGCCACATCGGCGGGTGTTGCCGGGTTCACGGTTGGCGCGCTCCTGCTGCGCGTGCCGGAGTTGAGATGGCTGACGAGAAGCGGTTGAAATCGTGGTACGACCGCGTCACCCACCCCGTCTCGACCGTTTCATCAATCGCGGCCTCGGGATGCCGTACTTGTCCATGCGTGCCAGCAGCGTGTTGGGGTTGATGTCGAGGCGTTCGGCCGCGCCGCCGGGGCCGAAGACACGATAGCCGCACGACTCCAGCGCGTGCGTGATCTGAAGGCGCTGGAGTTGTTCAAGCGAAAGGTCCAGCAGGATGTCGCGCGTCGCGGCCGCCGCGCCGCCACGAGTGCCACCAGCGCCCACGCCTCCGCCGCCCGCGGCCGAGCCGACTCCCCCACTCCCGCCGCCGCGCCCGGGCAGATCGATCAGCGGGCTCTCGGGCAGTTCGATCTCCAGTTGCGGACCGTCGGCGAGCAGCGTGGCGCGCTCCACCGCGTTGGCCAACTCGCGCACGTTGCCCGGCCACGGGTAAGCCATGATGCGCCGCAACGAGGTGTCGCTCATCGGCAGGGGCAGGCGTGCCATGCGCTTGGCCACGCGCTCGTGCAGGTGCTCGGCGAGCGTGCGCAGGTCTTCCTTGCGGTCGCGCAGCGGAGGCACGTCGATCCGGAACACATTGAGGCGATAGAACAGGTCTTCGCGGAAGCGGCCGCGCTCCACCTGCCGCGCCAGGTCGCGGTGCGTCGCGGCCAGCAGCCGCACGTTCACGCGCACGGTCTCCACACCGCCCACCCGCTCCAGCGACCCCTCCTGGATCACGCGCAGCAGTTTGGCCTGAGCGGGCAGGGGCATCTCGGCCACCTCGTCCAGAAACAGCGTGCCGCCGTCGGCCAGTTCAAACTTGCCCAGCCGGCGCTTGTCCGCCCCGGTGAACGCACCCTTCTCGTGCCCGAAGAGTTCCGACTCGATCAAACTCTCCGGCAGCGCGGCACAGTTTACCGCGATGAACGCCCGGCCCTTGCGCTTGCTGTGCGCGTGCACCGACCGGGCCACCAGTTCCTTGCCCGAGCCCGTCTCACCGTGGATGAGCACCGTGGTATCGGTGGGTGCCACGCGGGCCACCTGCGCACGAACCCGCTCCAGCCCCGGCGATGTGCCCACCATCTCGTAGCCGGCCGTCTCATCAGCCGAGCGTTCTTCCTCCAGCGCGGCGACCTTGGCCCGCGCACGTTCGGAATCGGCCAAGGCGGCACGCAAACGCGCGGCCTCCGCCTCGGCACCCACGCGCATCGACGCGTCGATCAGCGTCAAGCACCGACGTATCGGGCCTACCGAAGGCGAGGGCGCATCGGTGCTCACGCGGGCCGGCTGGTTCGCAGCCAGTAGTCGGGCGAGTTCGTCGCCAACCTGATTGCCAACGGTGCCAACGACGACATCGACGCTGAGGCCGCGGTCGCTGCGGGAGACGGGGACGCCGCGCAGCACCGCTCCCCCCGCACCCCCCTCACCACCATTCCCAACGCCCGCGCCGAGCGCGGCCGATTCCGCGGGCAGCACGTCTATGCCCAGAAGGCGCGCAGACAAAGGCTCGCCCCGCAGCGCATCCTCCGACGCGCCGAGCAGATCACACGCCAGCGGGTTCGCCCATGCCGACCGCCACCCCGTGTCGCACAGCACGATTCCACAGCCCAGGGATGCCAGAACGGACAGCAAGGTGGTGGCTCCGACCGAGAGAATTGACCGGCGTGGCCCCGGATGGCAAAACTTAGGGCGAGATTCCTATATCTCTATCACATACCACAATATGCGCTCAAATGGCCATATGCTACAAATACAATTGCTAAATCTCACTATTTGTTGAGATTGGAAGTCGCCGAGTGGGCATCCGGGTGGTACCAGGCGGTTCTCGGTGCTGGCACGGGGGTTGCCATAGACAGGGTGGCTGCGGACATACGCAGCCAGTGAAGCCTCAGGGCAGGGTGCGTCTCGCTGGTTGGTTTGAGAGATCAGGTGCTCCACGAGACGGGCGGATCGCCTCAGCAGGGTAGGAAACCCCTGCGAGAACCGTGAAACGCCAAAGGGTTGGGTGATCCAGGGAACTCTCCGGTTCGGACTCGTTTGCGCCCGTGGGGGTGGGGCAGGAAAGGCGGCTCTGGAAGCGACACACGCTCGCAGAGTCGCTCGAACAACACGGCGGCCGTTGGGGGGCGAAAGCCTGGCCGCCGCTTGCGTCTATGGGCACCGCGTTGGTGTCCAAGGAACGAGGGCCTGCGTGACCAAGTGGGCTGGTCACACAGCCCTCGTTTTCTTTTTGGACGCAGCGAAGGGCTCAGGGCCGAGGGCCGCGGCCCTCATCAACTCGTCAACCCATCAACTCGTCAACTCTCCCGACTCCACGTCCGCAAACGCGCAAAGCCTGCTCGTCGCGACGTCACGCGCGGCCACTTCGCGAATGAAAGCGTGTGCATCACAGAGAGTTTGCCGGATGCGCTGGCCGGTAATCGATTCTGCGGAACACCCGCATCCACGCCGCGTATCGACTGGACGATTGAGGAAGCGCGGCGGGGTTCTTCCGCCGCGGCTCGCACGCTCGTGGGGGGTCCATCGAGCGAACGCTTCAAGCGTGTGCAGCCCGCCGCGTGTCGGTCGGACGGAGGCTGTTTCCATGGCCAGCATGCCCAAAGAGCCGGAAGCGTTCGCCGAGCAGGTCGCCACGCTGCTCAAGCAGTTGCAGCCAGACTACGTGATCGAACTCACCGGCCCGCGCGAACTCATCGTGAACGGACGCCGGCTCGACCTTGAGAACCTCTTCCGCCTGGTGAACCACGACCCCGACCGCGGCGTCGAGATCGTGGAGCACTACCTGGACCAACTCTTCTCGGGTGAGGCGACGGCGCTCACGGGCATGTCGTTCGACCTGCTGCGCGAGCGGATCATGCCGCGCATCCAGCCGGAGACGATCTTTTCGCACCTGTGCCGCGAGCAGGTGGCGCACGTGCCCTTCGTGAACGACACGGCAATCGTCTTCGTGATCGACATGCCGCAGATGACCGTGAGCGTGACGACCGAGCAGATGGTGAAGTGGAACGTGTGCGCGGATGAACTCGACGAGATCGCCCGCGAGAACCTGGAGCGCACCAGCGGCAACCTGCAACTGCAGGTGGTGACGAGCAAGGAAGGCGGCAAGGCGGTGATTCTGGCGGAGCAGGACGGCTACGACGCCGCGCGGCTGCTGCTCGGCGGTTTGTACAAGCGGCTGGCTCCCCGCCTGGGCGGCGACTTTTTCGTGGCCACACCCGCACGCGACATGTTCGTGGCCCTCTCGCCCAAGCCCGCGCCCTTTGTGGCGCGGCTCACGGGCCGCGTGAACGAGGACTATCGCCGGCTGCCGTACCCGATCACCAATGACCTGTTCTTCGTGACGCGCGATGGCGTGGCGGGGATGCGGGGAGACTTGGAGAATGCGGCGTAGGACGGGCAAGCCGCGAGCGGCTTACGAGCAAACGCCAGCGAAGTAGTCGGTGATGTAGTCGCCGAGGTTGTCGGGGAAGGGCGGGGTGCACTGGCCACTCTGATCGGGTGTGTAGGCGGCCTTGTATCCCGCGTCGTAGGGCGGGGCATTCTCAGCACACGGCACGGCGTAGCCGCCGGGGCCGGGGATGTGCCCCGGTGTGTAGTAGTCGGTGATGAAGTCGCCCAGGTCGTCTGGGTTCGGAATGCTGTCGCAGTTGTAGTCCAGCGGGCAGACCGTGAGTGTCGCGGCCTCACTGGTGGCGCTGCCACAGGCGTTGGTCACGACGCAGCGGAAGGCGCGGGGGGCGAAGTTGGTGTAACCGGCGAGCGGGCTTACTTGCAGTGTGGCGGCACCGACGTTGGCCGCGTTCACAACCAGCACGCCTCCCGCCGCGGCGTTGTTCCCCGCGGCCAGGTTGACCCACCCTGTCCCCGGACCGGTGGGCTCCCATTGCCATTGGTAGGTGAAGGGGCCGGTGCCGGCAGCGGTGACGCAGAACGCGGCGGTGCCGGTGGGGCAGGTGGCGACACCCGGGGGCTGGGACGCGATGCTCGCCACACTACACACTTGCCGCGTCCAGAGCAGGGCTTCGGTGCGCCCAGTCGCGGTGTTGTCCCCCTCTCCGCAGATTATTGTGGTCGTGCCGTTGGTCCAGATGCGGCGGGCCGTCGACGAAGAGAAGCCCGGGGGCAGGAACGAGTGCAGGTCCACCCACGAGGCGGCCGTGCCGCTCCACAGACTGGCGCGCCAAGTGCCGCCCACCTGGGCCATGCCCACCTGCTGGCCGTCGGCACCGCCTGAGGCAAGCGAATGAGTCGCTTGGGCGGGGTGGAGGTCTACCCACGAGGCGGCCGTGCCGCTCCACAGGCTGGCGCGAAGCTGCGTGCCCTGCGAGCCCGCGCCGACAAAGCCCACCTGCATGTTGCCGTCCACGCCGTAGGCAAACGACTGAGCCGCCCCGGCGGGGTGGAGGTTCACGTACGATGCGGCCGTGCCGCTCCACATACACGCGAACCCCCCTGTGGTACTTCTCTGGACGTAGCCCACCTGCACGCCGCCGCCCACGCCGAAGGCCTCTGAATGAGTCGCCCCGGCGGGGGCCAAGTTCACCCACGAGGCGGCCGTGCCGCTCCACAGACTGGCGCGCCACACGCCGGCCACAATGGCGTAGCCCACCTGCTGGCCGCCGGAGACACCGTAGGCCCCTGACTCAGTTGCCCCGGCGGGAGTCAGGTTCACCCACGAGGCGGCCGTGCCGCTCCACAGACTGGCACGATTGACGCCGCCCACGCTGGCCGAGCCCACCTGCTGGCCGCCGGCCACGCCCCAAGCCAGCGACGAAGTCGCCCCGCCGGGGTGGAGGTCCACCCACGAGCCCGCCGTGCCGCTCCACAGACTGGCGCGATTGACACCGCCCAGGGTGGCGCGGCCAACCTGCTGCCCGCCGTCCACGTTAATGCCAAGCGAGTTGGTCGCCCCCGCGGGATGCAGGTTGATCACCGTCCACGGGGGGGACATCGGCGCGCATGGGCCGAGCGGGTTGGACAAATAGCCTTGGAGGGTGGCAAACTCGATGGCCGTGCCCTGGTTGGATCCGACGGGGACGGTGCCGACGCACCCGGCGTGGGTGTGGATGCCGATGGCTAGCCCGTCGGGCAGGGTCACGACCGGGGACCCGGAGTTTCCGCCCGTTGTGTCCGTCTCGTGGGTGATGGTCGTTCCGGCCAGCCCGGCATACGGGCCGGTGCCGGTTTTCTGCACCCCGTTCTGGTCCAGCGGGAGCCCGCCCACACCGCCGGATGTCTGACCGTAGCCGGTGATCCGGATCTCCTGGCCGGTTTCGTTTGGGGCCGCTGCCGCGAGCGCGTACGCCTCGCCGCCCATGTGCACCCGCGCGTGCAGGCCGGTGTTGGCGTTGGCCCCGGTGAAGAACTGGGCGGCATCAAGGCCGGTGCCCGCGTCGCCGGTGCTCTGAATCGAGTCCGGCAGAACCGGGAACTGGTCCTCCGGCGGGGGCGCAACGGCGATGCCGGCCGGTGTCGAGAGCGGGACGTTGAACCAGACCATTTGGCCTGTAGCCCCGGCGCCGATGCAGTGCCCGGCGGTGAGGAAGCGGTTGGCGCAGTTGCCGGTGTCGATCAGCCACGCGGTGCAGCCGACGGGTGCGAGCCGCCCCTGGCGCGGGTCGGCCGACAAGACGCGGTCATCCGTCTCGCCGCAGATCGATGCCGGCGACTCGAAGATTGCCGTGTCGTCTGCCCACACCTTGGTCATGGACAGGCGGTTGGCCCCGGTGCCGGCGAAGGCGTATATCTCCACGATCACGGTGTCGCCGTTGAAGTACGCCGAGGTGTTGCCCCAGTCGGCCAAGTGGCGGGCATCCATGCGCTGCACGGCACCGTCGCGAACCGAGGTGATCTGGATGTACGACCCCGTTCCCAGGTTCGGGTCGCCCGAAAGCATCAGTTGATCAAACTTGAGCCGCACCCACGGGGCTTCGGGCACCGTGACCTGGGTGAAGTAGACCGGGGCCGCGACCCCGACCGGGCCGTCGTTGGCGACCACGCCCGAGTCGATCTGCATGATGACATCCCGCGTCGCCAGCGGGGCGGGTTGCGCCCAGGCCGCGCCGGTGCAGGAGCCGATGATGGCCGCCGCGATTAGCATCCAATGGGCGAACCACACACCAGAGTTCTTCACGCGTGCCATTGTCTTTGTCCTTCGGCACTGCCTGCCGCCTCGAACGGCTGAGGCGACGGTCGATAGCGTTGCGATGCATATCACATCCCGCGCGGCCGCTCTGCCAGAGGTACGCGACCCGATGCCGGGCATAGGAAGCGTTGCCAGATTTTTCAGCGCGGCGCATCCGCCAGCGTCAAGCCGTCCACAGGAACGGGCATCGCGCTGTGCGTGGTCAGCGGGTCATCCGGCACACCGCTGCCCACCGGCTCACCCGCCGCGTTGATGAGCAGTTCGTACCCGACGCCTTGCGGCAGCCGCTCGGTGCCCGGCCAGAGGTTGCTGTTCGCGTCCCACCGCAACCGCACCGCGGCACCCATGTGGCTGTTGGTCTTGAGGTGCAGGACTTTCGCCCCCGCAAACCGCCACGCGAGATCGACGGGCATCAGCCGCTTGTACCAGGCCACATCCGCCCGTGTGCGGCCGCCCTTGTCCGGCAGGTTGATCCAACCGCAGCGCTGCCCCGCGGCAGGCCGCAGGGCAAACACCACGGGCGGGTAGCCGGAGTGGACGGCGCCGTCGGGATCGGTCTGCGATTGGGCAAGGTGGTTGCCGATGGCAGAGACGATGAGTGTGCCGGGGATGGCGGCGTGCCCTCCCCCGGCCCCTCCCAGAGGGAGGGGAGTTGATGGTGAAGGCAACCACCCGATGCCGGTGATGTCGCCGCTGTGCCAAGCCTCGTAGACCACTGTGCCAGCAAGGTCGAGCACACGGATGGCCGTGCGGCCCATGCTCTCGTGGCGGAACGTGGCGATGATCTCGTCGCCGGGCAGGTCGGGGAAGACATCGGCCACGGTGGCGAGGCTGATGCGGTATCGGTCGGGGTGTTGTTCGTCCGACGCGGGGGCGTGCAGGGGTGTGTCGCCCGACGACCAGAGCGTGCGGTCGGGCGAGGAAGGGTCTATCGCGACCAACTCATTGCGCGGCACGTTCGCCGATATCTCCGCGGGGCCACCGGTTCGGAACGCGAGCAGCCACACACTGCCACTGCCCAGCGCGGCCGGGCGCTGCACCAACTGATTCAGCAGTACCACATCGACCGGCCCGTGGACACCCAGCACGTTGCCGCCGCGCGAGACGAGTTGGGCCATGTGGCCGTCGGGCGATGTGCGGGCCCGCGCGGGGGTGCCGAGCACCCACCACATGCCCGCGCCCGTACCCCCCAACGAAAGCGCCACGATGAGCACGCACGCCGCGAGCGTCGCTGCCAGCGGGTGGCGGGCCGCCCAACGCAGAGCGTGCTGCCACAGCGAGGGCGGCTGCGCCAGCACCGGCTCGCCGCGCAGCCACCTGCGCAGGTCCGCGGCCAGGTCCCCCGCCGTCGCGTAGCGGTGGTCTATGCGGCTTGCGCAGGCCTTCTGCAGAATCGCCGCCAGCGGCGGCGGCAGGTGCGGCGCGGCATCAAGCGGGTTGCGCACGGGCTCCTCAGCCGCGCGGCGGATGGCTCCGTGCAGGCTCGCATCAGGCCTGTGCGGCGGCTCGCCGGTGAGCAGCCAGTAGCCAATGGCACCGACGCCGAAGACATCGGTGCGGATGGAGAGCGTGCGGTGCTCGCCGCGGGCGGCTTCGGGGGCCATGAAGGCGGGCGTGCCGAGCGGGACACCGGTTTGTGTGAGCGTGGCCTGATGCGTGCCCAGCGCGTGGGCGAGGCCGAGGTCGATGATGACGGGGAGGCCGGAGCGGTCGGCGATGACGTTGCTGGGCTTGAGATCGCGATGAAGGACCGCGCGATCGTGAAGCAGCGCAACGGCATCGGCCACGCGGGCGAGCAGTTCCACACGAGGGCCGACCGAGGCGGCATCTGGCGCGGCGAAGTCGGAGAGGCTGGTGCCCTCGACAAAGTCGGTCGCGAAGTACAGGCGGCCCTCGTGCGTGCCGTAATCAATGAGGCGCGGAACGCAGGGAAGGCGGAGCGATTCGAGGGCGTCGAGTTCGCGCCAGGCCCGCCGCGCGGCATCGCCTCCGCCCGGATCGCTGGCACCCGCGGCACCGTGGGCCAGCAGTTTGAGCGCCAGGGGGCGGTCGCTGCCGTCGCGAAAGACCTTGAACACCGTGCCCGCACCGCCGGAGCCCACGCGGGCAACGAAGCGGTAGCCGGGGATGCGTGGGAAGGCGTGATCGGGCACGCCATCAGAACCCGGGTCGGGCGGTTCGGCACGCGCCACCCCAGGGCTGGCCACATCAGGGCGGGCATCGCGCAGGGCACCGAGCAGGCGCTTGGCCCCGTCAAAGCCGAGATCATCCTCTCTGTGAGCGCGAGGAGACATCCTCAGAAGATACCTCTTAACTGAAGATACGACCAATCTCTGCGGGCATAGGAAACGGCCCCAAGATTTCTTGCGGAGGGGCGTGCGGGCTTGTATGTTGTAGCAACGGGAGCCCGCCCATGCACCCAGCCACCCCGCCCCCGCTCGGCACACCGCCAGCACCACTCACGTGGTTCCGCACCACACCGTGGACGCTGATCGACCAGTTGGCCGGCGATAAGGCTCAGCGCGATGGCGCGCTGGACTCGCTGCTGCGCATCTACTGGGGCGCGGTCTATTCGTACCTGCGCCGCCAAGGCCACGGCCCCGATGACGCGGCCGAACTGGCCGAGGGCTTCTTTGTGCACGTGGTGGTGAGCCGCGAACTCTTCGACCGTGCCGACCGGGCCAAGGGGCGGCTGCGCTCGCTGATGCTGACGGCCCTGCGCAACTACCTTGCCGATGTGCGGCGGCACGAAGCGCCACACACACGGCGGCGGGCGCTCGGCGTTGACCTTCACGCCGAGGAACGGCTGGTGGCCGAGGCCGGAAGCACTGACCCGGCGGACGCGTTTGATCGACGCTGGGCGCTGGCGGCTCTGGAGGAAGCCGCGCGGCGGTGCGAGGAGCACTTCCTGGCCACCGACAAGGCCGGACACTGGGCCGTTTTCCAGGCCCGTGTCATGGGGCCGGCCGTGCGTGCGGCCACGGCTCCTCCACTGGGCCCGCTCTGCGAAGCGCACGGGTTTGCCTCTGCCGCGCACGGCGCGGCGGCCGTGCAGACCGTGAAGAAGCGCTTCGAGGCGATTTTGCAGGAGGTGGTCGCACAGACCGTGCGCGACGAGCGCGAGGCCGCGGCAGAGTTTGACGATCTGCTGCGAGTGCTGGGGTAGGCCGCGCGCCCGGGCGCTCACACCACCACCACCGCCTCCGCGGCCAGGCCCGGCCCGAAGGCCATGGCCACCCACGCGCGTGGGCGCTGGGCCTGCACGAAGCGGTCGAGGATGAAGAGCACCGTGGGTGAAGACATGTTGCCGTGCTCGCGGAGCGTGGCGAGTGAGTCGTCTGTGGAACCGCTGGGCAGCGACAACGCACGGGCCACGCCTTCGATGATCTTCGGCCCGCCGGGGTGGATCGCCCAGCCGCGCACGTCGGCCCGGCGGAGGCCGCACGAATCGAGCACGGAGTCGATCCAGGTGGGAATCTCTCGAGTGAGCCGCTCGGGCACCTCAACGCTCAGGCTCATCTCGAAGCCGTGGTCGCCGATGCGCCACGACATGGCATCCGCCGAATCCGGCAGTAGACACGAGGCGCACGCACGCACCTCGGGCAGCCCATCGGGCCCCTTCTGCGACACCACCGCCGCGGCGGCGCCGTCGGCAAACAGCGCGTTGGCGATGAGTTGGTCGGTGCGCTCCGTGTAGTGCATGTGCAAACTGCACAGTTCCACGCAGCACACCAGCACCACCGCCCGCGCATCTGCCGCGGCGATGGAGCGGGCCACGGCCAGTGCGTTGATCGCCCCGTGGCAACCCATGAAGCCGATGTGCGTGCGGCTGACGGTGGGCCACAGGCCCACGCCGATGGCGAGTTTCTGGTCGATGCCGGGGGCCTCAAAGCCCGTGCAGGAGACGGTGACGAGGTGCGTGACACTGTCCGCGGTGACGCCCGCGCGTGTGAGCGCATTCGTCGCCGCTTCGATGCCCAAGCGCGTGGCCTCGCGCGTGTAGACCGCCAGCCGCGCGGCGGTGGTGGGGCCGCGACCGAGGGCATCAGTCTCGTAGAGCGTCTGGTTCCCGGTTGCCGGATCGACAATCGCGAACGCGCGGCTGTCGATGCCGCAGCGCCGGTGCAGGAGTTCGATCGCCCCCTCGGGAATGCCGCGGGGCGAGAGCGTGCGTGAGAGTTCGATGGCGCGGGTCTGCGAGAGTTTGCCCGGCGGCACGGCCGTGCCGATGGAGAGCAGGTGCACCTTCACGCGGGTGCCCCTTGCGCGTCGGGAACTCGCTCAGGGCCAAGCAGGCCCGCGGCAAGGGAGCCGGCGCGTGGCCACCAGCCGGCAACGACCACGAGAGCCCGCGTGAGCCGCTGGCTGCGCACGAGACCGGCGACCAACCGAGAGCGCTGATGTTGGCGGGCCACCAGCCGTGCGTGCGTCCGCGCCCACGCGCCAGCCGTGGAGGGATCTGCCAGCCACGCATGAATCGTAGCGGCGGCGTGGATGGAGCCTTCGATGGCCCAGGCCATGCCCTCGCCGGTGAAGGGCTCAACATACCCCGCCGCGTCGCCGACGATGAAGATGCTGCCGATCTCGACTCGCGAGCGCGAACGTGTGAGCAACGGTGTGCCGCGCCACGCGGCATCTCGCAACACGTCCGCGTTTCCACCACACGCTGCCACGATGGCTTCGCAGAGGCGACCGGGGCCGCCGGCAGCGCGCACGGCCACGGGGTCGAGCGCCGCGGCGGCATCGATCTCACCGCCCGGCAGGCGGACGAGGCCCAGGTAGCCCGCTGCGCCGCACAGCAGAGCGATGTGGCCCTGCGCCAGCGGCACGGGCGAACGTGCGAGCGTTGCCCCCAAGCCCATGCGTGCGTTCCGCTTCACTCGCCACGAGAATTCCGATCGTTCCGCCAGCGAGGTTCCGCCCAAACCATCGGCGCTGACGATGGCCCGCGCCCGCGCGAGGGCCTCGGGCTGCGCGTGCTCTGTGCAAGAGAGCCGGACGTTGCCGTCGGGAG
Organism: Phycisphaerales bacterium; assembly: GCA_046156035.1. Lineage (GTDB taxonomy): Bacteria > Planctomycetota > Phycisphaerae > Phycisphaerales > UBA1924 > JAEUIX01. The sequence continues at coordinate 160,874 of JBJXEW010000056.1, read as the reverse complement.
CAACGCGTGCGTTCACGCCCAGGAGGAGGGCCGCCCCGGCATCGCGCGCTGCGGCGGCAAGGCGGGCATCAAGCACGTCTCGCCCGAGAACGCGATAGCCCGGCGTTGGGAGCGTGGCGTGCCCGAGGCCCGCGTAGATCGTGCACTGGTCATGCGCAGATGCACCCACCAGAGCGGCCCGGAGGCCGGCACGTTCCAGAGCATGCACACCCCGCGGCGCCATGCAGCAGCCGCACACCTTGGCCCGCGGCATCATCGCACGATCCACCAGCAGAACGCTGCGCCCCGCACGCGCCAGGGCATAGGCAGCCACACTCCCCGCCGGGCCTGCGCCGATCACCAGCGCATCCCACTCTTGCCGCGCGGCCGCGTGCGGATCAATATTCGATTGAACTTCGGAGGCGCCGTGGCTCATGCGGGCCGCTCCCACACAAGCAGTTGCCGCTGCGGCCGCACGGGCGTGATGCGTGCGCTGGCAAGGCCAGCAGCACGCGCCATGTCGGCCATTTCGGGCATGGTGTACGCCGCGCGAACGCTGCGGGGCCCGTCGACGTGAACAACGGAGGAGCGTGTGAGCAGGCGCGATGCCGCCCACGCAAGGGCCAGGCCGGTGCGCGTCCGGCGAAGGTCTTGCACGATAACCATGGTCGCGGCCCCGGCCATGCGGGCAAGCACGGTTTGCACATCGGGCGGGTCGAGGTGATGGAGGAACAGACCGCAATGGGCCACATCGAACGCGCCGCCGCCATCGGGCGTGGGGAGCGGGTCGGCCACGACATCGGCGCGATACACCGAGAGTTTCACGCCCGCGCGATGTGCCGCGGCACTGGCGCACCCGAGCGCAACCGGGCTCACGTCGCACGCATGGAGGTCAAGGGAGAGGCCCGCGCGTGCCGCGCGCGCGGCCAGACGCAGGGGCAGATCGCCCGAACCTGTCGCCACATCGAGAAATCGCAACGGTCGCCCGGCGAAGCGAGCCCTCTGCGCGATCACACGCCACACGGCGCGATCGACAGCCGCCAAGGCGTTCAATCGGGCAAGCCCGCACAGCGCGCGCTCGTGCTCAGCCATGTCGAGCCCCGGGTCGTCCATCAACTCGGGAACTCGCACGCGAAGCAGACGCATGGCTCATCGTACGGCTGAGCGCAGGGTGGCCAGCCAGCGACAGCGGGTGGCCCGGCGTGCTCGCTTCCGTCACATCCTTCGGGTTCGGCTTCCCCTGGCCATGTCCACTCATCGGGCGCGATGGCCAAGGTCCATGACACGCTCTAGAGCACGAACTTGGAAATGAGCAGGCCGATGAGCACCGCCGACACCGTGGCGACCAGCCCCGGGCGCATGAAAGAATGCGAGAGCACGAACTTGCCAATGCGCGTGGTGCCCGTCTGGTCGAAGGCAATGGCGGCGACGATGGTCCCGTAGGTGGGGAGGAAGAAATAGCCGTTGACGGCCGGGAACATGGCGATGAGGGTGCCGGCGGGAAGGCCCAAGGCGATGCCGACGGGCATGAGTGCTGCCACCGTGGAGGCCTGGCTGAAGAGCACGACGGAGAGGCCGAAAAGGCCGACGGCGAAGACCCAGGGGTAGGCGCGAATCACATCCGACAGGCCGCCGACGATCTGGGCCTTGTTGCCGTCAAAGAAGCAGTTGCCCAGCCATCCGAGGCCGAGCACCGAAACGACCGCAACGACGCCGGCGAGGGCTACGGGAGTCTTGATGGCCTCGCCGGGGCGCGAGCCGAAGAAGAGCATCATCACGCCCGCGGCGGAGAACATCACGACCTGGATGATGTCGGCCATGCCCACGGAGACGGAGCGGGGCTTGGATTGCTCCTCGCGGATTTCTTCAAGCCGGACCCTGAGTTGCTCGCCGGTGAAGGTCTCGGTCGCGCGCTCGGGGTCATCAAGGTTGGAGATCGCCTTGGCGACGACGGAGGCGGGGATGCCGACCTCCTTGGAGCCGCCCACGGTGTAGGAGGGGCGGAGGCCGGCGAAGAGGCCGAAGGCGACGATCAGGGCCGCGGCGGCCAGGAAGGTGACAACGGAGCCGACGGCGCGGTTGCGCTGCGCCCCTTCCAGTTTCTTCATCTCCTTGGGCGGCGTGACCTGCCCGCTTTCGAGGCGGCGCTTGTACTCGGGGTCGTCGTTGAGTTCGGGGCCCATCTTGTAGACGGAGACGGCGCCGATCATGCAGCCGATGAAGGTTGCAGGGATGCAGATCATGAGGATCTGGGGGAGGCCCACCGTGCCGTCCTTGTCGAGCAGCGCGAGCAGGGCCGCAGTCGCGGCGGCGAGCGGGCTGGCGGTGATGGCCTGCTGCGAGGCGATGACGCTGATCGACATCGGACGCTCGGGGCGGATGCCGGCCTTGCGGGCCACCTCAGCGATGACGGGGAGGATGGCGTAGGCGACATGGCCGGTGCCCGAGCAGAACGTGAAGAGATACGCGACGGCGGGGGCAACGAACGTGATGTACTTGGGCTTGGCGCGCAGCGCCTTCTCGGCGAGCACCACCAGGAGGTCAAGCCCCCCGGCGGCCTGCATGGAGGCCGCGGCGGTGACGACGGCGATGATGATCATCAGCACCGTGACCGGGGGCGAGGAAGGGGGCAGGCCGAAGCCGAAGACCAGGACGGCCAGGCCGATCGCCGCGACCGTGCCCAGGCCCGCTCCGCCGATGCGGGCGCCGACCACGATGGCGCCCAGGACCACGAGCAACTCGATCCAGACCATTGGGCCCTCCCGGGTGGGTGTTTCGCGTGCGTGATCAGCGGGACGTGCCCGCCATCTTCTTGGGGTCGAGAACGGATTTGATCTGCGCGTCGGTCAGCAGTCTCTGCTCGCGCACGAGGTCCACGACGCCCTTGCCGGTCTTGAGGGCTTCGGCGGCGAGCCGGGTGGCCGTCTCGTATCCGAGCACGGGGTTGAGCGCGGTGACGATGCCGATGCTCTGCTCGACGAGGTGCCGGCAGACGTCCTCGTTCGCGGTGATGCCGTCGATGCAATGCACGCGGAGCGAGGCCGCGGCGTTGATGAAAAGGCTTTGGGACTCGAAGATGCACGCCGCGATGACGGGCTCCATGACGTTGAGTTGCAGTTGGCCCGCCTCGGCCGCCATCGACACCGTGACGTCGCTGCCGATGACGCGGAAACAGACCTGATTGACGACCTCGGGGATCACCGGGTTGACCTTCCCGGGCATGATCGAGGAGCCCGGCTGCATGGCGGGAAGGTTGATCTCGTGGAGGCCGGCGCGGGGGCCCGAGGAGAGCAGCCGCAGGTCGTTGCAGATCTTCGAGAGTTTGATGGCCAGGCTCTTGAGGACCGAGGAGTACAGCACGTACGACTGCGTGTCCTGCGTGGCCTCGACGAGGTCGTGCGCCAACCGGATGGGTCTGCCGGTGACCCGGGCGAGGTGGCGCGTGCATTTGGCGGCGTAGCCCCTGGGGGCGTTGAGACCGGTGCCGATAGCGGTGCCCCCCATGTTGACCTCGCAGAGCACGCGCTCGACGGCGCGAAGGGCCTGCACTTCATCGGAGAGACTGCGGGCCCATGCGGCGAACTCCTGGCCCAGCGTCATGGGCACGGCGTCCTGCAACTGGGTGCGGCCCATCTTGATGACCCTGGCAAACTGCTTGGCCTTGCGCCGAAACGCGGCAATCAGGCGCTGCAACTCTTCGACCAGACGGTCGTTGCCGAGCATCATGGCCACATGGAGCGCGCTGGGATACGCGTCGTTGGTGGACTGGGCCAGGTTGACGTGGTCGTGCGGGTCGCAGTGCTGGTACTCGCCCTTCTTGCGTCCCATGTGCTCCAGGGCGCGGTTGGCGATCACCTCGTTTGCAGCCATGTTGGTCGACGTGCCCGCACCCCCCTGGAAGACATCAATATCAAACTGGTCGTGGAACTTGCCGTCGAGCAGGTCGCGGCAGGCGGCCTCGATGCCCTTCATTGTGCGGCGGGGCATGGCCTTCTTGTCGCAATCGTGGTTGGCCATGGCCGCGGCCATCTTCACGTACGCCAGGCCCTTGATGATGTCCGGGTAGAGGTGCAGTTTGACACCGGAGATGGCGAAGTTCTCCATCGCACGGGCGGACTGAACGCCGTAGTACGCGTCGGCGGGGATCTTCTTCTTGCCGAGCAGGTCGTGCTCAATCCGGGTTCCCGCCGTGCGCCGCTTTGCCTTGGCCGCCATGTGTGTTTCCCACTTTCTCGCGGCCGCGGCCGCGTCGAGGTGTCAGAATGAGATGCGCAGACGCGCGGAGAATACGCCCACCACATCGTCTCCCGGCGCGTTGCTGGGATCGAAGATGACCTCCACACCCACGGTGGCCTGCACAACCTCGGTGACCTGGAAGCGTTGGAAGACTTCGATGACTTTCTCGTCGCGCCTGCCTGACCCGCTGGGCTCCGACCACGCCGCGGCGATTCCTAGGAGGTTCTCCTTGCCAAGCACGTCCTTGATCCCCGCGCCGACCTGCACCGAGTTCTCAACGTTCGTCACGTCGCCGTCGGCGTGCCCGTATCGCGCGAACACAAGGAGAATCTCACCGAGGTCCTGGTCGCACGAGATCGAGAACCCCTCGTCGGAGGGCCGGCCCGCGTTCTCGCGAGCGTCGATGTGCCAGAGCGCGATGCGGTAGCGCCCGCTGCCCAGCCCCTCGATCGTGGGCGTGAATCCCGCCTCGGCGAACGCCAGGAACTCGCCGTCCTGAAAGAATCCCTTGAAGTTGCTCGTCGTCGCCGAACCGTTCGCGTCGGCAATGCCGCCGTGGGCGTAAAACCACGGGACAGGTTTGATCTGGGCGGCCCCGGCCAGACCGGAGCCGGAGAACGCGATGGTGGGGTTCGTGGAGAAGGCCTTGTTGAGGAAGAACGTGTTGGCCGACTGCATGCGATGCCCGCCGAACAGATTCTCGGGGTCGACACGCCCGATCACGAAGCGAAAACGGTCCTCGAAGAGGCGCTGGTCGAAATAAAGTTCCTTCACACACGGCGTGCGCTCGCCAAACCCGTTGGTCGTGGAGAGCAGCGTGCCGATCTGACCGCCGAGGGCGGAGGGGGTCAGGTCGCCGATCTGGTAGCGATACTCGCCGGCGAAGGCGAGGATGCCGGTGTCCTTGGTGCCCGCACCGATGGCCGTCCACTTGGCAAGGAGGTCGAAGTCGCCGCCGGCCGCGGTGCGTTCACCGGGGCCGCCCGAAGCCTGCTGGAACAGGATCGTGTTCGCAAAGCCAAACCGCACGTTGGTCTTCGCCGCGATGCGGTCGAGTTCGCGCTTGATCGCCACACCGGGGCGGATCTCATCGAGTTCCCCTTCGGTGCCCGTCGGGGGGCGACCATCATCAGGCGCGGATTGCTGCCGGAGCGGCTCGGCGGGCATTACCGCGGGCTGGGCGGGGTCTGGGTTCGTCGCCGCGGGCGCGGTATCCGCCGGAGTGGGGTCTGGGTTCGTCGCCGCGGGTGCGGTGGGCGCCGCAGGGTTGGGGCTTGTTGCCGCGGGCGCGGCGGGAATCGGCTCAGGGTTCGAAAACGCGAGCGCCGCGGGAGACGTAATCAGGAGCGGCCAGAGTGCAAGAATCGATGCCCCAACGCCCGGCAGACTGGCGACAACGCGCTCAGGAAGGTTGCGGCTCAACTCTACGGCTCCAATGCAGGCCTCGGTGGCGCACGGACGGCGCGACTCTAGCAAGTCGCCGCGCGCCATGCTGTACCGGCTTGTGTGGATAAGGCGTTCGCGACGGGGATACACCTGCTGGCAGCCGCGTGAGAACATCGGGGTTCCCCCAAGGGGCGACACGCCGGGCGCTCCCGCCCCCCACCCCCTCCCCGGGTTGCTCGCACACGACCGCCCGCCCTCGCCCCAAAACGCACACAACCCGCCTCCACACGTTCGTGAGAGGCGATGGCGGTTTGTGCCAGAGCGGGGGGGTCGCTATGACGACAGCCGACGCGGGACATCGTCTGCGATGACGGCGGGCGCAAGATCGGCACGTCTAGTTGCCTTCGGGGGGGCGCTTCCACTCAAAGCGATTGGGGGTGCCGCCCTTGGTCTGGCCGATCGTTGCGCTCAAATCACCCTCGGCCGAGAGTTCGTACACGATGCGCCTCGGGAAGTCGTGGCGCGGGTTCTCGAACGCGGCGCGCCTGCAGCCATTCTCGGTGACCAGTTCGGTGAGCACGAACTCAGTCCCCTTCGCGCCGCCGGGCTGCGCGATGTACACCAGCCCGCCGTCGCGTTCGACGATGCGCAGGTACTCGAACGCGGACATCCTGCCCTTCGTGTTGACCGTGCGCGACACGGCGAGCATCGCGCCGCCCTTGGGTTCAGTCCAGCGCTCTTCGTTCGATGACCCTGTTGTTTTCCTCGTTCCGACCCACGCCCCGGCAAGCCACGCCATGTCGGCAATCGCGGCCTTGGCCGGCGCGGGCAGCGGGATGTCCTCGGCATGGCGGTAGAGCCCGACCGCTTCCGTCCCCGAAGACGGTTCGTACGCAACGCGCACGAGCAGTCCGTCGGGCGTCATGCGGAAACTCCTACGAATCCAATGGATCGACCCGTCGGGAGCGTTGTCCGCCGCGCGCACGAACTCGACCTTGTACTCGAACGTGCCGTCCTTCCACGCGCCGCGGTAGCGAGAGATCGTCTTTGGCTCGGCAACTTCGGTGATCGTGCCGTCGAGCGCGATGCGCACGTTGCGGTGCCCGGAGCCGTGGCCGTCCAGGACGACCGCGCCCCCCCCGTCCTCGATGCGCAGCGAGAACTTTGAGGCCATGGGTGGGCTCAACTGCTCGAGCGTGCGGCCCTCGGTCTTGTCCTCGACGAAGATCCACTCTCCGTCCAACGCTCGCAAGTCGTCGGCCTGCGCGGGAGGTTGCGTGGGGGGCTGCGTCGAGCGCGCGTTGGAGGCCAACGCCGTCGAGAGCGCGCCCAGAGTTGCGAGGAGTGCGAGCGCTGCTACCAGCCGTGTGTGCACGCGCATTGAGGAGCCTCCTATCGAGCCGCGAGTCGTGCGAACAGCGCACCCGCGTCGCGGCGAACTCGAGCCGCACGCGGCCGCCTGCCACGTCGCACAATATGCCCGTCAAGTGGCGCGCACGGAAACTGCCGGGATGCGCGACGACCACGAGTTTCATGGGCTCAACGAGCAAGGCCGATCAAGTAGCGGTCGTGGGATGGTGCGACGAGTGCCGGCTCAGAAGCCCGGAGACACGGCGCCACCAACTGCGACCGTCGCGGGTTCAAGCCGCCGCTCCGGACACCATGGATGACCCATACGCTGGACACGGTGATGCCCCACGGGCCCAGCGACGATGCCCAACCACCGAATCCGACGGGAGCCATCGAGCATGAACATCGCAATCATCGGCACCGGCAACATGGGGTCGGCCGTGGCGAACGGACTGATCGATGCCGGGCACCGGGTCACGGTGTACAACCGGACGCGTGGCAAGACGAGCCGGGTCGCCTCACGCGGCGCGATCATCGCGGACTCCGCCGCGGCGGCCATCGCCGCCTCGGAGTTCACGATCGCCGTCCTCCTGGATGAGGCCAGCACCCGCGCCGTGCTGCTGGCCGATGAGACTCGATCGGCATTGGCCGGACGGGCGATCATCAGCGCCGCGGCGATGTCGCCGGAGGAAGCCATTGCCCTTGCGCGAGACGTCGGCGCGGCGGGGGGTTCACTGTCCGAAGTCTGCATTACCACGTATCCAGCGCAAGTCGAGTCGCGGCAATCGGAGTTCGTCCTGGCCTGCGCGCCGGGCGATGCCCGGAACTGGCGCACGATCTTCGCAGATCTGGGTCCGAAGGTCCACGATGTCGGCGCTGTCGGCAACGCGTCCAAGGCGCAGATGTCGATGTGGCTGTCGTACATGTTCATGACCATCGCGATGGCCTATCCCGTCGCCGCGTTCGAGAAGCTCGGCCTGCCCGTCGATGTCGCGCGCGCGTTGCTTGCGAGCAACCCCACGCTGGCCATCGCCGGCGCGAACGACCTTGTCCCCCAGATGAGCGGCCGCGCATACGGAACAGAGAGTTTCTCGATCCACAACATGATCCTCTCCGTCGATCAGGCGATCGCCTTCGCAACGCGGCTGGGGATCGACGCCGCGGTCATGAGCGCCATCCGAGATGTCTACGCGAGGGCCGCGGCAAAGGGATTGGGCCCCCGCGATGTCGCGGCGGTGTACGAAGTCGTGAACCCGGCCACCTGACCGCCCGGTTGATCGAGCAGCCTTCGCCCGCGACCGACCAAGGGTCAAAAACGACAACCCCCGAGCCTTGCGACCCGGGGGTTCTGCGAATAGCGGGGGCTGGATTTGAACCAGCGACCTCCGGGTTATGAGCCCGACGAGCTACCAGGCTGCTCTACCCCGCAATCTGCCCCATCATAGCGCGCTGCGCGCGCGCGTCAATGAAGAATGGAAGGCACTGGGCACTGGGAATAGGGAGCTGGGCACTTGCCCTCGCATTCGACGCGAGACGGAAGCGGCCACGCCGCGAGCCGCACACGGCGCGTCCATACCATCGCCCCCATGCCCACCCCCCCCACCGGCCCGCTGAACGTTTTGCTCATCGGTGGCGGTGGTCGCGAGCATTCTCTGGCGTGGAAACTGCATCAGTCGCCACGCCTGGGCAACCTCTACGCGACGGACACGGGCAACCCGGGCCTGGCGGCACTTGCCAAGCCCGCGCCGGTGCCGATCGACCTGAAGACCCGCGAGTTCTTCCCCATCCGCCGCTGGTGCCAGCAGACAGGAATCAACCTGGTCATCATCGGCCCCGAAGAGCCCCTCGCCGCTGGGCTGGCCGATGCCCTCGCCGAGCCCATCATGCCAGGCTACCCCGTGCCCATGGTTTTTGGCCCCACCAAGGCCGCGGCCCAACTGGAGGGCGACAAGGCCTGGGCCAAGGAGATCATGCGGTCGGCCCTCATCCCCACGGCCAGCGGGCGCTCGTTCGCCGACTATGAAGCCGCGAAGGCGTACGTCGAGAGCCGTCAGGAGCCACCCGTCATCAAGGCTAGCGGCTTGGCCAAGGGCAAGGGCGTGTTTGTGCCCGCCACACGGCAGGAGGGCCTCGACGCGCTCGAACGCATCATGGTGCAGCGCGAGTTCGGAGATGCCGGGAAGACAGTTGTGGTGGAGGAGCGGCTGAAGGGGCGCGAGGTGAGTGTGTTCGCGCTGGTGGATGGCCGCAGCATCTACGTGCTCGAAGCCTGTCAGGACCACAAGCGCCTGGGCGATGGCGCCAGCGGCCCCAACACCGGCGGCATGGGCTCGCTGTGCCCCACACCCGCCATTGATGATGCCACCATGGCCCGCATCGAGCGCGAGGTGCTCGTGCCCACCGTCGATGCCCTCCGGCGCGAGGCCGGCGGCGGCATCGAGTTCCGCGGCGTGCTCTACGCGGGCCTCATGCTCACGCCCGGCGGGCCCAAGGTGCTCGAATACAACGTGCGCTTCGGCGACCCCGAGTGCCAGACCCTGATGCGCCGCCTGAAAACCGACCTCATCGACGTGATCGAAGCGGTCTGCACGCGCAACCTCGACAAGATCGATATCGAGTGGGAGCCGGGGCCCGCGGTGTGCGTGGTGCTCGCGGCGCACGGCTACCCGGACAAGCCGCGCAAGGGCGACGTGATCGAGGGCCTTGATGAGGCGGAAAAAGTGGACGGCGTCGTGGTCTTCCACGCGGGCACGGCCCGCAACCAGCGCGGTCAGATCGTCACCAGCGGCGGGCGCGTACTCAGCGTTACCGCCATCGGCTCATCGCTCGAAGAGGCCCGCCAGCGGGCCTACGCCGCGGCCGAGCGCATTCGCTTCGACGGCAAGACGTATCGAACCGACATCGGTACGAACGTCGTGGGTTGAGGTTTGTGTGACGGTCGGCCGGCGTTCACGGCGCCAAAAACGTGTCCTCAACACCCTCCGGCGCTTCCGTCCCGTTCAAGGGCGCGGCATGCCGGGGGTTCGCCAACCGCTTCAGCACCGTTTCGATCTGCCGCGGCAGCCAGATGTTGTCCCCGTTCTCGTTCACGGGCGTCAGCATCCACACCGCCGAGCCGTCGTTGTAGAGCACGATCTGGCCGCGTCCGCGGTGGTTGGGCGAGTTCTCCATCGGGTCGATCCACTGGCCCGCACGGGCACGCAGGATCACCGGCGAGCGATCGGCCAACACCTCGAAGCGTGCGTTGCACGTCCACGGGCGGCGCTGGGCGGCGAACATGTTCTGATACGAGTAACTCACCTGCTTCAGTGATGACCAGTCCATCATGCCCTGCGGCGGCTGGCCCCGCAGTTCGCACGCCGCGGCGGCGCAACCCAACTCATCCGCCCGCGTGTAACTGGTACGGGCGAGCGTGAAGAGGTTGGCGGAGTTGGAGCGGGCAGGGTCTTGCCCCACCAGCCACCACGGCTGGCCCACCACCGAGGCTGAAGCCATCGGCATGGCCTCGCGATGGTCGCCGGCGTACAGGCCGAAGCCCACGCCCGCGGCCTGAAGATTCGTGGCGCAGGCGTTCTGACGCGCGGTCTCACGGGAGGATGAGAGCGCGGGCATGGCGATGGCCGAGCCGATCAACACCATCGCCGCAACCGCGATCAGGTCGCCGATCCTCCACCCTGCGCGGCGGGGAGCCGCATCCAGTGTCATGCGACCGGCTTGCGAATCAACACGGGCCTGCACCGCCGCGAGCGTCCCGCCCACCAGCCGCTCTCGATCCGCAGCATCGCCCAGCCTGCCGTCGGACACGGCCAGCAGATCGAGCAGTGCACGTTGACGGGTTGCGCGGGCACGCACGCCCGAGGGCACGCGAGACGGTTCGTAGTTCGCGCCCACCAACGCTTCAAGGGCATCGGCATCCAGCGGCAGCAGTTCGCGACCTTCGGCCACCCAGCCCGCACCCGTGCTGGCCCCGCTCGGCGCTTGCGCAGCCGCGGCGGCACGCGCACACACAATCCGCTCCAGCGTTGCACGGATCAACGCTTCGCTCTCACGCCCCACATCCTCGCCCAGTTCCAGCGACCGCAGGAGGCGCGTGATGTGCTGGGCCCGGGCCTGCAACTCAACGGGAACCGCCGCGGCGTCCATGCGGGCCGCGACGAGCGCATCGATTGCCGCGGCATCGCGGGGGTCGAGCGGGGAGCGGAACTGATCGTTGCCGGTGGTCATGTTCGGGAGCGTTCCTTTGCTTCAACTCCGGTTGATGTGGTCATTCGTTGGCGGCACTGGCCTCTCGGGCGGCTTTCCATCGCTTGGCGAAGAGGCCCACGGCGGCGTGCAGGCGGCTCTTCACGGTGCCGAGGGGGATTTCCAATGCCTCAGCCACCTGGTTGTAACTCATGCGCTGGAAGTAGGCCAGAAGAAGAACCTCGCGCAGGATGTCGGGCATCCCGTCAATCGCCTGCTGCACCGTGCGGTCGCGTTCGTCGTCATCGGTTCCCTGGGAGGGCTGGGGGATGTCGATCTCGAGCAGGTCCACGAAGGTCGTCCCATCTTCGCCCCCCCCACCGCCACCACCCACGGGTGCAGAAAGGTCCAGGGCACGCCTCCGGATGCTTCTACGCAGGTGGTCCCGGCCTTTGTTCGCCGCGATTGTGAAAAGCCAGGGCTTGAAGCGGCGGGATGTATCGAATGTGCTGGCCGAGGTGTGAATCTGGAGGAAGGTCTCTTGGAAGACATCCTCAGCACCCGCACGGTTCCCCACCAGACGCAGCAGGAACCGCATCAGGTCGTCGTGATAACGCCGGATCACCACTTCGAGGGCGTTCTCGTCGCCCTTGCGATACGCGGTCAACAGGGCTTCGTCGGTGCGTGTGTCCAACAGGGCCTCCGGAGCGGGCGCGGGCAGACAGCGCACGCCAGAATCGCGCCGCCAAGCCCGGCCGCGGGCTGCCATGGTACGACGAACGAGCGGTAGCGGATCGGCCCTTCAGGCCGCGTGGCCAGTGCGAACCCGGTCTGCGTCGAACGACAGGCCGGTAACCTCGTAGTACAGGGCATCGGCGCACAGGTCCGCTCCGTCCGGCCAGACGAGTGCTCGCCCGCCTCGAGCAATGGCCACGCTCGCGAAGCCTTGCGGTGTCTGCCACTCGCGGAAGAGTTCACCCACCGCAAGATGCCCCAGGTTGACGCGGCCCGTGCGACCGTCAGCAAAGGTCAGCGCCAGTGCGAAGGCGGCGGGACCGGCGACTTGGACGGACGCGATCCGGTGCATGAGGCCAGCATATCCCGCCACGCCAACGCACCGGGGTATCGCGGCATGGCCAAATCGGCCCGCAGCAACGCTGCGGAGGTGAATAGCGGCGGGTCGCGGCGCAGCCGCACCCGCCGAAACTCCAGTGGCATCGGCGTGCACCACGTACGTGGTGCAGCCGACGAACGCACGCGAGGGCCGCGCCGCTGCGCGGCGCCGCAAGCACCGCAGCCGGCATCCGCGGGTGTCGCTGCGCGACGACCCGCGGCTATTGAACCCGGCAGCTGCGCTGCCGCTGAGGTCGTCCCACGCTGTCTCGCCACCAGGACGCTCGAACCGCAATGATCGTGATTGGCACTGAGCCGGCCTCTGCGGCGCGGTGTTTCGGCCGGACCCAACCTACCATCCGCCCACTATGCCCGTCCCGATCTCGCAAATGTGGACCGTCGCCTCCTACATCGTGGGGCAAAAACTCCGCGGCAACAAGCACTACCCCCTCGTGCTCATGCTCGAACCGCTCTTCCGCTGCAACCTGGCCTGCGCCGGGTGCGGCAAGATTCAGTACCCCCCCCATATCCTCAAGCGCAACCTCTCACCGGAAGCCTGCTGGAAGGCCGCCGAAGAATGCGGGGCGCCCATGGTCAGCATCCCCGGCGGTGAGCCGCTCCTGCACCCGCAGATCGTGGAGATCGTGGAGGGCCTCGTCGCCCGCAAGAAGTACGTTTACTGCTGCACCAACGCCCTGCTGCTCAAAGAGAAACTCGAGGCCGGGTGGTTCAAGCCCAGCAAGTATCTCACCTTCTCTGTCCACATGGACGGGCAGGAAGAGCACCACGACTTTGCCGTCTGCCGCGAGGGCACCTTTAAGACCGCGCTCGAAGGCATTCGCCTCGCCGTTCAGAAGGGCTTCCGCGTCACCACCAACACCACGCTCTTCGAGGGTGCCGACCCCAACGCCGTCCGTGCCTTCTTCGATGAAATGATGGCCTTGGGCGTCGAGGGCATGATGGTCAGCCCCGGCTACGCCTACCCCAAGGCCCCGGACCAGAAGGGCTTCTTCCAAGAACGCAAGAAGACCACCGACCTCTTCGGCATGATCTTCTCGAACCGCAAGAAGCACTGGAAGTTCAACCAGAGCCCCATGTTCATCGAGTACCTGATGGGCAAGCGCGACTTTGAGTGCACCCCTTGGGGCATGCCCACCTTCAACATCTTCGGCTGGCAGAAGCCCTGCTACCTGCTGCAGGACGGGTACGTTGACACGTTCAACGAACTCATCGAGACCACCGAGTGGGAGCGCTACGGCCGCGCCAGCGGCAACAAGGCCTGCCAGCAGTGCATGGTTCACTGCGGGTACGAAACCACCGCCAACGACTACACCTTCGGCTCCGTGCGCGGCATGTGGGACACGGTCAAGGCCATGCTCACGTCGGGTTACGTTGACCCCGATGCCGCGGCACGCCTGGCCGAGGAGGCCAAACGCCCACACGGCCCGCTCGTGCAACTGGGCATCGAGGTGAAGGCCCGCGAGCCCGAGGTTGTTGGCGCGGCGTGAACACGGCCTTGCCACGAGCGAAAAGGGCGAACCCATCTCCCCCACGCCACCGCCACTGCCGCAGGTCCTCAGCCGCGAGACGCTGCACAAGGGCAAGAAGTTCGACTTTGAGCGCCTCACCGTGCGCCAGCCCTCCGGCCGCACCATGCAGCGAGAGGTGGTGCGTCACCCGGGCGCCGTGGTCATCGTGCCCGTGCTGCCAAGCGGCCGCGTCGTCCTCATCCGCGTCTTCCGCATCGCTCTGGAACGCATGAGCATCGAGTGCTGCGCGGGAACCATCGAACCGCGCGGCGAGGACCCCGCGGCGTGCGCAGCACGAGAACTCATCGAAGAAACCGGCTATCGCGCCGGCACGCTCGCGCCGCTGGGCGCCTTCAACACATCCCCGGGCCTGTCGGACGAACTCATGCACCCGTTCGTCGCCACCAGCCTCACCCATGTCGGCCAGCACCTTGAAGAGGACGAGCACATTGAAGTCTTTGATGTTGCCGCAACGGAGGCGTTCCGCATGATCGAGGTCGGCGACATTCGCGACGCCAAGAGCATGCTGGCCCTCCTGCTGGCCCGTGCGCGCGGCCACTTGACGCCCTGACCCGCACGCCGCCAGCAACGCTCTGTCCGCTCGTCGATACAACTCACGGGGCGGCACGTCGGCCACCATATCCTGACGCGGCTCGCCCGCAGGGGCGCAGCGAGGAGTGTTCATGTTCGTACGCGGCGACAACCCGATGGACTGGTCAATCACCCTCTTCAAGATCGCGGGGATCCGGGTGCGCGCCCACATGCTCTTCGTGCTCTACGTGGTGTTCGAGGTGGTGGCCGCGGCCTTGCAGCAAGGGCAACTGGGCCCGGGATACCGGGCCCTCTCCATCGGCGCGCTCTTCACGCTGGTGTTGCTGCACGAGTTCGGCCACTGCCTCGTCTGCCGGTGGGTTGGCGGCACCGCGGACGACATCCTGCTCTGGCCGCTCGGCGGTCTGGCCTTCTGCCGCCCGCCGCACCGCTGGAAGGCGAGCCTCGCCACCACGCTGGGCGGCCCCGCCGTGAACGCCGTGCTCGTCCCGGTACTCGGGGCACTCGTCCTCAGCACCGGCACAGGGTGGGACGGCCTGATCTTCAACCTCTTCAAGTACGAAGCCACGCTCGTTCAACTCAACCTCACCTCTTGGTGGGCCGTCGGCGTGTGGTCGCTCTACTACGTGAACCTCGCCCTGCTCGCGTTCAACATGCTCGTGCCCATGTTCCCCATGGACGCCGGACGCGTGGTGCAGGAACTGCTCTGGGCCCGCGTGGGCTACGCAAAGTCCATGTGGATCTCCACCACCGTCGGCCTCGCCGGCGCGGCTGTGCTGGCCGTGCTGGGCATGACCACCAACCAGACCACCCTCATCATGATCGCCATTTTCGGCGGCCTCACGTGCTACAGCGAACGCCAGAAACTCCGCTACCTGCGGTGGCAGGAGGAAGAAGAGTCCCCGTGGGCCGCCTCCGCCCAAGCACGCTGGCGGCCCGACGCCGATGCACGCGCTGGCACACCCCCCGAGGTGCCCGAAGACTTTGACCCTGATGCCGCGGCACGCAAGGCCCGCGCCGCGCTGGAGGCCGAGCAGACGGAGGTGGACCGCATTCTGGCCAAGATCGCACGCGCAGGCATGGCCAGCCTGAGCCGCGCCGAGAAGGCCACGCTCGAGGGCGCGTCGGCCAGGAAGCGGCGCGGGTGAGGCGAGTGGATGCCGGAGGCGGACGGGACGTCCGCCCCACCAGTTCCGCCATGCCCGGGGCATCCGCCCCGCTACCGCTGCGTGCCCCTCATGCCGTTCAACTCGCCCGTGCGAAGGCTCTGCTCCAGCAGGCGGCGATCCGTGGCGGTGATATTGCCATCCTTGTTCATGTCCGCCTGCGCAAGGTAACTGGTGCCCAGCGCCCACGACGCGTACTGGTCATCCAGCGACAGGAACGTGTCGATGTTCGCATCGCCGTTGGCGAGAATGTTCGTGAACGCGGCAGACGTGGTCACGCTCGACCGGCCCGACAGTTCAAACGCAACGATGGTCACCGTGTTCGTGCCTGTGGGCAGGTTCCCGATCGTGCGCGTGAACGTGAACCGGTCGCGCTGCGTCGCCTGGTTGGCCCCGCTCACAAGCGTGAGCGGATCGACGCCCTGCGCCACGTTGGGGATGATGTGGACCTTGTTCGTGGTCCGGTCCGCGGCCGTGACCGTGAACTGGAAGTTGGTCGTCGCGATCTCGTTGCCGGGGGGCTGCGTGAACATAACCTGGGGCGCGAACCGATCCACGTAGATCACCTTGCGGAACTCACGCAGGATCGGCAGCGTGCCGGCGATCCGCTCGCGGTATGCCAGCACCGAGAGGTAGTTCATGCCCTCGGGCAGGTCCGCCGTCTGGATCACCTGCCGGTACAGGCCGGTGGTGCCCGTGCCGCCCGCGCCGTCGATGGGCGAACTCTGGGTCAAAAAGTTCTCGTAGCCCCCGTCGATCGCGTTGGAGCCGGGCAGGTCCACACCGCCGTTGTGGTTGTAGTCCACGTAGCCCTTGTTGAAGCGGAAGTTCGCGTAGTTGTCCCAGTCCTCTCCGGCCGTGGCGTCCGTCTTGGTTGTCGCCAACTGAACCTCAAACGTCTCAGCCCCGATCACGTCCACGGGCGTGATCCGCGCCCGGTACGTCGGCACCGCGCTGCCGCCCGTGGTGATGTCGGCCGCAATCGTGGACGACACGTTCGTCAGCGTCAGCGTTCCGCTGGGCGCGGCCGGCCCGTACGCGATGTACCCCTTGTTGTGCTGCGTGCCGTTGCTGTTGCGGTTGTTGGGCACGCCGATCAGGATGCGGCTGCTGCCGTCCACCGTGTGCACGAGGGGGATAGACCCGTCGCTGTTCACGCCGCTCGCCCCCGTGTCGGCGTTGTGGCCCGTCAACTCGCGCAGGCGCGTGCCGACGGGAAAGTTCACCACCACCGACCGCAGTTGTGTGCCGTTGCCGTACCAGTTGTTCACACCGCACACCACGTTGGCCTGCGTGGCGTTGCCGCGTGTGAAGACCATCACGGTGTTGATGTCGGGGTTCACCGAATCGGTCGAGTTCACCACGCTCCACGACCCGCGCGTGTACGCGTTGTGGATCCGCACCATGTCCGTGATGGCCGTGGGCATCGCCAGGTTCGTCACCACCTGCGACGTACCACCCACCGGGAAGCCCACGCTCGTGGCGTTGCCCAGGGCCGTGGGGTTGCCCTCACGCACCCAGAAGCGGTTGGCCGCGGTCTGCTGGAAGCGGTCGTGCATCTCGCGCGCGTTGTGGTACACGATGCTGCCCCCCGCGGTGGGGGTGGGCCGCCACAGCACATACGCGTTCCCGGCAAGCCCGGCGTTCGCCGCCGAGGGCAGGCCCGGGGGGCTGGAGCCGTTGCCCGTCGAGCCGTTGTCGTGGCTGAAGACGTGGTGCACGCCCTGCGAGCCGTTGTTGTCGCCGTCGTCGTTGCGGTCGAAACTCGAGTCGATGATCGTGTTCCAGTGAAACTGCCCCGTCGCGCCACCGGCCGGGTAGGTCGGCTGGTTCGCCGCGATGAACTGCCCGTTCAGCGCGTTGCGCAGCGGGCCCGCCTCGTTGATGTCCAGCGCATCTCGGTTGGCCGAGAACGCGGCGTTGCCACCCGACGCGGGCACCGAGGCCTTGCGCGTGTAGAACTGGATGGACGAGTTGCCGTCCACCGCCTCCACGAAACTGAAGGGCGAGGCCTTGCTGCCGTCCTGCCGCGTCCGCTGCTGGTTCACAGCGCCGTCAAACCACTCGTTCCAGAAATCGTGCTTGGAGTGCTTGGCCGCGTCGAGCCTGAAGCCGTCGACGCCCACATCCGCCAGCATCCACTGGCTCCACCGCCCCAGGTACCCCGCCAGCGTCTCCGGAACTGCGTCGCCCGAGGCCGGCGCAGCCGTGTTGTACGGGTAGAGCGTCCAGTTCGTCGCGTTCGAGAAGCCCGCGATGCCGGGGTTGGTGAACGTGATCGGCGTCAGCGCCGTGTCCGGATAGAACCGCGCGTTGGCCGGGTCCGGCCGATTCCGCACGCGACCGGGCGGGATGTTCTGGGGGTTCGCCGCCACGGGCTGGCGGATCAGGGGGTAGAACGTCTCCTGGGCAAAGTCCACCAGACTCACCAGATCGCCCAGCCACAGGCAGTAGTTGGCACCACCGGGGTTCTCGCTCTGCATGCCGCTGCCGTGAAACTCGCCCCAGAAGAAGTTGAGCGGCGCCCGTGTGCTGAAGTTGCCGCAGATCGTCCACGGGGGCAGTCCGCTGGTCATGTAAGGCAGACCCGGCGGGTTGTTCGTCGGGCCGTTGCCGGGCAGGTACACGCCGGGCCACCCGCCATCCGCGATGAAGTTCGCATCGCTCGTGCGCGCCCCGTTGTGGTTCAGCACGCTGTCGGGGTACACCAGCACGTCGGCCATGTGGGCCTCTTTCACGTACTGGCGGAACGTCGCCTCCGTGCCGAAGGCGGTGGGCGAATCGGGCGTGCCCAGGTTGAAGCGGTCAAACGGGTCGTAGCCGACGCTGCCCGTGCTGCTCAGCACCGGGTGGGGCACCCACATCGCCCCGTAGCCCGCCATGAAGATGTCCGGCATCCGGGCCTCGACGTTCACCCACGAAGCCTCGAACAACTGCAGGACCACGCGGTTGTCGGCCGCCTGCGCGTTCACCGTGCCCGCGGCCAGCAGCAGGCCCATGGTGGCCGCCCGCCCGAACCTGTGTGTCAGAAACGAACAATGGAGCAATCGTTGCGGCATGCCGCCCTCCGTGGAAAAACTCACCGATGAGCGTGCGCCGCCGCGACCGAACGCATGGCCGACGGACCGCCACCCACCACCTGCTTTGAGGCTCGTGAGAATCCCCAAAACCTACGCCGTAACTGTAATGCCTGTTTCCGATTCCGCCACGCAGTATTTGCGTTTTGCTCGGGAGACGACTGAGAACGCTTTCACACCGCCCACAAAGGCCGAACAGACCCGGCTAGACCGTTCGGTTCACGGTGCCTGACGGCCACCCTGCGGCGCGATGGGCGACCGGCCCTCCACAATCGCCTGCCGAGCCCCAGTCGCCAGAACCTGCCCGACAAAGGCCCGGTACGCACCCTCCAAACCTGCCGGATCGCCGAAGTAGGCCCTGAACACCATGGCTCCACCCGCCGCGCTGCTGGTTGCAAGCAAACCCGCCGCGCGTGGATCGTTGAGTTGAACGGACACCGCCAGGCCGAGCCTGCCCGCGGCCGCATCGCTCACCAGTCGCTGGAACTGCACCCGGTGCTTGCCCGCCTCGCCCTCGTGCAGAAAGTGCATCAAGGTCCACAACTGCGAGTAGTAGGTGACGGGCCCCTGAAAGCCGCGCTGCATGAGGCCCTCCGGCGTGGACGAGAGCACCTCGCTGAGCGAGAGCACCTCACCCTTGGCCATGGCCTCGCGCAGGTGATCAAACCGCTCAACGTTGGCCCAGCCCGAGAAAATGGCCCGATCGCCGATCCACCGGTAGCCCTCCATGTACGTCGCTATGCCCTCCTCCGCCCAGGTGGGCAGCCGCTGAGCGAACGTGCTCTGCGTGAACTGGTGCCACCCCTCGTGGCTGGCCAGACTGAGCGTGTCGGCATCGCCGATATCAAACAGGAACGCCCGGCCGCCGCTGGCAAAGCCGCCGCGCTCGATGTACGTCAGGCTCCGCCCACGCTCGCCCAGCATGGCGAGTGTGAGCCGCTGCCACTGGCCCCGCGAGCCCATCACGAACGATTCCAGCCGCTTGGAAGGACGGGCGAGGGGCGCGATAGCGCTGATGTACTGATCCAAGGCCGCCTCCATGAACGCCGGGAGACGGTCGGTGATGATGGGCGCCTTCTCCGTGGTGTAGATGGAGAAGGTCGCTGTGTGAAAGACCCGCCCTTGTTGCTCATCGAACGACCACGGATCGACTCGAAGCACACCGGCGGGCAGGGCACCCCGGGTGGGGCCGGGTGCCACCGGCTGCGCGCCGGCCGCGGCCGCGGGTGGTGCCGGGGGTGGTGCCGAAGCACAACCGCAGGCCGCCGCGACAGACACCCCGCAAAGCAGCCAAGCACCGCTCGCTCGCGCTCGCGGCTCCAACCCACGGCGCGTCGCGCAACCACTCAACCGAGTTTCTCCAACGCCACACGCGCGGCATCGCGCTCCGCGGCCTTCTGGGCCAGTTGCTGCCGGCTCTGCTCCACCAGTTTCGCCGGCGCACGATCCGCGTATCCCGGGTTGTTCAGCCGCCCCTCCAGCGCGCTGATCTCCCGCTCACGCTCCGCCACCAGTTTCGCCAAGCGGGCTTTCTCCGCGTCCACGTCGATCGCCGCGTGCAGACTGCTGAGTTTCAGTTCGAACGCCCCCAGGGCGATGCTCACCGCCGCCTCGCCGCTGGCGGGGGGCTCCGGCTCGATGCGGGCCAGGCCCGCGAGCGTCTGCACCACGCCCAAACTGGGTTGCAGACGCGAGATCATCGGGGCGGGTGCGTGCAGCACCACACGCTGGCGCGGCTGCACATGGTGGTTTGCGCGGGCCTCTCGCACCGCCGCCACCAGCGCCCGGACCTGCTCAAACTCCGCCTCGGACTCGTCCGAGAGCAGCGCGGCATCGGCGATGGGCCACGAGCAACGGCAGAGCAACTCGTTGTCGGTGAGCGCAAAGCCTTTGGCACGCGGACCGGTCAGCAGGCGGAAGTGCTCCCAGATCGTCTCCGTCACGTGCGGCATCATCGGGTGCATCAGCCGCAGCAGCACATCGATCGCTGTGCGCAGCACCGCCTGCTGGGCCGGGCGAGCCGCCACCGTGGGCTTGATCGCCTCCAGATACCAATCGCACAGGTCGTTCCAGAGCAGTTCGTACAGGGTCTGCGCGTACGTTGAATACTCGTACGAAGCCAGCGCCTTGTCGCACGCGCCGATGCCGCGGGCCAGACGAGAGAGCATCCACCGGTCGGTGAGCGTGAGTTGGTCGCCGTCGGGCGCGGCGGGAACAAATCCGCCGGGCGCCGGGGGTGCCAGCATGCCCATTGCAAATCGCGACGCGTTCCACAGTTTGTTGCAGAAGTTGCGGCCCAGGTCGAACTTGGGGCTGGTGTTCCGCCCTGTCGCCTCGTCCTTCACGACCGGCATCCGCACGTCCTGCGTCTGCGTGGTCATGTGGCAGAGCGTGAAGCGCAGCGCATCGGCCCCGTGGGTGGCGATGATGTCCAGCGGGTCCACGCCGTTGCCCAAACTCTTGGACATCTTGCGGCCCTGCTCGTCCTGGATCATGGCGTGGATGAACACGTCCTTGAAGGGCAGCGCGCCCGTGCCCGGGGCCTGCCCCGCATCCTGAGCCCGGAAGTAGCGGTTGAACATCACCATCCGCGACACCCAGAGCGTGATGATCTCGCGGGCCGTGCACAGCGCGCTGGACGGGTTGAACGCCGCGAGTTCCGGCGTGCGCTCCGGCCAGGCGAGCGTGGACATCGGCCACAGCGCCGAACTGAACCAGGTGTCCAGCACGTCGTGGTCCTGCTCGATCAACTGCATGTGCCGCACCAACGCCCGGGCCGCGCCGCTCGCCGCGCCGAGACCCGCCGCATCGTGAGCCGCGCCGATCGCGGCATCCGCCGGACCGAGTTCTCCCGCCTGCCAGCGTTGCCAGAACTGCTCCAGCGCCGTGAGCGCACTCACCGCGCGATCGTTGCGCGCACACACTCGCCACAGGTTCGGCAGCGACGAGTCGATGTGGATGTCGCCCTCGATGCCCGCCGCCGCCACGAACGCCCGCAGGTGCGCCAGCGTGCTGGCCAGGAACTCTCGCTCCACCTCGGGCGAGTCCTCCAGCATCTCACCCTTCTTGATCGCCAGCAGGTCGGGCGTGAAACTCCACACGCAGATGCGGTGGCCCCACCAGAGTTGCCGGCTCACGCACCAGTCGCGGATGTTCTCGTGCCAGTGCTGGAACGTCTTGCCGTAGCGCTCGGGAAAGAACCGCAGGCCGCCGTCGTGCGGCGCGGCGGGGCCGTCGCTCACGCTCCGGGCTCGTTGATCCGGCACCATCGCCCGCAGGGCCGCGCCGGCAAACCGGTCGTCCGTCGTCCGCACGTACCACTGGTCGCTCAGATACGGCTCGATCGGCGCGTGGCTGCGGTAAGAATGCCCCACGCTGTGCCGGTATGGCTTTTTCGCCTCCAGCAGGCCGTGCCGCGAAAACTGGTTCAGCACCTCGCGCCGGGCCAACTCGCGCCCCATGCCCACAAACTGCCGCGCCTCACCGATATCGCTCCACCCGTGCAGGCCGCTGATCGACGCGTCGGGCGCCATCACGTTGATCACGGGCAGTTTGTGACGCACGCCGATGTCGTAGTCGTTGGGGTCGTGCGCGGGCGTCACCTTCAGAAAGCCCGTGGCGTACTTCGCCTTCACGTCCACGCCCTCGGCATCCGGGTTGGCCGCGGCCATCACCACATAGTCATCCTCAATGATCGGAATCACGCGCCCCACGAGCGGCAGCCGCACGCTCAGCCCACGCAGCGCCGCCGCGCGCGGGTCTTTCGGGTTCAGCGCCACCGCCGTGTCGCCCAGATACGTCTCGGGGCGCGTCGTGGCCACCGTCACCCAGGCCTGCGTGTCGGCCGGCTGGGCCCCCGCGCCGGCATATCCACGCGTGGCCAGATCACCCCAGCGCACCGGCGTGCCATCGCCGCCCCGCACGATCGGGTACCGCAGGTAGTAGAAGAAGCCGTCCACCTCCTCCATCTCCACTTCGTCATCGGCAAGCGCGGTCTGCGTCACCGGGTCCCAGTTCACGAGGCGCTTGCCGCGATAGATCAGCCCGTCGCGGAAGAGCCTGAAGAACGCCTCGCGCACCGCCTTGGTGCAGATCGGGTCCATCGTGAAACGCTGCCGGTCCCAATCGCACGAGCACCCCATGGCCCGCAGTTGCCCCGTGATCGTCGCCTCGTACTCGTCCTTGAAGGCCTGAATTCGGGCCACAAACTCGTCGCGCGGGAAGTCCGTGCGCCGCCTCCCCGTCTCCTTCAGCACGCGCTTCTCCACCATCGTCTGCGTGGCGATGCCCGCGTGGTCCGTCCCCGGCATCCACAGCGTCTCGAAGCCCCGCATCCGGTGCACCCGCGCCAGCACATCCTGCAAGGTGTTGTTCAGGGCGTGCCCGAGGTGCAACCGGTCTGTCACGTTCGGCGGCGGAATGAAGATCGTGTAGGGCTTTTTCTTGCCCTCAAGCACCGGCGCCGCGCTGGCCGCGCCGGCCTTGGCGCCCTCCCAGCGCGCCCGCACGCGGGCCTCATGGTCTTGCGGCTTGTACTGCTTGTCCAAGCCCTGGGCCGCCGCGCCGGCAGCCGCGCTGGACGGTTCAGAGGCCGCATCGGGAGATGGTGAACGCCTGATCCGCATAGGGGGTCCAGAGTCTACGCGACCCGATAGGCTTCCTGCATATGCCGACAGCCCCCGCACCCGGCAACGGGTGGCGCATCCTGACAGCCCTTGCCGCCCTTTGCCTGCTCGCTGGCATCTCCGCTCTCGTGCTGATCCGTGCCTTCACGTCGGGTTCCGTCACCCTTCCGCCCGGCACGCCCCCCCCGCCCGCACCGCAAGCCGCCCGCGACAGCCGCGCCGCCTCCGGCACCATCGCCGATGCTCTTCGCGAGGCCCGTATCGCCCTCGACCGCGGCCAGAACCAGCCCGCCGCGGCCATCCTCAGCCGCGCCGTCGAACGGTGGCCCAAAGACCAGGAACTCCGCCTGCGCTTGGGCGAGGCCCTCATCGCCCTCAAAGACTTCGCTTCGGCCTACCCCCACTACCGCGCCGCCATCGACATCGGCCCCGCGCCCGCCAACCTCCACCTTGATGCCGGCACCGTGGCCAACGCCGCGGGCTTGCCTGACGAGGCCATGGCCCACTACCTGCTCGCCCGGAAGGCCGACCCCGCCAACCCACGCATCCCCCTCTACCTCGGCATGGTCCACGCCCGCCGCGGCGACGACGCCGCCGCCACCGCCAGCCTCCTTACCGCCATCGGCCTTGACCCTTCCCTCGCCGAGGCGTGGGGCACGCTCGCCGAACTCTCCCTGCGAAACGACCGCCTCGGCATGGCCGCAGACCAGGCCCGTAAGGCCCGCGAGTTGCAACCCACCGAACTCCGCTGGCGGCTGGTGGAAGCCCGCGCCCTCAAGCGCGACAACAAGCCCGATCAGGCCGCGATGCTCCTCGTGGGCCTTGACGCAGCCAATCGCGCTCAGCCCGCCGTCCTCGAACTCCTCGCCGACTGCTACGGCATGTTGGGCAAGCCCGCACAGGCCGCCGCGGCGTGCGAAGAGGCCGCGAAGACACGCCCCGCAGACGGCACCGTCGCCTACCTCGCCGCGCTCTGGCTCGATCGCGCCGGCAAGCGCGAAGACGCAGAGCGCTTCGCACGCCGGGCTGATGAACTGGGGGAGCCGCGGGCCGTAGCCCTGCTCCAGCAACTCCGCGGCAAGTAACCCTCACCCCTCCACCGGCATCATCCCCACCACTTCTTCGCCACCTTGCGTGCGCACGCGCACAAACCCGCGGCTGTCAATCCCCAGCAGCGTACCATGCACGCGTTCGCCCGCGGGCACCGTGATGTCGGCCTCTTCCCCGATCCCGTGCAGGCGCGCCTGCGCCACGGCAAGCGTCGCCGCGGGCAACCCGGACGTACTCATCGCCTCCAACAGCCGCGCGATCAGGTCGCTCTCCAGCGCGGCCAGGTCCACCGCGTGCCCAACCAAGTCCGCAAGCGTCGTCGCCCTCTCGCGCAGGTCCTCCGGCAACACCGCCGCGGCAAAGTTCGCGTTGATCCCCACGCCCACCAGGATGTACGAGGTGCCGGGGCCGCGTCCCACGTCGCCAGTCGCCGCGCCCGCAGACGCGGGCCCTGCCACCACCTCCGCCAGTACACCCAGCACCTTCTTGCCGCGCCCCCCACAATCCACCAGCACATCGTTCGGCCACTTCAGCGTGGCCGCGGGCACATCGGCACCAGCCAAGGCCGCATCCAGCACGCCCAGGCACGCGACGCCCAACCGCAGGCCCAGCCCATCCAGCACGTCCGCCGGTGGCCGCGCACCCACAAACGGCACCGCGAGCGTGAGCCACAACCCGCCCCGCGGGCAGGCGTACGCACGTCCGAGCCTGCCCACCCCCCCGCTCTGCTCCGCCGCCACATACGCGGTTGCCGCACCCGGCCCCCGACCGCTGGCAATCACACGCCGGGCGTGCATCTGCGTGGAGTCGATCGTCTCGAACCGCTCGATGGTGTGGCTCATGCGTCGCCCGCAGAATAGCCGCGTGCCTTCCGCCGCGCTTCGGCTATGCTCCGCTCATGGCGACGGAGCGCCTCCTATCACCATCCCCCGCGCCGCACGAGGCCGACGACCACCCCAACTGGTCGCTCCGCCCCACGCGCATGCGCGAGTACATCGGCCAGGTTGATCTGGTGGAGAAACTCTCCATCACCATCCAGGCCGTGCGGGCCCGCAAAGAACCGATGGAGCACGTGCTGCTGCACGGCCCGCCGGGCCTGGGCAAGACCACACTCGCCCACGTCATCGGCGCCGAGATGGGCACCCGCGTCTACACCACCAGCGGCCCCGCCCTCTCCCGCGGCACAGACCTCGTCTCCGCCCTCACTCGCCTCGAAACCGGCGATGTTCTGTTCATCGACGAGATCCACCGCCTCCCCGCCACCGTTGAAGAGTTCATCTACCCCGCGATGGAAGACTTCCGCATCGACGTGCCGGTCGATTCCGGCACGCACGCACGCACGGTGCAGATCGCACTCAAACCCTTCTCGCTCATCGGCGCCACCACACGGGCCGGGCTGGTCTCATCGCCCTTGCGCTCGCGCTTCGGCATCGCCCACCACCTCAAGTTCTACTCGGCCGAAGAACTCCTCGTCATCCTCCGCCGCAGCGCCACCATGCTCGGCGCGGATGTACGCGACGCACAGAAGGCCGGTGGCGCGCTCGCCACCGTCGCCGCGCGCTCCCGCGGCACACCACGCATCGCCAACCGCCTCCTCCGCCGCGTGCGCGACTTCGCCCAGGTCAAGAACAGCGGCCGCATCGACACCAACCTTGTGAACGAGGCCCTCACGCTCGAGGGTGTTGATGCGCTGGGCCTCGACGAACTCGACCGCACGTACATCCGCATCATCTCCAGCGTCTACCGCGGCGGGCCGGTGGGCCTCGAAGCCGTCGCCGCGACCATGAACGAAGATGCGGGCACGCTGGAAGACGTGCTGGAGCCTTACCTGCTCCAGATCGGCTTCCTCGCACGCACACGCCGCGGCCGGATGCTCACGCTCGCGGCGACCACGCACCTGGGCCTGCCGCCGCCGGCCGCCGTGAGCACCGAAGACGGCGCGCTTTTCTGACATCGCGCGTCCGCTTCAGCATCCCTGGTAGTACGCGGTGATGTAGTCACCCAGGTTGTCGGGGAAGGGCTCGGTGCACTGGGGGCTGCCATCGGGCGTGTACGCGGCCTTGTACCCCGCGGTGTACGGCGGATCGTTGCCGGGGCAGGGAACCGCGTAGCCACCGGGGCCAGGGACGTGCGGGACTGTGTAGTAGTCGGTGATGTAGTCGCCCAGGTCGTCCGGGTTCAGGCTGCCGTCGAGGTTGTACTCCACGCGGCAGCCGGGCGCTGGGGCGGGCGGAGGCGTGTTGTTGCGCAGGCGACGGATGTTCTCGATCGGGCTCAACGCGGCACCCGCGCCCCCGGCGCCCTTGCCGCCCTCAGCGGTCCCCGCGGGCCGCCCGCCCGTCCCCGCCGCGGCCACGATGGTGATCAGGTCGGGGTTCGGCCCCGGCACCAGTCTCGCCCGCAGCACGAAGAGCGCATCGGTGGAACTTTCCGGCACGTCGCGGTCGTTCACCAGCGTCGGCTGCTGGTTGGCGTTCACCGCCCCCACGTTGTAGTCGTTGCGGAAGATCCGCACCTTCGTGCTGGTCGCGTCCACCTTGGTCAGCACCGCCAAGTCGTCGTCGGCATCGCTGTCCAGGTCGAGCGCGGCCAGCGACTTCGGTGCCAGGCCCGCGTCAAGGTTCACCGCCGGGGCGATGTCAAAGACGCGAGCGTTGCTGCCGCTGGGGTTCGGCTCGGTGCGGTTCACGATCACGCTCATGGTGCCGCCGCTGGCACCGGGCACATGGTTGAGCGTTGCCAGGCCCTGGCGGTCGTTGAGCACCACCACGCCGATGTCGATCGGGTTGGGGTCGGTGGCGATCACGGTCGGGTCGCCGAAGTCGGGGTCGGCCGCGCCGGTGCCGGCGGAGTTGTTGGGGTAGATGATCGCCGCGCTGCCCTCTCGGGCCAATATCGCGATGTCGGACCGGGTGTCGTTGTCAATGTCGATGGGCCGGGGCTTGAACGGCAGCATGCCCGGGGGGATGACGACGATGGGCGGCAGGCCGATGAAGTTGAACGTGCCCGGCTCGGCCCCGAGCGTGCTGATGTTGCCAGCGCCATCGCCCGCGCCGGGGTTGGCCGTAACCAAGATCGCGCGGAGCGCGGCCGAGAGCAGGCCGCCCCCCCCGCCCCCCCCGGTCGCCGCCGCGTTCGGGCCCTTCGCGAAGCGGTCGATAGCCAACCCCGTAGGGCCAAGACCCACACCCACGGCGGGCTTGATCTCGAAGTCGGGCACGCGGCCGGGACCGTTGTCCGTGATCGTGTTGTTCTTGAACAGACTGACGCTGTTCGACCCGGCGTTGCTGCAGGCAAGGTCGGGCTTGCCGTCGCCGTCGATATCGAACACCGCGATGTCGGTGGGCGACACGCCGGTGGTCAACGTCTGCGCAGGGCTGTAGCCGAGCCAGGTGGTGCCGTCGACGGCCACGCCGCGGTTGAGCATCACGACCACGTCGCCGTTGGATGTGGGCGTGGAGCCATTGAACGTGAGGATGAGGTCGTCGAGGCCGTCGCTATCCAGGTCGGCCGCGGCAGCCGCGGTGGGCGTGCCGACGGCACCGGCGGCGGTGGGGTTCTCCACGTTCAGGGCGGTGCTGAGCAACTGGTTGCTCATCCGCACCACGCCGCCGCCCTGGGCCGCGGGCGAGTAGGTGTAATCAAGGCGGAAGAACTGCGGTGGATCGCTCGGGCTGGGCGTCTGAGCACGCGGCAAGAAGACCACATCAAACTTGGAATCCAGGTTGATCCCCTCCGCCGCGGTGAGGAGCGGGATGTTGTACGAGCCGGTGTCGCCAACCACGGCGGGCACGGCGAGTGCATCGCCCGGGGCCTTCATCAGCAGGCCGCCGCCGAGTTCGGCGAGGCCGTCGTTGATGATGAGTTGGTCGTACTGGCCGGGGGAGGGGCCGGTGACGTCCATGACGAGTTCGCCGGAGGCGTTGTCGAGGTTGGCATCCACGCCGATCTGGGTGTAGTCGCCGCTGATGGTGAGTGCGCCGGGCGAGTTTCCGGGTTCGATCGTGCCGACGTTGACCACGGGCCCCTCGACCAGGCCGTCGCCTTCGAGCCGCGCACCCTGCAGCAGGAAGAGGCCGAAGCCGGTCTTGACCTTGCCGCCGGAACGGACCCGGAGCAGGCCGTTGTTGACGGTGAGGTAGAGCGGGAGCGTCCACGTGCTGCCGGGGGCCTCGATCAACGCTTCGCCGTATGCGCCCGGTTGATCGCCGAGAATGGCATCTCGCGTCGTGGCGAGCGCGCCGCCCGCGACGTTGAACGCGCCGTATCCCTGGAAGCCGACTCGCAGGCTCTGCGAGGTGATCGACAGCCGCGTGCCCGCGCCGGCCACCGTGAGTGTTCCCACCGCCGTGGGGTCGTTGGCGATCGAGACCGAAGTGGGCTTGAAGAGGCCGCCCGGGCTGCTGATGCTGCCCACACCCGTGACCCGCAGCGCGGCAACACCGAACGGCTCGTTGCCGATCCTCAGGGCCGTGGAGGAGGTGGTGGTGAGGTTGTAGGTGCTGGTTGTGGGCAGCGCCCAGATCACGCTGCCGCGCTCGACGGAGGCGGACTTGTTGGTGGTGATGGTGGAGGCGGGAAAAGCAACGGTGTAGGCGCTCAGCACGTCGTACTCGGTGTCGTGCGCGGGCTGCGGCACAGAGGGGAACCAGTTGCCGGCAAAGGCGAAGTCCCCGCCGGAGTGCGTACGCCATTCGCGGATGCCGGTGCAGGTGAGACAATTCACCTGCGACTCGTAGCAGCCGCGGTCAACGGGCGGCGTGCCGTTGCCGCTATTGGCAACCGCCGGATCGTCAACAAAACGCGGAAAGGCCAGGAGGTCAAGAGGCAGGGCTTCGGTGGTGTTGCCATCGTCGTCGATATCAACTGTGTCGGCGGGTACGGCGAGCGAGTCGCCCGAGTCGATGGCGGGCGAGTTGGCGGAGAGCCGAAGGTCGCCGTAGTCATCGTCTTCCGTGCCCCAGACACCGTCGGAGCCGGGAGAAGGGTCGCGAAGGAAGAGGGGGTTGAGGCCGTTATTGGCGGTGCCGGACGGCACCCCCGAATAGTCTGTGAACGTGGTGAACTCGACGATCGAAGTGCCGGCACCAGTGGCTGACAGTTCGGCGTCGCGAGTCGATGGCGTGCTGCCTCCCTGCGTGTTCTGCCAGAGCAACGATGAGGCGACGACCGCAGACTTTGAGGTCGAATGGTGCCTCAGCCCTCCGCAGTTCGTGCCGGCGTGATTGGCGACCACGGAACTGTTCAGAAACGTTATTGCGGCGTCGTAGATTCCTAAGGCGCCCCCGGTCGTGGCGGCGTGATTGCCTACAAACACCGATCCGGCAATCGTCACTTCGCCGCCTAACCCACCGATGCCCTCAACGAACACACCACCCCCCGTGCCACCATTGGGCTGCTGAGCCACGTTCCCGATGAGGGCGCTGTTGATGACGTGCAACCCGCTCGAGACGGAGCGCGAGACGATCGCGCCACCGTTGTTTGCCACGTTCCGCCTGAAGGTACACTGAATAACCCGGACAGTCGCCTCATAGCAGGACAGCGCGCCTCCCGATTCCTGTGCGGTGTTGCCCTCAAACACGGAGTCTCTGATCGTGACATCTGGAAACTGGTCGGGATCGTTGAACGCATAGATCGCGCCTCCGTCGCGCACCGCGGCGTTGCCAGAGAACGTGCACCCGTCGAACACCGGCTGGGACGCACCGCCCACGGCCGCCGCGCCGCCGTAGAAGCCGCTGTTGTTGTGGAAGACAGTGTGACGGATCGTGGGCGATCCGAAGAACACCCACAGCCCGCCTCCATACGAGAGCCCGCTCCCAATGTCCGTCGAGGAGCCGACGCCGGCCCGAATGGTGACGCCATCGAGAATCGCGCTTTGATCCGTTCCGCCACCCGTCACGACGTGATGGCTGTTCTCGCCACGGTTGATGCTTCCGCTGTCATCCCCGTTCAGATCGCCCGACAGGATCGTGGCCCGTGTGGGGTCAAGGGCATCGGTGGCGTTGGTGGGCAGCGGCGGGCGCTGATCGGGGCTGGTTTCTGCGCCGACAAAGCCGCCGTAGATGGCGAGGTTGTTCTGGAG
Organism: Phycisphaerales bacterium; assembly: GCA_046156035.1. Taxonomy (GTDB): domain Bacteria; phylum Planctomycetota; class Phycisphaerae; order Phycisphaerales; family UBA1924; genus JAEUIX01. Next base: position 130,547 of record JBJXEW010000056.1, on the reverse strand, counting down.
GTTGAACGAGGCGGAGCGGGAGCCGCCTTGGCCGAGCGGCGGCGAGGGCTTGTACGTGCCGCGGGCGACCCAGATTTCGGCGACACAGGGTTCGAGCGTCGCGTACGCGAGCGCATCCTGGAGGCTCGTGAAGGCGTTCGTCCAACTGCTGCCGTCATTCGCGCCGGTCGCGGCCGCGTTGACGTAGACCTCGGGCCCGACCGTGGTGTTCAGTAAGACTGAGACACCATCTCCAAGGTACGTGCCTAGTGCGACATCGGGCCGGCCGTCGTTGTTGAAGTCAGTCACGGCCACGGTCGTGGGGCGCCGGCCCGTGCCAAAGGTGACGGGTGCAGCGAAAGAGCCGTTGGCTAGCCCAGGTAGCACCGTGAGTGCGTGTTGGGCATAGTCCGCGCACACCAGATCCAGCAGGCCGTCGGCGTTCATGTCGCGTGCGGTCATGACTTCAATCGCGCCGACGACGGGATACACGACCCGGGGCGCAAATGTCCCGAGTGTGTTGCTCAGCAAGACCGATATGCCGAACGGGGGCGAGAAGTTGTGGGCGGCGACGTCGGGCTGACCGTCGGCGTTGAAGTCGCCCACAGCCAGGGTGTAGGCGTTGTTGCCCGCGTCGTACTGAAGAGGGGCCTGGAAGGTGCCGTTGCCGTTGCCGCGAAGGATGGAGACCTTTCCCACGTCATAGTTCGCGGCCGCGATGTCGGCCTTGCCGTCAACATTGAAGTCGCCGACGGCCACATCAAACTGGCGCCCGCCCGCCGCAAACTGCGTTGCGGGCCCAAACGTGCCCGTCCCGGTGCCCAGCAGCACGGCCACGCCGTTCTCGCCCCCGTCGATCAAGCCGCATGCGACATCGAGATTCCCGTCGCCGTTGAAGTCGGCGGTGGCAAAGTTGTACGGCTGCCCAGGGACGTTGGAGGTCATGGGTGCCTGGAACGTGAGGTTGCCGTTGCCTAAAAGGACAAAGAGCCGCCCACCGCCAGAGTCGGCCACGGCGATGTCGTCCTTGCCGTCGCCATTGAAATCCGCCACCGCGACGCCGGTACGGGCGACCTGCGCCGCGGGCACCACGATGTCGAAGCCGGGTTGGAACGTGCCGTTGGGGTTGCCGACCAAGAGGAAAAGGCCGGGAACGCTCTCGCTGAACTCGCCAAACACAACATCGGGCTGGCCGTCGCCGTTGAAATCGCCTATTGCGGAGGTTGTCTGGTAGATGTTGGACGCGTACCGGGCTTCCCCGGCAAAGGAGACGCACTGGGCTTGCGCCTCTTGCCCAGGCGGCGAAGCAAGCAAGGCCGCCGCGAAGAGCGGCAACAAGGCTGCGAGTGGTGAACGGAATGGGCGAGTCATGGTCATTCCTTTGCCGCGTGGTTCAGCGCGATTCGGCGTGCTGTGCCGCGGCCGTTTCGACCTGTGCGAGGCCACTACGAGTCTACTGCCTGCCCGCGTCCGGGCCACGAATACCGGGTCAAACTTGCAGCGAAGGGCTCAGGGGCGAGGGCCGAGGGCTGCGTGCCGGAGGCGGCGCTCACCAAGCCATGCGGCAACGGGGCGGGCAGACCGACAAGCGAAAGCAAAGACGACGCACGAACAGACCCCGTGCGCAGGGCGGCACGCATCCCCCTCCGCTCCCAGCGGAGGGGGTGGTTCGCCGCAGGCGGACCGGGGGAGGTGGTTGGATTGTTCTGACCCAAGAAGCCTCCCCCGCCTCGCTCGCTGATGCGATCTCGGCACCCCCTCCGCTGGGAGCGGAGGGGGATGTGATGCAGGGTACGCGGGGCACGTTGTCTGCCCGCGTGCCCGCTTGCCGCATGAAGGGCGGATCGGGAGAATGATCCTGCCATGGCTGATCGTGATGTCACCACCCTGCTCGGCCTGATCCGCGATGGCGACGGGGATGCCGCGCGGGCGCGGCTGTACGAACGCGTGTACGCCGAACTCCGCACGCTGGCCCACGCCAAAGCCGCGGGCCAGCCCGCCGCGCTGGATGCCGACACCACCGGCCTGGTACACGAGGCCTTTCTGCGGCTGCTGGGGCACGAGGGGAACTTTGAGAACCGGCGGCACTTTTTCGGGGCCGCGGCCCGCGCGGTGGAGCAGGTGCTGATCGATAAAGCGCGGGCCGTGTCTGCACAGCGGCGCGGCGGACGCATGAAGAGGGTGGAACTGCACGAAGATGTGGCTGGTGTGCTGCTGGGGCGCGCGACCAGCGCGGCGGAGGCCGATGAGCCCGCCGACTGGGGCGGCCTGCGCAGCGCGCTGGAGGCGCTGGACCAACTGGACGCACGCGAGGCCGAGGTGGTGCGTTTGAAGTTTTACGGACGGCAGACGGACGCGGCCATCGCCGACATGCTCGGCATTGATACACGCACGGTGGCACGAGACTGGAAGCACGCGCGGGCGTGGCTGGCGGTTCGCATGGAACGCGCGGCCGCAGCGACGGACCACGAGGGAGCCCCACAATGAGCAACGAGCAAGACCGGGCGAGGCACGCGCGGATCAAAGAAGTGTGCCTGGCGGCGGAGATGCTACCCAAGGCCGAGCGTGAGACGTTCGTGCGGCGGCAGTTGCCGCAACCGGCCGACGCGGCGGAGGCGCTGCGCCTGCTGGAGGAGGGGGAGCGGCAGGCCCAGCGCGAGGGCCGGCGCGAAGGCAGCACGGGCGCGGATGAGGTCGGTGTTCACGCGGCCCCTCACTCGCCCGCAGCACACGGGCCGACGATCGAGACGCCGCCACCGTCTGCCGCGCGGGGTGCGGGCGGGGGTGGGCGTGGTGCCGGGGGGTCTGGCGCTGGCGGGAAGGCGGGCAGCACGCCGCCACCCGGCGGCGCACCGACGCGCATCGGCCCGTACGAGGTGATCCGTCGCCTGGGCGGCGGCGGCATGGGCGAGGTGTACATGTGCATCAAGCCCGAGGGGCCGGTGCGGATTCCCGTCGCGGTGAAAGTGGTTCGCAAGGGGATGGACAGCGAGGCGGTGCTGCGCCGGTTCGAGCAGGAGCGGGTGCTGCTGGGCTCGCTCACGCAGGGCAACATTGCGCGCATGCTCGATGCGGGCATGACCGATGAGGACGCGCCGTACCTGGTGATGGAGTACATCGAGGGGCAGCAGATCGATGAATACTGCAACGACAAGAAACTCTCGATCCACGAGCGGCTGGTGTTGTTCCGCAAGGTGTGCGATGCGGTGCACTTTGCCCACAGCAACCTGATCGTGCACCGCGACCTCAAGCCCAGCAACATTCTGGTGGACCGCACGGGCGAACCCAAACTGGTGGACTTCGGCATCGCCAAGATCCTCAACCCCGCGCTGGGCGGCGACGGCGTGTTCACGCTCGACTCGCAGCGGCTGATGACGCCGCAGTACGCCAGCCCCGAACAGATCAGCGGCAAGGGCGTGGGGACGGCCACGGATGTGTACTCGCTGGGCGTGGTCCTGTACGAACTGCTCACCGGCCGCCGGCCCTACTCGCTGAAGAGGGCCGCGGAGGACGAGATGAAGCGCATCGTCTGCGAACTGGTGCCCACGGTACCCAGCCTCGTGGTGGGCCACGAGCCGCAGGGCGAGGGCGAACGCGACGCGGTCACCGACGACACCCGCGGCACCACGGGCCTGAGCACCAGCGCGGCCATCGCCACCAACCGCGCCACCAAGCCCGCGGCACTGCGGCGGGCGCTCCAAGGCGACCTGGACCAGATCGTGATGCACGCGATGGAGAAGGTTGACCGGCGGCGCTACCGCTCGGTGGCGGAGTTTGCGCGCGACATCGAGAACTACTTCGAGGGCCTGCCGCTGGTCGCCCGCCCGCCCAGCCCGTGGGTGGACACGTGGAAGTTCGTGATGCGGCACAAGGCCGGTGCTGCGTCGGCGGGGGCGATCGCGGCGGTGCTGGCGATCAGCAGCGTGCTGCTGTGGGGGTTGTGGGCGCGTGCGGAGGTGGCCGAGGCGCAGGCGCGGGCGGAGAAGACACAAACACTCGAGGTGCTCGACCGCTTCGCCAAGGCATTCAAGGCCGTGCGCCAGGATCGCGACGGGACGCGCACGGAGGGCACGCTGAAGGAAGCCGCGGCACCGCTGCTCGCGGCCATCAACACCATCGGGCCCAACGACACGGCGCTGCTGCGCAAGACGGCGGGGGCGATCGAGAGTTACGCGCAGGCGGTGGGCGCATCAGAGTGGGGCGGCGCCCAGAAGACGACCGAGGCGGACGAGGCCATGGCCAAGGCGATCGACCTGCGCCGGAAGGTGGCCTCGCGGCACCCGGGCAGCGGTGCGGACCTGAGCGACCTGGCCTATTGCCTGCAACTCACGGCCGACAACCTCCGGGCGTCGGGCGACCGAGGGTCAAAGGACAGGGCCAACGCGCTTGTGGCGGAAGGGTTGGCCACGGCGCGCAAGGCCTGGCACCTCAGCCCGGACAGCGTACCCGTGAAGCGCAACCTTGGCTCGGCCCTGTATGGCGCCGCACGAATGGCATCGGGCGAAGAGGCCGCCGCGCGGCTGGATGAACTCCTGACGTTGCGTGAGGCGTTGGTGCAGGCCGTTCGCGGTGATCTGGGGCTCAAGCAAGACTACGCCAACGCCCTGCTGCTGAGCGCGACGGCAAAGTTTGTGGGCGACGGGCCCGAGGCCGCGGAGGCGGCCCGCGGCCGCCTGGAGACGGCCCTGGGCATCTACCAGGAGGTCGCGCGAGCCAAGGTGGGCGAGTGGGAGCCGGTCATCCTCCGCGTGCGGGCGCACGCGCGGCTGGGGGAGCACTTGCGCGACACCATGCGCAACAGGCCCGAGGCGCAGCGCCATTTCGACATGGCCCGCACGCTCGTCGAAGACGTGGTGGCGGCGTTCCCCGCAGGCCGCGTGCCGCCCCACGTGCGCATCGCGGCCGTGCAGACGTACATCAACCTGGCCACCGTGCAGCCGGACCCCGCGCACGTGGACCGCGCGTGGCAACTGCTGAGCAGCGCGATCGTGGCCGGGGGCGAGAGCGAGCGCGCCACCGCGATCAACCTCACGCTCGCGGCGTTCCGCGAGACGAAGGCAAGCACGCCGAGGATGGATCGCACCGCGCTGGCGGGTCTGGTGGAGATGCTCTGCCGCGGGCTCGGCGAAGCGGGTATCGCCGACGATCCGGAGGTTCAACGGGCCCGCCAGCACGCCCGAGCGATCCTGGCCGGCACGCTCCTCGGTGACGCGGACCCGTCTTGATCAGCGGCGTGGCACGGACCGGCCGGCTCTGGTAGACTCCGGGTCACCGTGGCGAACGTACACGCCGCGCCCCCGCCCGCGCTCCACCTCGAAGGACACCGAGCATGGAACTTCAGCCCTGCCATTCTTGTTCCCCTTCTCATCGCCTCGCCCCCGCAGCCGCCCCTCCCACCGCCGCCCGGCCGATCCGAAGCGCGGGCGGGCGTTCACGCGGCACCCGGCGAGCAGGTGTGTCGGCGCTCGTCGCCCTCGGCCTGCTCTGCGGTTTCGTGGGCACGGGCGCCGCGCTGGCGAACTCGCTGGACATCTTCGGGCCCAAGGGGGACACCGTGGACAAGAAGCGGGCGGCGGTCGAGAAAGAGCGCGACGCCATGCTGACGGAGTTGTACGGCATCAAGCCGGAGATCAAGGAGCGGATGAAGAAGGCCGCCGGCTACGCCACGTTCAGCAAGACCGAGGTGAACCTGCTGCTCCTTGCCTCCGGCAACGGCTACGGCGTGCTGGTGGATCAGGCCACGGGCAAGAAGACGTACATGCGCGTGGGCTCGCTGGGCGGGGGCGTTGGTGTGGGCGTGACCGACCTGCGCGTGATCTTCATCTTCAACGACGCCGCGGTCATGAAGACGTTTGTGGAGCAGGGGTGGCAGTTCGGCGGCGGGGCCGATGCCTCGGCCAAGATCGACAACAAGGGTGTATCCGCCAGCCAGACCGCCAAGGCCAACGTGGATGTCAAGGACGGCACCGTGAAGGGGGGCGCGTCCAGCGACGCCTCCGCGGGCACCGATGCCGCGTCGAAGACCGCCGCCACCGCCGCGACCAGCGGCCCGATGGAGATCTACCAGTTCACCAAGAGCGGCATCTCGCTCCAGGCCACCGTCTCCGGCACCAAGTACTGGAAAGACTCGGAACTGAACTGATCCCGCACGCACCACGTGGAACCAAAGGACCATCGCATGAATCTCAGGCTCGCTGCTGTCGCCGCCCTCGCCGGCTCGCTCGCACTGCTGGTCGCATCGGGCGCACAGCCCGCCGCCCCCCCCGCTCCCGATTCCGCGACTGCGCCCTCTGACAACCTGCGGAGCGTGCTCGACATGTTCCGGTCGGACCTGAACGGGACCAAGGTTCGCACGCTGAACCAGGTGATGCAACTGACTGCGGCGGAGGCGGAGAAGTTCTGGCCGGTGTACAAGCGCTACGAGGTCGAGTTGGGCCGCGTGGATGACCGCCGCGTGGTGCTGATCCGCGAGTTTGTCGCCAAGAGCGCGGGCACGGGGCTCACCGACGCGGCCGCCGCGGACATCGCCAGTAAGTGGTTGACGGTGGTGCAGGACCGGCTGGACCTGTGGAAGAAGTATCACGGGGAGATCAGCGCGGCGGTGTCGCCGATCCGGGCCGCGCAGTTCCTGCAGACCGAGCACCAGATCGCGCTGTTTGTGGACCTCAACATCGCCTCCGAGATGCCCGTGGTGGGCCAGCCCAGGTGAGGCCCGTTGCGGCACGGTCCCGCGCAGTTCCGCTGGGACATCATCCAGCACGGGCCCATCTTCGGGTTCGCCCTGGGTTGCTGACCTCGGTCCCGCGTCGCCATACGATCCGCCACGCATGCCCGCCGCGCCGGCCACAAACTTCCACGCGCCCGCCCCGCTCCCTCAGCATGTGGAAGCCGCGGTGCCACGCGAGCACCCCACGCTCAGCGGCATGGATGCCGGCCTGCTCCACGCCGTGGCCTTGGGCCACGCTCGCCTCACGCCCGAGCAGGGGCTCGAAGTCTTCAGGGGCCTGGACCTGCACGAACTGGGCCGCCTTGCCGACCGCCGCTGCCGCGCCATCCACGGCGACACGCTGCGCACCTACATCATCGACCGCAACATCAACTACACGAACGTCTGCAACGCCCGCTGCACCTTCTGCGCCTTCCGGCGCGACGGCGATGAGGCCGACGCCTACACGCTCAGCCACGAGGCGATCCACGACAAGATCGCCGAACTCTCGGCGATCGGCGGCACGCAGATCCTTATGCAGGGGGGCATGAACCCCGCCCTGCCGCTGGAGTGGTACCTCACCCTGCTGCGGTCGATCAAGTCCAAGTTCCCGCACATCCACGTGCACGCCTTCAGCCCGCCGGAGTTCATCGAGTTCGTGCACTTCTTCGACCCGCCGGGCTCCACACTCGAAGAGAAGATTCGCTGGGTGATGGTGCGGCTGCGCGATGCGGGGCTGGACAGCCTGCCCGGCGGCGGCGGCGAGATCTTCGCGCCGGGGCCGCGCCGCAAAATCGGCCTGGGCAAGTGCGACGCGGACGCCTGGCTCACCTGCATGTACGTCGCCCACACCCTGGGCATGTCCACCAGCGCCACGATGATGTTCGGCCACATCGAAGGTCACGCCGACCGTGTGCACCACATGCACCTGGTGCGCCAATGGCAAGACCGGGCCCTGCGCGAGGGCCGCGGCCACTACGCGGCGTTCATCTCGTGGCCCTTTCAACGCGAGAACACGCCCCTGGGCCGCGTGCCCGACTGGGGCGCGGACGAGACCGAACTCGACCGCGAGTTCCCCGGCGATGCGGTGGCGCGCGCGTGGAACTGGGGCCGCGACGGTACCGACATGCAGCCCGGCATGCAGCCCGACATGCAGCCCGACCGTCAGGGAGGGCTCGGCACTCCCGTTCCGATGGGCACCCGTGCCGCCGACCTCTTCGACTACGACGCGATGGACCGGGGCGCGTTCCCCACGGCCCACCTCTTCGGCAAGCGCGTCCGCATGTCCAGCGCGAGCGACTACCTCCGCACCCAGGCCCTCTCGCGGCTGTTCCTCGACAACATCTACTCCATCGGCTCCTCGTGGGTCACCATGGGCCCGCACATCGGGCAGGTGGGCCTGGCCTTCGGCGCAAACGACATGGGCAGCGTGATGATGGAGGAGAACGTGGTGTCATCCGCCGGCACGACGTACTGCCTTGACGAGGCCGTGCTCTGCCGCCTTGTACGCGATGCGGGCTTTGTGCCGGCCCAGCGCAACAACACCTACGACATCCTGCGCAGCCAGACCAACCCGCGCGCCGACGGCACGCTCCCGCCCGACATCGCCGTGAGCGACTGGTCCGAGCATCGGGCCCGCAAGATGCACCAGCAGGCGAGCCGCGAACCGAAGGTGGCCCTCACCGTCGGCGCGGCACCCAAATAGGCACGCGCTCGCCCGCACCGGCCCGGCCGCCGCGACTACTTCGGGGCCGCATACGCCACACCCGTCAACTCGTCGTACACGCCGCCCAGCGTCCGCTCGCGGATCTGCTTCAGGCCCCGCGCGGCAAACTCCGCCGGCTCCATCTTCACCACGTCCTCGCGCTTCTTGCCAGCGGTGATCGCCTCGCCCACCACCGCCCGCACACGCTCAAAGAACACGATCATGGCCTTGAGCCCCTCGACGTCGGTCAAGTCGCCGTGCCCGGGAATCACCACGGTTTTCGCGTCGCAGAGTTTGACGGCCTCGCCCAGCACCTTCATCCAAGCCATGGTGTCGGCCAAGGCGCTGCGGTCGATGAACGGCCAGTTGTTGTGGAAGAGCAAGTCGCCCATGTGCAGGGTGTTCTGGTCGGGGAGGCGCAGCACGAGATCATTATCAGTGTGGCCGGGGCCGAAGTGGTACGCCTCCACCTTCAACGCCCCCACGCTGATCTCGTTCTTCTCGCCGCTGATGGTCTTCGTCGGCGCCCACGCCTCGGGCTTGAACGACTCGGCCTTGGCCATGTACTCCCTCGCAAACGGGAGCGCGGCCGTGCCCTCGGGCTTGTCGCTGCCTTGCAGGTCCTTCACCACTCTCGCCACCGAGCCCAGGTACTGCTTCGTCTGCGCCAGCACGCGCGGCTGCGCGTTGGCGTGCGCGAGGATGGGCACCGCGCCCCCTTCGCCCTGTGTGAACGCCCAGTTACCGCCGGTGTGGTCGCCGTGGTGGTGCGTGTTGATCACCAGCCGCTCGCCCTTGCTGAAATCCGCCCCGCCCATCGCCGCGCCCGAGGCACGCAGCATCGAGCCCAGCGGCGCGTTCTTCGTGTCAATCAGCAGCGACCAGCCGCCCTTGCCGTCGCCAGCAACCAGCGAGTTGCCACCGTCGCCCATGAGCGCCGCGATACGCAGACCCGCCATGCCGCCGTCGGGCAGGGGCATCGCCGTGTACATGCTGGGCTCGGCCAGCACGCTCACGGCCCGCGTGCGTGCGAACACCCGACCGGGCACGCCGGCCAGCGCAAGGCTGCCGCCCGCCAACGCGGCCAAGTGAAGAAACTCGCGACGCGATGCGTGGATGTTCATGGCAGGAGCCTAGCAACCGGGACGCGAAGTGGTTGGAAGGGCGAAGCGCGATTGGACTCCGGGCACGGTTCACGGTTCTGGATGAAAACACCGGTCTTGACATTTTCTCCGCAGGCTCCTTGCTTCATCCGTAAATCCGGATAGACTGTTGCAGCATCAAGAGTCCCGGCAAGCCTTTGTGCCGGGCGGCAACCGAGCGGCGTCTGAATCGAGACGACCGTCGCGGTGCCGAGGCCCGTCCCGCTGTTCGCAGGAACAGTGGAACGATGCGGTCGGGTGAGCCATGCTTCTCGCGAAGCGTTCCACCAGACAAACATCGACAGCGACGTTCGCTGTCAGCCGCGTCGCCGTAGGCCCAAGCTTGATGCCGTGAGGAGTTCACGGCATGAGCGCATCCATTTCCAACCGTCGTGTCCCGCTCGCACCCTCCACCGTTGCGCTGCACGCCCGCGCCACCACGGGGCCCGGCCGCGCCCTGGGCGGCAGCATCGTGCAGTCGAGCAGTTTCACCCAGCAGGCCGTGGGCGATTCGCCCGCGCACGCCTACTCGCGCGTGAGCAACCCCACCGTGAGCGACCTTGAGTTCGCCCTCGGCGCGCTCGAGAACGCCCCGCCGGCCGTCTGCTTCTCCTCGGGCCTCGCGGCCGAGACGGCCCTCTTCCTCACGCTCCTCTCCAAGGGCGACCACGCCGTGGTCTCCACCGCGGCGTACGGCGGCACGGTGCGGCTCTTCAACCGCGTGCTGGCCAAGTACGGCATTGATGCCACGTTCGTGGACGCGACCGACGCGGCTCTCGTGAAGGCGGCCATCAACGACCGCACGAAGATCGTGTTCGTGGAAACGCCCGCCAACCCCACGCTCGATCTGGTGGACCTGAGCGCGGTGGCGAAGGTCTGCAAGGAGCGGGGCGTGCCGCTCGCCGTGGACAACACCTTCCTCACCGCCGCGATCCAGAAGCCCCTCGACTTGGGCGCCGACATCAGCGTCTACAGCACCACCAAGCACATCGAGGGCCACTCCGCCGCGGTGGGCGGGGCGATTGTGGCCCGCGATGCGGAACTGCTCACGCAACTGCGCTTCATCCGCAAGTGCACCGGCGGCATCCAGACGCCCTTCAACGCCTATCTCACCCTGCGCGGCGTGGAGACGCTGCCGCTGCGGTCGCGCCAGCACTCGCGCGGCGCGGGCGTGGTGGCCTCGTGGCTGGCCAAGCAGCCGTCGGTCGCGCTCATCCGCTACCCCGGCCTCGATTCGCACCCGCAGCGGGCTCTGGCGATCCGTCAGCATGGGGGCTTCCACGGCGGCGTGATCTGCTTCGAACTGCGCGGCGGCTTGCCCGCGGCACGCACGTTCCTCTCCCGCCTGCAACTCGTCTCCCTCGCCGAGCACGTGGGCGGCGCCCAGACCATCCTCACGCACCCCGCCACCATGACGCACGGGGATGTGCCGCCAGCGCACCGGCACGCTGTCGGCATCACCGACGGCCTGCTGCGCCTGAGCGTGGGGCTGGAAGACCCGAGCGACATCATCGCGGACCTTTCGCAAGCGCTGGATGCAGGGCGTGAGGCGTCAGCCGTGAGGCTTGAGGAGCAGGCTGCCAGGCTCCACACGGCAGAAGCGAGTGAGGGCACACTTGTCGGCGGACTCGGGACCGAGGACTCAGCACGCAGGACGGTCGTGCTCGCCGCGGGAGGTGCGCTGTGAGTATCACGAAGACTCCCTCCACCTCCACCCCCCCCGCACCCATCATCGTGCTGAAACTGGGCGGCTCGGTCCTGCGCAGCACCGACGACCTGGCCCGTGCCGCGGTCGAAATCTACCAGCACGTCCGGCGCGGCCGCAAAGTGATCGCCGTGGTCTCGGCTCTGTACGGCGAGACGGACCGCCTGCTCGACCTGGCCGCGGGCTGGGAGAACGCGCAGAACGCGGAGGCGACGGCCCTGCTCGCCTCCACGGGCGAACTCTCGGTGGCGGCGCAACTCGCGCTGGCGGTGGCCCGCTCGGGCCTGGCCGTGCATGTGGCAACGCCCGCCACGATCGGCCTGCGTGCCGCGGGCCCGCCCCACGATGCCGAACCGGCGGGTGTGAACGTTGAGGCCATCCGCGCCATTCTCACACGCGAGAGCGTGCTGGTGGTGCCGGGCTTCATCGCCCAGAACGAGGCGGGCTCCACCGTGCTGCTGGGGCGTGGCGGGTCGGACCTCACGGCGATCTTCCTTGCGGCCACACTCACCCGCGCGGGCGAACGGGCCATATGCCGGCTCATCAAGGATGTGCCGGGCCTCTTCAACAAAGACCCGAACGTGCACGACGATGCCCGGCGGCTGGCCACGGTTTCGTGGGAGGAAGCCCTCGCCATCGGCGGCGATGTGCTGCAGCCCAAGGCCGTGCGCTTCGCGCTGCGCTCGCGCACGGTGATCGAGGTTGGCGCGCTGCTGGACGCGCGGCGGACGCTGGTGGGGCCGTATGACCGGACGTTTGACGAGGAGGAGTTTGTGGTGCGAAAACGCACGCTGAGCGTGTTGGGGTGCGGCACGGTGGGCGGGGGCGTGCTGCGGCTGCTGCGGCTGTTTCCTGAGCGATTCGAGGTTGTCGCGGTCGCGTGCCGGAACCCGGAGCGTGCGCTCGCCAAGGGCGGCGGCGCGGAGGGTGTGCCGCGCGAGCGTGTGTTCACCGATGCGCTGGCCGCGGCGGGGCAGGGCGAGATCGTGGTGGAGGCTCTGGGCGGGCTTGAACCCGCGCACGCGTGCATCGCCGGAGCCCTGGAGCGCGGCGCGCGCGGCGCCACCGCTAACAAGGCCGTGATCGCGCACGACGCGACGCTGGCGGATCGCGGCGTGGCCACGAGCGCGTGCGTGGGCGGGGGTGCGCCGGTGCTCGAGCGATGTACGCGGGCGGCCGCGCACGGCATCAGTCGGCTGGAGGGCGTGCTCAACGGGACGTGCAACTTTGTGCTCAACCGGGTGGGCACAGGTGAATCTCTGGCCAGCGCCCTGAGCGCAGCGCGGGAGGCGGGGCTGTGCGAGGTGAAGGCGTGTCGTGATCTTGAGGGCTTGGACGCGGCGGACAAACTGCGGATTCTGAGCCGCGCTGCGTTTGGGGAGGACTTGCCGCTGGGAGCGATTGAACTGGAGGCGATCACGGGCGAGTCCATCGCGCGTGCCCGCGCGGCGGTGCCGGCGGGAACGGAGAACCACTGGGTTCTGCGGCAGGTGGCGACGCTGGCCCGTGCGGAAGGCGGCGCGGGTTTGGCGGGCTCGGTGCGGATTGTCGCGCTGCCGCGCACGCACGCGCTGGCAGACCTGCCGGGCGCGTGGAACCGCCTGCTGATTCACACGCCCGCGGGCACGCAGGTCGTGGATGGTGTGGGCGCGGGGCGCTGGCCGACGGCGCACGCGGTGCTTGCGGATGTGCTGGATTTGGCGGCGAAGAGGCCGGAGAACCTTACCACAAAGACACAGACGTCACAAAGGAAGGCCAGGCCGAAGTGCCATGCTCACAGCGGAGGGTCGAGCGGCGGGGCGGGAGGGTGACTGGTTCACGGATCGCCGGATGAGCGGGCCGCGCCGCAGGCGGCGAGGAGGCGGGAGGCGAAGGAGCGGCGAGGGGTGGGTGGTGAGTTGATCGGGACGGGGGTCCTCGCGGAGCCTCGGGAGTCGGTGGCAGGGGAGGAGGCGGACGGGACGTCCGCCCCACCAGCAGAGGGCATCTCCCGTGGCATCGAAGTCGGAGGACCGACTTCGATGGCACTCGGCGGACGGGACGTCCGCCCCACGGGCGGATAGAAGTTGGCGAGGCGGAGGATGGTGCTGGCGGCGCGGCGGACGGTTTCGGTGCGGCGCTGGCGGAAGATGGCGCGGCGGAAGTTGGTGTTGTCGAGTGCCGGGCCTGGGTCGTTGTCATTCTCGCTGATGTCGCCGGCGTTGTCGTCGGTGTTGTCGTTGTTGAAAGCGTGGATGATGCCAGCGAGGGCTTCGATGGCGAGGGGGAGGTGGTGAGCAGCGACGATGCGGACACGGAGTGCCGCGCCAGCGTGGAGGGCAGAGAGTTGCTCGGCGATGTCAGGGCGGGCCATCAAGGCGGTGAGTTGGTCGAGGGTGAGGTTGTGGGCCGCGGCGATGTCGAGGAGAGAAAGGCGCGGGTTGAGGAAGGCGGAAAGAAGATCGGAGGGAAGGCACGAAGGCACGGAGGGACAAAGGCACGAAGAAGCGGATCGCTCGTTGGCGCTCGCGGCTCCAAGACGTGGCGCGTTGATCGGCGCCGGGGGACTCGCTGAGCCTCGTCCCTCGGTGGCACGGGAGGCGATAGCACGAAGCACCCCCTCCGGTCGCCGGAGGCGACCACCTCCGCCAGAGGGGGAGGAGACGGAGGCAGAGGGGGCGGGTTGGGGGACCGATTGCAACACGCCGCGATGATGCACGAGGATGTTCGTGCGGGCAAGGGCGGGCGGAGCGATGACCACGAAATGGCGCGCAAACGCGGCCGTGCGGAGCAGAAAGTTGCTGTGTTGATGAAGGAAGAGGAGCAGGCCCACGTGGAGTGTGGGGGTACCCAAGCGAGGGACAACGCCCCACTCGGAGAGTGGGGGTACCCAAGGAGGGACCACTTGAAGACCGGTGGAGACCGGACCACGGCCATCTCTTCGCTACGCTCCCTTCATGTTCGCCCTCGGCATCGACATCGGCGGCTCATCGGTGAAGGTGGCGGTGTGTGCGGGCGATGCCGCCGCGCACCTGACGCGGTCGGGCGCGTACACCTGTCCCGACGGCGAAGCGGTGATGGTGGCTGTGGCCGAGGCACTCTCCATGTTGCCGGCCGGCTCGCCTTCACCTTCGCCGCAATCGCCGGGACAAGCGGTGAGCGTGGGCGTGTGCGCACCGGGCCTGGTTGACGAGGCACGCGGCGTGGTGCTCGCCTCGGCCAATCTGCCTGCGCTCGTGGGCTTTCCGCTCGGCCAGCGTGTGCGGGCCCTGGTCGAGGCCCGCGGCTGGCGCGTGGAACGCGTGGCGTTTCTGCCCGATGCCCACGCCGCGGCGTTTGATGCGTGGGCCACACGCACTTCCCCCGCCCCCCGCACCCCCCCCACCTCCCCCGCCCCCCCGGGGCCGCCGGTGGAGCGCCTGCTCGCGCTCTCGATCGGCACGGGCGTGGGCGCGTGCGTGCTGGATGCGGCGGCGGACGGCGGAATGCCCACACGCCTGCTGGTGAGCGGCGGTTCGTCGGGCCACCTGGGCCAGATGGATGTGGGCTTTGACGAAGCCGGGCCGGGGGGAGCGGTGACAAGCGGGCCCGTGGGGCGAGATGGCGCGGTCGGTTCGCTGGAGGCGTACATCGGCTTGGCGGGTCTGCGGGCGCGGTACGGCGCGGATGTGGAGGCCGCCTTGCCGCGCCTCACGGCGAACGATGCGCCGGTGCGGGCCCTGGTGCGCGGCCTGCGCATCGCGCACGCCATCTACAGGCCAAACGCGATCGTGCTGCTGGGCGGCATTGGCGTGCGTCTGCGGCACCTAGGCCCCGCGCTGCACGCGGCGGTGGCCCAAAGCCTGACCTCGCTGGCACGGCCCGGGTGGACGCTGGAGTTCGGCCACGATGACCACCACGCCGCGCGGGGGGCGGCGATGTGGGGGGCGCGGGGCGGAGCGGGGGCGTGGCCCGCACAAACAAGCACCCGTGGCGGGCTGGTATAGTGCGGCGATGAGCGAGCCACTTCCCTCACCCTTCAACCTGCACGCGTGGATCAAGGCCAACCGCAAGCACCTGAAGCCGCCGGTGGCCAACCGGCAACTCTGCGCCGAGTCGAAGGACGCGATCATCTTCGTGTCGGGCGGGCCCAACACGCGCAACGACTTTCACGTGAACCCGACCGAGGAACTCTTCTACCAGTTGCAGGGCGACATCGCCCTGCGTGTGCGACCCCTTGATGGGAGCAAGCCACGGGACATCGTGATCCGCGAGGGGGAGATGTTCTTGCTGCCGCGCCTGGTGCCGCACAGGCCGCAGCGGCCCGCGGGCACGGCGGGTCTGATTGTGGAGTTTCCGCGCGGCACCGATGCACGCGGCAAGCCACGCAAGGATGCGCTGCGGTGGTACTGCCCCACGTGCGATCAACTTGTGTACGAGGCGAAATGGGTGCTGAAGAAGATCGACGAAGACCTCAGGATCATCATGAACGCCTTCTGGAACGGCCCGGCAAAGCAGCGCACCTGCAAGGCCTGCGGGCACACCATCGAGCGTGCGGGGGCGATCGAGGTGAAGGGCGGACGCGTGCGTGCGGCCGGGGCCAAGCGCAGCAACGGCAAGGCACCGGGGGCCCGGCGTGCGCGTTGACCTGCACACGCACATCCTGCCGCAAACATGGCCGAGTTGGACGGCCAAGAGCGGCTACGCGGGGTGGATCGAACTCGCCCACCACCAGCCCGGCTGCGCTCGCATGGAGCAGACGCTTGAAGGCGGCGGCCGCAAGGTTTTTCGCGAGATCGGCTGCAACTGCTGGGACGTGCAGGCCCGCCTTGCCGACATGGACGCCGCGGGCGTGACCACGCAGGTGCTCTCCACCGTGCCGGTGATGTTCTCATACTGGGCCAAGGCCGCGGATGCGCACGATCTGGCACGCCTGCTGAACGATCATGTCGCGGAGGTCTGCCTCGCCGCGCCGATGCAAGACGGACTGCGGCGGTTCGAGGGGCTGGGCACGGTGCCCATGCAGGATGCCGACCTGGCCTGCCGCGAGTTGGAACGGTGCGTGGGCGAACTGGGCCTGCGCGGCGTGCAGATCGGCACGCACATCAACGGCGAGAATCTTGATCAGCCTGGCCCGCGGCGGGTGCTGAAACGTGCCGCCGATCTGGGCGCGGCGGTCTTCATCCACCCCTGGGACATGCTGGGGCAGACGTCGCCGCGCATGGCGAACTACTGGATGCCCTGGCTGGTGGGCATGCCCACCGAGACGACGATGGCGATGATGGCGGTACTGTTCGGCGGCGTGCTGGGTGAGTCGCCCGCGCTGCGTGTGGCGTTTGCCCATGGGGGCGGGTCGTTCTTCGGCACACTGGGAAGGATCGTCCACGGCTTTGAGTGCCGACCGGATTTGTTCCCTGCCGGCGCGAAGCATCCGCGGGAGTATCTGGCGATGGACGAGGGAGCCGGGCCGCAGAGACCGGCTAAGTTCTGGGTGGATTCGCTCACGCACGATGGCGATGCGCTGCGGCTGTTGGTGAAGCAACTGGGGGCCAGCCGCGTGGCCCTCGGCAGCGACTACCCCTTCCCGCTGGGTGAAGCCAGCCCTGGCGCGATGGTGGCCGGGATGCGTGAACTGAGCGGGGCCGACCGGGCCATGATTCTGGCTGGAAGCGCCCGCGAGTTTCTGGGGATGAGCCCGAGTGCGGGATGATGCCCCCTCAGGCGGGAACAATGGCCCATGCCCACTGAAGACACGGAATCGGTTGCCTTGGGTCTGGATGAGCGCGACCCGCTGCGGGCGCTGCGCTCCAAGTTCGCCTGCCCGACGATGGGGGCTATGGCCAGCGTTGGCGGTGCTGCTACGGCCAGCGCAGGGTCGCGAAGCGACATCGACAAGCCCTGCACCTACCTCTGCGGCAACTCGCTGGGCCTGATGCCCGCGGCCGCGCGGGAGGCGGTGGCAGCGGAACTGGACGCGTGGGCGACGCTGGGTGTGGAGGGGCACTTTCACGGGCCGCACCCGTGGTTTCCGTATCACGAGCCGTTTCGCGAACTGATCGCGCCGCTTGTGGGGGCCAAGCCGAGCGAGGTGGTGGCGATGAACTCGCTCACGGTGAACCTGCACCTCCTGATGATGAGTTTCTACCGCCCCACCAAGGAGCGGTTCAAGATCGTGATCGAGGATGCCGCGTTTCCCAGCGATCAATACGCGGTGCGCAGCCAGGCGGCGGTGAAGGGGTTTCACCCCAACGAGTCGCTCATCCGCCTCAAGCCGCGCGAGGGCGAGGAGACACTTCGCACCGAGGACATTGTGGAGACTCTTCGCGTCAACGGGCCGACCATCGCGCTGGTGATGCTGGGCGCGGTGAACTACCTGACCGGCCAGTGGTTTGATATGGACGCCATCACCAAGGCCGGGCGCGAGGCGGGTGCCGTGGTGGGGTGGGACCTGGCCCACGCCATCGGCAACGTCCCCATGCGCTTGCACGAAGCGGGTGGTGTGGTGACGGCGGGCCTTGGTGGCGCGGGTGCCGATTTCGCGGTGTGGTGCTCGTACAAGTATCTCAACGCCGGGCCGGGGGCGGTGGGCGGAGCGTTCATCCACGAGCGCCACCACGCGCGGCGAGACGTGGCCCAACTCGCGGGCTGGTGGGGCCACGACCCGCGCACGCGCTTCAAGATGGATCCGGGCTTTCAACCCTCGCTCAACGCCGACCGGTGGGCGCTCTCCAACCCGCCGGTCCTGTCGCTGGCGCCGCTGCGCTCGTCGCTGGAACTCTTCCGCGAGGCAGGGGGCGTGGCACGCCTGCGCGAGAAGTCTCTGGCCCTCACGGGCTATCTGGAGCAACTGCTCGACGGCCTGAACGCCCGCATCGGTCCCGACGCGAGCGGCAAGCCCCCCGTCCAGATCATCACCCCCCGCGATCCTGCCCGGCGCGGGTGCCAACTCTCGCTCCGCATCCGCGGCGGCGGCAAGGCACGCCAGGCGGCCCTGCGCACGGCGGGCATCGTCTGCGATTTCCGCGAGCCGAATGTCATGCGCGTGGCGCCGACACCCCTTTACAACTCCTTCCATGACGTGTGGCGCTTCGCGCACGAACTGGAGGCGAGTTTCGCGGCCGAAAGTTGGGGGGCATGACCGGCCCCGCTTCCGTTCCGTACGGTTCAGGCCGCAGCGCCATCATCGTGGGCGCGGGCCTTGCGGGTTCGCTCTTGGCCGTGTACCTCAGCCGCGCCGGGTGGCGCGTGAGCGTTGTGGAACGCCGCAGCGACCCGCGCGCCAAGGGCTACACCGGCGGCCGCTCCATCAACCTCGCCCTCTCCGCCCGCGGCATCGCGGGCCTGCGCGGGGCCGGGCTGGACCAGATTGTTCTCGACCTTGACGCGTGCCCGATGCGCGGCCGCATGATCCACCCCCCCCCCGCCCGCGGTGCACCGGTCTATCAGCCTTACAGCGCCAGCGGCACACAGGCCATCAACTCCGTCTCGCGCGGCGGCCTGAACCTGCGCCTCATCGAAGCCGCCGCGGCGAGCCCCAACGTGGCCTTCCACTTCGATCAGGCGTGCGTGGATGTGGACCTTGAGGCGTCGGCGGTGGTGGTGCAGCACACCACCACGGGCGAGCACACACGCCACGCGGCCGATCTGGTCATCGGGGGCGACGGTGCGTTCTCGCCGGTGCGGCTCGCCATGCAGAAGGCGGACCGCTTCGAGTACAGCCAGTCGTATTTGCAGCACGGGTACAAGGAACTGCACATTCCGCCCGCCGCGCACTTGCCGCCGGGCGCGGGCGGGCCGGGGGGGGCGGATGTGGCCCGCTTCGGCGGCTACGCGATGGACCCCGGTGCGCTGCACATCTGGCCGCGCGGCGGGAGCATGATGATCGCCCTGCCCAACCGGGACAAGAGTTTCACGTGCACGCTCTTCTGGCCGTGGGACGGGCCGCGCGGCCTGAACGCGCTGCGCACCGAGAGTGAGGTGGAGGCGTTCTTCCGCGCGCATTACGCGGATGCGGTGCCCCTCATGCCGACGCTTGCGCGAGACTACCTGGCGAATCCGTCATCATCGCTGGTGACGGTGCGCTGCTGGCCGTGGCAGCGTGGCGGCAAGGTGGTGCTGCTGGGCGACGCGGCACACGCCATCGTCCCCTTCTTCGGTCAGGGCATGAACGCCGCGTTCGAGGACTGCCTGGAACTCGACCGCTGCCTGCGTGAGCACGCAAGCGACCAGCCCGCCGCACTGGATCATTACCAGCGCCGCCGCAAGGCCCACGCGGATGCGATCGCGGACATGGCCTTGGACAACTTCGTGGAGATGCGCGACAAGGTGGGCACGCGCGCGTTCCGCTGGAAGAAGAAGGTGGAGCACGCCCTGAACGCCGCGGCTCCTGCGTGGTTCGTGCCGCTGTATGACATGGTGAGTTTCACGACGATTCCGTACGCCGAGGCGCGAGAGCGGGCGAAGCGGCAGTGGAGCGTGGTGCGTTTTGCGGCGGCGGCGCTGGGTGTTGTGGCCCTGGCCGCAGCGTTGCTGCTTGGCCTGTGGATCACGGGAAACCTCCGCCCTTGAGGCCCCTCACGCCGGGTGGTTGGCGCACCACGCGCGTACCATGCCGCGCCGATCATGCCAGCCCAGATCGCCATCTCCACGCCCGATGTCTTCCCTTCGCGAGGCACCTCTCGCGGGGCGGGTGGGGTTGTGCCGCGCGCGGATGCGAGGCTGGAGGCGATTGCCGCGAGGGTGGATGCGGGCGAGCGGCTGACTATCGCCGACGGCGAGGTGTTGTTCACGACGCCGGACGTGTGGACGGTGTGCGCCCTTGCGAACCGCGTGGCCCGCCGCCTGCACGGCGATGTGGGCTACTACAACGTCAACCGCCACCTGAACTACTCGAACATCTGCGCCCTCTCCTGCACCTTCTGCGAGTTCTACCGCAAGGAAGGGCAGGAGGGCGCGTACACGCGAGACATGGCGTATGTGCGTGAGCAGGTCCGCCAGGCCGTGGAGGCCGGCGCGACGGAGATGCACTGCGTGGGCGGCCTGCACCCCAAACTGCCCTGGAGTTACTACCCCGAACTTGTGGCCACCATCCGCGACGAGGCGAAGCGCTGCGGCAGCAACCTGCACGTGAAAGCCTTTACGGCCGTGGAGATCGTGCACCTCGCCAAGATCGCCAAGAAGTACTCGGTTGATGACCGCAAGGCCGGCATCCGCTGGGTGCTCGAAGAACTCAGGGCGGCGGGTCTGGGCTCGCTCCCCGGTGGCGGAGCCGAGGTCTTCGACGACCGCGTGCACGATGAGGCGTACAAGGGCAAGATCCGCTCCGATGTCTGGCTCGATGTCCACCGCGTGGCCCACGAGATCGGCCTCAACACCAACGCCACGCTCCTCTACGGCCACATCGAAACCCGCCACGACCGCCTCGTGCACATGGACATGCTCCGCACCGCGCAGGATGAGGCACTGGCAAGGCTGGGATATGAAGGCACTGGGGACTGGGCACTGGGCACTGGTGCTTCGGCACCTCAGCCTGAGTCTGAATCCGGCCACCTCGGCTACCGCGAGGGCACCAGCAACGCCCCCGTCATCACGCTCACGCGTCCCGGCACGCTCAAGCCGCTGGACATGCTCGCCCGCCAACGCGCGGCTTCCGCCACCAGTGCCCAGTGCCCAGTCCCCAGTGCCCTTCCCGGTGCCCAGTGCCCAGTGCCCAGTGCCTCCGGGTACTACCAAACCATCATCCCTCTCCCCTTCTTCCCCGACGGCTCCGAACTCGAAGACCGCCCCGGCCCCACGGGCCTCGAAAACCTGCGCACGCTCGCCATCGCGCGGCTCATGCTCGACAACTTCCCCCACGTCAAGGCCTTCTGGATCATGCAGACCGTGGCCATGGCCCAACTCATGCTCCAGAGCGGAGCCGATGACATCGACGGCACCGTGGTCTGGTACGACATCACCAAGGTGGGCGGCGCGAGCACGCACCAGGAGGTCACCGTCGCCACGCTCACCAAGGCCATCCGCGATGCGGGCCTGCGACCCGTGGAGCGCGACACGTTGTATCGGCCTGTGAAACGCGAGGGGAAGCGATGGAGTGTGGCGTCGGTCTAGCGCAGCGCGTGAGTCAGGCGACCGTTCATGACGCAGGGCGACCACAAGCCACCGAGCAGAAACGTCGCAGTCGATTCTGGCGAGGCGGTGCTGGCACGGGTTACCGGTATCGCTTTTTACGTTGGCGCGAATGCCTGCGTGGCCGTCGGAAGTTTGCCTGACACGTCGGGCTGGTCGGCTCGACCCACGCATGCCGCAATGGTGCTCGGGGCTCCGGCCTTCTTCGGCGCGGCTCTGGTGGCGCTCTGCCAACGACTCAGAAGGCGCCCGGTCGCTGCTCACGTGATTCTGTTCCTATTCAGCGCAGGGTTTGGTCTGGCGTTGGCGGACTCATGGACCACTCGACGGATGGCCGGTGGTTTCACCGAGCCGGGCATGTTCTGGCGTGCATTGGCGTTTGCACCGTGCCTCTACATACTGCTGGGGCGACGGGCCGCGATCTGGGGCGTTTGTCTCGCGGCGGTTCTGCCGGGTGCGGTGCACTATCGACTGTCATGGAGCGGTTCGTGGTACATCCACAAGGTCGTGGTATCCCAACTCCTTTGGACGGCGATCATCCTCGCACCCTTCGTGTGGTTTCTGCTTCGCCCCGCCCTGACCCGAGGGCCCGGAATGTGTGCACGTTGCGGCTACGACCTCACCGGACTTTCCGGTTGGACTTGCCCGGAGTGCGGCACAAGTTTTGGTGGCGTCCCTCCATCAACGCCCTGACTGGGGCCCAAGCGTTCCCAGTCGCAACCGCACAAGCAGCCGTTCCAAGTCGTCGGCGGTTGTCGGTTCCTCGGGCAGTGTGCTCGCATCGCGAGCCACTTCGAGCTGGGCACACAGGCGATCAAACTCCGCCCGATGCTTGTCGAGTTCGCCGGGTGACAGAAGTTGCCGCTCGTCCCCGGCGAGTTTGCGAGCGATCAGGTCGTCGATGTACCCAAGCCGCGACGTTTCGTTCAGCACGCGCAGGTTCGATTCCACGTGGCCCGTGCGCAGTACGTGCATTCCGGCCAGCAGCACGCGATACGTGTAGAGAAGGCCCTTCACGGTTGGCTGGTCCTTGCCCGCCACCAGTTTCCACTGACTCTGCGCGAAGTGAAAGAAGTGGTAGTGGACTTTGCGCGTGATGCAGCCCTTCGCCAGCGTCTTGATCTCCTCGAACGCGGGCGAACTCTGCACGACCAGCGGCGAAAACACCTGCTCCAGCACGTACCCGTTGTGCTTTAGCAGTAGCGAGAAGTACTTGCGCACGTCGTGCGTGACGATATCGATCTCGATCGGGCCGGTCTTGTTCATCACCTCCACGGTCTCTCGCGGCCGCCGGAATCCCAGCATGTCCGTCGCGGGCAGCAGGTGGCACCCGCGCAGGTCATAGTCAGAGTTGGGTGACTCAAAGCCGTACAGGTGCGCACCGCTCACGGTGACGAAGAGCAGCGGGTAAGGCTGCTGCGAGAGATGCGTGTCGATCAACGATTGATCGAGCGTCGTTGGCATGGTGGCAATCCACGTTGAGCGGGTCCGGTTTGGAGCGTCCGTCGGCTCGTGCGAGGGTATACGTTCCTCCATGCCCGCCCCCGGCGCTGAGCCGCCACCCCCCAAGCACGATCCCTTCGCCGCGCTCCGCGAGCCCAACTACACGCGCTTCGCCTCCGGATGGATTTTCTCCACCATGGGTGCCCGCATGCAGGGCGTCGCCGTCACGTGGGAACTTTACGAACGGACGCACTCCCAACTCGCCCTCGGCTACGTCGGCCTCTCGCAGGCCCTCCCCGTCATCCTCCTCGCCCTCGTCGGCGGACACGCGGCCGATGTTCACGACCGTCGCACACTCGTCATCGCCTCCCAGATGGCGTACTTCCTCTGCTCGCTGGGCCTTGCCGCGGTCTCCCTCTGGCAAGGGCCGGTGTGGGTCATTTATGGCTGCCTCGTCCTCAGCGGCGCGGCCAAGGCGTTCAACTCTCCCGCGCGCGGGGCCCTGCTGCCCCTGCTGGTGCCCAAGGAGACGTTCCACAACGCCGTGACGTGGAACTCCAGCATCTTCCAAGCCGCGGCGATCGGCGGGCCGGTGCTGGCGGGCCTGATGCTGGGTGTGTACCACGCGGCGTGGCCGGTGTGTCTGCTTGCCGCGGGCGGTGCGCTTGCGTTCGCCCTCTCCATGACCGCCGTGCGGCCGCGTGCCGCGCAGCGCATGTCGGAGCCGCGCACTTTGCGCACGCTCTTTGGCGGCTTCGCGTTTCTGAGGCAGGAACGCACCGTGCTGGCCGCGATCACGCTGGACCTCTTCGCCGTGCTCATCGGCGGCGCAACCGCCCTCCTTCCCGTCTTCGCCAAGGACATTCTCCACGTCGGTCCGCGTGAACTGGGCTTCTTGAACGCCGCGCCGTATGTGGGGGCGCTCATTGCCGCGCAGGTGCTTGCGCACATCCCCGGGTTCAAGCGTGCCGGGCCGGTGCTGCTCTGGAGCGTGGCGGGCTTCGGTCTGGCCACCATCGGCTTCGGCCTCAGCACCAACTTCTGGCTCTCGCTGGCGCTCCTGGCCCTCCTCGGCGGCCTCGACGGCATCAGCGTCGTCGTCCGCCACGTTCTCGTGCAGGTCCGCACGCCCGACTCCGTGCGCGGCCGCGTCGCCGCGGTCAACAGCGTGTTCATCGAATCCAGCAACGAACTGGGCGCGTACGAATCGGGCCTCGTCGCGCACCTCTGGTCGCCGATGGTCTCGGTGGTGAGCGGGGGCATCGGCACGCTGGTGGTGGTGGCGGGCATCGCGCTGGCATTCCCAGCGCTGCGGCGGCTGGGCACACTCAAAGAGCCGGATTGACTTGGGTGGGGGGGCGGGGCCCGCCGTCGGCGGGTCCCGTGCGCCGTATCACGGAATCTCCGGCTCCACCACCATGGCCAGCATCGCCAGCGATTCCTGCCACCCCAGGCAGCAGAACTCCGGCGGGACCTGCGGCGGCAGGTTCTCGTGCACGATCGTCAGTTCCGTTCCGCACGCCACCGGGCGCAGCACGACGGCCACGCTCATCTCGCCGGGCATGGTGGGGTCATCGAACTTGTCGCTGTAGCGGATGCGTTCGTGGGGCGTGAGTTCCACGTATGTGCCGCTGAAGGCGTGGATCTGCCCGGTGCGAAAGTTCGTGAACGACATCCTGTACCCGCCGCCCACCCGTGCATCCATGCTGTGCACCTCGCCCACGTAGCCGTGGGGCGGGAACCACTTCACCATCGCCGCGGGTTCAATGAACGCGCGGTACAGGCGCTCGGCGGGCGCGCGGAGAACGCGATGGAGGCGAACGGTGTTGCTGGCTGTCGCTGCGGCCATGAGGGAACTCCTTGGTCAACAGAGGAACGAGCGATCAACCGCCGGCCGCCGGTATCGGCCTCATCCCCAGCCGGTTCGTCATCACCCACCGCCCCAGGTAGATCACCGGCGTCAGGCCCACCGCGATCACAAACTTGAGCATGTACCCCGTGGCCGCGGTCGCCAGCACCTCGCCCATGGGCATCGGTGCCGTGTCGGTAGGCAAGAGCATCCGCCCCACGCTGAAGGCCAGCCACGTCACGATGAAACTGTCGATGAACTGGCTGACCACCGTGGACCCTGTGGCACGCAGCCACACCATGCGGCCCCCGGTCAGCCGCTTCACCCACCCGAAAATCGCGATGTCGCTCAGGCTGCCCACCAGGAATGCCCCGAGGCTCGCCACGTACATCACACGCGAGTTGGCGAACACATCCTCGAACGACCCGGCCTTGATATTGAACGGCGCCTCCCAGCGCGGCATCGCCAGCGCGATATTCACGACTATGAACACAAACCCGCCCATCGCCAGTGCCAGCCACACCAGCCGGCGCGCTGCCCGCTTGCCGTAATACTCGTTCACCAGGTCCGTCAGCAGAAACGTGATCGGGAAGGTGAGCATGCCGCAGGTGTGCTGCACCGTCCACCCTCCGACCTTGAACTGGAAGAGTTTCACGCCGGTGATGTCGGCGATGAGCAGCGACGACACGAACAGACCCGCAAGCCACAGATACACAAGGTGCGATGTCGAGAAGGCGGGCTCACCCGGCCGGGGGGTGGGCGGGGATGTCGGATCGGCGGCCATTCAACGCTCCTTGGCGGCAACCCGTCAACGGGGCCGCGCTGGCCCCAGCCTAGCCGCGCACGCGATGGTCGCGCGGCACATGCCGCCGCCGACACCCTGTTCGGGTGGGCTCGGGCCGCGCCGAGTTCACCGGCCCATGTCCACCCAATCCGGTATCATGCGCCGGTTCCACTTCGCGGAGGTTCACTCATGAAACTCGCCTTCCTGCTGCTTGTCTTGGCGCTCGCACTTGCTGGTGGGGGGTGCCAGTCCGGCGCCCGTGTCGCCGGCCACACGCCGCCGGCCATCAAGGCCTCGTTCGATCAACTCAAGACGCTGGACGGCGAGTGGGAGTCTGTCGACGAGAAGGGCCAGATATCCGTCGCCGCCGTCTTCAAGACCACCGCCGCGGGCTCGGCCGTGCGCGAGATCATGTTCCCCGGCGGAACCCACGAGATGACCAACATGTACCACCTTGACGGCGACTCGCTGATGGCCACGCACTATTGCGCTGTCGGCAACCAGCCGCGCATGCGCTGCACACGGCCCGCGGGCGGCGTGTACATGTTCAACACGGCCGACGTGACGAACCTGAGTTCTCGCGACACGGAATACATGGCGGAACTGCGGCTGATCGTTCAGGACAAGGACCACATCCGCCAGGAGTGGCAGAGTTTCAAGAACGGCGAGAAGACCGAGTCGGTCGTGTTTGAACTCACGCGGAAAAAGTGAGGCCCCGCCGCGGCGCGCACGCCGCTGCCGCCGCTGTTCATGCTCCTTGTTGCTCTCAAGTTGCTCGGCCTGCTGGCGCTGGCGATGCCCGTGGCCGCGGCGGCGCTGGCCGCGACGGCCCGCGCGTTCCCCCGTGCGAGGGCGTCCGACTTGGCCCTGGCCGTGGGTGTGTTCGTGCCCGGCATGCTCGTTGTTGAAACCGTCCTCGTCGGCCTGTTGCCCGTTGGCCTGCTGTCGCGGCCGCTGGACTCGTTGCTCTGGTTTCACATCGCCGTCGTGCCGGGCCTCACTCTGCTGGCTTGGGCGCTGCGTGTCCCGCTCCGCGGCGGCCTCATCACGATCTGCCGTGCGGTCAGCCGCGCCTGGCGCGCAGCCAGCGGCCCGCAGCGGCTACTCATCGCCCTGGCGCTGGCCAGCCATCTGTGCGTCGTGCTCGCCGGCACGTGGGTCTGGACGACGTTCACCGACGAGCAGGGGTATCACGTGCCCCAGATGGTCCAGATGTATCAGGACGGTCGCCTGGGGCGTGTTTGGGGGGGCAACGTTTGGGCGGATTCCTACCCGCGCGGCACCGCGATTCTCTGGGCCTGGTCGCTCTGCATCACCGGCACCGACGCGGGGCTGAGGCCCATCAACGCTGCGTGGGCGCTCCTGCTCGCCGCGGCCGTGGCAACGGCGGCCCGGCGGATCGGCGCCGACCGTTCCTGGGCGCTCACGCTCGCCGCGGCCGCGCTCACCACGCCGGTGATCGCCACGCTCTCCACGATCGCGTACGCCGATGCTGCGGCGTGTGCGGCGGCTGGCGTCGCCATCGCGACGGCCCTGCCGCGCGGCGGGCGGGCCACACGCTGGGATGCATGCTCGATGACCCTGTGCATCGCCGGCATGGTGCTGGCCTTGTGGATCAAGTTCACGACCATCCACGTTGTTGCGCTCGTACTCGCCTTCCGTGGTGTGCTGGCGATCAAGGCCAGCGGGGCTCTGGGCACCTGGGGCCGTCGCCCCCGCGGCGGCCGGGCGGACATCGTCCGCGTCGTGCTGGCGGCCGCGGCCGTTGCGGTGCTTGCGTCTGCGCCCTATCTCTCCACATGGTTCCGCTACGGCTCGCCGGTCTTCCCGCTCCGCATCGCGCTCGGGCCGTGGGTGCTCTTTGACGGGCCGATGACCGTGGAATCACTCGGCTGGGAGCGCGGGTGGGGGTGGTGGACACGCCTTTACGAGTTCTGGTACACCTTTCACGCTTGGCTCGATCCCGAAGGCAAGGGCCAACTCGGGCCTCTTTGGGGCTTCGCCCTGCTCGGTGCTCTCGTCGCGCTCGCCGCGGCCCAACTCTCGCGTCCGCGCAGCGGCCTCATTTTCCTTACGCTCGTCTTCGCGCTCGTGCTGGTGGTGCCCAACTTCCACTGGGCCCGCTACTGCGCGTGGGTGCTGGTGCCCGCCGGTGCCGCCGCGGCGTGGCTGGCCTCCAAACTCACGGACCGCTCCGCACGCGCCGGCATCGCGGCGTGGCTGCTGGTGCTGTGTGTGGCGAACGGCGCTCTGTTCTGGCAAGGCCTGTGGGCACGCATCGCGCCCACCATCGCCGACGCGGGCGATGTGCCGCTGTGGTCGGGCGAGCGGCTCACACTGGCGGTGTGGCGCACGACCTCGTTCGTTGAGGGCGGGCCCTCCATCGCCACGCGCCTCGTGCTCGAACGCACTATCAAGCCCGGCCAGCGGCTCGTCTCCACGCTCGCGTGCCCGCCCTTCTGGTTGCAGGCCCCCGGCTACGCCTACGCCGCGGAGGTTCGGCCCGCCCGTGCGTGGCCCGCGTTTGACTACCACTTCGCGCACGCGCGCGAACTCGACTGGGCCCGTGTCGAGGCGCCCGCCTGGGCCGCGCAACTGGCGAGCGAGGGCGTGGACTGGGTGCTTGTCTACGCCGGTCAGGCGGAGGATGGCGCGCTCGCTGCTTCGGCGGGCGGTTACGAGTGTGTGCATGTGCAACCCTCCGCCCACGGCACGCCGGCCTTGCACCTGTACCAGCGCACCGGGTCAAGGCCTGCCGCGGGC
The DNA here is from genome assembly GCA_046156035.1 of Phycisphaerales bacterium. Classification (GTDB taxonomy): domain Bacteria; phylum Planctomycetota; class Phycisphaerae; order Phycisphaerales; family UBA1924; genus JAEUIX01. The sequence goes on along the minus strand of JBJXEW010000056.1, from coordinate 102,388 downwards.
CCATAGGGCAGGGCGAACGAACCCTTCTACGCTTGGGCATGTCGCAAACGCTGCACGAGCCCACGACCGAGTTCGAGAAGAAAGACCGCTGCGCCGACCTCGACCATCGCCCCCGCGTCCTGCTGGGCAAGATGGGCCTCGACGGCCACGACCGCGGCGTAAAGGTCATCGCCCGCGCCTTGCGCGATTCGGGCGTGCACGTCATCTATTCGGGCCTCTGGCAGACGCCCCGCAGCCTCGCCATCTCCGCCCGCGATGAGGATTGCGACGTGATCGCGGCGAGCATGATGAGCAACAGCCACCTCGTGCTGGGGCCGCGGCTGATTGAGGAACTCCGCACGCTGGGCCGGCCGGACCTGCCGGTGTACATGGGCGGCATTTTGCCGTCGGAGGACATTGCCGCGCTGCTCAAACTCGGCGTGAAGCGCTGCTTCACCACCGCCACGGGCCTCTTGGACATTGTCGAGGCGGTGCGCGGCTCGGTGCGCGTGTACGAGGCGAGCGTGCCCAGCACCGTGCCCACGGCGCAACTGGCGCGAGACATCTCGCTCTTTCATGCGGGCCGCGCGCTGCGGCCGGGTGTGAAGCAGGCACGTCCGAAGCGCGTGGTGGGTGTCACGGGCTCGCCGGGCGCGGGCAAGAGCACGCTGGTGGCGCAACTGGCGGGCGAGTATTCCCGCCGTGCCAAGAGTGGAGCCGGTGGGGCCTTGGGGCGCGTGGCCGTCGTCGCGTTCGATCCGCTGAGCCCGCTCACGAGCGGGGCCCTTCTGGGCGATCGCCTGCGTGTCGATTTCAACAGCCTCGACGAATCGGTGTACTACCGATCGCTGGCCATCCCGGGTGAGGAGTACGGCACGCTCGACGGCATCATCCAGATTCTGGGCGGGGCGGGCTTCGAGACGGTGTTCGTCGAGACCGTGGGCGCGGGCCAGAACGAGACCAAGATCCGCAAGCATGTGGACCAGACGCTGGTGGTGATGACCCCCGGCATGGGCGACAGCGTGCAGATGGACAAGGCCGGCATCCTCGAGATCGCCGACCTGTTCGTGTGCAACAAGGCCGACTACCCCGGCCAGAACGAACTCGTGAAGAACCTGCGCGATGTGGCGGGCAAGCGCCCGATTCTCGAAACCGTTGCCACCATGGGCCAGGGAATCCCCGAACTGCTGGATGCGGTGCTGGCGTAGAGGCCCGCGGGCAACCCAGCCGCGTCTACGGTTGGCCCATGATCGGAGGCAGGCGATGAGCGCAACGAGCGGCAAGGCCGCGGGCACGGTGGGCACGGCACGTGAGGCCGCCGCGGCTGGGACCCACCTTCTGCGCGAGGGCGTGACCCGCGTGGAGACGCTGGCCGAGCGGGGCTTGGCGTGGGCGGCGGAGAAGGGCCCCGGCGTGGCGGGCGCGCTGCTGCTGCTCGTGGCCGCGTGGGTGCTGGCCGGGTGGCTGCGGCGGGTCATTCTGCGTGCCGCGACGCGGGCCCACTTTGATATCACGCTGGCCAAGTTCCTGGGCAACACCGTCAAGTGGGCTGTGCTCTTCTTTGCCGTCATCACCTGCCTGGGCACGTTCGGCATCAACACCACGGGCTTCGCGGCGGTGCTGGGCACGGCGGGCCTGGCCATCGGCCTGGCCCTGCAGGGCAACCTCTCCAATCTCGCCAGCGGCGTGCTGCTGCTGGTCTTCCGGCCCTTCAAGATCGGTGACAGCGTGATCGTGGCGGGGCAGGCTGGCATCGTCGACGGCATCGACCTCTTCACCACCAACCTCGATACCGCCGACAACCGCCGCATCATCGTGCCCAACGGGGCGATCTTCGGCGGCGTGATCGAGAACCAGACTCGCCACCCCACGCGCCAGGTGATCGTCACCGTGCCCACCTGGGCGGGAGCCGATCTTGCGGCGGCGCGGGCCGCGCTGCTGGGCGCGGCGGAGGAGGTGGTGCGCACCGCTCAGGCCGAGGGCGCCCTGACCACGCCGCCGCCCGCCGTCGCGCTCACGGAGATCACTCCCGCGGTGGTGTGGCAGGTGAGCCTGTGGGTACGGACGCCCGGCGTGGCGGCCGTGAGGCAACGGCTGCTGGCCGAGGTGAAGGCCGCGATCGACGCGGCGGGAATCGCCGTGCCGCCGCCCGTGATGGACGTTCGTGTGGTGGAGCGGGGCGGTGCCGCGCGTTGAGGGGGCGGGTTCGATGTCAAGCCGGCATCGGGACGGGGCCGGCACCCCCGGCAAAGCGCGACGAACCGGCCAGCCTTGACACGCCCTCCGGCCACGATATACTTTGATAGATGTCGAAGTATCGAACACATGAAGCGGACGACGCGGCCCTGGCCGCCACGCTCAAGGCCCTGGGCCATCCGCACCGACTCCGCCTCTTTCAGCGGCTGTGCGGGGCGTGCTTCTCCGACTCGGGTTGCTGCCCCCCCGATCGCATCGGCGCGACCATCGGGGCCGTGGCCGCGGACCTGGGCGTGTCGCCCGGCACGGTGTCGCACCATTGCAAGGTGCTTCAGGCCGCGGGCCTCATGATCTGCGAGCGCCGCGGCCAGCAGTGGGCCTGCTGTGTGGATGCGCGGCGCGTGCGTGCCCTTTCCGCGTTCTTCGCAGGCGTGCTGGCGAGCGGCACCACGGCCACCGGCACCACGCGCGGGGCTGCCTGTGCACCCGGCTGTTCCACCCCGCGCACCGGGCGCGGCACCGCATCCGCCAAGCGTGCATCTCAACCAAGAACCAAGCCAAGGAGCAAGCCATGAGCAACGAAACGACCACTGTTCACGATTCCGAGGCCATCACCAAGGCGGTGCGCGAGCATTACGCCAAGGCCGCCACCAACGGCGGGTCGGGGTGCGGCTGCGGCCCTGCCGCGTGCTGCGACGGATCGACCGGAGGTGCGGTGAGCGATGCCGCGCGTGCCATGGGCTACACGGCGGCGGAACTCGCGGCCCTGCCTCCCGATGCCAACCTCGGCTTGGGGTGTGGCAACCCGATCGCGCGGGCCGCGCTCAAGCCGGGCGAAACCGTCCTCGACCTCGGCAGCGGCGCAGGGATCGACTGCTTCCTCGCGGCACAGGCCGTGGGGCCCGCCGGCCGCGTGCTGGGTGTGGACATGACCCACGAGATGCTCGCCAAGGCCCGCGCCAACGCCGCGAACGGCGGGCACGGCAACGTTGAGTTCCGCCTCGGGCAGATCGAGGCCCTGCCCGTGGCGGACGGCACGGTGGATGCCATCATTTCCAACTGCGTGGTGAACCTGAGCACCGACAAGCCGCGCGTGTGGCGTGAGGCTTTTCGCGTCCTGCGTGCGGGCGGGCGCATCGCGGTCAGTGATGTGGTGGCGACGGCCGAACTCCCGGCGCACATCAAGGGCGACAGGGCGTTGCACTCGGCCTGCGCGGCGGGGGCACCGTCCATCGACCAACTCACGGCCGACCTTGCTGCCGCGGGCTTTGTGGAGGTGCGCGTGGAGCCCAAGGATTCCAGCCGCGCCATGATCCGCGCGTGGGCACCCGGCACCGGCGTGGAAAACTACCTGGTTGCGGCGGTGATCCACGCGCGCAAGCCCGGCGCGGGCCCCTGCTGCGGAGCGGGTGCGAAGGCTGTGGGGGCGCAGGGTGCCTGTTGCTGAGCCGGTGGAACCGACGCCTCACGCGCGGCATCCAATACCATTGACCACCCGCCCCGTCCTCTCGCCGCCGGGTAGCACGACCATGCAACTCATCGCCACCGCAAGCGCAGCGCCGCCCCCACCGCACACGATGCAGTGCTTGGAAGTGTGGGGCGGCAACGGGGCCACCGACAACGGCGTGACCATGCCGGGGATCGATGCGTGGGTTCTGTCGCGCCCGCACAAGGGCGACGAGGCGGGCGGCGATGTGCACTATGTGTCCAGTTGCGGCACGGGGCGCATCAGCCGCATCCTCGTGGCCGATGTGGCCGGGCACGGCAGCAACGTGGCCGAACTGGGCCGCACGCTGCGCAGCCTCATGCGCCGCTACATGAACTACATCGATCAGACACGCCTGGTCGAGCAGATGAACGCGGAGTTCACCGCGGCCAGCACCATGGGCCGCTTCGCCACCGCCGTGGTCGCCAGTTTCTTCGCGCCAACCAACACCTTCACCGTGGTGAACGCGGGGCACCCGCGCCCGCTCGCCTTCTCCAGCAAGAAGGGAACATGGCAGATTCTGGAAGTGGCCAAGCCCGCCGCGGCTGACGAGCGCGGCAAGGCACCCTCCTTCGCCTCGGGCAACCTGCCGCTGGGCATTGATGATGTGGCCAGGTACGAGCAGTTCGCGCTCCGCCTGCGGCAGGGTGATCTGGTGGTGATCTACACCGATTCGCTCGTAGAAGCACGCCGCCCCGACGGGACGATGCTGGGCGAGGAAGGGCTGCTCGTCATCGCCCGCGCCATCGACCAGACTCAGCCCGACCAGTTCGCCCCGCGGCTCTATCAGGCCGTGATCGACGCGAGCGGCGGCGAACTCCCCGATGATGACGTGACCGTGCTCGTGATTCGGCCCAACGGCCTGCAACCCAAGATGAGTTTCGCCGAATCGCTTCGCGCCCAGTTCACGTTCCTAGGCATGTTGGCACGGGGCGTGTTGCCCGGCGCTCTCCCGGTGCCCTGGCCCGAGGCCCGCATCGAAACCCTGCTCGGTCCGCTCGTCAAGGGCGTGCAGAAGAGTTGGGGCAAAGACGCGAGAGAGTTGTGAGCCTTGGGTACCCCCTCTCTCCGAGAGGGGCTCCGGGGATTTCAATGTGCCAGCGGCCTCACGCCCAGCGTGTGACGTGCCAGTTCTTCTTGCCGCGGCGGAGGGCGATGACGGAGCCGTGCAGCAGGTTCGCGGCCGTGAGCCTGTCGGCCATGGCCGCCTTCTTGCCGTTGACGGAGACGGAACCCTCGGTCAGTGCCTGGCGCGCTTCGCTCTTGCTCTTGCACAGCGTTGTCGCCAGCACATCCAGCACCGCCGCGCCCTCGCCCGCAAGCAGCCCCTTGTCATGCGCGCTCGTGGGCGCGGCGGAGAGCACCTCGGCCAGCAGATCGGCCGGGAGCGCCGCGATATCGCCAGAGAAGAGTGCGGCGGCGGCGGCCTCGGCCGCCTCGCGTGCCGCCTTGCCGTGCAGCATGTCGGTCATGTCCTGCGCGAGCGTGCGCTGGGGTGCCCGCTCGGCGGGGTTGGCCGCGTGCTTGGCGAGCACTGCCGCAATCTCGTCGGTCGCGCGGAACGTGAACGTCTTGAGGAACTTCTCGACATCGGCATCCGCGGCGTTGAGCCAGAACTGGTAGAAGGCGTAGGGGCTGGTGCGGGCGGGCGAGGAATCACTTTGGCCGCGCTTGGCGGTGAGCCAGACCGCGCCGGATTCGGTCTTGCCGAACTTGCCGCCATCGGCCTTGGTGATGAGGGGCGTGGTGAGGCCGAACGACAGCGCGCCGTCCGCGCCGCATCCAACGCTCGCCCCCACGTTGCGGCGGATGAGATCGCACCCGCTCACGATATTGCCGAACTGGTCGCTGCCACCCATCTGGAGTGTGACACCGCTGGCGCGGTAGAGGTGGAGGAAGTCGTACGCCTGCAGCACCATGTACGAGAACTCGGTGTACGAAATCCCCTGCTCGCGGGTGTGCAGGCGGTCGCGCACGCTGTCGCGCTGGATCATCTGGTTCACGCTGAAGTGCTTGCCCACATCGCGCAGCGCATCGAGGTAACTCAGGCCCGCGAGCCAGTCCACGTTGTTGGTCATCACCGCGGCGTTCTTCGCACCGGCCGAGAAATCCAGCACACGCTCGAAGATCGTCCGCTGGCTCGCCACGTTGGCCTCGACCAGTTCCCTCGTCATCAGTTGCCGCTCGGCGCTCTTGCCGCTGGGGTCGCCGATCAGGCCCGTGCCGCCCCCCATCACCACCAGGGGGGTGTGCCCGGCCCGTTGGAACCGCGCCAGCAGCATGATCGGCACCAGGTTGCCGATCGTGAGCGAATCCGCCGTGGGGTCAAACCCCACATACGCGCGGCGGGGCTTTGCACCCGCCGCCGACAGATCGAGGTGCGCACGCAACTCGGGCTCATCCGTGCATTGATGGATCAGCCCGCGTTCGCCCAGATCGTCCAGAAAGTGCAACGCCATAGGCGGGCAGGGTAGTGGGCCTGGCTGCCTGTTACAGGCCCGGCGCTCCCTCGGCCCGCAGCGGGTGCCCACGAAAAAACCCCGCGGCAGTCGGCCGCGGGGCTTCGGGTAAACACAGAGTTCTCCGTCGAACATCGCGCGATCAGGCGCGACGGCGGCGGGTGGCGATCAGGCCGCCGATGCCCAGGAGCGCGGCCGTGCCGGGCGTCGGGATCGTGAGGGTCACGGTGTCAAGGGCCAAGCCGTGGTCATTGCCGGTGTTGTTGTCGTCCCACCAGCGGATGACCAGCGTCTGGCCGGGCAGCCAGTTGATGAAATCGGGCGACATGCCGCCGCGGCCAGCAGCAAGCCCTGCCACGTTGCCATCCACGGCCGCGCCCGTCGTCGCGGTCGTCAGGACGGGTCCCACACCGTCCCAAAGGCCGCCGGGAGCGGTGTAGCCGGTGGTGAACGAAGCGTCGGTATCCGAACCAGCCATGATGCCGTTGACGATCTTGTAGTCGAGCACAAGCCTGTGCTGAGTGCCGACGACCGGGCTGCCGGGTGTGCCACCCTGACCGCCCTCGCGCCACTGCTCGAGGGCGTAGTCCAGCGTGAACTTGTTGATCGTGAGCGTGGTGTTGTTGGTGACGGCGAAGACCATGAGCCAGTCGCCCGGCGTGCCCGAGCCGATCGTGCCCAGGGCGCGATCCATGCTCGTGCCCGTTCCGAACGAGTAGAGGTTGCCGGCATTGCTCGCCCCGGCACCCGTGTTGTACGTGGTCTGAGCCGTGAGCGTGGCATTGCGCGTGTTGGCCGTGCCCGCACCCAGACTCTTGAACACCGACCAGCCCGGAACCGTGGCGGCCGGGTTGTTGCTCCACGCCACGCCGGAGCCGGTGGTCGCGAGCGAATCGAAGTTCTGCGAGGTCGACGTGCCACCAGGGCCGATCGACACGGTGGTTTGCGCCGAAGCGCTCCCGGCGACGGCCGCGAGCGCGGCAACGCCGATCCACGCGCAACAATGCACATTCTTCATGGGCTCTCTCCTCAAAAACTCTGGTTACCCAATCCGCCCCGGTTGAGGCGGCTCTCACCAGTCAGGATAACCGATCCCGGCCCCCGATGCCAGACAATCCACAGAAATGTGGGAGAATGTGCGGATTCGGCACTGCACCTGTTGTGAAAATAGGCAATCCGCCGGGGTCCTCACGGCCCTGACCTATCCCCCTTGCCCAGGAACACAGACCGGTCGAAACGCCCTGGGCGCTCTTGGTGGCAGCATCTGGCGGGGGATCGTGGGGGCGGCGGCCCCGGGGTTGGGGGGAGCCGGGTGGGAAGGGGGTGCAAGGGGCGCGGGCGGGCGACCCGCTCCTACCTCTGTGAGAGAGCGATCACGGCCGCGATCAGGCCTGCCAAGGCCAATCCGGCCAGCACAGCCCCTGTGATCTTCCAGTAGGACCACGGCCGGTCGCCCGTCACCTCGCCCGTGCGCGCATTCACGTAGAAGTGGTACACCGTGTTCATGTGCCGGTACGCGCTCATCCACACCGGCAGCAGCAGGTGCTTGAACGTGATGCCGCGGTAGGCCACGCGATATGTGCCGATGCGCTGCTCATCGCCGCCGATGTCGCCGCGGATCGTCGATTCGATCACGGGCTTCATCATCGCCTCGGCCACGCCGAAGCCCTGCTTCAGGTCCACCTGATACGTCTCGGCGATGAAGCCGCTCACGTACTCATCCGCGTACGGCACCACGCTGCCCAAGTCCCACGGCTCCAGCACCCGGGCCTTGTCGGTCGGCAGGCTGCGGCTGGCGGGTACGAGCAGGTCGTCAAAGGCGTTCTCCACGCTGCCGCGCACACTGCTCCAGCGGATGCGCCGCTGCATGGTCATGCGAACCTGCGGCTTGCCGTTCACCATCACCGTCATGGGCACGGGCACGTAGTAGGCATCACCCCGCTCGCCCGTGTAGGGCGCCGTCGTGAGCGTGTCGTAAGTCCAGTACGGCAGATACACGCCCTTGATCGCCGCGTCCACAAAACTCTGCGTGCTCAGGCTCGAAGGCGCGAACCACCGGCTCTTCACCCACGCCCTGAACCGCTCCCTCGCATCATCATGCTTCACCTTGAACGGCAGCAACCCGCGCGGCCTCAAGATCGACTCCGACCGCGACTGCGCGATGATGTTCGTCCCGCAGAACGGGCACGCAAACGCCGCCACATCCTTCGGGCGCGTCACCGCCGCGGCGCAGCTCTGGCACTTCACCGTTGCCGCTTCGATATGCGCTTCGTGCGCCTCGGCACGGTCGAGGTGGGCGGCAAAGTCCAGTTCCTCCACCGGTGCCCCTGCCGCGGCGATGGCGTTGCTGTGCCCGCAGTGCGTGCACACAAGCGTGTCGGTGCCGGGCACAAAGTCGAGTTCGGCCCCGCACTTGGCACAGGGGAAGCGGCGCGAAATCGGCGTGCTGTGGGTGCTGGTGGACACGAGGGCGGCTGCGTGCGGGGAGAGACGGGTGAGAAGGCATCAAGGATTAGGCCTTCGAGGGTAACGGTTTCGGCCCGCTCTGTGGGGCCGAGCCCCGTCCGACCGTGCACTCCGCCCGCATCCACTATCCTCATCCCATGCCCCCGCTCATCGGCATCACCTGCGACATCGTTCTCGCCGCGCCGCTGGGTGCCAGCGGGGGGGGGGTGGGGGGGCAGGTCCGCGAGCGGCACCAGTGCCCGCACACCTATGTCGCCGCGGTGGTCGCCGCGGGCGGCACACCCATCCTCCTTCCCCCCATCCCCGAACTCGTCGAGGCCCACGCCCGCCTCTGCGCCGGCTTCGTCTTCATCGGTGGAGACGACCCGCGCACCGAGGCCTTCGGCATCCCCACGCACCCGGCCGCCACACCCCTGCACCCGCGCCGCCAGGCCTACGAACTCGCCCTGCTCGCCGCGATCGACCAACTCGCGGCCGAGCGCTCCGCCGCTCCGGCCACACTTGGCATCTGCCTGGGCATGCAGCTCATGGCCCTGCACAAGGGCGGCACGCTCAACCAGCACCTGCCCGACACACTCCCCCCCCCCGCCGCCGCGCGGCACGTGAAGGACTTTCACCACCCGGTCATCCTCGAGCCCGGCGGCAACTCGCACGCGCTGCCGCGGCCGCACGCGGGCTCGCTCGTGGCCAGCAACCACCACCAGGCCGTGAGCCACCCCGGCTCGCTCCGCATCATCGCCCGCGCCGATGACGGCGTGATCGAAGCCCTCGACGACCCCTCGCGCCCGTTCTATCTCGGCGTCCAGTGGCACCCCGAACGCACGCCGGATGCCGCCCTGGGCCAGGCCCTTTTCAACCGCTTCATCGCGGCGTGCGGGGCTACCACGAGTCCGCGGCTGCCCTGAGCCGCGAGACTCGTGCTGTGCCAAGCTTTCGCCCAAAGGCCACCAGTCGCGCCGCGTAGCAGGTGCGGGGAACCTATTTGCTGCGTTTGAGCAGCGCCCGTTTTTCCGCCTCAAACTCCGCATCGGTCAGCAGCCCGCGCTTCCGCAACTCGTCTAGCCTATTCAGCTCGGTGTACAGGTCGGGCGAGCGCGGCGGGTCGTGCGGGGGCGCGGTGCCGGACGGAGCTCCAGTAACCTGCACGGTGATGTCAGCTCGTGGGACGAGCACCGCCCCCTGGGCCTCTGGATCGTTCTTGTCCACCACTCGGAACTGGTACTCGAAGGTCGCAAAGTGCAGCGGCCAGGCGGGCGTACCTCTGCTGGAAACCGGGATCGCCACCTTGCCCTGCTTCTCGGCGAACGCGTTGGCATCGCGGATCACGCCCGCTTTCAAGGCTTGCGCATTGCCGAAGATGCCCGCTTTGTCTTCTCGGGCAAGCAAATATGTATCTGGCGAAAGCTGAACGATGCCCGGGTTTCCACACCCGCCGATGAAACCGGTGCATACGAGCGTGATGAAGACAGCAGCAAGTCGCTTGGTGCCCATGCTCTAATGGTAACCGAAAGTGGCCAGCGGAGCCCGACGTCGCCGCCTTCGGTATCCGTGCCATCGAACAAGCCCTCCCTCACGGTCGGGCTGCCTGCTTGGCTCTCCCCTGTCCCCTGTCCGCTCCCCGTGTCCCCTTCCCTCACCTCTTCTCAATCCCCACATACCCCACCCCGTGCGGCCCCACATACGCGGCATCGGGCCTGAACAGCCGGTTGTCCGCCAGTTGCTCGATCACGTGCCCCGCCCACCCCGCGATCCGCGAGAGCGCGAACATCGGCGTGAACAGGTCCAGTTGCAGGCCGATGCAGTGGTACGTGGTGGCCGAGTAGAAATCCACGTTGGGGTAGATGCCCTTGGCGGCCTTCTCGCGCAGCATCACCTGCTCAATCGCCTGGCTCTTGAGGTACAAGCCCTGGTTGCCGGTGTCCTCGGCCAGTTGCTTGGCCAGTGTCTTGAGGTACGTCGCCCGCGGGTCGTAGGCCTTGTACACCCGGTGGCCGAACCCGGCGATCTTGTCCTTGCGCGCCAGTTTGTCCTGAATGATCTTCTCGCACGCCTCCACGCTGGGAATCTCCCCCAGCATCCGCATCACATCCTCGTTCGCGCCGCCGTGCAGGGGCCCGCGCAGCGAGCCGATCGCCCCCGTGATGCACGAGTACACATCGCTCAGCGTGCTGGCGATGACGCGGGCGGTGAACGTCGAGTTGTTCAGCCCGTGGTCGGCGTGCAGAATCATGCACGCATCGAACGCCCGCGTCATCGTGGCCGTCGGCTCCTTGCCGTTGAGCATCCACAGAAAGTTCGCGGCAAACGACATGCTCTTGTCGGGGGCCACCACGGCCAGCCCGCGCCGGTGCCGGTCAAACGTCGCCACGATCGCCGGCGCCTGGGCCAGAATGTTCATCGCCTTGGACCGCGCCGATGCCACATCGTTCTTGTTCGGATCAGCATCGTGCATCGCCAGGGCCGACACCATCGTCCGCAGCATGTGCATCGGCTGGGCCGCCTTGGGCAACGCCTGAATCCGCTCCACCATCCCCGCCGGCAGCGCATAGCGCGAGCGCAGGTCGGCGTTGAACGCGCTCAGTTCCGCCCCCGTCGGCAGGCGGCCGTTCCACAGCAGATACGTCGTCTCCTCGAACGTGCTGTGCCGCGCGAGCGGGTCGATCTCGATCCCCACGTATTCGAGCACGCCCTTCTCGCCGTCGATGAACGACATCTTCGTTTCCGAAGCGACGATTCCTTCAAGACCTTTGACAGCGAGCGCCATGGATAGCAACCTTCTCTCAAAGCCCGCGAAACCGCCCGGAAAAACGGAGCCGATGATAGGTGCGTCGCGCGCTGCTGCCACGCTCCGTACCATCGGGCCCTCGTGCTCATCCCCCTCTCGACAGACCGCCCGTCGGCCCGTACCGCCTTCACCACACCCCTCTTGGTGGGTGTCTGCGTGGCCCTGTGGCTTGCCCTTGAGGTGCTCAACCGCTTCGACCCCGCCTTGGCGGGTCGCATCGAAGCCGCCGCGGTCCTGGTGCCCGGCCAGTCGCCGTGGTACACCTACCTCACCTACGCATTCCTGCACGCCGGCTTCATGCACATCGCCGGCAACATGCTGATCCTCTGGGTCTTCGGCCCGCCCGTGGAAGACCGCCTGGGCCGTTGGTGGTTCCTGCTCTTCTACCTCACCGGCGCGGCGGCCGCGGGCGGCCTGCACGCGCTCTTCGAGCGAGCGGGCGTTGTGGGCGCCTCCGGCGCGATCGCCGCCGTCACCGGGGCGTTCCTGATCATGTTCCCCTTCACCAGCGTGCGCTGCTGGTTCATCCTCTTCTTCTCCGTCAGCATCGTGCCCGCGTGGTGGTTTATCGGCCTGGCGATGCTGTGGGACCTGGTCCTTCAAGGCATGGGCCACGGCGGCGGCGTCGCACGCCTGGCGCACTTGGGGGGCTACATCCTGGGCGCGGGGGTGGCAGTGTCGCTGCTGGCCTCGGGCCTGCTGCCGCGTGAGCCGTTTGATCTCTTCAGCATGGCCCGGCGCGCCCACCGGAGGCGCCAGTTCCGCGAGGGTGTGGCGGAGGTGGAGCGTGAAGGCCGCCGCAAGGCCGCCCAGCGCGATGACGGCTCCGATGCCGTCGTCGCCGCGGCACGCGGGCGTGTGCAGCAGGCGTTGGCCGCACGCGAGGCGCAGGCCCTCGCCGTGGCGTATGCCGAGTTGCTGCGTGTGGCCAAGGGCGCTTCGCCAAGCCTCAGTGTGCTGCCCGCCCGCCAGCAGATGGAGATGGCCTCGCTCCTGCACGCGGCGGGGCAGCACCAAGCCGCGGCCGATGCTTACTCGTGGTTCGCCGCCGCGTACCCCAACGAATCTGAGACGGCCCACGTGCGCGTGCTTGGCGCACTCGTGTTCCTGCGCTACGTCGGAGACAGGCACTCCGCCCGGGCCATGCTGGACGGATTGAACGCGCCGCCCACCGACGCCGCCGCGGCGGAGATGGTGCGCGAGTTGCGTCTGGAATTGGAAGCGGTGCCAGCCCGGGGGCTCACTTAGCCAGCCCGCTCTCGATCGCCTCCAGCACTTCGTCCTCGCTCATCGCGTCGGTCTCGATCACGCGCGTGGCCAGCGACCGATACAACGCGTCCCGTTTGGCGAAGACGGCGTCGATCTCCGCCAGCACGCCCTTGCCCGTGAGCGAGGGGCGCGTGGTGAGGTCCGTGCGTTCCAGGCGCGCACGCAGCGTGGCCGCGGTTGCCCGCAGGTAGACGATGTGCGTGCCCGAGGCGGCGGCCTTGCGCAGGGCCTCCGCCGCGCCCGGTGCGGTCGGCGTGCCCCCGCCCAGCGCCAGAATGCGCGGCGGGGGCGGCAGTGCCAGTTGCTCGCCCAGCAGCGTGGCCTCCACCTCGCGGAACGCCTTCTCCCCCTGAGCGGTGAAGGCCGCGCCGACGTTGGCGGCCTCGCAGCGCAGGGCCAGCAGGTGGTCCAGGTCGAAGGCACGCCTGTTCAGGCGGTTCGACAGCAGGCGCGCGAGGGTGGTTTTGCCAGAGCCACGCAGACCCATGAGCACGATGTGCGGGCGGGGGGGTGGGGCCATGGTGGTTGGCTCGCGCGTGCGTGCCGGTCAGGCGCGGCTGAGGTACGAACCGTCCGACGTGCTGATCTTCACGTTCTCGCCGATGGCGATAAAATCCGGCACGCGGGTCTTCAGGCCCGTCTCCATCTCCGCGTCCTTCTGCACGTTGTTCACGGTCGCGTTCCGCACCGTCGGCGAGGTGTCCTTGACCATCAGTTCCACGGCCGCGGGCAGTTCGATCAGGATCGGCCGGCCGTCGTGGAGCATCACGATCGACTTGGCGTTGGGCCGCAGGTAGAGCAGCGCCTGGCCCAGGGTGGTGCCGCCGATGGTGATCTGCTCGTAGTTCTCCGTGTCCATGAAGACGCCGTCCTTGCCCTCGGCGTAGAGGAACTCCATCTCTCGCCGGTCCAGTTCGATGCTCTCCAGTTCGTCGGAGGAACTGAGCCGCTTCTCGATGATCTGCCCGGTGATGGCGTTGCGGAGTTTGAGTTGGATGAAGGCCCGCAGGTTGCCCGGCGTGCGGTGCTCAAAGGTGGTGATGACGAACAACTTGCCGTCCATCTTCACGCCGTAGCCGGGCCTTAGATCGGTCGCCTTCATGCTTGGTCCTCGTTCGGGTCTGGTCGCGTCCAAAGGCTCACGCCGCACGGGCCACAGAGGTTGGCGCGCCAGCCAAGAGCCTGCTCCAAGAGCAAGGGCGGATAGTAGGCAACAAGCGCGTGAAAGCCCGCTCACTTGGCCGCAAGGCGGCGTGCCTGCGCATCAAACTCAATCGGCTGCTCGATTGCCAGGCCCTTGATCTGCTCCAGAATGAGCGCCTTGTCTCCCACCAGCACCAGCACGCCCTTGTCCAGTTCGAGGCTTGGCCCCGCCAGCGCGTTGAGTTGCTCGGGCGTCACCGTGCTCGCCTTGGCGTAGTCCGCCGCGACGGAGTCCCACTTTGCCCCGGCGCTGAGCAGGCCCTGCGCCACGCCCAGCGTGCCCCGCAGTGTGCCGAACGACTGGATCAGGTTCGTCCGCACCGTCTTGGCGGCCTTGCCCGCCTCATCCGCGGAGATATCGCCCTTCTTGATGCGGTCGAACTCCGCCATGAACTCCTTGAGCGCCGCGCCCGTCGTGTCCGCCTTCACGCTGGAACTGGCGATGAACCACCCCAGGTCGCGCTCCATGCGGCTGCTCGCCCGCGCGCCATACGTGTACCCGTTCTTCTCGCGCAGGTTCTGGTTCAGGCGGCTGGTGAAACTCCCGCCCAGAATCGTGTTCGCCAGCGTCAGGGGCACACGCTTCTCATCCGCATACTTGATCGTCGGCGCGGCAAACCGCACCACCGTCTGCACCGCGCCGGGCCGATCCACAATCGCCACCATCATCTTGCTGCGGGCCGGAATCGCCAGGTCCGCCGCGCTCGTCGGCGCGAGCGCCGCCGCGGCGTTGGGTTGGGCCGGCTTCCACGAGCCAAAGTGCTTCTCCAGCACGGTCTTGACCTCCGCGATCGGCATGTCGCCGGCGATGAGAATGGTCAGGCTCTCCGGCCGCACGAGCGCGGCGTGCTGGCCCTTGATGTCCTCCAGCGTCAGCGGCTTCACGGTGTCGGGCAGGCCCGCCAGGGGCGCGCCGTAGGGGTTGGCCTCGCCCATCAGCAGCCGCGCCGCCACGCGGTTGGCCACCTCCGTGGGCTCCTGGTCGCTCTGGGCCAGTTCTTCAAGGTGCAGGCCCTTGACGCGCTCGTAGTCCTTGGCGTCAAAGCGCGGCGCCTTGATCGCGCTGGCCCACAACTGGGCCGCCTTGTCAAAGTTGCGTGTCAGGCTCGAGACGCTCACGCTCAGCCCTTCCCGCGCCTCGCCCGCACCGAACTGCGCACCAAGAGCCTGCATCGCCGCGGCAAACTGCGGGCCGTCCATGCTGCCCGTGCCCTCTGAGAGCATCGTGGTCGTGAGCGACGTGAGGCCTGCACGCGCGGGCTGCTCGGCAGACGAGCCCACGTTCACCACCGCCGTCGCGGCCGTCAGGGGCAGGCCCGCGCCACTCTCTGCGCCCTTGTGCCAGAACTGCACCTTCACACCGCTGGAGAGCGTGAACATCTCCGGCGCGGGCGGGTTGAAGTTCGCGGGCGTGCCGTCCGTCGGCCGCGTGTCGCGGGCGGAGGCAACGGCGGGGGCACGCTCCGCCAGCACGCGCACGATGCCGCGGCTCTCCATCGAGAGCACCTTCGCGGCGGTCTGGGCCACCTTCGCGGGCGTGGTGGTGCGGTAGCGGTCCAGGTCGCGTTTCAGGCTGTCGGGCTGGCCGAAGAAATACTCGTACTCGTTGAGTTGATCGGCCCGGCGTGCCACGTCTTGCAGAGAAGAGAGTTTCGAGGTCTCGATGGCCGCGACTCGCTGGGCCAGTTCATCCGCCGTGGGCCCGTCCTTGGCGAACTTCGCGAGTTCCTCGTCCATGATGGCCTCGATCCGGCTCAGGTCGCTGCCCGGCTTGGCCAGCACCTCCACGCGGAACATCGAGCCCAGTTGGGCGCTGTCCTGCCCGCTCTGCACCTCCACCGCCAGTTGGTCCGCCAGCACGAGCCGCTTGTAGAGCCGGCTGCTCTGCCCGCCCGCGAGCACGAGGGCCGAGATGTCCATCTCGGCATCGCCCTCCTGATACTGCGCCGGGCTGTGGAAGTACATCGCCACCTTGGGCAACTGCACCTTGTCGTACATGCTCGCCCGCACCACGCGGCCAAGCGTCGGGTCCGGCACGGGCCGGTCCTTGGCGACGTTGCCGCGCGGGATGGAGCCGAACAGGTTCTTCACCAGGGGCTTGATCTGGGCCGGGTCAAAGTCCCCCGCCACCACCAGCGAGCAGTTGTTGGGCGCGTAGAACGTCGCGAAGAAGTTCTTCACGTTGTCCACGCTCGCCGCCTCAAGGTCCGCATGCGTTCCGATCACGCCGAAGTGGTACGGGTGGCTCTCCGGGTACATCATCTTGTACGAATCGTCGTACGCGCGGCCGTACGGCGCGTTCTCCACGGTCTGCCGCCGCTCGTTGCGCACCACATCGCGCTGCTTGTCCAGTTTCTCCTGCGTCATGGTCGGGCCCATGTCCTCCAGGCGATCCGCATCCAGCCAGAGCAGCGTGGGGAGCAGACTCGCGGGCCCGTTGCTGTAGTAGTTGGTGCGGTCCAGACTCGTGCTGGCGTTGTTGGCCCCGCCGCCGTTCTCCATGAGCACGTCGAAATCGTTGCCGGGCACGCGCTTGGTGCCCATGAACATCAGGTGCTCGTAGAGGTGCGCAAAGCCCGAGCGCCCCTTGGGCTCGTTCTTGGCGCCCACCTTGTACCACAGGTTGATGGACGCGACGGGGAGCGACGTGTCGGGATGCAGGATCACGACCAGGCCGTTGTCGAGCGTGTACTTTTCGGCCTTGAGCGACTGACCCCACGCGGCCAGCGGTGCGAGCGCAAAGGCCGCGACGGAAGCGATGCGTGCGAAGAGAGACGAACGGCTCATGGGCAAGGCTCCGGGATCACGGGGACTCAGGACCGAGGACTCAGGACCGGCTTCTGGGTCTACCGGCACGCCCATCGTTCGGTCGCAGCGGGGCTGGGTCCAGCGGGCGGACGAAAACGTGGTGGCTCACGCCGCCGTGAGTGCCGGTGAGCCGATGCCGCGCTGTGTGGCGAGGCGGAGGATGTTCTCCTGCGTCATGCGCTCGCCCTCGAGTTCACCCGTGAGGCGACCCTCGCAGAGGACGATGATGCGGTCGGACAGGGCGAGGAGTTCGGGCATCTCGCTGGAGACCAGCAGCACGGCCAGGCCGCTGTCGGCGGCCTCGAAGATGATGCGGTAGATCTCGGCCTTGGTGCCCACGTCGATGCCGCGGGTGGGTTCGTCCAGCAGCAGGACGCGGGTGCGCGGGTTCATCCAACGGGCGATGAGGAGTTTCTGCTGGTTGCCGCCGGAGAGTTCGCCGGGGAGGCTGGCGAGCGACGCGGCCTTGACGCGGAAGCGGGCCATCTGCTGCGAGGCCACGGCCCGCTCGGCCGCGAAGCCGCGCAGACCAGCGCGGGCGAGGAGGGGCATCTGCGGGGAGACGATGTTCTCGTTGATGCCCAGTTGAAAGAAGAGCCCTTGCAGGCGGCGGTCTTCGGGGACGTAGCCGAGGCCCGCGGCGATGGCCTCACGGGTGGTGAGATCGGGCAGGGGCCGGCCGTAGACCAGCACCTCCCCGCCGGCGCGGCGGTCGAGGCCGAAGACCGCGTCGAGGAGTTCGGAGCGGCCCGCGCCCACAAGGCCGCCGACACCGAGGATTTCGCCGGGGCGAACCTTGAAGGAGAGGCCGTCGCCCTCACCCTCTCCGCCAAGTTTGCCCGGCGAACGCAGCGAGCGGACCTCCAGCGCGGCGGGCAGGGCCACGGGCCCGGCAGCGGGCGGGTGGTGCTCGGTGCCGGCGAGAGCCTTGATGGCGGCCCGCTCCTTCGTATTGGGAGCCAGCGTGCGGCCGATCATCCAACTCACGAGCGTCCCCTCATCGATGGACTTCACGTCGCCCGTGCCGACGTAGCGGCCGTCACGCAGCACGCTCACGCGGTCGCAGCAGGTGAAAATCTCGCCCATGCGGTGGCTGACGTAGATGCACAGGAGACCGTCTGCCGCGAGGCGACGGACGATCTGCATGAGGCGGTCGGCCTCGGCCATGGAGAGGGAACTGGTGGGCTCGTCGAAGACGATGACGCGGGCCGCGGGGCGTGCCGCGCCGTCGGAGCCGATGCGCTCGTCGAGCGAGCCGGCGATCTGCACGATCTGGCGGCGGCCGGGCGCGAGCGTGCCCAGCGGGGCCTCCACATCAATCTCGGGCGCCAGGCGGCGCAGCAGCCCCTCGGCGCGGCGGTTCATGGCGGAACGGTCCACGAGACCGATGCGCGTGGGCAGACTGTGCAGGCAGAGGTTCTCCGCCACGGAGAGGTTGGGGCACTGGGCCAGTTCCTGATGCACGATGCGGATGCCCGCCTCGTACGCATCGTCGATGGAGCCGGGCACCAACTCGCGGCCACCCAGCGTGATGGAGCCGGAGTCGATCTTGTGCAGGCCGGCGATGGCCTTGCCCAGCGTGCTCTTGCCCGCGCCGTTCTCGCCCATGAGGGCGTGGACCTCGCCGGCGAAGAACGAGACCGAGACATCGCTCAGCGCCAGCGTGGGGCCGAAGCGCTTGGTCGCGCTGCGGACCACGAGCAGTTCGGTGCGGGGTTGCGGGGTGGGGGCGGAGGGGACGGCCATGGGGGCGGCATCATAAACAAACAACCCCGCGCGGGTGCGCGGGGTTGGAGATGTTGCGATTCGTGTTCGCGGGAGGAGGGTTCGCCAAGCAGAGGCCCATCGCCCTCACGGCGGCAGGCCCGACCCGGCTCACTTCGCGGGCGTGGCGGGTGTGGAGCCGGCGGCCTTGCCCAGCCACTTGTCCCAGTTCTTGCCGTATTCCTCGGCGTTGGCCTTGGTCACGGCGACCAATTCGGCCTTGATGATCGGGTCCTTGGGGCTCTCGCCCTTGGTGAGTTTGTTCATGATGAGCGTGACGCTCTCCCAGCCCCACTCGTAGACCTTCTGGCCCAGGAGCATCTCCACCTCGCCCTTCTTCACGTAGTTCAACTGGGCGGGCAGCGCGTCGACCGCCACGACCTTGGCCCGGCCCTTGACCTTGTCCATCGCGTTCTCGGTGAAGAGCGGCCAGCCACCGATCATGGCCCAGCCGCTGATCTGCGGATTGGCGGCCATGACCTGCTCCACCTTCGCCACCGCGTCTTGCGGCGTCTCGGCGTGGTAGTAGGTGTCGAGCACCTTGATGTCTTTGTGGTTCTTCTCGATCTCGTCGCGCACGCCGCGCACGCGGGACTGGAGGTTGGGGGCGTTCTGGTTGCCGGCGAGGATGGCGACCACGCCCTTGTTGCCCATGGCCTTGGCGAGTTCGGAGGCGACGCGCTGGCCGCAGGCGAAATCGTCGGTGCCGTAGTAGGCGAAGCGCTTGGAGTCGGGCACGTCCGAGTCGAAGGTGCTCACGGCCACGCCCTTGGCCGTGGCCGAATCAATCGCGGTCTTGAGGAGTTTGGCGTCGGATGCACTCACGGCGATGCCGTCTGCCCCCGCGGCCACGAGTTGCTCGATGAACTCGGCTTGCTTCTGGCCATCTTCGCTCACGGGCGTGCGCCAGTCGATCTTGATGGTGACGCCCATCTTGGCGCCCAGTTCCTTGGCCGCGTCTTCGGCGCCGGTGCGGGCCGCGAGGAAGACGGGGTTGGAGTTGCTCTTGGCGACCAGGCCGATGAGGTAGGATTTTTTGGCCGGCTTGGCCGCGGCCTTGGGGGGCTGCGACGCAGCGTTGGCAAGGACCGCACCGGCGAGACCCAGCACCGCACCGACGGCGGCAAGACCTTTGAGACGCATGAACGACATTCGAGGCTCCTGAAAGGGGATGCTCCGCGCTCACACAGCGCACCGGCCGCGTGCATTCGCAAGGGGCCGGTGGTTGGACGCAGGGGGAAGAATAGCAAGTGGGCGAGTTTGGGAAGTGATCGGATGATGCCGGGCCCGGCCCTATCGCTTGGCGGCAAAGAAGCGGTACTTGGCCTGATCCACCACCACGGCCAGCACGATGGCCAGACCGATCACGATCTGGCGGTAGTTGGAGTCGATGCCCAGCACATCAAAGCCGTTGTTGATGAGTTGGATGACGATGGCCCCCAGCACCGCGCCCACGGCCGACCCGCGGCCGCCGGAGAGCGAGGCACCCCCCACCACCGCCGCGGCGATGACGTTCAACTCGTAGCCGTTGCCGGCATCAGACGACCCGGCACCAAGGTACCCCAGCATGATGGCCGCGCTGAGGCCCGCGAGTGCGCCGACGATGACGAAGAGTTGAACCTTGACGCGGCCGACGGGGATGCCGGCGTAGCGTGCGGCGGTCTCGTTGCCGCCGATGGCAAAGGTCTGCCGGCCGAAGACGGTGCGCGTGGCGACAAAGGCCCCTGCCAGGCCAACGAGCACCATGATGAGCGTGGGGACCGGGTTGATGCCCAGGAGCGAGGAGCGGATGACCCCGGCGTACGCGGGCGGGAACTCGCCGATCGAGAGGCCTTTGGAGAGCACGAAGGCGATGCCGCGGTAGACGGCCATGCCGCCCAGCGTGATGATGAAGGGGTGGACGCCCAGGCCCACGCTCGCGCCGCCGTTCACGGCGCCGCAGAGCGCACCGACCCCGCCGCAGACCACCACGCCCAGCGGCACGACGGCCCACGGTGAAATGCCGGGGAGGGCCTGGCCCACGGCCTGCAAGGCGGTTGCGCCCACCACCGCCGAGAGTGCGTAGATCGCGCCCACCGAGAGGTCGATGCCGCCCATCACGATGATGCCCGTCATGCCGACGGCCATGATGGCGATGAAACTCGCGTAGGTGCCCACGGCGATGAGGTTGTCTTTGTTGAAGAACCGGTTGACGCGCGGGTCGCGCTCGAAGGACGGAACGCCGTCGGGCCCTTCGGCGAGTTGCCAACCGTCCGCGGCGAGAAACTCGGCCGCCACCCCTACACCGGTCGCTGTCCAGCCGCGAGCATCGGGCAGGTCTTCAACCACTGTGCCATTGGAGAGTGACCGGCGCTCTTTCTGTTCGACAAACTGCATGGTGCCGCGCTGCGTGAGGCCCCAGCCCTCGGCGATTGGGTACGAGACCGAAGCGTGGCCCGGCTCTGACACCACCACCGCCGTCGCGGTCTGGTCAACCGTGGCACCCTCCGGCACGCCCACACGCTCGGGGCGGGCGATCCACGGGGTGGCCAGCGTCAGGCCCACCACCATCACGGCGATCACCACCAGCAAGCCGAACTCCTGGGCCGAGGCCACGCGCAGCCACGCCGGCTTGCCGGGGCGCGCCGGCCGTGCCGATGGCAACGGATCGGGTTGTGCGGGAAGGGGCTCGCTCACGGGGGCGGCATGTTAGCGACCGGGGGCCGGGCCGGTCGATCCACTGGTCGCGGCCCGTCAGAGTTCGGGAGCGAAGCCGCGCCGCATGGTGTTCTCGCAGATCGCCCGCGGCTCCACAAACTGGAGCAGATAGTCTGCCCCGCCTGCCTTGCTGCCCACCCCGGACATGCCGAAGCCGCCGAAGGGTTGGCGGGCGACGAGCGCGCCCGTGCAGCCGCGGTTGATGTAGAGGTTGCCGACGCGGAACTCGCGCTTGGCTCGCTCGATGTGGGCGGGGCGGCGGCTGAAGATGCCGCCGGTGAGTTTGTAGTCGGAGGCGTTGGCGATGCGCAGGGCCTCATCGAAACTCGGTGCGTGCATGATCGCCAGCACGGGCCCGAAGACCTCCTCGCGGGCGAGTTCGTGGTTCTGGGGCACAACCCAGAAGATGTGGGGAGCGACGAAGGCAGAAGGCACGGAGGCACGAAGGGACGAAGGCATGGAGGCCGGAAGATCGAGGGCCGCGAAACTCAGGCCGCCGGCCTTCGCACGCGAGATGAACCCCTCGATCTTGGCCTTCGCGTCGGCAGCAATCACAGGACCGACATCGGTGCCGGGCAGTGCCGGGTCGCCGACGGAGAGGGCCCGCGTGGCTTCCACGAGCCGCTCGCGGAAGCGCGTGATGGCGGGGCCGGTGGGGCCGGCCGGATCGACGACGATGAGCCGCGAGCAGGCCGAGCACTTCTGGCCCTGAAAGCCGAAGGCAGAATGCCGTACGCCCAGCACGGCCTCGTCCAGATCGGCCGAGGTGTCGATGATGACGGCGTTCTTCCCGCCCATCTCGCAGACGACGCGTTTGAGATGGGAGGGCGCGACGGCACGAGCGCCGGCGGGGACCGCCGGACCACCCGACGATGCGAACGGCGACGGCGGCGCGGCGGCGCTGAGAATGTCCAGGCCCACATCGCGCGAGCCCGTGAAGGCGATGACGGCCACGCGCGGATCGCGGACCAGTGCCGCGCCTGTGGTCTCGCCGGGTGCGGGGCAGAAGGCGACGAGACGCGAGACGTCAGACGCCAGACGCGAGGACGCGGCGCTCAACACTTCGCGGGCCGCGTCGTGCAGAATATCGACCATCAACTTGGCGATGCCCGGAGTCTGCTCCGCGGGCTTCACGAGCACCGTGTTGCCCGTGGCCAGCGCGGCGACCGTCATGCCGCAGCAGATGGCCAGCGGGAAGTTCCATGGGCTGATGACCACTGCCACGCCGCGCGGCTGGTAGAGGGTTTCGTCCAACTCGCCGATGAAGCGACCGAGACGCTGGCGTGCGAACAGGGCGGGCGCGGTGCGGGCGTAATACTCGCAGAAGTCAATCGCCTCGCACGTGTCGGCATCGGCCTCGCGCCAGGTCTTGCCGGCCTCCTTGATCATGACGCCGCAGAGTTCATCGCGACGTGCGCGCATGAGCGCGGCGGCACGGACCAGCACGGCGCTGCGAACGAGCGGGTCGGTGTCGCGCCATGCGGGGAATGCGCCGGCCGCGGCGGCCACCATCGCGGCGGCCTGCTGGGGCGTGGTGTCGTTGGCCACACGCGGCACGGTGGCCTTGGCCACGGCGGCCGCGAAGGCCTCGCGCTGGGCCGCCTTGGAGAAGTCTCGCAGGGGCTCGTTGAAGAACGGGCGACCATCGCCGACACCCGGTACGGCCGGGGAGAGCGCGTGGCGGTCGGGGTCGAGGCCGGAGGATCGGCCGCCGCCTTCGAGCGCGATGCCGGAGGGGGAGGCGTGGGTGGTCGCGCGTGGCTTGCCGTTGCGAGATGGACCCGTCGCTGACGCTCCGGGCTCGTTGGCATTGTCGTGCGGGCTGGCGAGCAGTTTCGCGGAGTCGGCGTTGTCGAGAAAACCCGCCTTGAGCCAACTCTCGTTGCTGGTGTTCTCCAAGAGGCGTCGCACGAGATAGGCCATGCCGGGGATCATCTCGCCCACGGGCAGATACTCACGCACGCGCAGGCCCATCTCGCTGGCGGCGTGCTTGAGTTGGTCGGCCATGCCGTGGAGCATCTGGAGTTCGAGCGCGGCTGGCGGCAGGCCGCGTTGCTCGAGGGCGGCCAAGGCCGCCGCGATGGAGCGGACGTTGTGGGAGCCGAGGGCCAGTTTCACACCGCCCTGCGTGATGCTGCGCGGCGTGGCATCGAGGAAGATGCCCGTCATCCGCTCGAAGCACGCATCGGTGAGCCGCTTGTTTTTCCAGACCGGACAGGGCCAGCCGTTCTGTTCGGCGTGGATCACCTGGTAGTCCCAGTACGCGCCCTTCACCAGCCGGACGGTGACCTGACGGTTCGCCTTGCTTGCCCAATCGCAGATGAGGCGTGCATCCGCATCGCCGCTCACGAGGTAGGCCTGCATCGCCAGGCCAGCGATGAAGTTCACTTCTTCGCAGCAACGCATGAAGAGGTCGAGCGTGAAGTCTTTGAGCGACTCCTGCTCCATGTCGAAGTTCACCAGCACGCCCTTGGCCGCGGCGGCTTCAAGGATCGGGCGCAGGCGTTTCATGAGGTCGCGGCGTGCGCCAACGGGATCGATCGGATCGCAACGGGCTGAGAGCGAAGATATTTTGACCGACACGTTCGTGCGCGGGATAGGGCCGAGGTGGTCCGACTCCAGACGCGGGCTAACGGGCCACGAGGCCACCTGGCCGGGAAGGTTGCTGATGAGGTCAAGGTACTTGTCGCGGTAGGCATCGGCCTCGTGGTCGCTCAGGCAGGCCTCGCCGAGGAGGTCTACGGAAAAGGCGATGCCGCTCGACCAGAGGTCTTTGAGCATGGGCAGGGCCGAGGCCGCGTCGGTGCCGGCGATGAACTTCTGGGCCATCCCGGTGATCTGGCGCGAGATGGTCGAGACCGCCATGCCCTTGGCGAACTTCCCCGCGGTCATCGCGGCGGAGATCACGCCGGGCACCGTGACGCCCGGCTGCGAGAGGTAGTCCTCAAGGTGGTCGTAGGTGTCATCGGCGGTGTGCAACACCGGGAAGGCGTCGACGAAGCGGAAGAGTTGCACCTTGAAGGCCTGGTCCTTCATGGACCATTCCATCAGGGCGTCGCTGTAGAACTTGGCGGAGAGCAGCCCCTGCTTGTGCCCGCGGGCGCGCGCCAGCATGTCGGCACCGATCTGGTGGATGCGGGCCTCCTGGCCCGGCGCGACCGGTGCAGAGGGAACGGCAACGGGGGTTGACAGCGACTTGCTTTTTCGCGTGAAGAACGCCATGTGTGCCCTCGTGCCAGCCCGCCCTGACCGGACGGCGGAGCGGTCCGCCAAGTCTACACCCACCCGCGCGCAGTCCGAACAACCCGCGGCAAGGGCCTAACGTTTGTCCGCATGGCCGCTCTCACACACTCCGGCACCCCAGACCACCGCTCGGTGCTCACGATCGGCACGTTCGACGGGGTGCACCGCGGGCACGCCGAACTGGTGCGCATGGCGCGGGGCATCGCCGATGCCGCGGCGGAGCCGGGCGTGAAGGTCGTGGCGATGGTCTTTGACCCGCACCCGCTGAGCATCGTCGCTCCGCACGCGTGCCCCCCTGTGCTGATGCCCTTTGAGGCCAAGGCCGCACACCTGCGAGACCTCGGTGCCGACGAGGTGGAGCGTCTCCTGCCTGAGCCGGCGTTGCTGGGCCTGTCGCCGGCCCAGTTCCTCAACAAGGTTGCCGCCGAACGCCGCCCGCTGGCGATTGTGGAAGGACGCGATTTCTGCTTCGGCAAGAACCGGGCCGGCGACACCGACATGCTCTGCGCCCTCACCCGCCCGCTGGGCATCGAGGCTCGCATTGTGGACCCTGTGGAAGTGGTGCTGGGCGACCACAGCATTGTGCGGGCCTCCAGCACGTTGTGCCGGTGGCTGCTTGCGCACGGGCGTGTGGATGATGCCGCGCGTGTGCTGGGCCGCTTTCACACACTGTCTGGCGAGGTCGTGCAGGGCGATCAGCGCGGCCGCACCATCGGCTTCCCCACGGCCAACCTGGCGACGACGAGCCTGCCTCCGGCGGACGGCGTCTACGCGGCACGGGCCACACTCGGCGACGGGCGCGTCTTCGCCGCGGCGGTGAACGTGGGCGAGCGCCCAACCTTCGCCGGAGCGCGCCGCACGGTTGAGGCGTTCTTGATCGGCACTGCGCAGGATGCCGGCCGCGCGTGGGCGCCGCTGCCCGACCTGCCCGAGTACGGATGGAGACTGCAACTGGAACTGGTCGCGTTTCTGCGCGATCAGGTGCGCTTCCCGGGCATCGAGGCGTTCAAGGCCCAGTTGGCCCGCGACACCGCTCGTGCCGGCGCGCTGGTGAGGCCGCTGCTGGAACGCACAAGAACCCGACCGAAAGAAAACCTCGTTGCCGTAGGCTCGCACACGGAAGGGGCCTCGTGAGTCAATCCCCCACTGCCACGCCGCCGGCCCCGTCCGCCGGAGCGCCGGGTGCTTCCGCGGAGGCCTCGGGCTGGGCTTCGACCCGCTCGCCCGCACAGATCGTCGATGCGCTGCGCAGGGCCAAGCGCGTGCTCCTGCTCACGCACGCGCGGCCAGACGGCGATGCGCTCGGTTCCAGCCTGGCACTCGCCCGCTCGCTCAGCAGCCTCGGCATCGTGGCGATGCCGGCCTATGTGCCCAGCATGCCCCGGTGGGCAGCGCACCTCATCGCGGCGACGCCACACGTGCTGCTGGAGAATGACCACGCGGCACGCCTTGGAGCACTTCCCGAGCCCGATGCGATGGTGATCGTTGACACCGGGTCGTGGATGCAACTTGAAGAGGTGAAGGGGTATCTCCAGCCGCGCACGGACAAGGTGATGGTGATCGACCACCACCTCAGCGGCAGCACGGACCTGACCAACGCGCGGCTGATCGACGCTAAGGCCGCGGCCGTCGCCGAGGTGGTTGCGCCGCTCTGCGCCCAACTGCTCGGCGTGGCATCCGCGGCCAAACTGCCGCTGGATATCGCCGAGCCGCTGTTCCTGGGCCTCGCCACCGACACCGGGTGGTTCAAGTTCTCGAACACGCGCTCGGCCACGCTGCGGCTCGCGGCGGACCTGCTCGAAACCGGCGTTGATCACTCTCGGCTCTTTGAGTGGGTGGAGCAGCAGGACCGGCCGTCGCGCCTGGCCCTCCAGGCCCGTGCGCTCGCTTCGCTTGAGTATTTCGAGGGGCAGTCTGTCGCCGTCATGTCCCTGACGCGGGCCGACTTTGATGCCACGCACTCCGACAGCGAGGAAGCCGGCGGTTTCGCGGCCGATGTGCTCTGCGTGGCCGAGATTCAGGTGGCGGTCGTGCTCACCGAGACGGTGGCGAAGGACCCCGCCGGCCCCGTCACGAAGGCCAGCATCCGCAGCAAGCCCGGACCCCGCGCCATCGACGTGGCGGCGGTTTGTCGCGTGCTGGGGGGCGGCGGGCACGCACGCGCGGCGGGCGTCAAGATCGCCGCGCCCATCGCCGAGGCCAAGGCCCGCATCGTGCAGGCGATTCGCACGGTGAAGAACGCATGAGCCGGGGCTTCAGACCCAACCACGGGAGTGGGCCGCAGCGTGAACGCGCTCGGTTCCGCCCCGCGGGCACGCCGGGGCGCGGCGCGGCCTTGGGCCACGCTGCCAAACCGCCTCTGGAAGTCTTCACCACCACGCTGTGGGAGTACGCGAGCCAGCACTACTCGGTGCCCGGCTCGCCCGTGCAGGGGAGCGCCAAGTACGCCGGTGCCACGCCCTCATGGGTGATCTGGCAAGTGCTGCAGCGCTACACCAAGCCGGGCGACACCGTTCTGGACCCCATGTGCGGCAGCGGCACGACGCTGGACGTGTGCCGCGACCTCGGCCGCACGGGCCTGGGGTGCGACCTTGCCCCCGCGCGCGAAGACATCCGTCAAGCCGATGCCCGCAGCGTCCCCCTCGCCGATGCCGCGGCGGACTTCGTGTTCATCGACCCGCCCTACTCGACGCACATTGAGTACTCCGACGATCCACGCTGCATCGGCAGGCTCGATTCCGGTGGGTCCGACGGCGGCAGGGCCTATTTTCAGGCGATGGAACAGGTGATCGGCGAAGCGCATCGGGTGCTCAGGCCCGACCGGTTCATGGCCCTCTACGTCAGCGACTCGTTCGTGAAGGGCAAGCCGGGGGCACGCCCTTCTGGCACGTTCGTGCCCATCGGCTTCGAGTTGTTCGCGCTGCTGCGAAGCCGGTTCACGCCCGTCGATATCGTGGCGGTGGTGCGCGGCAACGAGAAACTTGCACGCGGCAACTGGCACAAGGCGGCGCAGGAGGGCAACTTTTTCCTGCGCGGGTTCAACTATCTTTTCATCATGCACAAGGGTCTCGGCACCGGCCGCGCCCACCGCCCCGCCACCGAACACAAGGGCCGACGATGAGCATGTACCCACAGCCCGGCCCACCCCCAAACCAGCGTCTGGCCGATCTTGAACTCCGCCTGGCGTCTGCCGAGCAACTCATCTACCGGATGCGCCGCGACACGTTCGCGTATCGAGCGGAGGCGATGGTTCGCCGCGCCGGCCGCGCGCCCTCACTGCCGGTCATCTTCCAGGCGCAGTTCGGCGAGGACACGGCGCTGTGGGAGATTTTCGGGGGCAAGTTGGACGGCTTCTTCATCGAGGTGGGCGCGTACGACGGCGAGAAGTTCAGCGTGTCGTTCGCCTACGAGGCGGTGGGCTGGAAGGGCGTGCTGATCGAGGCGATCCCTGCTGCGTATGAGAAGTGCCGGGCCCTGCGGAAGAACAGCCGCGTGGTTCACGCTGCCCTCTCCAAGCCGGGCCACCCGCCCACGGCGAAGTTCACGGTCTCAACGCAGATCGAGATGCTGTCGTACCTGCACGGCGATGCGCACCACGTGGCGGACATCCGGCGGCGCCAACTCCCCACGGCCACGGTGGAGGTGCCGGTGATGACGATGGACGAGGTGCTGAAGGAGCACACGGGGCCGATTGATTTCGTGAGCATCGACGTGGAAGGCGACGAGGTGAACCTGCTGGAGGGCTTCGAACTTGAGCGTTTTAAGCCGCGGGTGCTGATGATCGAGGACTCGGCGATGAAGCCCGACAGCGCGGTTCTGCGGTACATGGCCGCCAAGCCCTACGACCTGATCGGCGGCGTGGGCGTGAACCGGCTGTACGTGCGGCGGGGTGACGAGGACATCTACGCCCGGCTCAAGCGGATGGAGATGTTCCTGGAGTAGCGGGCGCGCGGGCCGCTTGGTATGCTGCCAGCGATGTCCGAGCCCGTCAACCAACCCACACCGCAGGCAGACGACCCGCTCGCGCACATCGCCCTCTTCTCGCGGCTGGAGCCCGCGCAGCGGCGCGACCTGTTCGCGGCCATGCGCCGCAAGCATGTGCCCGCGCACGAGACCATCTTCTGGCTCGGCGACCGCGGCGAGAGTTTCTTCCTCATCGAGGGCGGCTCGGTGGATGTGAGCGTGCCCAACGAGACGGGCCAGCACGTCTCGATCAACACGCTCGAGGCGGGCGGCTTCTTCGGCGAGATCAGCCTGCTGGATGCAGGCCCGCGCACCGCCACGGTGCGGGCGCTTGAGCCGTGCACGCTGCTGGTGCTCGACCGCGAAACCCTGCACCGCTTTCTGCGCCAGCACCCGGAGGTGGGCATCGGCATCCTCACCGTGATGGGCCAGCGGCTGCGGGCCAACACCGAGCAGTTGCGGCACCTGAAAAATCCCAACGAGGTGTTCGCGGGCCGGCGGGCGAGCCTGTGGCAGCGCGCCAGCGACGTGATCGCCTCGGTCGCCGCGAGCCAGTGGACGACCGTGTTCCACATCTGCTGGTTCGGCGGGTGGATCATGCTCAACGCCATCGGCGGGACGATGACCGACCCGCCCAAGGTCTTCGCGTTTGACCCGTTCCCCTTCGGCCTGCTCACGATGGTGGTCTCGCTGGAGGCCATCTTCCTCTCCATCTTCGTGATGGTGAGCCAGAACCGCCAGAGCGAGAAGGACCGCCTGCGCACCGACCTGGACTACCAGGTGAACGTGAAGGCGCAGACCGAGATCATGGCGATCGCCCGCAAACTCGAGCAGATCGAAGAGAAGATCGAGGCGGCGAGCCCGAAGGGCTAACGCTTGGTTGTCGATTCGATCCACCCGCCGCCCAACACCGCCCCGGACGTGCTCCCGGCAGCCGGGCCGTCGCGCTCGTACAGCACCACCGCCTGCCCGGGTGTGACCGCCGACTGCGGAGCATCAAACCGCACCTCGAAGCGGCCGTGGCGCCCGCTGGGAGTTGCTTCCCCGCCCGGCTCCAGCACGCGCACACGCCCCGCCGCGGCCGGCGTGTTGTACCGGTACTTGATCTCGCACACGACCCATTCACCGGCGGGCGGCGGGTCCACCAGCCAGTTTGCCTCGCCCGCGCTGCACCCCGCCGCCAGCAGCGCCTCGGGAGGCCCGACCGTGATGGTGTTGGCCGCGGCATCCTTCCCCACAACATAAATCGGATACCCCAGCGCTACGCCGACACCCCGACGCTGCCCCAGCGTGAAGCGGTGCTGACCGCCGTGCCGCCCCACGACGCTGCCGCCGGCATCAAGAATGTCGCCGCCCTGCTGGTGGGCCGCAGCGGCCGCGACCGAGCGCCGCTCCACCAGCCCCGCGTAGTCGTTGTCGGGCACAAAGCAGATTTCCTGCGAATCCGGCTTGTCAAACACGGGCAGGCCGAGTTCCTTCGCCAGTTCGCGCACGCGCGGCTTGGTGAGGCCACCGATGGGCAGGAGCATGTGGCCCAGTTCATCGCGTGCCGCGCCGAAGAGGACGTACGACTGGTCCTTGTCATCATCGAGGCCGCGCAGCAAGCGGTGCTCGCCGCTGGCGCTGCGCTCCACGCGCGCGTAATGGCCGCTGGCCACGAACGCCGCGTCGATCTGGCGGGCGTAGTCGCGCAGTTTGCCGAACTTCAGCCAGTCGTTGCAGCGCACGCACGGGTTGGGCGTGCGGCCCGCGGCATACTCCGTCGCGAAGTAGTCGATGATGCGGCCGAAGTCCTTCTTGAAGTTTGCGACGTAGAAGGGCACGCCCAGGTGGGCCGCGACCAGGCGTGCATCCGCCGCGTCGTTGATGGAGCAGCACCCTTGATGGCCGATCTTGGCGGGCTTGCACGCGGCCTCGGCAGCGGGCGCGGGCATGAGTTCGTCCAACGATTCGCCCGGCGAACCCAGACGCATGAAGCAGCCGACGACTTCGTAACCCTGCTGCAGAAGCAGTGCCGCGGCGACGGACGAATCCACGCCGCCGGACATCGCCACCAGCACTTTGGGCTTCTTGGCCGTCACGAACGAATGGTAGGAACACGCGGCATCCATGCCCGTCCACTCATCAACTCATCAACTCGTCAACTCGTCAACTTCCCCCCGTACAGCGATTTCAGGTCGCGCCAGTACGTGGGATAGGTCTTCGCCACGCACGCGGGGTTGCGGATGAACACGTTCTTGCGGCGCAGACCCACCAGCGCGAGCGACATCGCCATGCGGTGGTCGTCGTAGGTATCGAACACCACCGGCTTCGGCTCGCTCGCGCTGCTCCCGAGCGCGTCGGGCAGGTCTCGCGGGGGCCGAGGGGGCGAGATCACCAGCGCTTCGTCTTTCGCCGTCGTCTCGATTTCGACGGCGGCCCCGAGTTTGGTCAGTTCCGTCTGGAGCGCGGCGAGCCGATCCGTCTCCTTCACGCGAAGCGTGCGCAGGCCGCGCAGCCTTGACGTGGCCGTCGGGTTTGCGGACGTGGGCGACGCGAAGCACGCCAGCACCGCGGCGGTCATGGCGGTGTCGGGAATCCCGGCGCAATCCACGCTCGCAGCCCGGAGGTGCGCCGGGCCCGTCACAACTCCGCCCGCCACACCGCAGCCGAACGTGTCGGTGCCCGGGCCATCCAGCGCGAGCGTGAGAAACGCGCCGTCACCCTGCAGCGTGGCTCCATGATCGGGGTCCGGGTAGCCGTCGATCCGCAGTTTTGCGCCGGGGATCATCGCCGCGGCGGCCCAGAAGTACGACGCGCTGGAGAGGTCGGGCTCCACGTTGAAGGTGAATCCGTGCAGAACCGCCCCCGCCCCCCCCACTCCTGCCAGCGGGCGGATGCTGATCTCTCGCCCGGCCTCAGCGCTCGTCGTTCGTGCCCGCACGACCACGCCCAGCCGCTCCAGCACGCCCGTCGTCATCGCCACGTAGGGCTCGCTGGTGATCCCATCCGGCAAGCGCAGGGTGAGCCCGCGCGGCAGGAGCGGTGCCACGAGGGCGAGGGCCGACACAAACTGGCTCGACTGCGTGCGCCCCACTTCCAGTTCGCCCGCGAGCGCAGCGAAGTCCGCCGGCGGCGCAATCCGCACGGGCGGGCAGCCGGGCGTGCCCAGAAACTCTGCGCTCGCGCCCATCCGCTTCAGCAAGTCGGCCAGTTCGCCGATGGGCCGCTGCCGCATCCGCTCGTTGCCGTCGATGATGATGGATGCCCCCGGGGGCGTGAGGAGGGCCGCCGCGGCCAGAAAGCGCGTGGCCGTGCCCGCGTTGTGCAGGTTGAGCGTGATGGCCTCGCCGGGTTTGAGTTTCCACCTTCCCGCCACGCCGCGCACTCGCACGACGGGCTGCGTGCCCGCGCTGGCCTCCACCCCAACCTCCGCCCCCAGACGCCGCAGCGCCTCGATCATCACCTGTGCATCGTCGGCATCCACCAGCGCCCCGTGGATCACGCTCTCGCCCGTGGCCAACGCGGCCAGCAGCAGCACGCGGTTGGTGATCGACTTGGAGCCCGGTGGCCGGACCACCGCGTCAAACGGGCGCGCCAGCGGGGGCACGTGCAGGACGGGCGGCAACGCCGCGGGCGAGAGGTCCGGCAGATCGAGCAGCGAGGGTGGCGGTGGCTCAGGGCGTCCGGGCATCGCGCGTGTCCGATTTTCAGCGGTCGTCGGTCTCGCGGCCCTTGAGCGTGACCTTGACGACCTCGTCCTTGCCGGCGCGCACGAGTGTGATCTCCACCACGTCGCCCGGCTTGGCGGCGCGCAGGAAGGGCATCCACTCCTCGATGCCCTTGATCTCCTTGCCGTCCCACTTCGTCAGGCGGTCGCCCTTGACGATTCCCGCCAGCGCGGCGGAGGTGCCGGGGAAGACATCGCCCACGAGCACGCCGGGCTGGTTGTCCTGGTAGTCGCCCGGGGCGATCCCGAAACGCACGCGGATGGGCATGGGGCGCGGCTCGTCTCCGCCGGCTGCGGGGGCCGGGGACGGCGTGCCACCGCTCGCGCTGGCCGTCGGCTCCGGGCGCGTGGGCATGGTTTTGCCTACGCCGGTGGTGAACTTGAGCGCGTCGGGCCGCGCGGCGAACATCTCCGCGATCTCCACGAGGGTGCTCACGATCCGCACCGCGCCGGGCACGTTGATCTTCCAGTAGAAGTCCTGGGGCGTGTGATATTCCGCGTGCAGGCCCGTGAAGAAGAAGAGCACGGGCACGCTGGCGGAGAAGAAACTGGCGTGGTCGCTGGGGCCGCGCCCGTTGTAGGGCACGCCCTCGCTGTCGCGTGTGCGCACCTTCAGGCCTCTCTTGCCAAAGACCGGGTCGATCAGGTCGGCCAGCCCCTCGGCGGAGCCGCCGCCGCCGACATCAAACTTGTCATCGCGCAGGCGGCCGATCATGTCCATGTTGAGCATGAGGTAGGTCTTCTCGGCCGCGATGGGTGAGTTCTTCACGAAGAAGCGCGAGCCGATGAGCCCGCCCTCCTCGCCGCAGAAGCCCACGAAGACGATGGAGCGCACGTTCGCATCCGCCGGCAGGGACTTGTACTTCTCGCTCAGGTGCTTGGCCGCCAGCAGCACGCCCGACGTGCCCGAGGCGTTGTCATCCGCGCCCGGGTGCAGTTTGCCCGCGGCGTTGGAATCACGCGAACCGCCCGCCGTGCCCATGCCCAGGTGGTCAAAGTGCCCGCCGATCACGATGAACTCTTCCGCCAGAGGGCCCTTGCCCGCGAGCACCGCGCCCACGTTGTCCGTGAGTTTGGGCACCTTGGTGGCCTGCACCTCGATCGCCACGCGCGAATCCGCAAGTTCCACCACGCCGCCCTTCTCGTCCGCGGCTTTGGTCAACTCCACCAGTTCCTTGCCCGAAAGCCGCGTGAGCACGGAAGCCTGCTCGATGGTCATGAACACCGCGGGAATGGTCAGCGGTGGCGCGAACCGGTTGGCCCCGCCGCGCGGCAACTCGAGCGAGTTGATGCGCGGGTCGTCCGCCCCCGGCGGGTTGACCACGATGATGCCCGCCGCGCCCTTGTTCACGGCCCGCTCGAGTTTGGGCGCCAGCGTCGCCGCCACGCTCCAGCCGCTCTCGCCGGCGGCCTGCCACTTGCTCTTGCCCTCGGCGTTCTTGGGCTCGTAGCGAAGGATCAGCGCGATCTTGCCCTTGAGGTCGGTGTCCTTGTCGAACGTGTTGTACTCCGACGGCCCGCCGTCGATGCTGTAGCCCGCGAAGGCGATCGGACCCTCCACCTTGCCCGAGCCCGACTGGGGCAGGGGGACAAAGTCTTTGCCAGCCACCAGCGGCGTCGTGGGCAGGTTCGCGCCCGCCCCTCCCCCGGCCGCGGGCAGGAAGGCCACGCTCTGCGCGTCGTACTTGGTGGTTGAGCCTGCCTCGAAGGGCTGGCGGTAACTCGCCCGCGGCGTGAGGACGCTGGTGCCGTCGGCCGCCTTCACCTCGCTGGGGAAGATCGGGGCGAGGCCGTACTTCTTGAAGTAGAACTCGACGTATTCGGCCGCGAGTTGGCTGCCGCGTGTGCCCGGGGCGCGCCCCTCGAAGAACTCGTTGGAGAGCGAGACGACGTGCTGGAAGTAGAGTTGCTCATCGGCCGAGAGCGCGGTGAGGACGGCGGACGGATCGGCCGCGGCGGGCGCGAGGGAACCGGGTTGGGCCGCCGCGCGAGCCGCGGATGCCGTGGGCAGGAACGCGAGCGCCGCGCCGGAGAGGGCCGCAACGGACAAGAGGCGAAGACCAAGCGGAGAGCGGATCGACATAGAACGGGCCTTTCACAATCGCGCCGGAATCGGCGAGAGCATCGCCCGAACGGGGAGGGCGATGCCTGAATCGGGAGGAGCGATGGTAGTGATAGGCCCGCGAGCGGGGCGGGTTGCCGGAGGGCCCCCCCACCACCGGACTCGGCACAAGGACGCGAAGGAAAGCCGGGGGAAAGAGCGAAAAACGAAGACCGAAGACCCGGATTCTGACTGCGAAGTGCCCGAAGAGCGCGAAGGCCGGGATCCTGTGCCACGCTCATCCGGCCCTGCGGATGATCGTGTGTTGGGCTCTGATGTGGCCCTGTGCGAATGTCCCATGTGTCGTTGTTTCCGGCTCTCCCTAACTACCCGCACCAACCGGCCGCGACGGCCGGACCACCCAAGCCCGCGGCCCACTGCTCACCGCTCTTCTACCATTGCCCCAGCCCCCATTACGCTTGGACGGCTGACTCGCTGGGCACCTCGTACGCGGAGATGCAGGCTCATGGATCGCACCCGGACACGCCCCCCGCTCTTGCTCTCGCCCGCCGCGCACACCGCCGGCGGCACCGTCGCCTCCAACGGCGCGGCACACGCTGGCGCACACGCTGTGGGCACGCACGCGTTCGACCCCAGCGACACCTTCTGGCACCGCCACATCGGCCCCGGCGAGGCCGACATCGGCGAGATGCTGGCGACGATCGGGTGCGCAAGCCTCGATGAACTCAGCGCCAGCACCGTGCCGCGTGCGATCCAATCCACGCGGGGGCTGGCCGTGGGCGAGCCGCGCGGCGAGCACGACCTGCTCACCGAACTGCGCGCCATCGCCGGGCAGAACCGCGTGATGCGCTCGTTCATCGGCATGGGCTATCACGATTGCATCACGCCGCCGGTCATCCTCCGCAACATCCTCGAGAACCCCGGCTGGTACACGCAGTACACGCCCTATCAGGCCGAGATCGCCCAGGGCCGTCTCGAGGCCCTCCTCAATTTCCAGACCATGGTGAGCGACCTCACGGGCCTGCCGCTCGCGGGCGCGAGTTTGCTTGACGAGGCCACCGCCGCCGCCGAGGCGATGGCGATGTGCTACGCGATTGGTGGGGGGGGCGGGGGAGGCGGAGCAGACGAAAGCGGTCGCAACACGTTCTTCGTGGCCGACCACTGCCACCCGCAGACCATCGCCGTGGTGCGAACACGCGGCGAATCCATGGGCGTGAAGATCATCGTTGGCGATGTGCACACGCTCGATCGGGCGGCGGTCGGCGCATCGCTCTGCGGTGTGCTCGTGCAATATCCCACCAGCGACGGGCGCGTGGAGGACTACGACGGCCTGACCAAGCGCGTGCATGAGGCGGGGGCGCTCATGGTGGCCGCGGCCGACCTGCTGGCACTCACGCTGCTGCGCCCGCCGGGCGAATGGGCCGCTGGGGCCGGGGCGGATATCGCGGTGGGCAGCGCCCAGCGCTTCGGCGTGCCCATGGGCTTCGGCGGCCCCCACGCGGCGTACATCGCCACGCGGGCCGAGCACTCGCGCCGCCTGCCGGGGCGCATCATCGGCGTCTCGCGTGATTCGCAAGGCAACCCTGCCCTGCGCATGGCGATCCAGACGCGCGAGCAGCACATCAAGCGCGACCGGGCCACCAGCAACATCTGCACGGCCCAGGCCCTGCTGGCGATCATCGCGGGCATGTACGGCGTGTATCACGGGCCCGAGGGCCTGCGCCGCATCGCACAGCGCGTGCGGATCTTCACGCTCGCCCTGCGCAACGGCCTGAAGAAACTGGGCGACGAGGTGCTCACCACCGGAGAAGTGTTTGACACGCTGCGCGTGCGGCCGCAGGGCAAGGGCGGCGAAGCGCCCGATGTGCTGCAGGCCGCGCGAGACCGCGGCATCAACCTGCGCGACTTCGGCGACGGCACCATCGGCATCACCTGCGATGAGACCACCGACCGTGCGGCCGCCCGCGCGGTGCTCGCCGCCTTCGGCGCAAGTTCGCAGGAGAACATCGACGCGCTGCTCACGGCAACCGGGGGTGCCGCGGTGCCGATCGCCACCCCCCACGCACGCACGAGCGCGTACCTCACGCACCCGGTCTTCAACACGCACCACAGCGAGACCGAACTGCTTCGCTACATCTTCAAACTCATGGGCCGAGACCTCTCGCTGGCGCAGAGCATGATCCCCCTTGGTTCGTGCACCATGAAACTCAACGCCACCAGCGAGATGCTCCCCGTCACGTGGCCCGAGTTCGGCCGCCTGCACCCCTTCGCCCCCCGCGACCAGACGCGCGGCTACGCACGCCTCTTCGCCGACCTGGAACGCTGGCTCGCAAACATCACGGGCTTCGCGGCCGTGAGCCTTCAGCCCAACGCGGGCAGCCAGGGTGAATACACCGGCCTGCTGGTGATCCGCGCGTATCACCAGAGCCGCGGGCAGGGCCATCGCGATGTCTGCCTCATCCCCGACTCCGCTCACGGCACCAACCCCGCCAGCGCGGTGATCGCGGGCTTCAAGGTCGTGGCCGTCGCCAACGACGCGCAGGGCAACATCGACCTTGCCGACCTGCGTGCCAAGGCCGAGGCGCACAAAGACCGGCTCGGCGCGTTGATGGTGACGTACCCCTCCACCTACGGCGTGTTTGAGGGGTCCATCAAGGAGATCTGCCAGATCGTGCACGCCGCGGGCGGGCAGGTGTACATGGATGGGGCGAACATGAACGCGCAGGTGGGCTTGTGCTCGCCGGGCGACATCGGGGCGGATGTCTGCCACCTGAACCTGCACAAAACGTTCTGCATTCCTCACGGCGGGGGCGGCCCGGGCATGGGGCCCATCGGTGTCGCGTCGCACCTGGAGCCATTCCTGCCGGGGCACCCAGTGAGCACGCCGGACTCGGCAGGGGCGCACGCCATCGGGCCGGTGTCGGCCGCGCCCTACGGCAGCCCGAGCATCCTCACCATCTCGTGGGTCTACATCGCGCTGATGGGCGGCAGCGGTCTGCGCCGGGCCACGCAGGTGGCGATCCTGAACGCCAACTACATGGCCAAGCGACTGGAGAAGCACTACACGGTGCTCTTCAAGGGCGAGAACGGGCGCGTGGCCCATGAGTTCATCATCGACTGCCGCGCGTTCGACAAGGGCGCGGGGATCAAGGTTGACGACATCGCCAAGCGCCTGCAGGACTACGGCTTCCACGGGCCCACGATGAGTTGGCCTGTGCCGGGCACGCTCATGATCGAGCCGACCGAGAGCGAGCCTCGGGCCGAACTCGACCGCTTCTGCGATGCGCTCATCGCCATCCGCGCCGAGATCGCCCAGATCGAGGCGGGGGCGCTGGACCGGGCCGACAACCCGCTCAAGAACGCGCCGCACACCATGGGCATGATCGGCTCCGACGATTGGAAGCACCCGTACACCCGTCAGCAGGCCGCGTGGCCCGCGGCGTGGCTACGCGATGCGAAGTTCTGGCCGCATGTGGGGCGTGTGGACAACCCCTACGGCGACCGCAACCTTGTGTGCACGTGCCCGCCCATGAGCACCTACGCCTGAGGGGCACCATGGCGCACCGGCCCGGCCAACGACCGCCCGATCCCGCGCGGCACCCACAGCCCGCCCCGACCGGCGCTCAGCGTCTCGTCGCCGCGGCGGTCGCGCAGTTCCAGGCCGGGCAGATCGCCGCGGCCGCGGAAACCGCCCGCACCGCCCTCACTCGGGGCGCGGCCGATGCGGATTCGCTCCGTGCCATTGCCAGCATCCTCGGTGCCGCGGGCCTGCACGAACAATCGCTCTACACGTTCGAGCGGGCGCTCAGGGCCCGCCCCGATGACCCGTACACGCTGGAGGAGTACGGCAAGCGACTGGCGAGCGTGGGCAAGCACGAGGCCGCCACGGCTGCGCTCGGGCGGTCCATCGAGTTGCAGCCGCGCGTGGGCCCGCCGCTGCTGATGCTGCTGTCGCTGCTGATCGCGGCCGGGCGCGAGGACGACCTGGCGCGGATCGTGGCCCTGACGCTGGGGCGCGCGCGCACATGGACCGAGGCGATGACCACGATCCGGGCCGTGTGGCTTGTGGGCTCCAATATCGGGACGTTGCAAAGGCTGGCGCGCCTGGAGCAGGTCGCGGGCCCGCACCCGGCCATCAGCATGGGAAGGCCGCAGCCCACGCTCTACCTCGATGGCCTCGCCGAAGAGGATGTGCTCCGTGCGCACAAGGACGCAGGCGAGGCGCTCGCGAAGGTGTTCCCCGCGTGGACGGCGCCGTTGCCCAACACGCTCGACACGGACCGCCCCCTGCGCGTGGGCTATGTGAGCCAGGACTTCCGCGACCGCTCCGCAGGGCACTTCATCGAGGGGATCATCACCGGCCACAACCACGA
Organism: Phycisphaerales bacterium; assembly: GCA_046156035.1. Classification (GTDB taxonomy): domain Bacteria; phylum Planctomycetota; class Phycisphaerae; order Phycisphaerales; family UBA1924; genus JAEUIX01. The sequence goes on along the minus strand of JBJXEW010000056.1, from coordinate 63,926 downwards.
GCGGTTCACCCCCTACTGCTACCACCACACCATTGGCGAGGACGCCCTCACGGCCCGCCTGAAGGCCGCGGCGGTGTGGCGCGACATCCGCCCGATGGACGACGAGGCCGTGGCCCGCCAGGTGCAGGCGGACCGCATCGACATCCTCGTGGACCTCACCGGCCACACCGGCATGGGCAGACTGGCACCGTTCGCGCTGCGGCCCGCACCGGTGCAGGTCTCCTACATGGGCTACCCGCACACCACGGGCCTGCCCACGATGGACGCCCGGATTGTGGACACCCACACCGACCCGCCCGGCGCGGAGCGCTTCGCCACCGAGCGCCTCATCCGCCTTGACCCGTGCTTTCTGTGCTACACGCCGCCCACGCACGCCCCGCACGTGGCCACGCGCGCGGGCCGTTCCACCGGCATCGTCTTCGGCTCGTTCAACGCGGCGGTCAAACTCACCGACCGCGTGCTGCGGTTGTGGGCACGCATCGTGCGCGACGTGCCCGGCTCCACGCTCCTGCTCAAGGCATCGTCGCTGGAGACTCAGGCCGCGGCAGAGCAGGTGGCCCGCGCGTTCGCCGCCGAGAGCGTTGACCCCGCACGCTGCACGCTCCGGGGCGAAACCAAGGGTTTGGACGACCATCTGAGCGCGTACGCGGGCATGGATATCGCCCTGGACCCCTTCCCCTACAACGGCACCACGACGACGCTGGAAGCCCTGTGGATGGGCGTGCCCGTTGTGGCACTCGCGGGCGACTGTCACCGCGGACGCGTGGGTGTCAGCCTGCTCTCCAACGTCGGCCTTGCCGACCTGGTGGCCACAAGCGAGGACGAGTACGTGCGGCTCGCCATCGCTCTGGCTGGCGATGCGCCACGCCTGGCAGCCTTGCGAGAATCGTCACGGCCCACACTCGCCGCGTCGCCGATCTGCGACCGCTGCGGGTCTGTGGCGCGGTTGGAGGCCGCGTATCGCTCGTTGTGGGTCGGGTTCTGTGCGACGGAGCAAGCCCGGCGAGCCAACACGCCGCAGCAAGACTGAGGGTGCAGCCCGCACCGGACAGATTGACGAGTGGACCGGCCCCCCGCGTCCGACTTCACCTGCCGCCAGCAACGCCCGTCACGGGCAGCGTGCGGAGCGGGCGATCGAGCGATGACTTGGACGTGTCCAAGTCGAGCGACACGTAGCGCTTGGTGCCGCCCGGCGAGGTGCGTGCCGCGGGCCACCAGCGATAGCCGTTGAGGCCGCGGTGAATGTAGTCGGCGGCCGTCACAATGATCTGACCGGGGAACGACTCCTTGTAGATGATGGTGCCGCCGTCACCGCCGCCGTCGATCCACTGCTGCGGCTCCACGAGTTGCGTGACCACCTCGATGATCTCGCGGGCGCGCTGCTCTTTGTAATCCTTGGCCAACTTTTCCTTCTGCTGATTGGTGGCCCCGCTGAAGGGCGAACCGCCGCCGCCACCGCCGCCGCCGGACTGCTGCAGCACCTTGTCAAGGTCCACCTGCGGGGCCTCGTCGTGGATGGGGAGGATGAGCAGGAGGTCGGTGATGTCGTAAATCTCGACGCGCTTGAACTTGTTCAGGCGGCTCTTGGGGCCGATCTGCATGATGCCGCGGTTGGTCATCTGCCAGGCGTTCTCGATCTGGCCGTCGGCGGTGACCTCGAGCACCTTGTCGAGCATTTCCATGGCGGTCATGTTCTTGATTCGCAGCGAGACGAGCGTCTCCTGGTCGAGGCCGTCGCCGCTGTCGGTCTTCCAGAAAATCTCGGCATCGATGCCCGTCTGCTCGATGACAAACTTCATCACGTCCTCAAGACGCGTTTCGTTGAGTTCAATGTTCACCACGCGCTGCATCCGCATCAGCGTGTCGCGCGAGGGGTTGCCGCTGGGCCGGATGGCGGGGGGGCCATCGGCCTTCGCGGGCGTGACCGCCTTCGGGTCCGCGGCGTCCTGCGCTACGGCCAAGCCGGCAAGCGACGTGAGCGCCAAGGCCGACACTCCCAGAATCATGCTTCGCACCATGGCCAACTCCTTGACTGCCTACGACCCTGCCACACGTCACCTTGGGCGACCGCACACCATGCGGTCCGCCAATCGCTGTGCGAGGATATCACACCTGCCGCCCGCATCGCAACCCGTTGCCGGCGCGGCCTTTGCACCATCCATCTTCGAGTGAGACGCCCGCCCGGTTGGATGGTTCCGCAAAAGTTCCTCGATCAGACCCGTGCAGCCCCCTACCGAACACCAACCTTTGCCACGTCGATGAAGACATCCACCGCCTGCCCCGGAAACACCGGGCTCGTCGGCGTGCCCACCACATCAAAGACCACTTCCACCACTCGCGTGTCCACACGCTCCACCGTCGAACCCATCAGGTCCATCTTGGGCTGTGCCAACGGCTCAATCCGCACCATTTTCAACTCCAGCATCTCCGGCGCAACCCCCCGCACCCGGGCCGTTGCCTTGGCATCGGCCCGGAGCAGGGGTGCATCCTCTTCATCCACGCGAGCGCGCACACGGAGGCGCGACACATCGCCCACCACCATGGCTGCTGCTCCGCCGCTGCCGCCGCTGCCGCTCCCCGCCGCTCCCCCCATGCCCGATACTCCCCCCACGCCGCCGGCAAACTGACCCGGCTCCACGTTCCGCTTGAGGACCAGGCCGTCAAGAGGCGAGCGCACGGTGAGCCGGTCGATGCGGATGGAGATCGCCTCGATGTCTGCCTCCGCCGCGGCAAGCCGTGCGGATGCGACGTTCACGAGCGGCAACCACGCGCCGGCCCGGAGGAGGTTCAACTGGGCCTGTGCCCGCGCCACCTCGGCCACGGCCAGTTCAACGGCGAACCGCCGACGCGACATCTCGCTGGGCGACATCGCGCTGCGCCGGTTCGCATCCTGCATGTCGTTGAGCATGTCGCGTGCGTCCGCCTCCTGAACCTTGGCGGCATCCAGCGAGGCGGTCAGCGCCGGCACCTCCTCTGCACGCGGCTGAGACCGGAGGAGAACCAGTTCGCTCTCGGCGACGACCTTCGCCGCGCGGGCACGCCGCAGTTCGGCCTGCAGGAGTCGCGTGTCCAGAGCAAACAGCGGCTCGCCCTTCTTGACGCTCTGCCCGACCTCGACGAACACATCCACCACCACCGCGCCCTCCGGGGCACTCACGCCGATGTTCCTGGAGAGCGCCTCCACCGACCCCGCAGCGGCGATGCCGTCGCCGTACGGGTTCACTGAGGGCGGTGTGGCGGGGAGCGGGCTGGGCGCCTTGTCACTGCCGTTGGTTGCCACGGTGTAGAGGGCGATGCCCAGGCCAACCAGGGCGAGCAGGATGGTGATCCACTTGGTCATGGGTTGGTCCCTTGGGCCGTGGCCGCTGGCGCGCCCGGCGGTGTCGATGCCACAGGGACGGGCTCTTCCCTCGATTCCTGGTAGCGATAGTGGTGGCGAGCCTCCTGCAGAATGAAATCCTCGGGGGTATCCCGCAGCCTTCCATCCTCCATCTGCTCGATGCGGTCGGCGAACTGGAAGACGCGGTTGTCGTGCGTCACCACGATCACACAGCACGCCCGGCCAAGCCTGTCTGTGCCCTTGGCCGCCGCGGCGATCAGTTCCATCGACGCCTGCCCGGTGTACGCGTCGAGGTTGGCCGTCGGCTCATCGCACACCAGCAGGCGCGGCTGACCCACCAGGGCTCGCGCAATGGCCACGCGCTGCTGCATGCCGCCCGAGAGTTGTGCCGGGCGTGCGTTGATCCGTTCACCCAAGCCCACACGCTTGAGCGCATCGGCGGATCGGTCCAAGGCCTCCGCGTAGGCAACGCCCCGCAGCACGAGCGGCACGGCCACGTTCTCCACCGCCGACATGGGCGCGAGCAGGTTGAACTGCTGGAACACAAAGCCGACCGTCTCGCCGCGTCGCCGGGCCTTCTGGTCGTTGGAGAGCGAGCGCCAATCCACACCGAAGACACGGGCCTCGCCCTGGTCGGCATCCAGCACGCCGGAAATGATGGAGACCAGCGTGGTCTTCCCGCAGCCGGAAGGGCCGACCAGCATGACCAGTTTGCCCGGCTCAATGTCGAGGTCTATGCCGCGCAGGGCGGGAACCGCGACGGCGCCCTTGCCGAAGGTCTTGCAGACGCCGCGCAGGCGCACGGCCAGCGCGCCGCTCTGCACACCCGGATTCGCCGCGTCGATCGCCGTCATGCCTCGTCCACTCCCGCTACTTGAACACCACCGCCGGCTCCAGTGTCAAGACCCGCCGGAGAGACAGAAAACTCCCCAGGCTGATGCACAGGATCGTGCCGACGAACGTCCCCACGAACAGCTGCCACGGAAGGAACGCCGCGAGTTCCATCCCCGGCTGGCGGCTCTTGAGCGTGAACACCGCGGTGAGGCCCACGCCGATGCCGAAGCCGATCAGGCCCAGCCATGTGGCCTGGAGCGCCACCATGCCGATGAGCGTCCAACGGCGTGCCCCCATCGCCTTGAGCACGGCGTAGTTGCGGCTGTTCTCCATGGTGAACTGATAGAAGATCGCCGACGAGACCGCCAGCCCCACCACCATGCCCAGCAGCACGGTGAAACCGAAGTTGATCCCGATCCCCGTCTCGTTCATGATGAAGTTCACGGTCACGTCGATCATCTCTTGGCGCGTGAACGCCTTCACGTCCGGGATGCGGTCGATCCGCGACTGCACCGCCGCCGCATCGGCACCGGGGCTGACCTTCACCAGGATGTACGACAGGTTCTTACGCCCCAGCGGCGTGAACCGGACCGCGTTGGCGTACGTCGTGTAGATCACCGCGGGCGAATCAAACCCCGGCTTGGCGCGGCAGAAGCCCACCACCACCGCGCGCCGATCGTTCAACTTCAAGGTCTGGCCGATCTGCACGTCCTCCAGTTTGGCGCGTGCCGTCTCCTCCACCAGCACCGCGTCGGGGATGCGCAGGTCCTCCAGTCGGCCCTCGGTCACCTCGGGCGGCTGGCCAACCATCGTGGAGCGGTCGATCCCCACAAGGTTCACCGCACGGAAGTTGCCGCTGGGCAACTCGGCGTTCGTGCGCACGCTGAAGAACGGCTCGGCCCACAGCACACCCGGCACGGAGCGCACCCGGTTCAGGTCGTCATCTGAGAGAAAGCGCGTCTCGGAGATGTAGCGCACGTAGGGGTCGGCCACCCAGAAATCCGGCTGCTCCACGTTCTGCAAGGGGCCCGTGGCCCGCAGCATGAGGCCCAGGAAGAACGCGCCCTGCTGGCTCATGAGCAGCACGGAAAAGCCGAGCCCGCAGACGAGCGCAAGATACTTGGGCTTATCGCCCAGGAGCATCCGCAGAGCCACACGCCACACTTGCACACTCCCGGGCCTGCACCGTTCCCGCACGGGCCTCGCCTAACCTTAGCCGCGTTATTCTCTGGTGGTCTGGAGCGCCCATGCTCGCACGCCTCTACTTCGAGTACAAGAAGCGCCGGTCGGTGCAGCGGTGGAACCGCCGCGGCAGGCCCGTGCCCGTCCCCAGCGCGGTCAAGCGCGACATCCTTCTTGACTACGCCCGCCGCTTCAACCTGCGTTCATTCGTGGAGACGGGCACGCTCAAGGGCGACACAGTCTTTGCGCTGCGCCACGCGTTCGATCAACTCTGGACGGTGGAGATCGAGCCCCGGCTCGTGGCCCGCGCCCAGGCCCGCTTCGCCGGCGACCCCGGCGTGCGCTGCCTCGAAGGCGACTCTGCCGTGGTGCTGCCGGGGATCGTGCGATCGCTCACCCAGCCCACGCTCTTTTGGCTCGACGGCCACTACATGGGCCCGGGCGCGGGCGACCCGACCAACCCCTGCCCGATCAGCACCGAACTCGAGTGCGTCCTTGCCGTGCGCGAGCACGCGCACGTGATTCTCATCGACGATGCACGCCTGTTTACGGGCGCGGACAACTATCCGCCGCTCGACACTTTGCGGCAGACCATCGCCGCGCAGCGGCCGGACCTGGAGTGGAGCGTGGAGCAGGACATCATCCGGCTGGTGCCCGGCGCACGGGGCGCGGCGGGCGGAATGGCAACGGGAAAAGCCACTTCAGGGATTTGAACCCTGGACCTATGCTTTACGAAAGCATCGCTCTACCACTGAGCTAAAGTGGCCAACAGGCGGGAAGTATCGGCGGCACGCGCGGTGATGTCCACTCGCCGGGTTTCCTTCCGCCACTTCACCCGCGTTTCGTGCCGGCTGCAGGCCTCGCACGCTTCTTGGCCGCCGCCTTGCGGCGGGCTGGCTTGGGCCTCACCCCGACCACCTCCACCACCGCCCGCGGTTCCACGCTGCGCACCTGGTCCAGTTGCCTCTGGCCGATGCGCACGCGGAACGTGGCCGTCTGCTCGCCGTAGTCTCTCTCCAGCACCTCGCTGCGCTTCTCAAGCATGTCCGCCGCGCGCCCGGCCGCGAGCGGCAGCGTGATGAGCACCTCCGACATGCCGCCTTGCGCCAGGGCCCGAATCCTCGCCGCGAGTTCCGCCTGACCCGTTCCGCCCTGCACCCTGGCCACCAGCGGGATGCTCCCCTCGGCCTTGCGCTGCCACACCAGGATCGGCGCGTTGTTCTTCAATTTGTCCGCCTTGTTCAGGAGCACAATGCGCGGCGGGGGTTGCCAGCCCTCGTTGCCCGCCACGCCGCGGGCGCGGCTACGGGTGTGCTCGCGCTCCTTCTGCTCCTTGAACAGGTCGTCCAGCGTGCTCATCACCGTGTCGTACTGCATCTGCGCGGCGTTGTCCGACACATCCAGCACGATCAGCAGCACGTTGGCGTGCGTGGCCTCCTCCAGCGTGGCCCTGAAACTCGCTACAAGGTTGTGCGGCAGGTCGCGCACAAAACCCACCGTGTCCGAGAGCATGGCGTTCAGGCCGCCGCCCAGGTCCCACTGGCGCGTGCGCGTGGTGAGCGTGGCGAAGAGCCGGTCGTCCGCGTACGCCCCGCCCTCTGTGAGTGTGTTGAAGAGGGTGCTCTTGCCGGCGTTGGTGTACCCCACGATCCCCACCGTGAAGTGGTCGAGGTTGCGTTTGGCCACCATGCGCCGCTTGCGGTCCTCGATCTCCTCCAGTTTCCGCCGCAGCAGCACCTGCTTGCGCTGGGCCAGCCGCCGGTCGATCTCCAACTGCTGCTCGCCGGGGCCGCGCGTGCCGATGCCGCTCAGGCCCCCCGCGCCCACGATCCGCTCCAGGTGGCTCCACATCGCCCGCAGGCGCGGGTAGGTGTACTCCAACTGCGCCAGTTCCACCTGCAACTGCGCCTCCGTCGTGGTGGCGCGGCTGGCGAAAATATCCAGGATCAACTCGCTCCGGTCCAGCACCTTGCGCTCCACCACCTCTTCAATGTTGGCGATCTGGCGCGGCGAGAGTTCATGGTCGAAGATCACCAGCGAGGCCTCCAACTGCTCGCACAAGCCCTTCAACTCCGCGAGTTTGCCGCTGCCGATGTACGTGCCCGCGTTGGGCTTCTCCAGCCGCTGCTCCAGCGTGCCCACGACGACGCCGCCGGCCTGCTCCGCCAGCGCTGTCAGTTCGCCGAAGGGGTCGCGCTGGTCGTACACCGAGTTGGGCAGGCGCACCGCCGCCAGCACCGTGCGTTCGGCCTGGACCTTGATCGACGTGCGTTCCTTGGGTGCGGGCATGTGGCCGGAGGGTATGGGCGAGGCGGGCGGGTATGCTCCGGCCACGAATGACGCGAGCCCCTCCCGCAACCGCCGTCTCCACAGCCGCGCCGGGTGCGCGCCAGGCCCTTGCGCTCCTGCTGCTGCTCAACCTCTTCAATTACCTTGACCGCTACATCCTCGCGGCGGTGGAGCCGCTGATCCGCGCTGACTTCTTCGCGCCCGACGACCCCACGGCCAAATCAAAGATGGGCCTGCTCGCCACGGCCTTTCTGGTTTCGTACATGGTCGCGGCACCCCTCTTCGGCTGGCTGGCAGACCGCTGGCGGCGCTGGCTCATCGTGGCCACGGGCTGCTTGGTGTGGACGCTGGCCTCCGGGGCATCGGGCCTCGCCACCGGCTTCATGGTCATGCTCGTCATGCGCATGTTCGTGGGCATCGGCGAGGCCGCGTACGGCCCCACCGCCCCGACGCTCATCGCCGACCTCTTCCCCGTGGCCCGGCGTGGCTGGGTGCTCTCGTGGTTCTACGTGGCGATCCCCATCGGCAGCGCCCTGGGCTTTGTGGTGGGCGGCAAGGTGGCCGCGATGGCCTCGTGGCACTGGGCGTTCTTCGTGGTGGTGCCGCCGGGCCTGCTGCTGGCCGCGTGGTGCCTGTTTCAGCGCGAGCCGGGGCGGGGCGCCAGTGACGGCCGGGTCGCACCGCAACGTGCGCGGCTGGGTGACGCGGCGGCCCTCTTCCGCACGCCCTCGTGGGTGCTCAACACGCTGGGCATGACGGCGATGACCTTCGCCATCGGCGGGGTCTCGTTCTGGATGCCCACGTACATCCACGAGTTCAGGGGTCAGAGCGACCTGGCCACCGTGAACCTCGTCTTCGGTGGCATCACCGTGGTCGCGGGCCTGGCGGCCACGCTCAGCGGCGGGTGGCTGAGCGACCGTTTGCGGGCGCGATACCCCGGCTCGTACTTTCTGGTGTCGGGCCTGAGCATGCTCGCCGGCTTCCCCATGTTCGTGGGCGTGCTGTACGCGCCGTTCCCGCTCGCGTGGGGCCTGATCGCCGGGGCGATCTTCTGCCTGTTCTTCAGCACCGGGCCCACCAACACCATCCTCGCCAACGTGGTGCATCCGTCGCAACGGGCCACGGGCTTTGCGGTCAACATCTTCCTCATCCACGCCCTTGGCGATGCGATCTCACCCCCGGTCATCGGATGGGCGACCGACGCCACAAGGTCTGTCGCCCACCCGCAGGGGAATATGAACACGGGCTTCCTGCTGGTGTCGGGCGCGATCCTGCTCAGCGGTGTGCTGTGGCTGATCGGCACGCGCCACCTCGCCGCAGACACGGCCCGCGCACCAACGCGGCTGGGCAACTCGGGCTAAGACCGGCCGAACATCGCGCGCTCTACACCCTCCACCCACGCGTGCAGGATGAGCATGTGCAGTTCCTGAATGCGATCGCTGCCCACACCGGGCACAACCAGGGCGTGCTGCACCTTACCTTCTCGCAGCACCTTGCCGCCGTCGCCGCCCAGGAGCGCGATGGTGGTGAGCCCGCGTGCCGCCCCGGCTTCGGCCGCGCGAACGATGTTCATCGAGTTGCCGCTGGTGGAGAGCAGCACCAGGCAGTCACCCGGCCGCCCCAGGGCCTCCACCCAGCGCGAGAAGACCGCCTCCCACCCGTAGTCGTTGGCGGTGCAGGTGATGTGCCCGGCATCGGTGCAGGCCAGCGCGGCCAGCGCCGGCCGCTCGGCCCGGAACCGGCCCGTGAGTTCCTCGGCAAAGTGCATGGCATCGGCGCTCGATCCGCCGTTGCCGCACGCGAGAATTTTGCCGCCGGATCGCAGACTTTCAGCCAGCAAGGCCGGAATCGCGGCCGCGCGGCTGACCATCCGTTCGTCGGCGATGAGTTGATCCAGGGCCCCTCGCGCGGCCCGAAGTGTGTCGATCATCGGGCCATCATAACCCCGCCCGCCCGCAAACCGCACGCGCTGGCGGGCCCGCCGGAGACACGGCTGGTTTTTGACCCGGCCGTTCAGTCGATGCCGCGCCGGGCCGATCTTGCTCTCACCAGCGGGTTGCGTGCCCGCGAGAACATGTGCCGCACAGAGCCGGAGCCCTCCATGAGCCGCAGCCACCTTCCCCGCAATGTCATCGTCGGTTCCTTCGTTGCCGGGGCGGTCTTCGCCTTCGCCGGGCGTGCCCTGAGCGCGACCACCTCGCCCGACAACCATGCCGCGCCCTCCGCGGCCAAGGTGCCGGCCGCTACGAGCAAGCCCAAGGCCGCGCCCGCAATGGGCAAGGTGACGAACAAGCCGGAAGCCGTCAAGCACGCCGAGGCCCCCATCCCCCCTACCCCGTCCGAGAAGCCCACGCCCGATACCAAGCACGCCGATGCCCACCAAGGCCCCGCTGGAGGAGAGAAGGTCCAGACCCCGAGCGCATCCGAGGCACTCGCGTGGCTCGAAGAGGGCAACGCGCGCTGGGTGAGCAACAGTTCGCAGAACCCCAACATCTCCGGCGAGCGTCGCGGCGAGGTCGCCGCGGGTCAGCACCCGTTTGTGACCGTCCTCACCTGCGCGGATTCGCGTCTGCCCGTGGAGCGGCTCTTTGACCGCGGCGTGGGCGATGTGTTCGTGATCCGTGTTGCCGGCAACGTGGCGGGCGGCAGCGAGACGGGCACCATCGAGTACGGCGTGGGCCACCTGCACACGCCGCTGCTGATCGTCATGGGCCACACCAAGTGCGGCGCGGTTGCCGCGGCGGCCACCAACGCCCAACTGCACGGCAAGGTGGCGGAACTGGTCTCGCACATCAAGCCGGCTGTGGACCGGGCCCGCAAGAACAACCCCGAGGCGAACGCCGACACGCTCACCGCACTCGCTGTAAAGGAGAACGTCTGGCAGTCGATCTTCGACCTCTACAAGTCCAGCGACGAACTCCGCCAGTTCGCGGCCAACGGCAAGGTGAAGGTGATCGGCGCGGTGTGCGACATCTCCACCGGCAAGGTGGAGTTCCTGGGCGAGCACCCCTGGCAGGCCGCGCTGCTCAACGCCCTGGACACGGACAACAACAAGGCCACGGCCAACGCCGACGACGAGAAGCACTGAAGCCTCAGCCCGGCCGCTTTCCTTTCGCGCGGCGTGCTTCCACTTTCGCCATCGCCACATCCAACCGCCCGTCCGCCGCGGCCAGCACGCGCTCCGCGGCGGCTCTTCCCTCCGCCTGGTGGTGCATGACCACGGCCAGTTTCGCCCAGCCGCCCGCCTCGTCGAGCAGCAGGAAGGCGCGCGGGCGGCCCAGCCCGGTGATGGTGGAGATGATCCGTGCCGCGCGGTCGCGGAGTTTGGCGTTGCTGGCCCGCAGGTCCACCATCAGGTTCTGATACACGCGGCCCGAGCGGGCCATGAGGGTGGTGGAGATGGTGTTGAGCGCGAGTTTGGTGGCCGTGCCCGCCTTCATGCGGGTGGAGCCCGTGAGCACCTCCGGCCCGGTGCGCAGCACGATGAGGTGGTCCACATCGCGGGGCCGGGGCACGGGCGAGCAGGTGAGCAGCCCGGTTACGCAACCACCCTTGCTCCCCCCCGTCAGCCGCTTGGCGATCGCCAGCGCGCCAAGCACATACGGCGTGGTGCCGCCCGCCGCGATGCCCAGCACCGCATCACGCCCTGTCAGCCGCAGCGCACGGAGGTCCGCCAGCGCACCATCCGGCTCATCCTCACGCCCTTCGGAAGAGAACCGCAGCGACCGATCACCACCCGCGATGATCCCCACGATGCGCCCGTGCGGCACCTGGAACGTGGGCGGCGCCTCGCTGGCATCCAGCACGCCCAGCCGGCCCGATGTGCCCGCGCCCACATAAATCAGCCTGCCCGGATGGCGCGCGGCATCAACGCCCGCGGGCGGCTGGGCGACAAAGCCCTTCGCGGCGGCCGCGATGAAGCGGGCCAGCGACCGGCGCGCTGCGGCCTCGCGCACGGCCGCGAAGACGCGGGCATCCTCACGCTGGATCAGGTTCACGCAGGCGTTCAGGCTGAGTGCGTGCAGGCGGCGCGAGCGCGGGTTGCGCTGCTCGGTGAGCACCCACGAGCGATCGGGCACGGCGAGGGTGCTGGCGGGCACCGTGCGTGCAGGTTTGGACGTGGACCGCCGCGCTGCTGGTTTGCTCATGCCCACACTCCCGCCACCGGCGGCACCTGAACGCCCGTAACCTGCGCAAGCGTAATCGGCACGCGGTCTTGGCACAACGCCCCAAGCACGGCGAAGCACACGGCCTCGCGAGCCTCCGGTTGCACGCCGTGCTTGGCGGTGGTCTCTGCCGGGCAGGTGGCCGCGGAGCCGATGGCCCGCACAAGCGCGCGGTTCTTCACGCCGCCGCCCGCCAGCAGCAGCCGCCCCACCTCCACGCCGCGCGCCGCCACATGCCGCACAATCGCATCCGCAATCGCCTCGCAGGCTGTGGCGCACAGGTCCGGCCCGCTCACGCCCGCGCCCCCACGCCACTGGCGGCCGATCCAACTCGCCACCTCATCGCCCGTGCCCAGCGACCGCTGCGCCGCACGCTGGGCCGCGAACACACCCAGCAGATCGTCGAGGGCCTCATCATGCACCGTGCCCGAACACGCGGCCTGCCCGTCCGCATCAAACGGCACGCCCAGCGCCCGCCGCGCAATCGCATCCAGCACATGGTTGCACGCGCACACATCGCCGCCGCGCACGTGCGGCAGGGCCGCGCGGCGGGCCGCGTCCATGTCGGTTTCGCTTGCCGCCTCCGCCAAGCGCGGCAGAAGCGTGATGTTGCAGAAGCCGCCGAGGTTCACCACCGCGCGCTGCTCCGCGGTTGAGCCGAAGAGCACGAGGTCCGCGATGGGCGTGATCGGCGCACCCTGGCCGCCCGCGGCCAGGTCTGCCGCGCGAAGATCAAAGACCACCGGCACCTTCACCTCGTGCGCAATGACCGACCCGTTCACCATCTGCCAACTCAGCGGCGGCTTGTGAAACACCGTCTGCCCGTGCACGCACACCAAGTCCAGCGGGCCGCTGCCGCGGACCTCTCGCACCACATCGGCATGGAGGAGAGAAAACTCACGCGAGAGCGCCGCGATGTCGCCCGCGCTCATCGGTGCCTGCTCGGCCAGTTGCCGCAGCCTCCCCGCCAGTGCACCCGCCCCTCCCAGCGGCCGCGACACAAACCCCTCTGCGCTCGCGGTCATGCCCAGGCCGCGGCTGCGCACCACCACCAGCGCGGCATCGATGGCGTCGATGCTCGTGCCCGTCATGCAGCCCACAACATGCCTCACGTCCGCGGCCATATCTCAAGGGCAGCGTAGCAGAAGCGCCGCTTGCCACCGCGCTCGCACACACCCGCTCACACATCGCCGGCTCACACACTCACGCGCGCCCCCAGCGTCTCACCGATGATCGCTGCGGCCCGGTCGATCTGCTCGGTGCTCACATCCAGGTGGCACACAAACCGGATGCGCCGCGGGCCCGTGGGCAGGCACCACACGCCACGCGGCCGCAGCGCATCGCACACCGCCGCGGCCATCGGCAAAGGCTCGGGCAGATCGATGAACACCATGTTCGTGTCGACGGGCATGGCGATGCTCACGCGCGGGATCTCGCGCAGGCCATCCGCCAGGCGCGTGGCGTTCGCGTGGTCATCGCTCAGGCGGGTGCGGTGGTGGTCGAGCGCGTGGATGGCGGCCGCGGCGAGCACGCCCGACTGCCGCATGGTGCCGCCGAACATCTTGCGGAAGCGGTGCACGCGCGTGATCGTGGCCTTGTCTCCGCACACCGCCGAGCCAGCGGGTGCGCCCAGGCCCTTGGAGAAGCAGCAACTCACCGTGTCAAAGTGCTTGGCGTAAGCGGCCGGGGCGAGGCCGGTCTTGGCGCAGGCGTTCCATACCCGCGCGCCGTCCAGGTGCAGCCGCAGGCCGTGGGCGCGGCCCGCCTTCACCACGCGCTCGATCTGCGGCATGGGCCACACCGCGCCGCCGCCGCGGTTCTGCGTGTTCTCCACCACCAGCAGGCGTGAGCGGGCGAAGTGGCTGCTCTCGGGCCGCACGGCCGCGTCAACGTCGTTCGCGTCGAAGAGGCCAAGCGGCCCGCTCAGCGGCCGCACCATCACGCCCGAGAGCGCGGCGGGGGCACCGGTCTCGTAGTGAATGATGTGCGAGTCGGCGTGCGCGATCACCTCATCGCCCGGCTCGGTGTGGGCGCGGATCGCCGTCTGGTTCGCCATTGTGCCGCTGGGCACAAAGCACGCCGCCTCCTTGCCCATGAGCGCGGCCACCTTCTCCTGCAGGGCGATCACGGTCGGGTCGTCGCCCAGCACATCATCGCCAACCTCGGCGCTGGCCATCGCCTGCCGCATGGCGGCGGTGGGGCGCGTGACGGTGTCGGAGCGAAGATCGATTGGGTGGGTGGCCATGCGTCAGGATATGGGCGGCAATCCAGAGGGCCAAGACCCGCCCCTGCGTGTTGCCCCTCTGGACTCTCGCTGCGTGGCAGAGGCATGGGGGCGCGGGCTTCGCGGAGGGCGCGGGTACGCTTCGCCCGTGAACCGTGCCGCGCTGGATCGCCTGAGCGATGATGACCTGCTGCTCATCCCCCGCCCCGCGCGCATCGAGCGCACCGACGGGTTCGTTGCGCTCTCGCCGGGTCGGCTCCCCGAGCCGCACATCGTGCTCTCCGGGAACGGCGACCCGGCCACGCCCGCGGGTCAGGCGTACACACTCGCCACGCACGAGCCGCGGGATGCTGGGTCGGACGGAGGCGCCTCGCAGGCCGTCGCCACCATCGAAGCCACCACGTCCGCCGGAGTCCGCCACGGGCGCGCCACGCTCGCCCAACTCTGGACCCGCTTCGCACCGCGCCTGCCGCTGCTGCGGATTGAGGACCGGCCCACCTTTGCCGTGCGCGGCGTCATGCTCGATGTTTCCCGCGACCGCGTGCCCACGATGCAGCACCTCTTCGAGACGGTGGACACCCTCGCGGGCCTCAAGATCAACCACCTGCAACTCTACACGGAGCACACCTTCGCCTATGCGGGCCACGAGGCGGCGTGGCAGGGGCACGCGCCCCTCACGCCCGCCGAGATTCGCCGCCTTGACGACTACTGCTTCGAGCGCGGCATCGAACTGGCCGCGAACCAGAACTGCTTCGGCCACCTCGCCGCGTGGCTGAAACTACCCGAGTACGCCCACCTGGCCGAAACCCACGGCGACTGGATGTTTGATGTGTGGCCGCGCTCCGGCCCCTTCTCGCTCTGCCCGACGGACCCGGCGAGCCTCGCCTTCGTTGAAGGCCTGCTGGGGCAACTGCTCCCCTGCTTCCGCTCACGCCGCCTCAACATCGGCTGCGATGAGACGTACGACGTGGGCTTCGGCAGGAGCAAGGCCGCGGTGGATGCTCGCGGCGGGGGTGCGGCGGGGCGCTCGCACGTGTACGCCGCGTTTGTGGCGCGGATCGCCGCCAGCGCACGCCGGATCGGCGGCCCGGCCACACGCCCGATGTTCTGGGCCGACATCGCCCTCTCGCACCCGCAGCGCCTCGCCGACCTGCCGGCCAACCTCACCGCCCTCGCGTGGGGCTACGAGCCTGATTCGCCCTTCGACCGCTGGTGCAGCATCCTCTCCGGTGGGGCGGACGTCTGTTTCAGTCGCCGTGGCGACCCGTCCGCCATGCCTTCACCAGTGCCCAGTGCCCAGTCCCCAGTGCCTTCCTCGCGCCCCATCTGGCTCTGCCCCGGCACCAGTTCGTGGCGTTCCATCTTCGGCCGCACCACCGAGCGCCGCGGCAACATCGACGCGGCTGCGCGTGCGGGCCTGGGCGCGCTTGCCAGCGGAGCGAACGTCGAAGGCTTCCTCACCTGCGACTGGGGCGACACGGGCCACCAGCAGCAATGGCCCGTGGCCATGCTGGGTCTGGCCGACGGCGCGAACGCCGCGTGGAACGCCCATGCCGCGGGCGACTTTGACCCGCGTACCGCGGCGCTGCACGCGCTCGGCGACCCGTCGCTCACCTCCGGCCCGTGGCTCGCTGCACTCGGCGATGCCGACCTGGACGTGCGCCAAGTGGCCCTGCCGCTCTCTCGCCCCGGCCAAGCGGGCCGCCTGCTCAACCAGTCGGCCCTCTTCATCGACATGCACAAGCGGCTTGACGAAGCCGCCGATGTTGGCGACCCCTCCCTGTGGCAGGGCGCGCTCGCGACCGTCGAATCCCTCGCGGCCAGCCTGCCCTCGGTTGCCTCACCCCTGCTTGGCGACGAACTCTCGCTCACCGCACGCGTCGCCCTGTTCGCGGCACGCCGCGCGTGGTTCCGCCGAAGTCCCAACCCGCCCGCGGGCTGGCGGCACTCGCTTGCGGCAGACCTGGACGCCATCATGGCCGACCACGCCCGTACCTGGCTCGCTCGCTCCCGCCGCGGCGGCCCCGGCAAGGGCCTGGACCACAGCCTGGGTTTCTATTCCGCCATCCGCGCGTCGCTGGCCTGACACAAGCCGGTCCGGCGTGCATCCAAGCACCGCTCGCGTTTCCTTCCCCCTGCCACTTCCATGCCCCCAACACTTGCCCCATGGCCCCGCCGCTGAAATCCATCCCGCTCCGGCCCTATCAGCCGGCCCTGTCGCCCGAGCAGGCCGCGCGTGCGTTCTTTGAGACCATGCACCAGCGCCGCAGCGTGCGGGCCTTCAGCACGCGCGCGGTCTCGCGTGAAACCATCGAGTGGGCCGTGCGTGCGGCGGGCACCGCCCCCTCGGGCGCGAACAAGCAGCCGTGGCGCTTCGTGTGCATCAACGACGCGGCCCTGAAGCACGAGATTCGGGTTGGGGCGGAGGCGGAGGAGCACGAGTTCTACACCCGCCGCGCAACGCCGGAGTGGCTGGCAGACCTGGCACCCCTCGGCACCGACGAGCACAAAGAATTTCTCGACGATGCCCCGTGGCTGATCGCGGTGTTCAAACTCGCCAAAGGCGACGAGGGCGATCAGGTTTACTATGTGAACGAGTCCATCGGCATCGCCGTAGGGTTTCTGTTGTCGGCCCTGCACCACGCCGGCTTGGCGACGCTGACGCACACGCCCAGCCCGATGGGCTTTCTGGGCAAGATCCTGAACCGTCCAGAGCACGAACGCCCGTACCTGCTGATCCCTGTTGGTTATCCGGCCGATGGATGCACGGTTCCCGACATCCAAAGAAGGCCCATCGAAGAAGTCATGGTCATCAATCGAGGAGTTTGACCGTCATGTTCACGCTTGCCCCCTCCGCGCTTCTGGCCGTCTCTGCGCTTTCACTGGCGGCGAGCCAGCAACCCGCACCCAAGGCCGATGCCCCGGCCGCGGCACCGGTCGCGCCGACAGCATCCGCGCCCGCAGCGGCAGAGCCCGCCATGGCCGACGGCGCGGCGTGGGTGCCGGGCGTGCCCGTGGGCTTCAAACTTCCGGACATCTCGACCATCCAGATCCGCGGGGCGGAGAGCAAACTCAGCATCAACTACAAGAACCGTCCGGCCGTCGTGGTCTTCTACCGTGGAGGGTGGTGCCCCTACTGCGTGCAGAACCTCAAACTCTGGAGCGTGAACCTCGACGCCGTCAGGCAAGCGGGAGCCAACCTGGTCGCCATCTCTCCCGAGAAGATCGTCAATCTGCTCGAAGTCCAGAAGAAGCACAACCTCGCGATGCCCCTGGTGACCGACTATGAGGGCCAGGCCGCCAAGGCCTTCAACGTGAACTTCACGCTGGACGCGGAGACCCAGGCCAACTACACGAAGGCCGGCCTCAATCTGGCCGACCGCAGTTCGCGCGGCACGTGGGACCTGCCCGTCCCCGCCACGTTTGTTGTGGACACCGACGGCACCGTCCTGTGGGCCCACGCCGACAAGGACTACACCAAGCGTGCTTCCCCCAAAGAAGTCATCGAGTTTCTCACCGCGCGCAAGGCCCGGATCGCGGCTGATGCCGCCGCCGCGAAGAAGGACGCACCGGCCCCGCAACCCGCGCCCGACGCCAAGAAGTAATCGACGGCCGCTGCGCCGCTCAACCAGGCCCGGGCGCGAGCCGGGGTCTTTTCGTTGCCCGCACGCCGTCACACACGGGCCACCTCGCCGCCAACCGTGGTCGAGCCGCCGGCATCGGCCCCCTCCCGTCGCTGCACCGCCGCCACCGCCGCGCGGAGTTCGTCTTCCCCGTGGTCGAAGAGCATCGTGAGCCGCGGCCGCACGACCGGACACGGCCAGCGCTCCGGCGGCACCCGCTTGAGTTTGGCCCAGTCCTTGTTCGTGGCGACAATCGCCTGGGCGCCCGACCCGCGTGCCTCCGCGATCACGCGCGCAACGGTGCGTTCGTGGAAGGGGTCGTGGTCGGGCAGCACGATCTCGCCAACCACGCACGACTCGCCCGCCTCGCGGCGGACGCGGGCCAGAAAGGGCCGCGGGTTGCCGATCGCGCACACGCTCAGCACCTTGCGGCCGCGCAGCCAGACGGTGGTGTCGCCGTCGGAGCCGCTCAGGCCGTCGAGCCCGGTCCACTCGTGGCGGCAGCGCACCGGGTCGGCCGGCCCGCGGGCGGCGCGGATGCGGTGGATGAGCCGATCGACCAGCCGCTCATCGGCCGCCTCCATGTGCGTCAGGACGACGACCTGCGCACGCCGCAACGACTCGATGGGTTCGCGCAGCCAACCCGCGGGCAGCAGGCGGTTGGAGAGAATGTCGCGGGTCGCGTCGATGAGCACGATGTCAAGGTCTCGCCGCAAGCGGCGGTGCTGAAAACCGTCGTCCAGCACGATGCACTCCACGCCGCGGCCGCCACCGTCACCCCAGGTCGCCCCGAACATTGCGCGGATGGCCGAGAGGCGGTGGGCCCCCACCGCCACGGGCACGCCCGGCAAACTCAGGCGGTATTCCTCGGCCTCGTCGGAGAAGCCCGCGCCCCCCCACTTCGCGCCGTAGCCGCGCATGGCGACGGCGGGGCGGAAGCCGGCCCGCTGGACCTCCCGCACCACCCACGCGGCCATGGGGCTCTTGCCGGTGCCGCCCACCGTGAGATTGCCGACGCTGATGACCGGCACGGGCAAGGCGTGCACGCCGCGCCCGCGGTCGTAGCGCCGGTTCCGCAGCGCCACCGCCCCGCGATAGAACGGCTCGGCCACGCGGCCCAGCAGCGTGCCCAGCGGGCCCAAACGCACACCCAGCGGACCTCGCTGCGGAACTCGACCGGCGGCGCTCACGCGCGGCCCCTCGAAAAGCGGCCGCGGACCCGACCGCGCGCGCCCGCGCGGCCGTGGCGCGCCAAGCGCAGCGTGTTGACAAGGTCCAGCAGCGCCAGTGCAACCACCATTCCGAGCATGGAGAGGATGAAGAGCCACAGCACCGCCATCGGGCGCGGCTGGTCGGTGCCCGGGCCCGTCGAGATCGCGTGGGCCAGCAGTGGGGCAACCACAAGCATGAGCAGGCCGCTGGCCGTGCGGATGCGCCTGCGGCTGGCGGGCATGGGGGTGCGCTGCACCGCGAGCACGTGCCCGGCGACAAGGAACATCAGGGCCATCGCCAAAGGCACGGCCACCCACGGCGAGACCAGGTCCGGCGCCAGTGCCAGGCTGCCGATCACGCGGCAGCCCCTTGAAGCGATGCGCGTGGGTCCGCAGGTGCCCGGAACGCGCGCAGCCACGGCTCGATGGCCACCATCGGCAGGCCCACCACGCACGTCGGATCGCCCTCCGCGCGGATCGGCCACCCCGCGGCCGCGCGTTCCTCAAGGTTGTAGGCGCCGGCCTTGCCCGCCCACTGACCGGAGGCGATGTACGAATCCAGTTGCTCGCTCGTGAGCGGGCCCAGGTGCGAGACGGCCCGGTCCACAAGGCTCTTCTCACCGGCGATGCCGCCGCGTGCCTGAGAAGGCGATTGCAGCGCGGGAATGAGCGCTGCGCCCGTCAGCACATCGTGCCGGTCGTTCATGAGGCGCGCGAGCATGGCCCTCGCATCGGCCGCATCGCGCGGCTTGCCGAGGATTTCACCCTTGTGGGCACAGAGCGTGTCGGCGCCCAGCACCCACATCTGGGGCCGCGCGTGCCCCTCGCGCACGAGCCTCTCCGCGCCAGCGCGGGCCTTGAGATACGCCAGCATGCGCACCCACTCTCCCGGCGGTGCCGCGCCACCACCCCCCGGCCCCCCACTCACGCCCCCGCCCAGCCTCAGTTGACCATCGTCTACGCCCGGGTCGATCACATCAAAGCCGCCTTCGCCCAGGGCACGGGTGAGCAAGTCGCGCCGGCGGGGAGATGTGCTCGCCAGCACCAGCCTCGCACCGGGTTGAATCATGGTGTCCGCGGCCATCGCCCCCAATGGTATCGACAGACGCATGGGGCTACCGTGCGTTCATGCGAGCGCATCTGGTGCAGGCCGACACCGCGTGGGAAGATAAGGCGGAGAACTACCGCCGCGCCGATGCCCTCGTCGCCTCCGCGTCCATCGCGCCGGGCGATCTGGTCGTGCTCCCCGAGATGTTCGACACGGGGTTTTCGTTCAACCTTGAGGCCACGGCCGACGGCGACGGTGCCACGCTCGGCTACCTGCAAACGCTCGCACGCCGCACGGCCGCGATCGTGCAGGGCTCACGCACCGTGCTGGGGCCCGACAATCGCGGCCGCAACCGTGCCACCATCCTCGCTCCGGACGGCTCGCTCCTGGCCGAGTACGACAAGGTGCACCCCTTCTCGTTCGGCAAAGAGACCGAGCGATTCTCAGGCGGAGACCGGGTGATGACCTACCCGTGGCACGCAGCCAGCGACCCGGCCCAGCGCACCATCGTGTGCCCCGCCATCTGCTACGACTTGCGTTTCCCCGAACTCTTTCGCCGCGGCATGACGATGGGCGCCGAACTCTTCGCGATCGGCGCCAACTGGCCCGCACCCCGTGCCCTGCACCGCGAAGCACTCGCCCGGGCCCGCGCAATCGAGAATCAGGCCATTGTTCTGTGCGTGAACCGCGCCGGCAGCGACCCGCACCTCACCTACTCCGGCGGGACCATGGCCTTCGGCCCCACGGGTGAGACACTGGGCGAACTGGCCGACGGCCCCGGCGTGCTGAGCGTCGATATCGACCTGCCCGCCCTCCGCCACTGGCGGGCCACCTTCCCCGCGTGCAAAGACGCGCGGCTGCTCTGACGGCCGGGGCTTCATCACCCTCCGCTGCTTGCCTTTCATCCCCCTCCGGTCCACACCGGAGGGGGTGGCCCGGAGGGCCGGGGGAGGCGCGTGAGATGGCCTCCCCCGTCTTCGGCCGCGGCGGCCTCAGCCACCCCCTCGGCTGGGAGCGGAGGGGATGCCCGGGCGTCCGCCACCTTGACCTTCCCCGATTCGGGCGCATGATCTGGTGCCCGAGGAGCCCCGCGCATGGCCGACTGCGACTACCCCAAACTCGCTGCGCTCGTTGAGTATCTCGACGGCCTCACCGGCCGCGCTGACCTGACGGTGCTCGATTCGATGCTGCGCACGCTGGATGTGCAGCGGGCCGACATCGAGGCCGCCTGCACGTTCGGCTCCAAGGGTTATAAGCGCAACACCATCAAGCGCACGGCCCACTACGAACTCCTGGCCCTCTGCTGGCGCAGCGGAGACTGCACGCCCATCCACGACCATCGGGGGGTGTCGTGCGCCTTCCGCGTGGTGCACGGCACCGGCACCGAGATCCGCTTCGTGCCCACGCCCGCGGGCCTGATCTGCCCCAGCGAGACCACGCCCATGCCGCCGGGGTACATCTGCTCCGCCGAAGACCACGACATCCACCAGGTGGCCAACATGCAGCCCCCGGGGAGTGACCTCATCACGCTGCACATCTACTCGCCGCCCATCAGCCGCATGACGACGTACGACTTCGCCTCGCCCAAACTGGAGAACATCCCTCAGTATGCGGGTGTGACCGAGGACCGGCAACTGGTGGGCGCGGGGGCGGGGATATAGGGGAGGCACGAAGGCACGGAGGCACGAAGTGACGAAGTGACGGAGCGGGGGAACAAGGCCACCCCCCGCTTTTGCTACACTCTGGCCGGGCGGGGGGCGAAGGGGGGCCGCGAGCGTCCGCACCATGAGTCTGCCTCCCGCACACCGCGCGCCTGATCCCGATCCGAGCGCGGCCGCGCGGTCGACGCTCGGCACCGGACCCGCGGTGCCACCGCCCGCCATCCCCAGCGAGGGGACTTCGGGCGACAGCATCGGCCCCTACAAACTTCTGCGCGTGCTGGGCATGGGCGGCATGGGGCAGGTCTGGCTGGCCGAACGCCGCGAGCCCATGGTGCAGCGCGTCGCCCTCAAGATCATCAAGGCGGGCATGGACACGCGCGGCGTGATCGCCCGCTTCGAGCAGGAACGCCAGGCCTTGGCGGTGATGAACCACCCCAACGTGGCCAAGGTCTTTGATGCGGGGGCGACGCCCGCGGGGCGGCCTTACTTCGTGATGGAGCACGTCCCCGGCGAGCCCATCACCACGTACGCGGATCGGCACAACCTCTCCGTGCGGCAGCGGCTGGAACTCTTCATTCCTGTGTGCGAGGCCATCCAGCACGCCCACCACAAGGGCATCATCCACCGCGACATCAAGCCCTCCAACATCCTCGTGGCTGTGCGAGACGGCACGCCCACGCCCAAGATCATCGACTTCGGCGTGGCCAAGGCCGTGAGCCACACGCTCACCGATCAGTCGGTCTTCACCGAGGCCGGCCAACTCATCGGCACGCCCGAGTACATGAGCCCCGAGCAGGCGGAGATGGGCGCGACGGACATCGACACGCGCACGGATGTCTACTCGCTGGGCGTGGTGCTGTACGAGTTGCTCGCCGGCCTGCTGCCCTTTGACGCCCGGGCCCTCCGCGCGGCCGGCTACGACGCCATCCGAAAGGTTCTCCGCGAGCAGGATGCCCCCAAGCCCAGCACACGCCTCTCCACCGCAGACGCGGCCACCGGCGAGGGAATCGCCCGCCACCGTGTGATGGCGCGCGAGCAACTCGCCCGCGAACTGCGGCGCGAACTCGACTGGATCCCCCTCAAGGCCCTGCGCAAAGACCGCACCGAGCGCTACGACACACCGGCGGACCTGGCCAAGGACATTGGGCGATACCTCGCGGGTGAGGCTCTGGAGGCGGGGCCGGAGAGCGCGGCGTACAGGTTCAAGAAGTTCGCACGCCGCAACAAGGGGCCTGCGTTCGCCGTGGGCGCGGTGATGCTGGCGCTGGTGGTGGGCCTGGGCTTGGCAACGTGGCAGTACCTGCGTGCCAACGAGCGCGCCGACGCGGCGACCAAGGCCGAGGCCGCCACGCAACTCGCCAAGCAGGATGCCGACGAGAAACGGACAGTCGCGGAAGCCAAGACCGCCGAGGCCGAGGCGGCACGCGCCGCGGCGGACACCGCTCGCGCGGCTGAGGTGAAGGCCCGCGAAGAGATCGAGAACAACTCGTACGTGGCCAACGTGCAGATGGCACAGGCCGCGATGGAGAACCGCCAGTTTGACCGGCTGCGCCAGCGACTTGACGCCTGCCCGGAGCGGCTGCGGGGGTGGGAGTGGAAGTGGCTGAATGCAGAGGCGGACTCGAGCCTCGCCGAGCTCAAAGGCCACACGAGCAGCGTCGTCTCCGCCGCGTTCAGCCCCGACGGCACACGCGTGGTATCGGCCTCTTCCGACAAGACCGCGCGGGTGTGGGATGCGGCTACCGGCGCGAGCCTCACCGAACTGAAGGGGCACGCGGGCTGGGTCGCTTCCGCCGCGTTCAGCTCCGACGGCACACGGATTGTCACGGCAAGCTACGACACGACCGCGCGGGTGTGGGACGCGGCCAGCGGCACCAGCCTCGCCGAACTGAAGGGGCATACGGATTCGGTCGCTTCCGCCGCGTTCAACCCCGACGGCACCCGCATCGTCACGGGGAGCAGGGACAACACCGCACGCGTGTGGGATGCGGCCACCGGCACCAGCCTTGCCGAGTTGAAGGGGCACACGAGCGCGGTACGCTCTGCGGCCTTCAGCCCTGACGGGACGCGCATCGTCGCTGCAAGCGAGGACAACACCGCGCGGGTTTGGGACGGGGCCGCCAGCACCGACGTCGCCGATTTGGTGGGGCGCGCTAGCGCACTCAGCTCCCCGGGCTTCAGCCCGGACGGCACACGGATCGTCACGGCGAACGAGCGCAACACCGCGCGGGTGTGGGACGTGGCCACGGGCACGATCATCGCCGAGCTGAAGGGGCATTGGTTCCACATCGCGTCGGCATCGTTCAGCCACGACGGCAGACGCATCGTCACAGCGGCGTGGGACAAGTCGGCGCGGGTGTGGGACGCGGCCACGGGTGCCAGCCTTGCTGAGGTGAAGGAGCACACGGGGGTTGACATCACCAGTCCCATTAGCACGGATGAGAGGGAGACCGTCACTGTGTCTGCCGTGTTCAGCCGAGACGGCACGCGCATCGTCACCGCACTGAGCGACATGACCGCCCGCGTCTGGGACGCGGCCACGGGCACCAGCATCGCTAGGCTTGAGGGGCACGCTGACCGGGTCAACTCCGCATCATTCAGCCCGGACGGCACACGGGTCGTCACGGCATCATCTGACAACACCGCGCGAGTCTGGAATGCGGCCACAGGGACGTGCCTCGCCGAACTTAAGCGGCACAAGTACTACGTTACGTCTGCATCGTTCAGCCCCGACGGCACTCGCATTGTCACGACATCAAGCGACAAGACGGCGTGCATCTGGGATGCGGCAACGGCCGCGTGCCTCGCCCAGCTGGAGGGGCACACGGACCAGGTCCGGTCCGCCGCGTTCAGCCCCGATGGCACACGCGTTATCACCGCAACGGGTGCGGTGCTCCGATGGGGATTGGATAGGAGCGCACGCGTATGGGATGCGACCACTGGGGCGTGCATCGCCGAGCTCAAAGGGCATGCAGCATCGGTACTGTCCGCGGCGTTCAGCCCGGACGGGACACGGGTCGTCACGGCGGGCCACGACCAAGCTGCGAGAGTCTGGGACGCGGCCACGGGCGCGAGCCTCGCTGAACTGAAGGTTCACACCGGTCTAATCGACTCGGCCACGTTCAGCCCTGACGGCACACGCATCGTGACGGTGAGCTACGACGACACCGTCGGCATCTGGGACAGCGTTCCCTACCGCGAGCGCTTCAAAGAACTCCAGGCCCGCGGCATGCGGAAGTAGCCGGTCGCTCGGGTGGGTCGGTCGAGGCCCTCCCCTCTCCGCTCACGCCTCCGGGCACGGATTTGGCCCTTTGGCCCTTTGCTTATTTGGCCGTTTGGCCCTCGCCCCTTCCTGCCACAGTCCGCCCCTGTTCCCTGTATCATTCCCTTCCCAGCCCGCTTCCACAGCCCCCTTCCATCCCCACCCCTTGCCCCCCCTCCCCTCACGGAGCCCCCTCAAATGCCCTCCACCACACGCCGCGACCGCACGCACACGCTCACACGCTCCGCTCTCGCCCTGCTCGTCGCCGCGGGCGGGTTGTGCAGCATCGGGGCGGGGCTGAGCGGGTGCGCCCCCAAGTCCGCCACGTCAGCCAAAGCCTCTTCCACAACAACCACGGCCACCCCCCCCGCCGCGCCCGCCAGCCTTGAGGGCCCCGGCTCGTACGCGGTGATCGACGGCAAGAAGGAGCCCGTGCCCGTCGTCGCCATGGGTGACAAGGCCACGGTCGCCCGCATCGTCGCCGAGGGCAAGGACCGCAACAAGGTGATGGAGCACCTTGCGCACCTCTCGAGCAACATCGGCACGCGCCTCACCGGCTCCACCAACCTCGAAACCGCCAACAAGTGGACGCGCGACCAGTTCGAAGCGTGGGGTTTGTCCATCGCGCCCTTCTCCGGCGCAGACAGCCAGACGACCTCCGACCCCACTCTGCGCGGCCTGTGGCAATGGGGCCAGATCGCCACGCGCTTCGACCGCGGCCCCTCCACCGCCAAGGTCATGGCCATCCGCAACCCAGGGAGCGAATCGCCCGAGTACCGCACCCTCCGCGAGATGGAGTTCACCACGCTCGCGTGGACGAGCGGCACCAGCGGCCCCGTGCGGGCGCCCGTCGTGAAGATGCCCGAGAACGACGAGCAGTTCGAGGCCGCCAAAGACAAGGTGAAAGGGGCGTGGGTGCTGGTCAAGCCCAACACCGCCGGCCGCCGCGGCATCGGCAGCAGCGCCTCGGGCCGCATGCAGGCCTTCGCCGACATCCGCAAGCGGTGGAAGGGTGGCGATGCCGCAACCGCCGACGCGGCCGCCACGGCCGCAGCCGCCGCCGAGAAGGACAAGGCCATCACGCATTACGACGGCGCGGTCTCCGGCGGCCCCATGCCCGACGGCATGATGTTCACGCTGGACGTGAACCTGACCGACCCAAAAACCGTCACGGGCACGATCTCGCTGGGCGGCTTCCGCACGAGTCAACTCGTGAACGCGACGTTCAACCCCGAGACGGGCGAACTCAAGTTCCGCACCGAGTCTGCCCGCGGCGACCGCGACTACACCGTCAAACTCGAGGGCGACACGCTCAAGGGCACAACCGTCCTGCCCGACAACGGCGGCACCATCACCTACCTGGGCAAGAAGGTCAAGCCCGAAGACCCCAAGAAGGGCCCCGCGATGGAGGAGCGTGTGCTGGCGCTCCAGCCCGCCGGCTGGATCCTCGCCTCCAGCAATGAACTCGTCATCACCGGCGGCGCCCCCGGCTGGCGAGACCTGGACCTGGCCAATCTCTCGCCCGACATCATCGCCACCGTGCGCAAGAGCGACTACGACTGCATGAACTCCGCGCTGGCCGACGGGGCCCCCGTGGAGGCCGAGTTCAACCTCAGCAGCACCTTCACCAAGGGGCCGATCCCCGTCTACAACACCGTCGCAGAGATCAAGGGCACGCAGTGGCCCGACGAGGTCGTCATCGTCTCGGGCCACCTTGACACGTGGAACGGCCCCGGTGCACAGGGCACCACCGACAACGGCACGGGCAGCGCGGTCACGCTCGAAGCGGCCCGCATCCTCATGGCCGCCAAGGCCCAGCCCAAGCGCACCATCCGCTTCGTGTTGTGGACGGGCGAGGAGCAGGGTTTGCTCGGCGCGGCCGCGTACGTCAAGCACCTCAAGGAGAAGGGCCAACTCGACAAGGTGTCGACGGTGCTGGTGGACGACGGCGGTACGAACTACGAGGGCGGCCTGGCCTGCATGGACTCGCAGGTGCCCTACCTCGCCGCGGCGACCGCGCCCGTCAACGGCCTCTTCTACAGCGCGACGGACAAGAAGTTCCTCGACGTGAACATCCACCGGCAGAAGACGTTCAACCAGGTGATGGGGAGCGACCACGCGGCGTTCATCCGCGAGAAGGTGCCGGGCTTCTTCTGGGACGAGGTGGGCCGCGCCGATTACAACTACACGCACCACACGCAGCACGACCGGCTGGACCAGGCGATTCCTGAGTATCTCCAGCAGTCGTCAACGTGCGCGGCGGTGACAGCGTACAACCTTGCGTGCGCCCCGACGCTCCTGCCGCGCCCTGCGGACAACGAGTGGCCGCGCGGCGGCCGGGGTGGTGCGGGAGGTGCGGGACGGCCGGGAGCGGCACCAGACGCCGCGGGAACACCCGCGGCCGAGCCGGGGACGGGAGCGCCGGGGACCACGCCGCCGCCGGGCACAGGGGCACCGGGGACGCGGTAGGCGGGCAGGCAACCTTGCCGGTGGGGAGGCCCGCCCGCGCGTGTCGCTCTGGCATCGGCTACGTTCCACGACATGCCACGCGGCCCAGCGGCTTCGGTCATCCCGGTTGTCGGCCTCCTTGCCACACCCAGTAGCCTCCGGTGCGGAGATTGGTCTTGATCAACCGCGCGTTCTATTCCGATTTGATCGAGACCTTTCTCGACCGCGATACGGATCACATTCTTGGACAACTCACACGCGGCAGCACGTTCGCGGTTGAGACCACCCAGCGCGACGCGTGGACGGCGCAGATTCAGGTGTTGCGCCGTACGCTGGAACCGTACCGCGGTTGTGGCAAGGTCTACTTTGAGTACGCCGTGCCGCGAGTGGGCAAGCGCGTGGACGTTGTCGCCGTGCTCCGCCACGTGGTCTTCGTCTTGGAGTTCAAGGTAGGGCAGGCTGAGTTCGTGGCCAGTGCCAACGAGCAGGTGTGGGACTACGCGCTGGACCTGAAGAACTTCCACGAGACGAGCCACAACAAACCGGTGGCGCCGATTCTGATCGCCACGCAATCGGTCAACGCAGCGACCGCCATCGCCACCACGGGGCACGGCGATGGCGTGCTGCTGCCGATCCACACGACAACCGAGGACCTCGGCAGCGTGATCGAACGCGTGCTCGAGTTCTGCGAGGGCGATCCAATCGACGGGGCGGACTGGGACGCCGGGCGGTACCGCCCCACGCCGACGATCATCGAAGCCGCCATGGCCCTCTACGGTCGCCACGCCGTCGCTGATATCTCCCGGAGCGATGCGAGCGCCATCAACCTGACGCAGACATCGGAGGCGATTTCCGCCATCATCCGTTCGTCGCGAGAGCACTCGCGCAAAGCGATCTGCTTTGTCACGGGTGTTCCGGGCGCCGGCAAGACGCTGGTCGGCCTCAACATCGCGACGCAGCACAGCGAACTGACGAGCGAACTCTACAGCGTCTTTCTTTCGGGCAATGGCCCCTTGGTCGCTGTCCTGCGTGAAGCGCTGGCCCGCGACCACGTGCGGCGTGCGAAACACACGGGCGAGAGGGTGCGCAAGGGTGTGGCCCTGAGTCGCGTAAAGGGCTTCATTCAGAACGTCCACCACTTTCGGGACGAGTGCCTTGTTGACCGCGGTCCGCCCATTGAGCACGTTGCGCTCTTCGATGAGGCCCAGCGGGCATGGGACCTCGACAAGACGGCCAACTTCATGGCCCGCAAGAAGGGCAAGCCCAACTTCTCGCAGTCCGAGCCTGAGTTCTTAATCTCGTGCCTGGATCGTCATCCCGACTGGGCGGTGGTCGTGTGCCTTGTTGGCGGGGGGCAGGAGATCAACACCGGCGAGGCCGGAATCGGTGAATGGGTCGAATCGCTGTTGCGCGCGTTCCCCGAGTGGCACATTCACATTTCCCCGCGGCTGCAAGATTCGGAGTACGGCACGGGCGCCTCGCTTGAATCGCTGCGGGGTCGGCCCAACGTTCATCCCAACGCCGACCTGCACCTTGCGGTGTCGATGCGGTCGTTCCGGGCCGAGAGCGTCTCCGCCCTCGTGAAGAGCATTCTGGACCTTGACGAGCGGGAAGCACGCCGGCTGCTGAGCGATGTGGCCGCTCGCTATCCCATGGTGCTTACACGCGATCTCCAGCGAGCCAAGAAGTGGCTCAGGGAGCAGGCCCGCGGCTCCGAGCGATACGGCATTGTCGTGTCGTCTCGCGCGCAGCGACTTAAGCCGCACGCGATTGACGTGCGCTCGCCGATGGACCCAATCCACTGGTTCCTAGACGGCAAGGAGGATGTTCGCTCGTCGTACTTTCTTGAGGACGTGGCAACCGAGTTCCACGTGCAGGGCTTGGAACTCGACTGGGCGTGTGTTGTGTGGGACGGCGATTTCCGCTACACCCCCGACGGCTGGACACACTGGTCGTTCGTGGGCGACCGCTGGAACCGCGTCCTTAAGGCCGCCCGGCAAACTTATCTGAAGAATGCCTATCGCGTGCTGCTCACTCGCGCTCGCCAAGGGATGGTCATTGTGGTGCCGGAGGGCTCGCCGCATTCTCCCACTTCGCCGCCGCACGACGATCCAACACGCCGACCCGAGTACTACGACGCCACCTTTGAGTACCTCCGCCGAATCGGCCTGCGAGAAATCTGAGGTCCCACCGTGGCCGCCGCAGGCGCTTGGGCTACGGCTTGGGCCCAGAGTGCCCCGTCGCTCACGCTCCGGGCTCGTTCGATTGCCCGCGGCCCCGTTGGGGTACCGGAGAAGAGCCCTCCGTCACCGTCGGCTGCATGTTGGCGGCGCACGCCGACAGCGCCCGCTACGGCGCGTGTGCCCCGCGCGCGATGCCTTCCTTCCGGCTATCCCCTGTCACCTACCACCTGTACCCTCACGCACAGCCCATGAAGTACCCCGTGATGTAGTCGCCCAGGTCGTCGGGGTTCACGGAGCCGTCTGCGTTGAAGTCGCGCTGAAAGTACTGGCCACCACCCCCAAAGTACGTCGTGATGAAATCGCCGATGTCGTCGGAGTCGAGTTGGCCCGAGTTGTCAAAGTCCACCGTGCAGGCCGGGCACCCGGCCCCGGCGCAGAAGGGCGTGATGCGGGCGATGTTGGAGCGGGCCTGGCCCGAGCCGTCCGCGGCCGCGGGGTCGTCCACGATCCACTGAAGGAAGAAGGGCACCGCCCGCTGATTGGTGTTGGTAGGGATGCTCCAGTGCATGGTGCCCACGCCGTCGGCGGTGAGCGTGATCTCGTTGGAAAGTTCGCCGCCCTCGACACGGCCGTTGATGGGCGGATTGGTGCTTACCACCACGCGCGCACGCGCACCGGCGAGGCCGCCCTGCAGGCCCAGGCGGAAGTCGGTGTTGCCCAGGAGCGGCGGATCGACCGCGATGACCGTGGGCAGGCCGCCACCCGTGCCCGGCACACCGCCCGCGATGATCGCGGGCCGATCGGCGGGGCGCTGGAAGTAGAGCGTGGGCTCATCAAAGGGGAAGGTGCGTGCGGCCACCCGCGGGTCGGTGAGGCCGTTGCGAAGGAAATCGTCGATGGGGTTGACGTTCTGCGGGGGCACCACCACCGCGTCCGCGGCGGGGTCGAGGTTGTCGGTGAACTGCGGGAGCGAGCCGGGCGCCTGGGCGTAAAAGCGGATCACGTCCACGATGGTGGTCATCTGCCCGTGGTGCATGAAGGTGGTGCGCAGGCCCACGTTGCGCAAACTGGGCACCTTCATGCGGCCCGCGTCGGTGGCCAGGCCCGTCACGATCTGGCGGCCCAGGTCCTCTATTGCGGGGCGCACGCCGATGTTGCGGAAGCCGTTTCCGCTGAAGAGCGAGCCGCCGTGGCAGACCGTGCAGCCACCGGCGACCATCGCGTTGAAGCCGTTGCGCTGATTGGGCGTGAGCGCGGCGGGGTTGCCGCCCGCCGCGAGGTCTGCGGGGGTCTGGTTGGGCACGAGCGTGCGCTCGTAGGTGGCGATGGCCATGGCGATGCGGGCCGCGGAGATGGTCTCTGTGCCGAAGGCGGCCTCGAAGAGTTGGGGGTAGCGCGTGTCGGGCGTGAGGAGGACGGCCACGTCCGGCGGCAGGGCCGTGGCGAGGGCGAGCGGGCGGCTGGTGCGGAGTTTCTCGTTGATCGCGGGCCAGTTGCGGTTGGAGTGGGCCATCTCCACATCGCTCAGCGGCGGGCCCACGGCTTGGCTCTCAAGGCCGCCGCCGTTGGGGATGACGACCGCGCCGGTCTCGGGGTCAATGAACGTGCTGCGGGCGCGGCCATCCCAGAACGTGTCGGGGGCGTACGCGGCGGTGAAGACCGGCATGCCCGTGCGGCCGGTGCCTTGCACGCCCGTGCCGAAGACGGCATCGCGCTGGTAGTCGTTGGCCGCGTCGGCGTTGATCACGCCGGGCGAACCGAAGACATCGTCGGGCGTGTTGAAGAGGCCGTCAAAGCCGGGCGTACGGATGCTGCGTGCGTCGGCCCCGCCGCGGGCGGCGGTGTGGCAGGAGCCGCAACTCATGGCGTTGTTCGTGGAGAGTTGCTCATCCCAGAAGAGCATTTTGCCCAGGGCACGCTTGGCCTCGGTGATGGGGTTCTGCGGCGGCACGGGCGGCGGCAGCAGCGGAGGCGGAAGCGGCGGCCCGGGCTGGGCGAAGGCTGTGGAGCACGCGGCCGCGGCAAGGAAGAGGGCCAAGGTCGTGCTGCGGGTGGTCATTGGCGGCTCCGTGCTTGGAGAGTGTGGGCGCAAACGGGCGGGAATCAAGGAAGATTGCTCGCGGGGCAGCCTTACGGGACAGAGCAGACAGAAAAATGGACGTGCGCGCGAAGATGGGAGGGGCGTGGGGTGCCCGCGAAGCCCGATGTGGGTCGGGGATCAGCGTCACTTCTTCTTTGCGTGAGCGTCGGGCGTGAACCAGTTTTCTGCGAAGGGCTGACTATCAACCATCTCGATCACGACCAGACTGGGCGGCGGCGGTTGCCGCTGGCCACCACCACCCGGGCCGGGACGGCCGCCCGGGCCACCGAGGCCACCTCCACCACCGCCCCCACCACGGAAATCGGGCGGACCATCCATGAAGCGCGGCGGGGGACCGCCGGGACCACCCATGCCGGGGCCGCCCATCGGGCCGCGCGGACCGGGGCCGCCGGGACCACCCATGCCGGGACGAGGGCCACCGGGGAACGCAGGCGGCGGACCATCGGGGCGACTGCCGGGGCGGCCACCGGGGCCTTCGCGCCGATCGTCACGCGGCGGAGGCGGAACATCATCGGACGAACCCTCTGGACGCGGACCGCCGGGGACCGGCGGACCACCGTGAGGACCACCTGGACCGCGACCATCCGGGCCGCCATCCGGCCCGCGACCCGGCCCACGATCGGGACCGTCGTGCATACCGGGGCCGCCCCCCCCTGCCCCCCCTAGACCCTTCATCTCGGGCCAGTGCATCTCCATGCGCCGAACGAGTTTGGAATCCTTGTCAAACCAGAGTTCGATGCGCAGCGGCTCGGGCCCTCCGATGCTCTTGCGCGTGGCGGTGAGGCGGTTGCAGAGATCCGCTTTGCCGGGGAGGGGCGCGGCCTCCACGCGGTTGGTGGCGTATTCGGTCTTGAGCGTTTCAAGGACCGACTCGACGGAGCCAAGGAGCACGGAACTCTCGCCCGAATCGAGCCAGCGGGGGCGGCCGCGCTGGGCGTTGAGACGGTCGGTGGTGCCGTCGGGGCGGATGGTCCACTCGCCGATATCGTCGCGGCCGAAGGCGAGTTCGCCGCGGGGCGTCTGGAACCGCACGACGTAGCGGTCGGAGGAGCGCACATCAACGGTGCCTTTGGGGGCGTTCTCGGGCTGCTTGCCGCCGGGGCCGAAGATGGACATCTCGTAGCGCCGGTCGCCCGCGGCCCGCGCCGCGTCGAGCGACGACTCGATCATGGACGTGGCCGTGGTGGTGGTAGGCCAGAGGAGGAAGGCCGAGGCCGCCAGGGCCGCCGCGGCGGCGATGCCGGTGAAGGCCCGGAGCGGGCGGAACGACCAGCGGCTGGAGTTTGCGGTGCTGCCGGCGGCCGCGAGGGACTGCATGACGGCCTGCACGCGCTGCTCCTGGCGGAGCGGCTTGTCATGGTGCAGGAAGCCGAGCACGCCGTGGATGAACTGCTCGCGTGCGGTCTCCTTGGCGGTTCCCCTGCCTGAGGCCTCGAACGAGTCGTGATGGTCGGTTGGCTGGTTGGTGTTCATGGTGGGCTCGGTTCAGTTGGGTGCGGCGGGTTGGAAGCACTCGGCGAGGAGGTCGCGGGCACGTTGGATGCGCTTCTTGACGGCCTCTTCGCCGGCGTTCAAGGCCAGGGCGATCTGGCGGAGCAACATGCCCCGTGCGTAAGCGAGTTCGATCACCTCGCGCATGTGGTCGGGGAGTTTGGCGAGGCAATCGTGCAGCGATTCGGCCCGCCCGCGGAACGAATCTCCCGGGCGCGAGGAGAGCGTGCTGAACTCGGCCTCAAGGGCTTCGAGCACGGCGGGCTCGCACGACAGGACGCCGTGGCTGGCGGCCTTGCGGCGGTGGGCGAGGACGAGGTTGGAGGCGATGCCGCGCAGCCACGGGCCGAAGGGGCGGGACCGGTCGTAGTCGTCGAGGCGCTTCCAGGCGACGAGCATGGTCTCCTGGAAGAGGTCGTCAACGACTTCGTGCCGCCAGACGAGGCTGCGGAGGAACGCCGCGAGCATGTCGGCGTGCTCACGGACGAGAATCTCGAAGACTTGGCGGCCTGAGGGGTCGGGCATGGTGGCTTCCGGCCGGGGGCTGTGGGAGAAGGGCGGGCGGAATCGCCCGGCCCGCAGGGGATTGTCGGCCCGAAGAGCCCGGGGGACATGATTTCGAGTGTGGCGTTCGTGCGCGGCCATGGGGCGGCGGGGCCAGAGCGGGGCTACACGATGAGGGCCCGGACCGCCACCAGCGACACGACGCTCACGATGAGCCACAGCACGACGCCAAGCGCCAGCGGTCGCCAACCCGCGGCGGCGAGGGCCTTGCGCGAGAGGCCCGTGCCGATGAGGAAGAGGGCCACGGTGAAGAGGGCCTTGCCCAGCCACCGCAGCGACGCGGCCACGGATGCGCCGGCGGGCAGCCATTCGCGTTCGGCGACGAGGGCGGGAATGAACGAACGCATGATGCACGCGAGGAGGAAAAGGAGGATGAAGAGCGGCACGACGCTGAAGAGGGAGACATGTGCGGCGGGCGTGGCCACGGGCTCGGAGCCGGAGGCGGCCACCGCCTGAGTTGCCGCGGCTTGGCGGCGTGTCCACGCGGCGAGGCCCAGCGAGACGGGCACGATCCACAGGACGCGGGTGAGTTTGACAATGGTCGCCTGATCGAGGGCGACGGGGCCGAAGACCTTGCCTGCGGCCACGACACCCGCGGTGTCGTGAATGCCGATACCGGCCCACGTGCCGAACTGGATTTCCGAAAGGCCCATCCAGCGCCCCAGCGGCGGGTAGGCGTAGACGCCGCCCGCGTTAAGCAGAAACACGATGGCGGTGGCGAGCGAGATGCTGGCGGCGGAGGCGCGGATTGCCGCGCCCGTGGCGACGATGGCGGAGCCGCCGCAGATGGCGGTGCCCGCCGTGAGGAGCGTGGTGATGTGGGCTTCCACACGCAGCAAGCGGCCCAGCGCGATGCCCGCGGCGAGGGCAAGGAGCACGGTGCCGAGCGTGAGGCCCAGGCCTGACAGGCCGGCCCGCAGCACCTCGGCCAAGGGGATCGAAAAGCCGAGCAGGACGATGCTGGTCTGCATGAGGACCCGGGCGGCAACCTTGCAAGACTTCTCGAAAGCGGTGAGGCCCGTGAGGGCCAGCGCGATTCCGATGGTGAGCGCCACCGGGCCGCTGATGGACCACGGTCCGAACCCTTCGCTGCCCGCCGCGCCGACCACCACGACGCACAGAGCGAGCATGAAGACAGCGCGAGCGGCGGTGGGCGCACTCATGCGGGCTTGGCCATTTCCACGGCCAGTTGGGCGGCCAGGTCGGAGTTGCTCTTGACGAGCGCGATGTTGGCGGCGAGCGTCTTGCCGCCGGAGATTTCGTGGAGCGCGCTGAGGACGGCGGGGGTCACGTCTCGCCCGGCCGCACCCTGGCCCTTGGCCCTGTCGGCGGCCTTGGCCATCCAGAGGGCCCAGTCGGCCGCCTTGAGTTCGTGCGCGGCTGGCACGGGGTTGCAGACGACGATGCCGCGCCCGGTGCGGGCGAGTTCCGTGCGTGCGAACGCGGCGAGGTCGGCCGCGTCGTCGAAGCGTTCATCCACCGGCACCCCTCCATCGCGCAGGTAGAAGGCGGGGAAGCGGTCGGTCTGGAAGCCGACGACGGGGATGCCCAGGGTTTCGAGCATCTCGCGTGTGCCGATGACATCGAGCAGGCTCTTGCAGCCGCTGGCAACGACGGCGACGGGAAAGCGTGTGAACGCCGCGAGATCGGCGGAGATGTCGAGTCGCGTGGCAAGGTCGCGGTGCACGCCGCCCAGGCCGCCGGTGGCGAAGACGCGGATGCCCGCTCCGGCGGCGAGTTCCATGGTGGCGCTGACGGTGGTAGCGGCGTGCCAGCGGCGGTGCATGGCCAGGCCGATGGACGCGGTGTTGATCTTGGGAATGCGCGGCGCGGCGAGCATGGCGGCCAACTGCGCATCGATGAGGCCAACGGTGGGCACACCCCCGACGACGCCGACGAGTGCGGGCACCGCGCCGCGCGCACGCACGATGTCTCCCAGTTCGCGATTGAGGCTGACGGCCTGCTCGCGCGGCACGCCGTGGAGGAGGAGCGTGGTTTCGAGTGCGACGCGTGGCTTCATCCAGCCTCCGCGGCAGATGAGGCTCGCAGTGCGCCAAAGTACAAGCACGCACGGACATCATCGGGCTCGAGGCTGGGAAAGTCGCTGAGAATCTCGGCCTTGTCAACGCCCGCCGCGAGCATGTCCAAGACATCCGATACACGGATACGGAGCCCGCGTATACACGGACGACCGCCGCAGTAGCCGGCCCGCTGCGTAACACGCTCAAGCAGTTTGACGCGGTCGTCCATTCTCAGAATCGTATCGCTCTGTCTACGAGTCTGTCTCAGAAGAGGAAAGACCCGCCCACCCCCCAACCCCCTCCCTCTGGGAGGGGGCGTTCCGAACAGGCCGCTAAGCGATCCGCTCCATCCCGCCCATGTACGGCCGCAACACTGGCGGCACGCTCACGCTCCCATCGGCCTGCTGGTGAATCTCCAGGATCGGGATCATCAGCCGCGGGCTCGCGGCGACGGTGTTGTTGAGGGAGTGGCAGAAGGTGGTCGGCCCCTTGCCCGCTTCGCCGCCGGGCCGATAGCGCATGTTCAGGCGGCGGCACTGGTAGTCGTACAACCGGCTGGCGGAGTGCGTCTCGCCGAAACCGCCGGCGGGGATGCCGTTCTTGCCCACCTCGCCGCGCCCGGGCATCCAGCACTCCACATCCACCATGTCGGCGTTCTTGGGCCCGAGGTCGCCGGTGCAGCACTGCAGGAGGCGGTACGGCAGTTCGAGGCTCTGCAAGAGTTCTTCAACGAAGCCGAGCATCTTCTTGTGCCAGCCGCGGCTCTCGGCCTCGTCGGCCTTGCAGATCACGACCTGCTCGACCTTGTCAAACTGGTGGATGCGGTAGAGGCCTGCCGTGTCCTTTCCGGCGGCGCCGGCCTCGCGCCGGAAGCAGGTGCTGACGGTGACGTATCGCAGGGGGAGTTTGGCTTCGTCGAGAATCTCATCCTGATGGATGCCCATGAGGCCGACCTCGCCGGTGCCGGTGAGGTAGAGGTCGTGCGTGCCGCCGCGCTTGGATTCTTCGATGTGGTAGGCCTGCTCGCGCCCCGCGGGGAAGAAGCCGGTGCCCACCATGCACTCTTCGCGGACGAGCACGGGCACGCTCATGGGCGTGAAGCCGTGCTTGTGGGCCATGAAGCCCAGC
The DNA here is from genome assembly GCA_046156035.1 of Phycisphaerales bacterium. Lineage (GTDB taxonomy): Bacteria > Planctomycetota > Phycisphaerae > Phycisphaerales > UBA1924 > JAEUIX01. Next base: position 27,150 of record JBJXEW010000056.1, on the reverse strand, counting down.
GCGTAGCGGGTGATGGCCTGATGGAGCATCATGCCCGCGCCCGTGAGGACGTATGACCGGGAGCCGGCCATGCGCACCCCGCGGGGGAAGTCGGCGAGGGCGAGGTCTTTGCAGAGTTGGATGTGGGTCTTGGGTGCGAAGCCCTTGTTGGCGTCGAAGGTCTTGGCGGTATCGAACGTGCTCGGGTTCCAGCGGCGAACCTCGACGTTCTCTTCGGCCGTTGCGCCCACGGGCACATCGGCATCGGGCGGCAGGGGCACGGTGAGGAGGAGCGCCTGCACCTGCGGTTCGAGGCGTTGGACGATGGTCTCGAGTTCCGCGATCTGGTCTTTCAGGGCCTTGGGGCGGGCCTGGAGTTCGGCGAGTTGGGCCTCAAGGTTCGGGCGTGAGCCTTCCTTAGCGCCGCCGAGCGTGGCCCGCAGTTGGCCGATCTGGGGGCCGAGTTCCTTCTCGAGTTTCTTCTGCTCAGCCCGCAGGCCTTCGCGCTGGGTGAGGGCGGCACGGTGCTCCTCGTCCAAACGCAGGAGTTGCTCGAACTGGACCTCGATGCTTTTGGCCGCCGCGCCGTCGCGGAAGCGCTGAGGGTGCTCACGGAGTTGCTTCAGGTCGATCATGGCGCGTAGGTTAGGGACCTTCCGGCTTGGTACCCTTGCAGCCTATGGCCAAGTACATGCTCACCAGCACGGACGGGCGCGGCCTGCTCTTCGCGCTTGGCAAGGGGCCAACCGTGATCGGCCGCGCGACCGACGCGACGATCCCGCTGCCCGAGGATGAACTGGCCAGCCGCAAGCACTGCGAGATCCGGCCCGACGGGGCCGGGGGCCTGGTGGTGACCGATCTTGGCTCTCGCAACGGGACGAAGGTGAACAAGCAGAAGATCGAGGGGCCGACGCCCCTGCGGCGGGGCGATTCGATCAAGGTGGGCTCGCACGTGTTCGCGGTGGAGGCCGAGCAGAGCATGGCCGAAGCGCGGGCGGAGGCCCGGGCCACGTCGATCGACGCGGGCGGGGCGGGGGCGGTAACGTGGCCGGCCGAACTGCGCGGCATGATCGAGAGCCTGGCACCCCGCGGCACCGGGGCGGACGACCCGGTGCAGATGGTGGACAACGCGGGGGACCCCTCGAACATCCTGACCACCGAGACCGACGGGCCGAAACTGATGCGGAACCTGTTGCTGCTGGCCTCCAAGAGCCGCGCGACGGATATTCACCTTGAGCCGAAGGCGGACCGCGCGGCCGTGCGGATGCGTGTGGACGGGCAGATGGCGGCGATCACCGAGGTGCCGCTCAAGACCGGCGAGTTGTGCGTGGGCGTGGCCCGGGCGGGGTGCAACATGGTGGCCGCGGCGAAGGACGCGGCGGTGGACGGGCACTTTTCGGCCCGCTTCAAGAACAAGCGGGTGGACTACCGCATCAGCATCACGCCCAGCGTGCACGGGCCGAAGTTGGTGCTGCGGGTGCTGGACGGGACGAGCGCCCCCAAGACGTTGCACGAACTCGGCCTGCCCTCGTACATGCACGACCGCGTGAAGCGCACGTGCGAGAAGGAGCACGGCCTGCTGCTGGTGAGCGGCCCCACGGGCAGCGGCAAGACCACCACGCTCTACAACGCCCTGCGCGAGATCGACCGCGACACGACCAACGTGGTGACGATCGAGGACCCGGTGGAGTACAACCTCGAGGGGGTCACGCAGATTCCCGTGGATGTGCAGCGCGGCAACTCCTTTCATGATCTGTTGCGCTCGGTGCTGCGGCAGGACCCGGACGTGATTCTCGTCGGCGAGATTCGCGATGAGGAGACAGCCCGCACGGCCATGCAGGCGTCCATCACCGGGCACGTGGTGTTCACGACGATCCACGCCAAAGACAGCATCTCCAGCGTCTTCCGCCTGCTGGACCTGAAAGTGGAGCCGTATCTGGTGGCCAACGCGCTGGACCTGGTGCTGGCCCAGCGCCTGGTGCGCATGCTGTGCGAGAACTGCAAGCGGCCGGTGCGGACGACGGCGGGGCAACTCTCCCGCATCGGCCGATGGCTGGAGGGCAAGAGCGAGACGTTCGAGAGCGTCGGTTGCGCCCAGTGCCTGCGCACGGGCTATCGCGGCCGGCGGGCACTCTTCGAAATGCTGGACGTGACCGATGAACTACGCGATGTGATCCTGCGCGACGCCACCGTTACGGGCATCAAGCGTGTGGTGGAACGTGGACTCTTCATGACACTCCAGCAGTGCGGGTGGCAACTCGCCGCGCGTGGGCACACGAGTTTGGAAGAGGCGGACCGGGTCGCTGGCACAGGCTGATCGCCGCGTAGAGCACCAGCGCAGCGTGCCTCACGCCAACTCGGCCTTCAACGCCTTCGCTAGGTACTCATACTGCTCGATCATGTTGTAGACGTGGGCCGAGATACGCACCCAGCGCGCGGGCGCCGCCGGGAACGGGGTGATCGGCACCTGCACACGCCACCTGTCCAGCAGCCGCTCCTGCAACGGGTCTGGGTACTTGCCGGCTACGCCGCGCTCGCCGTCGCGCCTGTCGGGCAGAGGCACCACGGCCATCGCGCCCAGCATGTGGTCTGGCGCGGGCGGCGCAACGCCCAACTCGCGGCACAACAGATCGCGGCCACGCAGGGCCAGTTCGCGGTTGCGGCGCATGACCTGGGGCCAGCCGCCGGGCACGAGGCCGCCGACGATGGCCGCGGCGTCTGGCGCGGCAAGCCACGGGCTGGTGTCAAGCGTGCCGACGTAGTCGAACTCAAGACGGAACTTGGAACGGTCGGTGCGCTTTGAGTTGAAGCCGTGGGAGAGGACGAGCGGGTGGATCAGGTGCTGGCGATCCGGCCGCACGTGCAAGAACGCGGATTTCTGCGGGGCGCAGAGCCACTTGTGGAAGTTGCCCGCGCAGTACGCGGCACCCACGTCGGCGACGTTGAGCGGCAGGAAGCCGGGGGCGTGGGCGCTGTCCACGAGCGTGTCGATGCCACGGGCCGCGAGCGCGGCGACGATGCGCTTGACCGGCAGGATGATGCCCGTGGGGCTGGTGATGTGCGAGACAAGAGCGAGCCGCGTGCGGCCGGTGGCGGCACCCACGATTGTCTCGACAATCTCATCGTCGCTGTGCACGGGGAAGGGGAGAGGCACGGCGACAACCCTGGCCCCCCACTGCTGCGCGGCGAGTGCCAGCACGTTGTTGCAGGCGTTGTACTCGTGCGTGTTGGTCAAGAGTTCATCGCCGGGCTCGAAGCGCAGGGAGCGGACCACCGTGTTCACCGCCGCGCTGGCGTTCTCGACGAAGGCGAAGTCATCCGGCGGGCAGCCGACCAGCGCGGCCATGGTGGCACGGGCCTCATCGAGGAGCGGTTCCAAGTCTTCAACGAAGAAGCGGACGGGGTCGGCATCCAGGCGCGTGCGTACCTGGGCCTGCTTGGCCCGCACGGCGCGCGGCACAGCCCCGAACGAACCGTGATTCAGGAATACGCGGCCCGTGTCGAGCCCGAAGTGCTCGACCAGTGGTGAATACGGGGGCAAGGCCGCAGAGGCGCTGTTGTTCGACATGCCTCAGGCTACGCCTGCACGTCGAGCGAACGACCGACGGCGACGGCCACCGCGGCCTCGTTCTTAGCGATCGGGTTGCGGTAGAACGGCAGACTCGCGCCCGGCCTCGCGCCCGCTGATGTCGCATCGCCGGCAAAGGCCACACCGCCCGGTACCACGCCGCCAACGAGTCGCTGCACGGAATCGGGCACCTTCGCGACCGGGGCATCAGCCGGGCGGTTCGCGGCCACGAGGCCGCGCGTGGAGCGCACCTGGCCGTAGGCCTCCGCGATGCGGAACGAGAGCGGTGTAATGGTGGGTCCTGCGCTCATGGGGATGAAGGCTATCGCCCGCGGCGGCACGAGGCCGCCACTTTTCCGGTTCCTTCATACGGCGGGAGGGAAGCGTTCGGTGCCAAAGCGTCGATAACCGGGCATATGCTGGGTTTGCGTCTTGACTGGCTCCGACCACGCCTCGCACCACCGGCCTTTTCGGGGATGCGTGTGCAGGCAACGGGCTTTCCACGATTGGCCGCCATGCCCTCCGCAAACCCCGCACCTGAGAACATCCCCTTCCCTCCGCCGCGCGAATCGGCGGGGCGCGTAGATCCCGGCACGGCGGCCGACTCCTCGCCGGAACTGCTCCGACCGCTGTTTGTGGCGGCCCGCGCGCCAGACCCGACGCTGGCGCGCCACATCAAGGACCTGAAGCGGCGGCTCATCCTCGAAGCAAACCTGGCAGTGGGGATGATCGAATCCGCCAGCGATGCGCTCATGCGCATGGACCCCGGCGCGGCCGAGGCCGTGATGCGCCGCGATGACGAGATCGACAGTGAAGAAGTGCTGATCGAAGAGGAGTGCTTCCGCCTGCTCACGCTCTTTCAGCCCTTCGCCAAAGATTTCCGCACGGTGACGACGCTGCTGCGTGTGAACGCGGACCTGGAGCGCGTGGGCGACCACGCGCACTCCATCGCCAAACTCACACGCAAACTGCACAAACTTGGTGGCCCTGGCGGCGTGGGTACGGGCGTGGCCGCGGGCGGAGGCAGCGGCGGTACGCCGGGTATTCCCACCTCGCTCCAAGAACTGGCCCAGCGCGTGCCCATGCTCTGCCACGCGCTGCTCAACGCGCTCGTGTCGGAGGATGTGCAGAACGCCCGATCCATCCTCGAGAAGGACGAGGCCATCGACTCGCTCGACAAGCGCCTGTTCGATGAGTGCCTGCAGGCCATGAGCGACGAGACCGACTCCAAGGCCCGGGGCCTGCTGCTCTACCGCTGCGGACGCGAACTCGAACGCGTTGGCGACCTGATGACCAACATCGCCGAGGATGTGCTGTACCTCGCCACGGGAACGATCGTGCGACACCAGAAGAAGCGTCTGCGCTTGCAGGCACGCTCTGAGAAGGTGTGAGGGCCCACGGCCACAGCAGCATTTCTCCGCGGCGCGTGTTCACGTGGCCAAGTGAAGACAGGGGCACGAAGGCACGGGCCTTCATTTGTGATACTTCCACTTGCGCTCTGCGTTTTTCGCTACGCCGCCGTCGCGTTCGCGCGTGCCAGGATGTTGTCCAGCATGCCCCGCACCTCCGCCGCCATCTTGGTGTTGGGAAAATCCTGCACGATCCGCCGCCCGATCGTCGCGGCCTCGCCCCAACTCTGGGCCTGCACCGCCTGCCGGAACTGCTCGCCCAAGTGGTCTCGCACCTTGCCCACCACGCCCCGGGCCACCTCGCGCAGTTGCTCACCCTCGGCCGGGCTGAGGTAGCCGTCCATCTCCTTCATCAGTTTCATCGCTTCCTCAGACTGCTCCATCTTCGCGGCATCAAGGAACCGCTGCCGCAGTTCGGCCTTGTAGCGCTCGCGCTCCTCCGCCACCCGCGCCGGCAGCGCGGCCACGCGCGGCTCCTCCGAGTGCAGGCGCGCCAGCCGCCCCGCCTCGCGCACCGCCGCCGCGAACTGCCGCTGGAGAATCAGCCCGTCCACCAGCGCCATCCCCTCGCGCACCTCCGAGTCGATGGACGCGAGCCGCGCCTGGTCGATCTTCTGCCGCAGTTCCTCGGCATCGGCCCTGTACCCGAAGCGGTCCGCCAGTTCGCGGCACAAAAGCAGCCCGGATTCCCAGTCGCCCACGCCGATGTCGTCCATGATCGCGCGCCGCAGCACCTCGCGCTCCGTCGAGCGGTTCAGCACGCGCCGGGCATCATCAGAAAGCACCGACTGCGCCGCCATGGACCGCACCGCGACCGTCATCGCGTCCACCCGCTGCGCCAGCGATGAGGATTCGAGCGCGATGAACGCCAGGAGGACCGAGGCCGGGCCGCCGATCAGCCAGAGCACCAGCCCGGCAAGGCCCGCGAGAATCAGCGTCTCCTGGCGGTCCGCGCCGATCCACCCCGCGCCGCGCATGAGCAGCAGCACCACCACCGAGAGGGCGAAGGCCTGCGTGGCCACGATGGTGATGAGCAGTGTGGTGCGAAGGCGGTCGTGCCGCGCCCCGGCCTGCTCTTCGTGCTCGCGTGCGAACATATCCGGCGACGGTGCAGCCATAGGTACGGGCTCCGGTCCGATCGTGCCCTAGTCTATCGACCCGCCGCCCCCCCGGTTCTGGAGACGTTCTTTGTCACCCCCCAGCCCGCCCCCCCCGCCCCCCCCGCAAGGTCGCTCCGCCCTGTCGCCATCGGGGTCTACGGGCACGCCCGTCGAGGTCCACGCCTTCCCGCTGGGGCCCTACGAGACCAACTGCTACATCGTGCGCCCCGCAGGATCAAGCGGTTGCTGGATCATCGACGCCTCTTTCGGCGGCAAGGCGCTCGTGCAGGCGGCCAAACGCCTTGGTGCCACGCCGGAACTCCTCATCCTCACGCACGCACACCTCGACCACATCGCCGGTGTCGATGAAGTGCGCGCGGCGTACCCCGCCCTGCCCATCCTCATCCACACCGCCGAACGCCACTGGCTCACCGATCCGCAGGCCAACCTCTCGGCCCTCTCCGGCTTTCCTGTAACCTGCGCCGCGGCGACACGCCTGCTCAACGAGGGAGAAATCCTCACGCTCGGCCCCACGTCATGGCGCGTCCTGCACACACCCGGCCACTCACCCGGCGGCATCGGGCTGTACCACGCGCCCGCCGCGGGGCCCGGAATCCTGCTCGCGGGCGACACGCTCTTCGCCGGGTCCGTCGGCCGCAGCGATTTTCCCGGCAGCGACCCCAAGGTGCTCGCCGCGTCCATCCGCGAAAAACTCTACACGCTGCCCGACGACACGATCGTGTATCCCGGCCACGGGCCCCCCACCACCATCGGCAAAGAGAAGCGGTTCAACCCCTTCGTGCGGGCCTGAGCGGGGGTGATGCGCCGTTGCCGCGGCGATGCGCGGCGGCTAACCTTGCTTCCCCGCGGTCGTGGCGGAATTGGCAGACGCGCTAGATTCAGGTTCTAGTGGCAGCAATGCCGTGGAGGTTCAACTCCTCTCGACCGCACTTGGCCAGGACACCGCCGGGCTCACCAGAGCCCGGCGGCTTGTCGTTTTGAGGGTGAAGGCATCGCCAGCCCCACTACCCTCTATCTATGCCCGCTCCGGAACACGCCCCCTCCAATCGCCCCCGTCAGCCCTCCAAGAGCAACGCCTCACGCAAGCCGACAGGCCCCCTCGCCGCTCGCTCCTTTGGTGTGCCCCGCGGGGGGGGCGGGGGCGGGGCACCGGCCCGCACAGGCGGGGCTGGCGGAGGCAAACCACCGTACAGCAAGCCGGGGTTCAAGAAGCCCGGCTACGGCCCGCCCGCTTCGCAGGGCCCGCGCCAGGGGATGGGGGCACGTCAGCCGCGCCCCTACCAATCTCAGGGAGCGATGCAAGGGGGTGGGGGCGGCTACCGCGGGCCGGGCCCGGGGCGAGAGGACACCCGACTCCCCACATCCGTGCGCGTGATTCACGACGACATGGACCTGATCGTGGTGGACAAGCCCGCCGGCCTCCTCACCGCGAACCTGCCTGATGAAGACCGCCCCGCCCTCTTCGACATGCTCAAGGCCTCCGCCCGCGCCCGGGCACGCTGGGTGAAGCCCGTCCGCCCGACCGGCCCCGGCGCACGTGGCCCGAACCTCAACGCCGACGGCCGCGAGGTGGCCTCGCGCGGCCCCGGCCGCCGCGCCCTTCAGAAGGTCTTCATCATCCATCGGCTGGATAAGGAGGCCTCGGGCCTCCTCGTCTTCGCGCTCAGCGAGCGTGCCTTCACCTGGCTCAAAGACGATTTCAAGGCCAAGCGCGTCCACCGCATCTACCACGCCATTCTCGAGGGCGAGATGGGCAAGGTTGGCGATGCCGGCACCATCCAATCGTTCCTGCGCGAACTGCCCACCGGCAAGGTCGAGTCCATCAAGCCCGAGCAGTTCCGCGGCGCCGCCGGCGATGACTCCGACGCCAAGCCCGCCGTGACGCACTTTCGCGTCGTGGCCGTGGGCGAGGGCCGCACGCTCGTGCAGGTGCGCCTCGAGACCGGCCGCAAGAACCAGATCCGCGCTCACATGGCCGAGCGCGGCCACCCGCTCGTGGGCGATGCCCGCTTCGGTGCCAAGAGCGACCCCCTGGGCCGCCTCTGCCTGCACGCCAGCGAACTGGGCTTCACGCACCCCGGCAACGGGCAGACCGTGCGCTTCCGCAGCGCGCCCCCGCCCGAGTTCTTCCGCCTGGTGGGCATGAAGCCGCCGATCGCCGTCGCGTCTGACACCGTGGCGCCCCCCTCGCCCGCGTCGTCTCCCCCACTCCCCTCACCTCCCTCACCCGCATTGACCCCGCCCACGGCCCCCACCGCCAAGGGTGCGACGAAGGCGACCGCGCCGGGCACTTCCACCCGCGCGGCAAAGGCCATCGACACCTCGTGGAACGAGGTCGCCGGGTGGTACGACTCCATGCTCTCGCCCGAGCAGATCAACGACCACTACCGCGATGTGATCATTCCCGGAACTGTGCGGCTTGCGCAGCCGCGCGAGGGCGAGCGCGTGCTGGATGTCGCCTGCGGGCAGGGCATCATCTCGCGGGCCCTGGCTGAACTGGGCGCGAGCGTGGTGGGGACAGACTCCGCCGCGGCGTTGATCGGCGCGGCGCGGGCCCGTGCGGGTGCCAAGGCCGAATACCACACGCTGGATGCTCGTGCCCTCGATACGCTGCCCGGCCTCGTGCCCTCTGCCGCGCTCGCATCGTTTGATCTGGCCACGTGCGTGATGGCCCTGACCAACATCGATCCGCTGGAACCGGTCTTTCGCGGTGTGGCCGCGCTCCTCAAGCCACGCGGCAGGTTCGTGGCGGTCTTCAGCCACCCCGCCTTTCGCGCCCCGCAACAAACCGGCTGGGGGTGGGATGCCAAGACCAGCACGCAGTACCGGCGTGTGGATGGGTACCTCTCCACGGGCCAGCACGCCATCGAGATGCACCCCGGTAAGGCCAGCGCGGGCGCGCCCGGCGGCGAGGCCATCACCTGGACGTTCCACCGGCCGATCCAGCACTACGCGCGCCTGCTGGGCGAGAGCGGCCTCCTCATTGAGACGATCGAAGAGTGGCCGGGGAAGCGCGAGAGCCAGCCCGGCCCGAAAGCCGACGCGGAGAACCGTGCGCGGCGGGAGATTCCGCTGTTCATCGCGATCCGGGCGATACGTGCAGGGTGAAAGCGCGGCACGCGCCGCGGCACCGGCCTGCGCCTGACACAACATTGTGGCAACACTGCCACAGAAGTGTGGCAGGTTTGACTTCGGCCACGGCCCGGAGGGCGTAAAGTGTGGACAAAATAATCGTCCATTCCCCTTGACACGGCCCGAAACCTGGTGTAGGGTCGGCCATCGGGGCCTCTTCATCGGGGCCTCTTCATCGGGGCCTTGCACAAGGAGCCTCGCATGTTCAAGGGAATCCTGCCTCGCCGAACGACACGGATGCCACGCTGTGGTCGCGCAGCCGCGCTTGCGGTTGCGCTGCTTCTCCTGATCGCGACGGTCCCAGCTGCCCGAGGGCAGTATGTCGAACCGGCACCGGACGACGACCTGTGCTTCTTGGCCCTGCACGTGCCTTTGCCAGAAACGCTGATTGGCGACATCACGGGCGACGGCGTGGCCGACCGGGCGCATGGCATTCTTGTGCCCCGCGGCGAGCGGGGCAGGGTGGTCTTAATCGATGGAGCCACTGGCGCGCTCATCCGGGAGATTCTGGCGCCCGCCGCGCTGGAAACCTTCGGGCTGGGGGTTTTCCCGGTCGGCTTTGGGGGCGGCGCGGGGGCTCAGGACTTGGCAGTGGTTTCCGTCAACGCCCATGAACAAACGGTCATCACGCTGTTTTCTCTTGTCTCAGGCCAGCCGACCGCAACGATCGTGCTGCCGCCCGCGGGCAACGGCACCAATCTGACAGCGATTTCCATGGGTGATGTGGATGCGAGCGGGGATGTGTCGGTGGACGACCTCGGCATGGCCATCCAGTTCTACCAGAACGAAGCGGGTGGCCCGGCAGTCGCCCACGCCGACTTCGACGGAGACGGACTCGTGAGCGACGACGACGTGTGGAACCTCGCCGCTCGCCTAGGCATGGAGTGCCAGGGCGCGGTCGCCCCCGAGTTTACTGCGGCGCTCGCGGCCTTCATCAACCCTGATCCTGCGGATAGCCTTCCAGCCAACATGCTGAGCGGCGGTGTGCTGGAGTGCCTCTGGTGCGTGATCACATGCGGGAGTGCCCTGAACGAGGCGGCGAAGTGCGTGCGGGATGCCCCCAACTGGTGGGATGTGTGCATGGCCCGCTACGACAACGATTGCAATCATCTTGACTTTAGTCAATGCGTCCGCGATACACGCTTTGCCACTATCTCTGCGTGCCTCGCGCGTATCGGTGCCGCCGCTGGCGAGTGTCAGGACTGCGTGATGGACTGCGGGCCCCAACCATGAGCGCCAGCAACGGGATGGATCGGTTCGCGTTGGCCTGCCTTGCCTGTTCGGTTGGCGTGTTCTCACTGCTGGCGGCCTGTGATCGCCAGAGCCCGTCGGCACCGAGTGAGGGCGCGAGGAGGGCCACCGTGCCCGCTCGTGCGATCGTGGTCGGGGATGATGCTGGTACGCCTGCCGTCGTCGTCTCCGCCGAAGGCCCTACGGCTCTTGCCGCGCAGGCGTGGACCTCGCTCTTGGCACAACCGCCAGACTTTGTCGCCGCTGCGGCGATTCTCGGGCGCGATGACGCGGCTGTCCTGAGGGAGGCCAAGTACACGGTGCCCGACAAGATGCAGGACGTGGTGGTTGTGGACTCCCTGCGTGTAGACCTTGCGAGCGGCGTTGGCAAGAACCTGCGTCCCGTACTTGAGGGCTATCTCGCGTACGTTAAGGAAGACGCCCCCGCTCGGGCCAAGGCCCTGGTGGGGTTTGACCATCTGCTTGCGGGCATCATGAAATCCGCACCCGTCGCCCACATGTCCGTTGTCGCCATGGCCACGAATCGGTTCGAGCCTGCCTTTGCAAATGTTCAGGCCACACTGTTGCGCGGCTGGACGCTTAACGAACTCGCAAAACTCGGCGAGCCCGCAGCGTACCACGATCCCGCACGCAAACGCGACATCGTCAACGCGATGGCACGCGACATTGCCAAGAACCAAGCCGATCCGAACGCGTCCGTGCCGTAAGAGGCGACATGCGGCCCGGCCCGGACAGCCGGACCACCCACCCACCCCCCGTTATGTCTCGCCCGCAAAGGCAATCCGGCCCACGGGCTTGCACAGGCCCGCGCCGTGGGCCTCGGCGAGCAGCCGCACCACGGCCTCGCGCCCCGCTTCGCCAGCATCAACGGTGAGCGGCGACACATACATGCTCACGTAGCGGTCAAGGTCGGCATCGCTGATGGGCGGCGAGAAGGTGCGGGCATAGGCCAGGCCCGCCGCGCGGTGGGCCAGCGCGTGCCGGATGGAGGCGGTGAGCGTGGCCTCGATCTCGGCGAGCGTGCCCGGGCCGAAACGCTGCTCGCAGTCGCGGCGGACCACGTTCGCGCCCAGCGGCAGGGGCAGGCCCGTGGTCTCTTTCCACCAGCGGCCCAGGTCTTCGAGGGCCCGCAAGCCCAGCCGCTCGAAGTCGATCTGCGATTCGTGGATCAGCACGCCCGCATCCACCTCGCCGCGGGAGACGGCCGCGGCGATCTGGTCAAAGCGCATGGGCACGGGGACGAACCCGTTTCGCCCGAGAAGGAGGGTGAGGACAAGGAACGCGGTGGTCTGCACGCCGGGCACGGCGATGCGCGCCCCGGCCTTGCGGAGCCGGTCGAGGTCGGCGCCAGTACCCTCGCGCACGACGAGTTTGGGACCGAAGCCATCGCCCAGCGACCACCCGCAGCACGTGAGCGCGTAGCGATCCTGCACAGCCGGGTACGTGAACATGGAGATGGCGGTGATGTCGAGGTCGCCCGTGGCCACGGCCCGGGCGTTGAGGGCCTGGATGTCTTCGGGCACGGCGGTGTACCCGAAACGGCCTGTGTCGATCGCAGGTTGGGGGGGCGGCGACAGCAGCGTGCCGGGCGCGCGTGGGTCAACCCTGCCGGTGATGGGCCACCACATGAACACATCGTCGGCATCGGCCGAGTGGGCGAGCGTGAGCGGGATCAACTCGCCGTGTGGGGAGGCTCCGGGCATGAACGCCGCGATGATACGGAGCGGCCACCGAGCCGATACACACCGGCGGGCCTCGTACCATCGGCCCTTGATCGCCGCTCGCAGGGCCGCTGCATGATCCAGACCGCCATAGACCATCTCCTCGGCCACCGGCCCCAGCAGGCCGAGGCCGTGCTGCGCCGGCTGGTGGCCCGCAACCCTCGCGACGCGGAGGCCCTGGGCTTCCTGGGGCTCGCCCTGTGCCATCAGGCCCGCTTCGAGCAGGCCGAGTTCAGCATGAAGCGTGCTCTCGCCCTCGCCCCCAACCAGCCCTCCCTCCACATCAACTACGCCAACCTGCTCTGGTCGCTGCGAAGGCTGGACGACTCGGTGGCGCACTATCACACCGCGCTGGGGCTCCGCCCGGACTCTGTGGAGGCGCACATCGGTCTGGCCGCGGTGCTGGCCGCGCAGTGCGAGTACGACGGGGCGATCGAGCACGCGCGCCGGGGCGTGGCCCTGGGCGCGGCCGATTCCGGAGCCCGCCTCAACCTCGCCTCGGCCCTCAGCGGCGCAGGGTTCATCGCCGAGTCGCTGCGCACGGCCGAGGAATCGCTCGCGGCCAATCCCAACCATCAGGACCAGATTCCCAACTACCTGATGACGCTCAACTACGACCACCGCCTGTCTCCACAGGAAGTGTTCGAGCGGCACCGCACCATCGCCCCGCGCATCGCCACGTGCCGCAGCGCACCCGCCTTTTTCTTCCGCGGCACGCTGAACCCCAACCGCAAACTCCGGGTGGCCTACTTCTCCCCGGACATCCGCGGGCACGTCGTGGCCATTTTTCTCGAAGGCCTCCTGCGCGGGCACGATCGCGACCGGTTCCACCTCATGGGCTTCCACACAGGCCTGGCCGATGCCAGGACCGTGGAACTCGCCACCCTTTTCGACGCCTTCAACCAGATGGAGAGTCTGGACCCGGTGGACATCACCGCGGCCATCCGAGCGCAGGACCCGGACATTCTGGTCGAACTGGCCGGGCACTCCGACGGCGGGAGGCTCTTCCCGCTGGCCGCCCGCTGCGCCCCCGTGCAGGTTGAATACTGCGGCTATCCGAACACCACAGGCGTGCCCAACGTGGACTACCGCCTGGTGGACGAATGGACCGACCCCGCGCCCGACGCCGATGCGCTGTCCACAGAAACGCTGGTGCGCCTGCCGCGCTGTTTCCTGTGCTACAGGCCTCCCGCCGATCTGCCCGGCGTGGGCGAAGCGGCGTTCGTGCGGAACGGCCACATCACGTTCGGGTCCTTCAACGCCGCGCCCAAGGTGAACGAGCACGTGCTGAGTTTGTGGGCGAAGATCATGCAGCGTGTGCCGGGCTCGCACCTGGTGCTGAAGAACCGGCCGCTGACGTCGGCCACGGTGCGCGAGCGTGTGCTGAGCGTGCTGGAGGCGGGCGGTGTCGGGCGTGAGCGCGTGGAACTGGTGTCGTGGACGGCCGGCCCGGCCGACCACCTTGCCACGTACAACCGGGTGGACATCGCGCTCGACACGCTGCCCTATAACGGCACCACCACCACGTGCGAGGCGCTGCTCATGGGGGTGCCCGTGGTGGCCATGGCGGGCAACTCGCACGTGTCACGCGTGGGTGTGAGCCTGCTCACCGCAGTCGGCTGTCCGGAACTGATCGCCACCGACACGCGGGGCTACATGGACCTGGCGGTGACTCTGGCCGGCCAGCCCGAGCGCCTGCGGGCGTACCGCGCCACACTGCGATCGCAAATGCTCGCCTCGCCCCTCTGCGATGCCGGCTCGTTGGCCGCGGCGGTGGAGGATCGCTACCGCTGGATGTGGGCGCGTGCGTGCGACGGAGCCGGCCCACCGGCCCGCGCAGAAGGGGGTGCGTGATCGGTGGCCGCTCCCGCTGTCCAGCGTGCGCACGCGTTGTACACGGCCCAGCGCTTCGAGGAGGCCGAGGCCGTGCTGCGCCAGCACCTGCGGCGAGCGCCCGCCGACCTTGACGGCCTTGGCCTGCTCGCCATGACCCTGACGGTCCTCAACCGCCTCGACGAGGCCGAGCATTTCTACCAGCGCCTGCTCAGCGCCCGGCCGACCGACAACATGCGGCGCAACCTCGCCAATCTCTACACCATGCAGCGGAACACCGCCAAGGCACTGGAGCAGTTCGAGCGCAGCGTGGAGATGAACGCGGCGTCGCTCGAGGGGTGGAAGGGCGTGGCCGTGTGTGCCCTGGCGGAGCGGCGCTTCGAACGCGCCCTTGAGGCGGCGCGCAAGGCACGCGCCCTGGCCACGCCCGACGCGGAGGTGGAAACACTCATTGCCTCCGCGCTGCTCAATTCTTTCCACGTGGACGAGTGCGTGGCCACCCTGCGCTCGGCGATCGCGCGGCTTCCGGGCGAGCCGCTGATGATCCAGTTGTACCTCATGGTGCTGCACTACGACCCGACCGCCACCCCCGCCACCATCGCCGAGGCTCACCGCACCCTCGGGCCGCGGGCCGTCGCCCGTGCAGGCGCAGCCGACCCGTGGCAACCGCCGCCCGTCACGCCGACCGACGCCGACAAGCGCCTCCGGGTCGGCATCCTCTCCTCGGACCTCAACCGGCACGTGGTGACCGGGTTCCTGGCTCCGCTCCTGGCCCACATCGATCGCGCGCGCGTCGAGTTCATTCTCTTCAACACCGGCAGACGCGACGAGGCCACCGACCACCTGGCCACCCTCGCCCCCGACGGGTTCCAGGTCGAGGCCGCGGATGCCGACACGCTTGTGCGGGCCCTGCGCGACACTCGCCTGGACATGCTGATCGAGACCAACGGATGGACCTCCGGCCACCGCATGGGCGTGGTGGCACGCCGCGCGGCACGGGTGCAGGCCACGTACTTGGGCTACCCGGACACCACGGGCGTGCCGGCCGTGGATTACAGGCTGGTGGATGCGCTGACGGACCCTGCCCCGGAGGCGGACGCCCGAGCCACTGAGCGCCTGGTGCGTCTGGACGGGTGCTTTGTGTGCTTTCGGCCACTCTTCACAACGGCCCGACTCCAGGCTCCGCCGGCCGACCACCCGCCCACATTCGGCTCGTTCGCCAACGCCTGGAAGATCAACGAGCCGCTGCTGGACCTGTGGGCCCGAGTGCTGCTGAGGGCACCGGGGACACGCCTGCTGTTGAAGAACCGCGCCGTGGACACCCCCGGCGTGCTCGCCCGCTGGCGGGAGCGGTTCGCGCGCGCGGGTGTGGCCCCTGACCGCATCGGCATCCTCGAGTGGGCCGCGGGCGCGCAAGACCATCTGGAGAGTTACAACCAGATCGACGTGGCCCTGGACACCTTCCCCTACCACGGCACCACCACCACGTGCGATGCCCTCTTCATGGGCGTGCCCGTCGTGTCGCTGATCGGCGCTACGCACCACGCGCGCGTGGGCCTGAGCCTGCTGACGCACGGCGGGTTTCCGGAGTGGATCGCGCACTCGCCCGACGACTACGTCCGCATCGCCGCCGACCTGATCGGCCGCGCCACCGACCTGCGCGCATCCCGCCAGAGCATCCGCGACCGGTTCATGGCCTCACGCGTGACCGATGCACCAGCGTTCTGCGCGGCGTTCGAGCGCGCGCTGCGTGAGACTTGGCGCGAGGCGTGCCGCGCACCGGGGGGTGCCTGAGTGTCGCCATCCATCGCGCGAGCCGAGAGCCTGTTCGCCGCGGGCAAGACGGCCGAAGCCGTCGAAACCCTGCGGCTGGCGGTACGCCGCTCGCCGCGCGATGCGGAGGTGCACGGCGCGCTGGGCGAACTGCTGTTCACCACCGGCCAGCCGGAACTGGGCGAGCGTTCGCTGATGCAGGCCGCCGCGCTCACGCCCGCGTCGGCCCGCTGGCTGTTCAAACTCGCCTGCCTCTACCAGCAGACCAGCCGCTACGAGGCCGCGCGCGACCTCTACGAGCGCACCCTGGCGCTGGAACCCGGGAACGTGGAGGCCATGCTCGGCGTGTCGGGCTGCGCGGCGTACATGCACGATATTGAGGAAGCGGAGGCGTTCGCGCGGCGCGCCTTCGAGGCCCGCCCCGGCTACGCCGCGGCCTACCACGCCCTCGCCCAGATGCTCAACCAGGCGGGCCGCCCGGCCGAGGCCACCGCCGTGTACGAGGAAGCGGTCGCGCGTCCCGAGATCGGCGTGAACCTCGGCCCGGCGTGCGTGATGAACCATCACTACCGCTCGGCGTGCGACCCGCACGCGCTGTTCGAGGCGCACAAGCAGATGGGCGCTCGCCTCGCCGCCGCGCTGCCCGAGCAGCGGTGCGAATGGCCCAACGACCGCGGCACGTCGCGTGTGCTTCGCATCGGGTACTTGTCCAGCGATCTGCGCAACCACGCCGTCGCGTACTTCATGGAGGGGATCATCCGCGCTCACGACCCTGCCAGGGTGGACCTGTACGCGTACCACACCGGCAACATCGACTCTGTGAGCCAGCGGCTGCTGCCGTTCTTCAAGGCGTGGCGCAACGCCGAGCGGGCCACGAATCAGGAGATCGTGGACGGCATCCGTGCCGACCGCATCGATGTGCTGGTGGACCTCAACGGCCTCACCGGGGCCGGTTCGGTGGAGGTGCTCTGCAGGCGCGCGGCGCCCGTGCAGGCAACGTACCTGGGGTATCCCAACACCACCGCCCTGCCGACCGTGCAGTATCGAATCGTGGATGGCCTGACGGACCCGCCCGGTGCAGGGGATGCGCTGGCCACCGAGAAACTGGTGCGACTGGGAAGGTGCTTCCTCGCGTACCGGCCGCTTGATGATGCCCCCGCAAGCACCGCGCGGTCCGCAGGCCCGCTGGTGGGCAGCACGCGCCCGGTGGTCTTCGGTTCGTTCAACGCGCCCTTCAAACTCAACGCCCCCTGCCTGGCGCGCTTCGCGCGCACGGTGCTGGCCGTGCCCGGAGGGGGGGCACGCCTGTACATCAAGAACGACGGGCTCAAGTCGCCGCGCGTGCGCGAGCGAACGCTCGCGATGCTTGAGGCCGCCGGGCTCGCGCGGGAGCGGGTGCAACTGGCGAGTTGGGTGGAATCCAAGGCGGCCCACTTGGCCTCGTTCACGAACGTGGATATCGCCCTGGACAGTTTCCCCTACCACGGCACAACCACCACGTGCGAGGCGCTGTGGATGGGCACGCCCGTGGTCTCGCTCGTCGGCGGAGCGCACGTCTGCCGCGTCGGCAAGAGCATTCTGGAGGCGGTGGGTCTGGACGACCTTACATGCGAGAGCGAAGGCGAGTTCGTGGCACGAGCTGTGGCGCTCGCCAACGACCGGGCGCGACTGGACGCCCTGCACGCGGGCCTTCGCGCCACGATGGCCTCATCGCCGCTGTGCGACGGGGCCGACATGGCACGCCGTCTGGAAGCGGCTTACGCAGACATGTGGGCCGCGTGGGTGGCGAACCCGGTCTGATCCGCTTGCCGCTCGGTGGGGCGGACGTCCCGTCCGCCTTCCCATATCAGCCCGCGCCCCCACGCCCCGGCCTGCCGATACTTGTGCATGGCCACCCGACCCGACAACCGCTTCCGCGGGGCGTTCACCGCGATCACCACGCCGTTCACCGAGAGCGGCCGCGCCATTGACTTTGATCGTCTGCGCGAGCAGATCAACTTCCAGGCCGCGGGGGGCATCACCGGCATCGTGGTGGCCGGCACCACGGGCGAATCACCCACGCTCGAGGGCGATGAGTACACGCGTCTGCTGACCGAGGCCGCTCGCATCGGCCGCGCGGCGGGGCTGCTCGTGATCGCCGGCACCGGCAGCAACAGCACCCACCACGCTTGCGAACTCCAGCGCGGGGCCGCCGCGGCGGGTGCGGACGCGGCCCTGTCGGTGAACCCGTACTACAACAAGCCCACGCAGGAGGGGCTGTACCAACACTTCTGCGAGCAGGCAGATTCGGCGGGCCTGCCGGTGATGCTCTACAACATCCCCGGCCGCACGGGCGTGGCCCTCACGCCCGACACGGTGGTGCGGCTGGCGGCCCACGAGCGGATCGTGGCGATCAAGGAGGCGACCGGCTCGACCGATTCGTGCGGCGAGGTCGCGGCCCGCTGCCCGACGCTTGCCGTGCTCAGCGGCGACGACGCGATGACGCTCCCCTTCGCCAGCGTGGGGGCGGTGGGTGTGGTGTCGGTGGTTTCCAACGTGGTGCCGGAGCGCGTGACGGCCCTCTGCCGCGCGTTTCTTTCGGGCGACTTTGCCCAGGCGCTGGTGCTGCACCGTCGTCTGCTGGGCGTGTGCCGGGCGATGTTTGTGGAAACGAACCCCATCCCGGTGAAGGGCGTGATGAAGGCGCTGGGGCGCGACACTGGCGCGATGCGCCTGCCGATGACCGCCGCGCGGGAGGAGACGGTGCGGGGCGCGCTGGCGGCGCTGGAGGAACTGGGCGCGCGTAGTCTTGCAGGCGCGACGGCCAGCCAACGATGATGCGCGAGGCGACGGAAGCGAGTGGATGAGGCGGTGGCACAGGCAAGACCAGCTGCGCCAGTGTGGTACGCCCTTTCAACCTGCACACGCAGCTCACGAATCGCCAGCCTGTGAAACACTCTCCGAAGCTTGTTGTCTGTGCCCGTACTAACGGCGCTGCTTGTTAGTGTACTTCATCGAAACCTTGACCGCGTTTCGGTTCTTGTCGAACTGGCGGCCCTTCCTATTGACGCGAGCAGAGACCCATTTGAGGTTAACCACGCGATTGTTGTGCAGGCGACGGTCTATGTGGTGCACCTCGGGCAGCCGCTTCGGGTTCTTCTTGAACGCCTGGGCGACGAGCCGATGAACGAGGTGATTCTTGGGCTTAGTACCAGGACCCATGTGAAACTGGACGTATTGATATCCCTTGCCGACGGGGCCCGGATTCTTCAGCTTGTACGCCCCTCCGGACAAGACCGTACGTACACGGCCATGGTCTGAGACCTGATACCGCTCCTCGTATCCACCTGGTACGGGTAGCCACCTTTCCCCTGGGCGCGGTCGTGCGTTCTTATGAAGCCGCGCAACGTCGCGGATCGTTCGAAGGCGGCGCGTCGCGGCCTTGATGGCTTTCTTTGCATCAGTGTCGCGGTGCAATGTCGAGTGCGACTCCAGTTGCTTCGCCACGGCCATCAGCGCTCGAACGGACGCGAGGAGTGCTGATGGAACGCGCACCGTTGTGCCCTTCGACCGAACCTTCCTTATTGCCATGATGAAACCCTCTGAAACTCGTCTTGAGACCGGATATGCATATACAAAAGCTAGGACTAGCCCGCCATCTTTGCCATTGCTGAATGGAGTTTGACCATCGCCAGCGTGTCCTGATGACAGTAGGCGCGTAACGCCTTTCGAAGTCTCTCCCGTTCCTTCGACTGACAGGCATCTGATGCCATCTTGGCGAATGCGGCGATGGCCTCTCCGCCGTCGCCAACCTCGAGACCGTCGTACCCCATGCTCGGAATCACAACGGGCAGAACCGCCTTGATCGAACTGCTCCCCCGGAAGCCGGGGTGGTAGTACGCCGACGTGAACACCCGCTCCAAGTCGAACACTCGGCCGAGGAGCCCCACGAGTGCCTTGCGAAGATCAGGGAATCGCTCAGCGAGACCACCAATGACACTCTTCTCGAAACCGGCGTGGTAGACCACAATGCTCCCCTTGCCTGCCGTATCGGCCACGAGCCGCTCCGCAAGGTCCCGCCGCCGGTCGCCTCGGGCATCAGCGAGATACTCACGGTGATGCAGGATCCGCCCAAGTCGCTCGCAGACGTGGATCGAATACTGGGTCACGATCTGTTCATGCGGCACAACCCCTGGCCACAGGGGGAGCGCAGTCATCAACGTCTCGAAGTCGAGGTAGACGGCGGGCCACTTCACATCCGCCAACAGCTTGCACAACGCCGCGCGGTCTCGTGACGGCTTGCGTGCCACGACCGCCTGACGGACTCGCGCCTGATTTGGTGTCAGGGGAAAATCATGCGGAATACCCCGGACGGTGAGGATGGCCTCTTGCTTGAGCGCCTGGAACTTGCTTGGACTGAGGCGTGGCAGGTCGAAGATGGGATCGTCCAGCCCCTTGCCTAAGCACTCGGACTCAAAGTACTCGCATCGTTTGCAGCCGAGGATGAGCGTGGCGGCTGGCGAACGCCTGCTGAGGAGCGCCTTGCTGACTGAGGAAGACAACTTCTCGAAGCCCCTGGCTCTCGCGATGACCGCTTTCGTGTGGTCGCTTCTGATGAACAACTTAGAGTCAGGCATGCCAAGCCGCCAGTTGCGAGAAAGGAGCAGCAACTCGGCCCTGGCGACTGGAAGGCCCGCCTTGCGCAGCACCATGACCGTGTAGGCAAGGTCGTCGATGTGTGCATCCTTCACCCCGCCGTCGTCGTGAAGGCTCGACTTGACCTCGACGAGATGGACTCCCCCCTTGACTTTCAGAATCACGTCCGCCCGAGCGGCGAACCTGTCAACCTCGAAGGCGGCCTCAAAGATGACCGACACCGTTCCCCTGCCGAGTAGGGACTGTGTTTTCGCGACATCGCCCGCATAGATGCCCCGCGCGTAAAGCCCACGGGCGCGCCGGTGAATCTCCTGTCCCTCCATCATTCTCAGGCGGTTGCCGATGCCGGGCGGTTCGGATTCGGCGTGCCTGAGAAACCAGCCCCTCGTGCGGCATTCCAGCGCTTCAAGGAAGAGATCTTTCGTCACGTTGCCGCTACGGGCAGGCATCAGGCCGGAAGGATACTGGATTGTTGGATCGAGCACAACGCATCGGGCCGCATGTGGCACAGGCTGGTCCGCCGTGCCGGACCTGCCTGTGCGGTCTCGCTGCGCCTCCGACACGGGCGCTGGCGGCGCTGGAGGAACTGGACGTCCCTGTGCCGGTGGGCCCTTCCGTCAGGCCGCGCTGAGGTGCTGCGGCTTGCCCCTTTCCCCATTTGCCGCGCCCCGGGCGGGCGGCCTGCGTACCTTGCTGGCTGCGGGCGAAGCCGGCGGGTTCTCTGCCGGTCTCCGCGCGGCGTACAGGCGGTTCGCGCCGAGCATGGTTCGGGGGCGGAGTGGGGCAAGCACGGAGATGAGCAAGGCCAGGTCAACATCGGCCCCGAAGCGGACAGCGGCCCTCCGGCGGTCGGCGGGTGCGCCCTCGCAGGTGGAGGCCAAACCGCGGGCCGCTCCGCTGCCACCCATCAACACGCCCGAAACGGCTCGGCACTACCTGCTCGCCCGCACCGACCTGGAGCGGATCGCGCCCACGCCCGCCACGCGCGACCAGTACAAACTCGACCGCATGGTCGCGATCCTGGAGGCTCTGGACAACCCGCAGGACTCAGTCCGCTGCATCCACGTCGCGGGCACCAAGGGCAAGGGCAGCGTCTGCGAGATGGTGGCGGCGTGCCTTGAAGCGAGCGGGTACGCCGTGGGCCTCTACACCAGCCCGCACCTGCTCGACATGCGCGAGCGCGTCCGCATCAACCGCAAGCCCGTCAGCGAGAGCGAGTTTGTGGCCCTCACCAAGCGCGTCGCCAAGGCCGCGGCATCGGTCGCACCGACGATGGGCGAGGCCACGTTCTTTGAACTGCTCACGGCCATCGGCTTCCTGCACTTCGCCGAGCAGGCGGTGGACGTGGCCGTGATCGAGGTGGGCCTGGGCGGCAGGCTCGACTGCACGAACGTCATCACGCCCGAGGTGGCCGCCATCGCCACCATCGGCCTGGACCACACCCAGATTCTGGGCGACAAGATCGAGGAGATCGCGGCCCAGAAGGCCGGCATCTTCAAGCCCGGCGTGCCCGCCCTGGTGATCCAGCAAGACGCCAAGGTGCTCAACGTCTTCCGGCAGGTGGCTCAGGAGGTGGGCGCGCCGCTGCAAGTGGTGGGCAACGACATCGAGTTCAGTTACCGCTTCGAGTGGGCATCTGGCGGGGGCGCGGAGGCACGCGGTGGCCGCGGAGCGGGCGCAGGCGGCCAGTGCGCCCGCGTGAACCTCACCACTGAGCGCAGCAACTATGAGCACGTGCCCGTGCCCCTCAAGGGCGAGCACCAGGCCCTGAACTGCGGCCTGGCTCTGGCGATTCTCGACAAACTCAGCGAGCGCGGCTTCGCCTGTCCGGAGGCCAAGGTGCTGCGCGGCCTGGAGAGCGTGAGCCTGCCGGGCCGCTTCGAGATGGCCCTGCAGAGCCCGCGCCTGCTGCTGGACGTAGCCCACAACCCCGACTCCATGCGGGCGCTGATGAAGACCATCGGCGCGTGCCTGCAGTATGACTCGCTGATCGTCGTCTTCGGGTGCGCGGCGGACAAGGACGTGAACGCCATGCTCCGCAGCCTCGCCGCGGGGGCGGACAAGGTCATTTTCACCCGTGCAACCGGCAACGCCCGCGCCATGGACCCGGCCGACCTGCAACAGCGCTACAGCGAACTCGGCGGGAAGATGTCGCAGGCAACCGCCACCCTGCGCGAGGCGCTGGACCTGGCGGGGCGGGCCGTGGGCCGGGGCGACCTGATCTGCGTGGCCGGCAGTTTCTACCTGGTGGGCGAGACCAAGCGCCTGCTGGCCGAGGCCGCCGCGCGTCGGGCCGCGGCGGGGCCGGCGAAGCGCTGAACCTCTCTCGCCACGCACAGGCCCAGTTTGCGGGCAAGAGAGGCGGTCAATCTGTGCGCAGCAGACAATCAGGGCGTTGTGGCGTTTTCCGCTTCTAATGAAGGGAGACAAGACCTGATTGCCCGCCGTGCGGGCCCCCGCCCCTGAACCAATGTGCGTGCAGCGTCGCTCGCTTGCACGCCAATCTACAAAGACCAAGCACCAAGCACGCCCGCCAGCCTTCATTGCCGCGCGGCAAGCGTCTCGCGTGCCACGCGCTCAAACAGTTCACGCGGCGCGCCACGGTTGGTCCACAACTCGAACTGATCCGCGGCCTGGGCGATGAACATCGACAGGCCGTCCACGCACGTGAGCCCAAACGCAGCCGCGGCACGGAGCAGCGGCGTGGCCAATGGCGCGTAGACCGCATCCGATACGCAGGCGTGTTTCGGGAGGTTCCCCAAAATTCCCAGAGGCACCGGATTCTCATCCGGACCCGGGCCGCCCGCCATCCCCACGGGCGTGCAGTTCATGAGCGCTGCCACACGGGCCGGGTCTATTGCTTCCCAAGTGGCTGCCCGGATCGCCGAACCGCCGCCGGCGTGGGCGGTCAGTTCCCCCGCCAAAGCCTCGGCCCGCTCGCCCGTACGGTTCACGATCACCACCCGCCGCCCGCGGTGCATGAGTTCGGTCGCCACGGCCCGGGCCGTGCCACCAACGCCCACCACCACCACCTCGCCGTTGGGCGTGCCGGTGGCCAGCAGGTTCGCGGCAGCGGGGCCGTCGGTGTTGCAGACCGCGAAGGCAAGGGCCTCACCACGCGGGTCGCGCTTGATGGCGAGCGTGTTCGCCGCGCCGCAGCGGTCGGAGAGCAGGTCGAGCGACCAGCGCAGGTCGCCGTCGGTGGCCTGCTCGCGCGCCAGGCGCACGAGGTGCTCTTTGTGCGGGATGGTGATGCTCAGGCCGGCGAGATCAAGGAACGGGTGGTCGATCATCGCCAGCACGGTGGCCTTGAAGTGCTCGTACTCGGGCGGAACGGGCATGGGCAGATAGACACCGTCGTGCCCGACGGCCTCGAAGCCCGCGTTGTGTACGTGCGGTGAGAGCGAATGCTCGACCGGGAAGCCGACGACGCCGTACACCCTCGTGGCCGCGCCGATGGAACGGAAGCGGTAGGTGTCCAGCAGTTCGCGCAGCGCCGGTTGGCCCGGGGCGGTGCCTGAATCACGCCTGAGCGAGGCGAACGTGAGAAAGCCGTTGAACTTGGGCGCCAGCACGCGGCTGGGCAGGCCGAAGGGCCCCATGCCCAGGGCGATGGTGGGGCGGCCGGTCTCGCGCGAGGCGGCCTGAATATCCAGCAGTTCCAGATTGTCGCGCAGCGAGCGGGCCCGGTAGGCGATCTTCATCACGCGGCAGGCCGGCTCCTTCACCATCGCCTCCACGCGCCGAAAGAGGTCCGCCGGGCGTGTGTGAAAATCGTGCACCGAGAGGATGAGGCTGGTCTCCACCGTGCGCAGTTGACCGGGATGGTCTACGGCAAG
The DNA here is from genome assembly GCA_046156035.1 of Phycisphaerales bacterium. Taxonomy (GTDB): domain Bacteria; phylum Planctomycetota; class Phycisphaerae; order Phycisphaerales; family UBA1924; genus JAEUIX01. Next base: position 2,889 of record JBJXEW010000056.1, on the reverse strand, counting down.
GTTCACCTTCTGGCGGATGTTCTCGCTGCGGGTGTAGGTGGCCAGTTCGATATCGATGTAGCGCGGCGCGTGGCCGGGGGCGTCTGCGGAGACGATGCCCAGACGCTCGAAGAGCGCGATGCGGGCATCGTCGGGCCCGTCGTACTGGCCGCCCTCCAGCACGGGGCGGCAGGTGACGATGCACGCGAGCGGCGACGCGGCCACAAGCCCCGCGATGGCATCGGCCTGCGGCGCGGCCTCGACCGCATCGCCGGTGAAGAACGAATCGACACGGAACTCCACAAGGTCGGCCCCGCCGTCGCGGGCCTCGCGCGCATGGGCCAGCGCGGCCTCGACCGATTCAACGAAGATGGGGACGCACACGAGTGTCAAGCGGGCGGCATGGTACGGGCGTGAGCCGCGCCTATCTTCGCCTCATGCCCGCTGCCAAACACCCCGCGAAGAAGCCCTCCAAGCCCGCCCCCACGCCCGCCTTCGATCCCAACGCCGCGGCGGCGGGTGACGGGGGCATCTTCGGCCTGCCGTTCACGCCCGAACAGGCCCGCATCGTCCTCTTGCCGGTGCCCTTCGACGCGACGACCTCCTACGGCGGCGGCGCGGCGGCGGGGCCACGGGCGCTCTTCGAGGCTTCAATGCAGGTGGACCTCTTGGACCACCAGTTCGGCGAGGTGTACAAGGCGGGCATCGCGATGCTGGATGAGCCGGGCAAGATCCGCAAACTCTCGAAGAAGGCCCGCAAGTTGGCCGCGCCGATCATCGCGGCGGGGGGAGCGACGAAGAAGACGGCGGAGGCGTGCGCAAAGGTGAACGCGGCGAGCGCGAAGATGAACGCGCAAGTGGAGGCGCAGACGCGCAAGGTGCTGGCGGCGGGGAAGGTGCCGGGCATTCTGGGGGGAGATCACTCGACACCGCTGGGGGCGATCCGGGCGTGCGCGGACTTTGTGGCCAAGGCGGCGAAGGACGCGGGGGGCGCGGGGGGCGGCTCAAAGCCCAGCGGCCTGGGGATACTGCACATCGATGCGCACATGGACCTGCGCAGCGCGTTCGAGGGGTTCACGTATTCGCACGCATCGATCATGTTCAATGTGCTGAGGGAAGTTGGGGGGGTGCGGGGCGTGAGCAGGATCGTGCAGGTGGGCATCCGCGACTACTGCCCGGCCGAGCGCGATGTGGCCCGGAAGTCGGGTGCCCGCGTAAGCGTGTACTTCGACCAAGACAACGCCGAGGCGATGATGCGCGGCACACGCTGGCCGGACCTGTGCGCAAAGATGGTCGCCGAACTGCCGGAGCAGGTGTATGTGTCGTTCGATATCGACGGCCTGGACCCCTCGCTCTGCCCGCACACGGGCACGCCGGTGCCGGGCGGCCTGACGTTCGCGCAGGCGAGCACGCTGCTGAAAACGCTGGCAGACAGCGGGCGACGCGTGGTAGGGTTTGATCTCGTCGAAGTGTGCCCAAGCCCCATGAAGAGTGCGCCGGAATGGGACGCGAACGTGGGGGCACGCATCCTGTACAAACTCTGCGGCGTGGCCGCGGCGACGAATCGGTGATGGATGGGGGGGGCGGGGTGGGGTGAGGGTCCATCGCCGCGAGAGCCGCCGAACTTGGCACAAAGACGCGAAGGCGCGAAGGAAGGCTGGGGGAAAGAGCGAAGACCGAAGAGCGAACACCGAAGATCGAAGACCCGGAGACTGACCGCGAAGGGGCTCGAAGAGCGCGAAGGCCCACATGCAGCCCGACTGTGAAGGAGGGCTTGGCTTCGCCCAGTGACCCTGTGCCCACATGCGCTCTGACCATGTTGCCCGGCGGGGCAGCAGCCGAGGCGCACAACGAAAAGGGGAGCCAACCCCTGCGGGCGGCTCCCCTGTGCTTGTCTCGCTTCGCGACTTCGTGCCCCGGTGCCTTCACCAGTGCCCAGTGCCCGATGCCCGATGCCCAGTGCCTTCTCCTCCCGCTCACGCAGCCAGCCGCACCTGCTGGTTCTCGTTGGCGACGAACGCCGTCTGCTGGCCCTGGCTGTTGCGGCCAAAGCTGATCGTGAAGATGTCGCTGAGCGGCCCGGCCTTGTCGGAGCGCTGGCCCTGGATGGTGTATTGCACGGCGTCGGGCCCGGCGGTGAAGTCGTTGTCGGTGTACTTCTTCACGCCCGTGACCCCGATGAACTGGAACTGCCCGGCCGGGTCGGCGGGGAGGCGGCGGCGCACGATGTAACTGGTGCCTGCCGCGCCCTTGGGGTTGCTGGCCTTCCAGCGGAGCGTGATGGCGCCGTTGGAGGGGTCGAGTTCCACGGTCATGCCGGTGGGCTTGGCGGGGGGCGCGATGGTGCTGGGGTCGGCGGGCGGCGGGATCTGCGCCAGCGCGTAGACGTTGGGGTTGTTGGTGTCCTCGGCGAAGTTCTTGATGTTGCGGACGCATGTGCTGGCCTGCTTCTTGAGCGCGGCGAAGGCGGCGGTGTTCTGGTCGGCCGTGGCGGCGACAATGTCCTTGGCGTTGTCGAAGGCCACGCTGGTGCCCTGCGCGGCCGTGAGGGCGGATTGGAACGCCGCCACCTGCTGGGCGCTAAGGCCGATGTTGCCCTCCTGCGCATCAAAGACCGGTGCGTGGTTGATGGCCCAGGCGAGGAAGTCTGCACGTGGGGAAGTGGGGTAAGACGCCATAGTAACACCTGCCTTGCGTGAGTGTGGCCTGCGGCGCCGGGAGCGGGCCGACGCGTGCGGAGCCAACACGGCTCCATGATGTCACGCGGCGGTGTGCGATGCAGAGTGTTCGAGACGGTGGAGTGTGCTCCTGAATCCGGTGGCCGTGTCAATCGGACGGTGTGTGATTCGGCGTGGCGTTTCGCATTCTTGAGTGCGTACGCAGAAATACATTGGTGGTGTGCGGCGGATG
>JBJXEW010000027.1:0-53763 GCA_046156035.1 Phycisphaerales bacterium | reverse complement strand
GACCCCGTCGGGGTCGTACACGGATGGGTGGCTCTCCCGGGGGCGACGCTCGGTCGCTGCCGCGACGCTCGCTCTGCCCCCGGCTATTCCATTCAAGCCCTGCGGGCTTGGAGTAAGGCGCACGGGTCGCCCTCTCACCCCACCCTCATCGCCTTCGCCATCGCCTTCCCCATATCCGCTGGGCTCATCGCCACCTCCACCCCCGCCGCCTTCAGCGCGGCGATCTTCGCATCCGCCGTGTCATCCGCCCCACCGATGATCGCCCCCGCGTGGCCCATCCGCCGCCCGGGCGGCGCGGTCCGCCCCGCGATGAACGCCGCGACGGGCTTCTTCACGCTGCTCTTGATATACGCCGCGGCATCCGTCTCGTCGCTGCCGCCGATCTCCCCGATCATCAGGATGCCGTGCGTGTCGGGGTCGGCCTCGAACATGCGCAGGCAATCAATGTGGTTGAGGCCGCGGATCGGGTCGCCGCCGATGCCCACGCAGGTGGATTGAGCAAGGCCCAGGTTGGACGTCTGCCACACGGCTTCATACGTGAGCGTGCCGGAGCGGCTGACGATGCCCACGGCCTTGCCCTTCTTGGCCTGCGAGATGTGCGTGTGGATGTAGCCGGGCATGATGCCGATCTTGCACCCCGAGTTGGTGAACGTGTCGGCGGCCCCCGTGCCCCCGCCGGTCTTGGGCCCCGGCGTGATGATGCCGGGGCAGTTGGGGCCAATGAGGACAGGCACTGGGCACTGGGCACGAGGCACTGGTGCCGCGCCATTCCTCCCTGATGCCCAGTCCCCAGTGCCTAGTGCCTTCTGCTGGGCATCGAGCATCGCCCGCACCTTCACCATGTCCTGCACCGGCACGCCCTCGGTGATGGCGCAGATCACCGCGACCCCCGCGGCCATCGCCTCCAGAATCGCATCCGCCGCGAACGCCGGCGGCACGAAGATCATGGTCGCCGTCGCGCCCGTCGCCTTCACCGCCTGCGCGACCGTATCGAAAATCGGCAGGCCGTTGTCATCCTTTGTGCCGCCCTTGCCGGGCGTAACGCCGCCGACGAGTTTGGTGCCGTAGTGCAGGCAGCCGCGCGTGTGCTGGGCGCCGAAGGCTCCGGTGATGCCCTGGCAGATGACTTTGGTGGAGGCGTGAACGAGGATGGCCATAGGGCAGGAGGATAGTGGGCGCGGCGTGCGTGTGCGCCGGGCGCACCCCCAAGTGCGCTCCGAGCAACCAAGGTTCAGGCCGTGGGCACACCCACGCGCCCAGCGGCGGCTGCAAGGGCCGCGTCGCGCGTCAGCAGCGTCGTGCCCGAGACAAGACATGATGCGAGCAGGTGGAAGTCAACCCACGACAGGCCACGGCCATGCAACTTGTGCCGATCAACAAACTGCATGACGTCCGCGTGCGGCACGTTGGGAAGGCGGGTCAGTGATTGCACCTGCTCCAGAATGTTCGCACGATCACGGATCGTGCCGCACGCGAGTTCGCCGATCACGAAGTCGTGCGTGGTGGCCCGACCGGCCAGCAGCACGCGGCTGAGCGACGGGTCCGGCGCACGCAGATGGTCGATCCAGACCGACGTGTCAATCAGCGTCATGCCGCCCTCCGTCGGCGGGTTGCGCTGCCGCGTGCTGCCGCACGCCGCGCCACGCGCCGCCGGGGCGGCGCAAAGGCCGTCGGGTCGCTGCCGCCCAGCGCGACGAGGGCCTTGGCCACCTCATGCTGGATCAGCATCTCCAGCCCCGCGTGCACAAGGTCCGTCTTGCGCTTGATACCCGTCATCTCTCGGGCCCGCTTGATGATGTCGTCCTTGATGATGATCGTGGTTCGCATATGCATCATTGTGGCTTCCAAATGCACATTTGTCAAGCGCACTGGCACCCGTTTCACGGACCCCGCAGCGGCCGCCTTCTGCCCGCCTCGCGACCAAACCACCCCGCCAACCCTCCACCCCGCTGCCCTCCCGCCACCACCCGCCGCTAACATCCCCCATGCGAGCCCTCGTCACCGGTCAGATCGGTCTGGACAAGAAGCCCTACCTGCAATCCGCGGCAGACATGGCCGGGGCACAGGGCGAGGCCCTGGACATCTACCACGTCGGCGACATGATGTACGCCGAGGGCAAAGACGTGCGCCCCGGCCGCATCCTCGATCTGCCCATCAGCCGCCTGAACTCGCTCCGCCGTGCTGCGTTCAAGGACATCATCGCGGATTCAGCCAGCAAAAAGAACATCATCGTCAACACCCACGCCACGTTCCGCTGGCGGCACGGGCTCTTCTCCGCCTTCGACTTTGACCAGGTGGCCCTCCTCGCCCCGGATGTGTTCGTCTGCCTGGTGGACAACATCGAGGTCGTGCACCACCGCCTGCACAAGGCCCACACCATCGATGCCACGCTGAAGGACTGCATGGTCTGGCGCGAGGAGGAGCAACTCGCCACCGAACTCCTCAGCCAGTCGCTCCCCGCCAGCAAGTTCTACATCCTCAGCCGCGGCAGGCACACCGACACCCGCCAGACGCTCTTCCGGCTCGTCTGCCGCCCGCAGATGAAGAAGGTCTACCCCAGTTTCCCCATGAGCCACGTGGTGGACATGCCCGATGTGCTCGCCGAGATCGACCACTTCCGGGCCGAACTCGCCAAGCACTTCATCTGCTTTGATCCCGGCGATGTGGACGAGAAGTTGCTCCTGGAGCGGGCCATCGCCGCGACGCGCGAGGCCAAGGAGTTCATCGAGGTCGCCCCCCACTCCTTCGGCGGGTCCAAGGCCAGCGGCAACGAGCCGATCCGTGTTTCCGTGCGCGAGGTGCTGGACATCGCCGGCGACATCGACGGCCAGATCTACATGAGAGACTTCAAACTCATCGATCAGTCCGACATGATCGTGAGCCTCGTGCCAGAACTGCCCGGGGGCACGCCCGGTCTCTCCAGCGGCGTGGAACGCGAACTCCAGCACGCCTGGGAGCACACCAAGGAGGTGTACGTGGTGTGGAAGCCCAAAAAGCACCCCAGCCCGTTCATCACCGAGACGGCGACCGCCGTCTTCAGCACGGTGGATGAAGCCCTGAAGTACTTCGAGCAGAAGGGCATGTTCGCGGATAAGAACCTGTTCGGGCACTGAGCGTGCTCTGTTGAAAGCCTCCGAATCCTCGTGGCACAGCCTTTCAGGCTGTGCCTCCATGCCTCGTGAAACGGGAGTCCGCGCGGAGTGAGGTCGGGGAAGACATCCCGCGGCGGATTGCACGAGGTTTGGGAGGGGATGTCAACGGTGCATGTTGAGTGCTTGAGGATGCAACGCCCTTTCCTCGGGGCTGTGCTGACCAATCCTCACGCGAGCCGATACCACCAGCCGAGGTACCACATGAGGAACGCGTTGCGATCGATCGGTTGTGGCGCAGCGGTGGCCCTGAGCCTGCCGTGCGTTGCCCCGCGGGCGTGGGCGCAGGCGGGCGGGTTTCTGTACGCGAACGAAAGTGCTCTGGGCACATCCACCTCGTCGCTGGGCGAGGTGTTGGTGCCGCCTGCGCGGCGTGTGGACTTCACGACGGCGTACGCCAGCGGCGGGATGTATGCGGCGTCGGTCGGCTTCGGCCGCAACGAGTGGGCGTTATCGCTGCCGGCCGCGCTCGGGCCGGAGCCCGCTGGATACACCCACGCCTGGCTGATGGGTGGGTGGTGGGACCGTCTGTCGTTTGCCGGGGGCGGGCGGGTGCGCCTCACCTCGACACTCTCGGTGCTCGGTGCGTTCGACCCTTCGGGGACGGGCGGCGATGCTTTCCCAAGGGTTTTCGAACCGTCCTTCACGCAGATTCTCGTGCGGCTCTCGCCCGAGGGAACAGAAGCGGAATTGCTCGATGTGGAAACCATCGGCGTGCCCGCAAACTTCGGCACGTACACACTGTCGCGTATCCACACCGTCACAGTCTCGCCCGGCGAAGCGCTCGCCATCACGCATTATCTGGATGGGAGTGCCCTGGTGCGCGACGGCTCCTCGTTTGCCGTGCGGGCCACGCTCGCTGTGGAGGTCCTCGGCGGCCCGGGCTACGTGGCCGCGTCGGGCACGGTCTATGCGGTGCCAGCGCCCCCGGGGGCCGCGCTGAGTCTCCTGGTCGTTCTCGCTCGATTGCGGCACCGCGCCTCGCGCCAGCAACCCGCACCACGGGCGTCTGTCAACGGCTGAATCCCCAGCAACCACGCGGCCGCTATCTGTTTGGGTAGCCGCGTCGCGCGACGAGACACGCAGCAACTTTCACGCACATTTCGCTGGCACACGCCGTCGTGATGGGTTAGGCTGAATCTGCGGCGCTTCCGATCTGGTGCTGCCAGCCGCGGCCGTGTGTCTCGAGAGTGAGGAGGAAGGAAATGCGTATTTCACGTTCTTGTGTGCCCGTGGCCGCCGCCGCCAGCCTGTCGCTCTGCGCCGCCGCCCACGCGGGCTTCACGCTCAACGGCGTCCAGGCATCGGCATTCGCCTCTTCATCGCTGTTCGGCGTGGGGGGCGACCCGACCAACATGGCAGGCTCCAACTTCGGCGCCTTCGTCCTTCTCAACGCCGGGTTCGACGGGTCCGTGTTCGTGAACGACTCGAACCTGACCAACGCGAGCACATCGGTGCAGGCGAGCATCGACGAGGGCCCCGGCACAATCACCGGCAGCGGCGGTGTGGCCGCGGATGTGGATGCCGACGATGCCAGCGCGGGCTTCGCCGCGGCCACATCCTCCATCAACATCGTCTTCTCCATCAGCGAGCCCATGATGTGGACGATGGACGCCTCCGCCACGGGCGTGCACGCCGACGCCTCGGTCTCGCTCACCAGCGGCATGACCACCCTCTTCACCACCACCGACCCCGACAGCCCAATCACCGGCCTGATCGGGCCCGGCTTCTACACCCTCGCGGCGGGCGCCTCAGCCTCCAGCGACCTGAGTTTCTTCAGCGGCCTGTTCGCCGATGCGAGTTACAACTTCACGTTCCAACTGGCACCGATCCCCTCGCCGTCCGCCGCTCTCGCCATGGGCAGCATGGTCCTGCTGGCCGCGCGTCGCCGGCGCTGAACGCAGATCGGCTCCGGACACGCACAAAGCCCGAAATCGCGCATTTCAGGGCCGGTAAGCATCGCCTTTGCCGCGCCGGGCTAGGCAGACCGGGAAACCTGTGGTACGTTTGAGCGTCGTGCCGCTTGCGCCGTCGCGCGATCGCACCGCCTTGCAGGGGCTTGAGCAGTGAAATGGCCTGTGAAAACCATGATGCAGTTGGCCGCCGCGGCACTGGCCAGCGTGGTCCTGAGCGAATTGGCGATTGCCCAAGTGGCCGTCACCTCCACCGATGCCATCGTGCAGGCCTCCGGCTTCCTCACCAACAACCTCGGGCAGAACACGAACCTCACGCTCGGCGGCACGTCCGCGTCCTTCGCAACGCTCAATCAGTCGTTCACGAATCCGTTGGTCCTGCCCGCCGGCCAGCGCTCGGATTCTGCCGCGGCGATGAACATCGCCGTCACCGCAAGCCAGGTCATCGGCTCCGCCAGCGCAAGCACCTCGGTCAGCAACGTGCCCGCCGGCCTCGTGCTGGGCGTGGCCCAGGGCATCAGCCAGTTGAGCGTGAAGTTCACGGTGAGCCAGGCCGTGAGCGCCAACTTCCAGACGGGCTTTGCCGGCGGCGCCAACGCCGGCGCCTTCGTGCAGATCGCCACGCCCGAGGGGACCGTCTACTTCAGCAGCGAAGACCAGAGCACCGAGGGCAGTTTCGCTGGCGTCAAGACCACGCTGCCGCCGGGCGAGTACGAACTCATCGCGGCCACCTCAGCGATCTCGGACATCTCCGTGATCGGCGGTGCGCCCGGCAGCGGCGGGTGGAACTTCGACCTGCGATTCGTGGTGCTGCCGCCCTGCCCGGTGGATTACAACAACTCGTACGTGCTGGACCCCGACGACCTGGGCGACTTCATCACCGACTACTTTTCCGACCCCCCGCTGCCCGGCCCCGGCGGCTTCGCCACACCCTGCCCGCAGAACGACCCGCCCTATCACCACGGCTACCGCTGCAACTACACCTCCAACGGCAGCGCCCAGTGCAGCGAGCCCTACCCGGACAACGTGGGCGACTTCATCACCGACTACTTCCTCGAGTGCGAGGGGTACTGAGCGACGCGAGACGCCAGACATGAGGCGTCAGACATCAGACTGCTCTGCTGAAATCCCCTACCAAGTCTTGTGGCACAGCCTTTCAGGCTGTGCCTCCATATCTCCCGAACCGGGGTCCTTGTAGTGGGAGGTTGAATAGGCACAGGCTGAAAGCCCGTGCTACGAGCGTGGGAGAAGACTTCAACAGCGTCGCCTGATGCCTCGCGCCTGACGCCTGGCGTCTGGCGTCTGGCATCTCACTCACCCCTCCTCATCCATCTCTCCCGCCTCATACGCCCGCACCAGCGCCGTCAGTTCATCAATCCGCGCGCGGATCCGCACGCCCTCCTCCGTGTCCCCCACCGTGCGCGGCTGCGCATACGCCCGCACCGTGGAAATCTTCGGCACGATGTCCGCCCCTGAATCCACCACCGCGCTCACGCTCTCAAACGGCGCGTGCTCCGCCAGCGAGATCCCGCGCGGCCCCAGCACCAGCGTGTAGCCGCGATCGCCATACGCCTGGCTGAATGCCCCGTCGATGGTCACCGCGTTGCCGCCGCGCTTCACCGGGTGCTCGCCCTTCTCCACCTTCACGGGCACGTGCCCGTTCACGATCAGCACATCATCCCCGCAGCCGAAAAGTGCCCCGATCTTGCGTGCGAACGCCGCGTCGTGGATGAGCGCAAAGTACGGGTTCTTGTGCTCCTCGCGGGCGTGCGTGTCGGCCACGAAGTAGCCCTCGAACGTGGCGAGTTTGTCCTTGCCAAACAGCGGGCTGCGCGGCCCGCCCCACATATACCACAGCCAGTCCGCATCACCGTCCAGCCCATCCGCCCCCTTGCGAAACGCGCGCCGAACCACCGTGTCCAGCGCATCCATCAGTTCGCGCCCGGCGAGCGTGCGCCCGTCCACGGCCAGCGTGAGCGGCGTGCCCGCGTCATCCACCGGCACGCAGGCATGGAAGATCAGCGTGTCATCCCGCACCGTCCACATGCGGCCCTTGCGACACACCCAGTGCATGTGCTCCCACAAACGCGCCGAGCCCACGAAACTCTGGCGGATGCGATTCATGCACTCCGCCTCCTCCTTGCTGTACGCGTACGGGTTCTTCGGGTCCAGCGTCGGCAGGCGCGTGTCCTGCATCGGATACACCTTCCCGTCGATCTCCACCGTGCCCGCACTCTTGTCAATCCGGTGCAGCAGGCACCGGTCATCCAGCCCCCACTCCGGGTGGCGGGCGATCATCTGCCCCTCCGCCTTGAACTGCATGATCGCCACGGCCTTCTGCATGCGCGCCACCGTCAGTTGCTCGCGCAGGCCCGAACCCTTGGGCACAAAGTGCTCGCACGGGTCATCGCCGTACACATCACGCACCAGTTTCTCCAGGGGCGTGGTGAGGATGCCGTACCCCTCCTCCAACTGGCTGGCGCGACGATACCGCGCCGAAAAACGCAGCACCGTGAGAATGCACGGGTCGTGCCCTAGGCACGCCCCCATCCACGTCGTGTCGTGGTTCCCCCACACCATGCTCACGCGCGGCTGCTTCATCAAAATGTCAATCACCCGATCGATCCGCGGGCCGCGGTCGCCCAAATCCCCCGCCACCACAATCTCGCTCGCCGAAAGGTTCCGCACCAGTCTGCTCGCGGCACGCACCGCCGCGAGGTCGCGGTCGTGCATCGCCAGCGTCCGCACCATCTCTTCGATGTAGGCCGTGCGCCCCCCGCCGCGCACGGCTTCATCAAACAGTTCGGTGAACAGTTCTCGAAAGGCTGGCGGCAGCAGGTTGTCAAAGTCCGTCCGCCGGCGCGTCGCCTCCAGCCGACGCACCAGCGCCAGTTGCAGGCGCAGCGTCCGCAGAACCCAGTCGGTCCGTGCCGCGGCATCCGCCAGGCGCGGCCGGATGGACCTCATCATCTCGCGCGGGTAATACACCACCGCCAGAAACTCGCGCAGGGCCTCCGCCGAGAGTCGCCCCTTGGCCAGTTCCTCCGCCAGCGGCCGCAGCGCGCCCGAGGCGTTATTGATGACGTGCCGGAGTTTGGCGTACTCCCCGTGCACATCCGAGATCACGTGGATCGTGCCCTTGGGCAGCGTGAGTTGCGCCCGCAGGCCCGCGGCCTCCGCGATCGCCAGATCAGCGGTGGGAAACTGGCGGGCGAGGCTTTCGAGGTGCGTGCCGGGCATGGTGGTGTTCCTCGGATGGTGCGGTACACTCTACGCCAAACATGAGCGAACAACCCCACATCCACACGGCTCCACCGCGCCTCACACGCTCGCCCGTGGTCCTCAGTGATTTCACCGACCACCTCGTGTGGCCGCAGTTGCTGCGCGCCGGCGGCCTGGCCCTCGCCCCGCACCGCATCGGCCTGTGCGCTGCCGCGCTGGTCGTGATCTTCCTTGTCGATCAGGCCTGGCACGCACTCCTGGGCCACCCGGCCGCGCCACCCAACGCTCCGGCAGGTGCCGTAGCCACGCCCCAGGGGCCCATCGCCGTCCTGGCGGCCAACCTCCTGCAACTCGCCTTCGCCCTTCTCCTCTCCATCCGCGACCTCAACCCGCAAACCTTCGCGCAGGCCGTGGGCGACTTGTTCCTTGGTCTGCCCCTGGCCTCCACGCAGGATGCAGGCCGCACGACAGCCGCGGGCATCGCCTCGGTCCTTGTGCTCGTGCCGCTCGCCCTGGCCGTGCTCGGCGTCTGCGGCGCTGCCGTCTCCCGCTCCGCGGCGTGCCAGTTCTCGCTGGGCAAGGCCCCCGCGTGGCCCCAAGCACTCGGCTTTGCCCTCTCCCGCTGGCGCTCCCTGCTCGGTGCCGTGCTCGGCCCGCTCGTGGTCGTGTGGCTGCTGCTGGCCGCCACGGCGGGCATCGGCCGCGCCCTCTTCGCGTACCCGGTCGCCAACGTGCTGGGCGCAATCCTGCTCCCCATCGCATTGGTGGCGTGCCTCGTCGCCGCCCTCCTCTGCGCGGCATACGCCTTCGGCCACGTGCTCCTCGTCCCCGCCGTTGCCGCGGACGACGCCGACGCGTTTGACGCGGTGCAGCGTGCCTACGCCTACACGCTCGCCAAGCCCTTCCGCCTCGTGGGCTACCTCGCCCTGCTCGTTGCCCAGGGCCTCGTGGCCGCGCTCCTGGTGCGGGCGATCATGCTCCTCACCATGGGCCTGGCATCCATCACCACGGGCGCACCCTTCGAGGCGGGTGCCAGCGTCCTCCAATCGGCCGATGCGGATGTATGGCTCCGCACGACGGCCCGCATCGTGGATTTCTGGGCCGGCCTGGTCAGCCTGCTCGCGGTGTCATACATCGTGTCGTTCTACTTCACCGCCTCGACACTGCTCTACCTCGCCATGCGCCGCGTCTGCGACCATCAGGACATGGCCGAGGTCTGGATGCCGCGGCAGGCGAGCCAGCCGTGAGCCACGCAGCCGTGCCGGACCCGCGTGCGGTGGCGATCGCGGGCGCACTGGCCGAAGCGGGCATCACCGAGTTGGTGGTCGCCCAGCCCGCACAACCGGCACGGACCATCAAGGCCCGCGAGACGGACCTCCCGGACCTCATGTCTCAACTCCCGCGCGGCTCAACCCTCGCTTCACCCGACGGCCTGCACCGCTTTGTTCGCCGGAGCGATGGATGGCACCCCGATTCGGCCGATGCTGATGCTGCCGATTCCCCGCGACCACCTCTCCCCTGATCCCCGTTCCCTCTTCCCCCGCACACACACCGCCGCTTTCCTCTTTTGCCCTTTGCCCTTTGCTCTTTGCCATTTGCCATTTGCCATTTTCTCCTTGCCCCCCCATGCCCCTCACCGCCATCCACATCACCCACGAAGCCACCGAGCACATGGGCGGCATCGGCACCGTGCTCGAGGGGCTCGTCACCTCGCCCGTCTACCAGCGGGCCGTGAGCCGCAACATCTTCGTCGGCACGCTCGCCTACCCCGACCGCGCCGTCACCGACCCGCTCCACCGCCTGGGCGAGCACGCAACGGCCTGCTTCTACTCCGGCCCCGAGCACCACGACCCCGTCGGCATGGGCGCGATCCTGCGCCCCATCGAGTGGGCCTTCGATGTGAAACTGGTCTACGGCACGCGCCGCTTCGCCGACCGCGGCGACGGCCACGCCGGCACCGGCGAGGTGCTGCTGGTCGATGTCTCCAACCCCGCGCGCGATCGGCTGGGCGCGTTCAAGTGGTTCCTGCACCAGAAGTTCCACATCGACAGCCTCCGCTACGAGAACGACTGGAGTTACGAGGAGTGGTGCCGCCTGGCCGAGCCGGCGTATCACGCCCTCTGCGCACTTCTGGCCCACCCGCCCGCGAACACGGGCATAGCGCCCACCGTCGGCCCCGCCGTGCTCCTGAGCCACGAGTTCATGGGCATGTGCACGGCCCTGCGCGCCCTCGAAGACCGGGCCCGCTTCCGCTGCGTCTTCCACGCCCACGAGTGCTCCACCGCGCGCCGCATCGTCGAGGCCCTCCCCGGCAAAGATGTGGCCTTCTACCCCGCCATGCGCACCGCCGCGGCACAGGGCCGCTTCATCGCCGATGTCTTCGGCGACCAGCACGACTTCGCCCGCCACGCCCTCATCTGCAACACCGACAAGATCGATGCCGTGCTGGCCGTGGGCGATGAGACCGCCGAGGAACTCCGCTTCCTCTCTCCCGCCATGGCCAAAGCGCCCATCACCACGGCGTACAACGGCCTGCCGTCTCCACCGCTTGCGCTGGCCGCGAAGATGGAATCTCGCCGCCGCGTGCTGGCGTACCTGAACACACTCCTGGGCTTCACGCCCGACTACCTCATCACCCACGTCACACGCCCCGTGGTGAGCAAGGGCCTCTGGCGAGACCACAAGGTCTGCTCCGCCCTCGCGCCCCACCTGCACAAGGCGGGCAAGCGCGCCGTCTATCTCCTGCTGGCCTGCGGCGCCACGCCCCGCAGCGCGGCAGACAGCCACCGCATGGCCCTGGGCCACAACTGGCCCGCGCAACACACGCTCGGCTACCCCGACCTCGACGGCCCGGAAGTGGACATCCACCACACCATGCAGGCCATGTACGCCCACGCGGCACAGTGCATCAACACCCCCTCCCAGAGGGAGGGGGAGGGGGGTGGGCAGATTGCCCCGCACGCGCACACACCCAGCACCGCAGCCGCAGGGGGTGGGCAGATTGCCCCGCACGCCTCACCCAGCACTGCATCTGCGGTCTTCCCCATCACACCCCTCTTCATCAACCAGTTCGGCTTCACACGCGAGAAACTCGGCACCACCGGCCCCGATGAACTCTCAATGGCCGACCTCCGCCGCGCGGCAGACGTTGAACTGGGCATGAGCGTCTACGAGCCCTTCGGCATCGCTCACCTTGAGGCCCTCCACGCGGGTGCCATCTGCATCCCCAGCACCGTCTGCGGGTGTGTGGGCCTGGCCAAGCGGGCCCTGGCCGAACTGGGCATGGGCCTGGGCGATTGCCCGGTGCTGCTCCCGGCGGACTTCACCAGCGCCGACGTGACCGACCCCTTGCACTTCACCGCGCACCAACGCGATGCGGTGGAGAACGAGGTGTGCGACAAGGTGGCCGCCGAGTTGTTCCGCCGCTTGCCCACCACCGATGCCGCGCGGGCCAAGCACCTGGCAATCGGTCAGCAACTCGCCACCAAGATGGGCTGGGACGAGGTCTGTGAGCGCGACATCCTGCCCGTCTTCGAGCGGATCGTGAAGCAGTGACCCGCCGCGCCGGCTCCAAGCATGTAGCCCGACCGTAAGGGAGGGCTTTGCCTTATTCTGGGCGGCGCCAAGCCCTCCCTCACGGTCGGGCTGCATGTCGGCACGCCGTGAATTCGCCCTATTTGGCCATCTCCAAATCTGCCTGGACCAACACCCGCGGCAGCGCATCCAGCGGCATCGCCTTCTCCACCGTGAACGTGCCCGTGCGCGTCCGCCGCAGGCCCGCGAGCATCCCGCCCGTGCCCAACGCACCGCCCAGGTCTCGCGCGAGCGAGCGGATGTACACACCCTTGCCGCACTCAATCGCCAGCACCGCGCGGGGCCACGCATACTCCACCACGCTGATCGCATCGATGCGCACCGGCCGCGCCGGCAGTTCCTGCGGGTTGCCCGCGCGAGCCATGTCGTACGCCCGCTGGCCTTGCACCTTGATGGCCGAATACGCGGGCGGGCGCTGCATGATGGTGCCAACGAACTTCGCGCACGCCGCCGCGAGTTCCGGCGCGGTTGGCAGTCCGCGCGGCGGCACGATCTCAACAAGCGTCTTCTCACCCTCGGCATCATCCGTGGATGAGAAGGCCGACAAGTCCACATCGGCGAGGTACGTCTTGGCATCCGCCATGATCTGGTTGCACAGGGGCGTGGCCTTGCCAACGAGAATCACCAAGAGGCCGGTGGCGAGCGGGTCGAGCGTGCCGCCGTGGCCCACCTTCACCCGCTTGGGCGCACCCGCGGCCACCAGCGCCCGCCGCACGCGCCGGCAGACATCCATCGACGTAGGGCCCAGAGGCTTGTCGATGAGGAGAAGGCCGGAGGGCGTGGGTGGCGCGGCACTATTCACGGGGTTCCTTCGGCAGGGGTCGCCTCTCGAGCACGTACCAGCCATTCAGCCTGCCGGCAGCAATCGAAACGCCACCCCTGACCTGCCCCAAGAGTCGCAGGTCGGGACCGGTTACGTCGAGACTCGCGGTCGGAAGGACGAGAAATGCGTCAGGTTGCTCCCGCGACCAAGACAGCACCCGTTCAAGGGGTAGAGGCGTGCCGCGACCCCGCGTGGCAAAGACCATGCTCTCCTCCCAATACACGCTCGCAACATCTCTCTTTCGATCCGGGTCGCTCTCGCGGACGACGACCATCAGGCGTTCGCTCTGCGACCCCGGAACAAGCATCGGGAGCACCGTGCTAATCGTAAAGCCACCCAGCAAGACCACAAGCATGACGGCACGCAGAAGCAGGCTGAGAATCGAAGAGGCTCGCAGCCCAAGCAACGCCCAAGTAAGCAGCCCGAAACAGATCAGGCTGATAGTCGCCACGGTCGCGATGTTGAGGGCTGGCTGAAAGAGAGCATGCTCGTAGTTCGATAGGTTGCTCGCATTCGCCGCACCAATCGCGGCAAAAAGGCCGAGGCCAACTCCGATCGCTGTCCAGATACCGAGACCGACGATGTTGAGGGCCCCGTGCCGTGCCGCCGCCCGCATCATCATCCGCGCACTCACCAGCGCAATCGCCGGGTACATGGGCATCGTGTAGTGCGGCAGTTTCGCCAGGCTCAACTCGAACACCACCCACATGGGCACGATCCACGCCACCAGGAACATCTCCGCGTCGCGACCACGCCAGGCGCGCGTGATGCGCCCAAGGAGGCCCCGGCGCAAGCCGGGGCTTTCGCGGGCGGGGCTCTTCGCGCCAAGCCCTCCCTCACGGTCGGGCTTCTGATCCAGACCGCGCGCCCGCTTCCACGCCGCGATGAAGCCCGCCAGCGTGAGCAGCGAGCCCGGCCAGAACAGCGCGGCCAGCAGCACCGTGTGCGTGCCGGGTGGTGCGAAGTGGCCCTCTTTGCTCCCGCGAATCCCGCGCGCAAAGAACTCATCCCACACGAGCGTGGCATACGGCCCGAAGCCGCCCTGCCGTTGCGCCACGGCCCAAACCCACGGGGCCACGCACGCCAGCACAATGACCGCCCCCAGCACCGGCCGCAACCCGCCAATCCACCGCCACGAGCGCGTGGTGAGACTCAGCCACACAATCGCCAACGCCACCACCAGCGGCGTAACCGGCCCCTTCGCCATGATGCCCGCACCGAGGGCGAGCCAGAAGAGCACGACCGTGCCCCAAGGCGTCCGCGCTATCCAGCGCAAGGATTCGCTCGCGTTCGCTCGCTCATCCTCGGCGTGGCTCTCTCTGCCACTTCTTCTCCGCCACACACCCCACAACGCCCCCATGCACACGGTCGTGCACGCCAGCAGCAACTGGTCCGCACGCGCCTGGTGCGCATCCCACACCACCATCGGAGCGACGGCCAGCAGCATGGCGGCGAGCAGGGCGGCGCGGGCATCGAACATCTTCAGGCCCAGCCGCCACGTGGCAAATACGGCCACGATCGCGCTCAGCACACTGGGCACGCGGTACATCCAGATCGCATCCTCGAGCGGCCTACCCCACGTGAAGAGTGCCGCGCTCGCGGTTTGCAGCCAGTACACCAAGGGCGGCTTGTTCAGCCGCGGCACATCCACCAGCATCGGCACCACCAATCCGCCCCCGTGCATCTTCGGGTCGCGCTGCGATTCCGGCAACGCCACACTCTCGAACATCTGCCGGCTGGCCTGGGCGAAGCGACACTCATCGCGGTCCACCGGCGGCAAACTCGTCTGGCCGGGCAGATACACTGCGGCACAGAGCAGCAGCAGCACCAGCCCGCCCCGCCGCCACGCGCGGCAGAAGCGCTTCCACCACCCGCCCCGGGCCCGATCCTCGATGCTCAGCCACAGACTTCGCACAGTGATCGACTATAACCGCGGCCTGAGCAGCCCCGTGCGCTGGGCACGCACCGTGCTGACAGCCGCCGGCGATGTGCTGCGGACCCTCTTCGGCTGGGCCTTCGAGCGTCAGCGCCAGTGGTGGGCCCCGCCCATGCTCATGATCGCGGCGGCGCTGGTGTTCGTCCTGCCGCGGGATGAAGCCATCCGCGCGTGGGTGCGTTCCATGCCGCTTTCGGGAGATTTCAAGCGCGAGGTGGAAACCCTGCAGCAGTTCGGGCAAGGGGCCATCAGCGTGCTGATCGGCCTCGTCATTCTTCTGGTAGACCCGGCCCGCCGCCGACGGCTGCTCGATTGGATCGCCGGGGCGCTCGTGCTCACGGTGGTGGTGAACGTGCTCAAGGGCCTGATCGGCCGCCCGCGCCCGCTGCACAACGATGCCACTCACGCAGCGGGGCCCTTCGGCCTCTACCCCTTGCGCGAGCCCGAGGGCGTGCGCTCGCTCTGGAACTTGCGCAGCGGCTGGACGGGCGGCTACGACCTGGCCAGCATGCCGTCGCGCCACGCGGCGTTCGCAGTGCTCGCGGCGGTCTTCCTCAGCATCGTCTATCCGCGCCTGCGCCTGGTCGTGATCCCGCTCGCCCTCCTCGTGTGTGCCGCGCGGGTCCTCACCGATGCCCACTGGGCCAGCGACGTGCTCGTCGGCGCGGCCATCGGCCTGGCCGCTTCCCTCCCCTGCGTGCGCGGCTGCTGGGGCGTGCGCGGGCTGGACTGGCTCTGGCTGCGCTTCGTCGATCCGCGGGCCACGCCGAGCCTGCCGCGCATGGTGGCGGGCAGACACACGGCCTGATGCCGCGCGCCCTCACGCCTGAGGCCCAGAGAGGCCCCGGCGCAAGCCGGGGCTTTCGCGTTGATGGCGGCGATTCACCGGCGGGAAGGCACCCCGAAAAAAGCCCCGACTCGCATCGGGGCCCTTTGAGAATCACGTCGCGACCAACAGCCCGCATCAGGGAGGGCAGATGAACGCGGCGCTGTAGTAATCGGTGATGTAGTCGCCCAGGTTGTCCGGGTTGGGCGCGTTGCAGATGCCGCCCTCGTTGCCGATCACGAAGCCCACCTTGTACCCCTGGTCATAGGGCGGATCGTTCTCGGGGCAGGGAATCGCGTAGCCGCCCGGGCCGGGGATGTGCGGCACCGTGTAGTAATCGGTGATGTAGTCGCCCAGGTCGTCCGGGTTCACCGAACCGTCGAGGTTGTAGTCCAGGTAGCAGGTGGCGGGCGGCGTGAACACGCACACGCTGCCAACCACACGCACATCGTCGATCGCGGCCTCCACCAGCGAGGCGGGGTTCGCGTCCTCGGCGATGAACCGCACACGCATCGTGGCCGTCGTCGTCACGCTCAGCGAAGAGAGCGTGAACGAGAAGAACCGCCAGCCGCCGTTCACGTCGGGGTTGGTGGCCGAGCCGGGGCCCACAGTCTCCGCGGGTGTCCACGAGCCGCCGTTGTTGTTGGAGACCTGCACACGCAGGCGGTCGTTGTACGCGCCGGCGCCGTAGCCGTTGGCGAACCACCGCCAGTACGAGATCGTGGCATCCTGCTGGCCGGACAGATCGATCGTCGGGCTGGTCAGGAACGTCTCACCGCCGTCAAGGTCCGCGGTGCCCGCCCCCGCACCGAGGGCCGCCTGGCCGGTGAAGAAGCACTGCGTGCCCGCGCCCGCGGTGTTGTCAAACTCCGGCTGGGCCACCGTGCCGATGGGGTCGGCCCGCACCCAGGTGCCCGCCGTCGCCGTGTCCGGACCCACC
The DNA here is from genome assembly GCA_046156035.1 of Phycisphaerales bacterium. Lineage (GTDB taxonomy): Bacteria > Planctomycetota > Phycisphaerae > Phycisphaerales > UBA1924 > JAEUIX01. The sequence continues at coordinate 37,360 of JBJXEW010000027.1, read as the reverse complement.
GTCCAGCCCAAATTCGCCTCAAAGTCGTCGCTGAACGCCGTCGTCAGCACGCCCGTGGCAGGCGCGAAGAACGTGCCGTCGCACGGGAGCGTCACGATGCTGCCGCCAGACCCCACCGCCACCACGCGGAACGTGAGCGAATCGGTGCAGAGCACCTGCCCGAGCATGGCCTGATAGGCCGTGCCACCCACGCTCGCCAGCGGCGCGGCCTGAACCATGCCGCCGTTGACGGTGTATTCCACCGTGCTGGCACCCACGTTCAGGCTCTCCGCCAGACCGGTGATCGCCACAGCGATGGTGGGAGCCGAGCCCGCATCCACAGACACGTCGAGCGCACCCGTGAGCGCGACCGACAGGGCGTTGCTCGAAGGCGTGACGGTCAACCGATACTGCTGCGTCTGCGTGAAGGCGTTCTCGCCGATGCGGATGAAGTACGTGCCCGCCGCGGGCAGCACCACGTTGGAGACGCTCTCATCGCTCCCGGACGGCGCGCCGATGCTGCTGGCCAGCACCGTGGCCCCGTCGGTGGAAAGCACCTCCAGCGTCAGGTTCGCGGCCGTGTTGCTGTTGAACGGACTGCCGGTGCAGCAACTGGAGGGCTGCCCGCCGCACGCCTGAGACGAATCGTCATAGTTCCAGCCCACTGGCGAGAGCACGGCGGAGATGCGCCGCGGGCCGGCCACGGTCACCTGGAACCAGTCCTTCTCGCTCGCGCGCTCGATGGCGGCGATGGACGCGATGCCGAAACTCGCATCCGGTGCCGGCACCGTGCCCACCACCACCGGCGTGCACGTGCCCAGCGCGCCCAGGTTCGTGGCCTGGACCGATGAATCGTTGGGCTCGAAGTCGTCGCCGTAGAGGAACTGGCCGTGGCGGATGTCGTCGTGGCGGATGCCCTCGTAGGCGCTGCTCACCGTCGGCTCCATGAGTTTGGTCTGCTCCACCGGGCAGACGTGATTCATGCCCAGGCCGTGCCCGTGCTCGTGCTGCAGCACGTTCTTCAGGCGGCGCGAGCCGAGCGTGATGTTGTCATAGAAGTTGTCGGCCGAGTCGATCACCATGTCCCCCTCGTCGGGGAAAAAGTTGTACGCCAGCACGCCCGAGTTGCCGTCGATCAGGTGCCCGCCGATGCGCACGTCGCCGCGCACGCCCGGCTCGCCGTCGAGCGTGGCCAGGTCCACGCCGTCGTCGTTGGCCTCGTAGATGTACGTGATGCCCGTCACCTCGGCCCAGCGGTTGAAGGCGCTCTGGATGACCGGCAGCCACACCGCTTCAGACCCGTACACCGCGTTGAGTTTGGCGCGCAGGCCCGAGGGTGCCGCGGCCTCGCCGTTGAAACCGGCGATCGGTGTGCCGTCGGGCACAACGGAGTAGGAGATGGTCAGCGGCTTGCCCGGGGCGCTGCCGCCGGGCGTGTAGGCCGTGCCCGACCAGCGCGTGGAGTTCTTGAACTGCTGCTGCACGCCGAACTGTTCGTTGAAGGCCGTGATCACATCGTCGGGCGTGCCGGGTGCAAAGCACACAGCCGAGGGCTTGCCCAGCGGGGCCGACTCAAGGCGGCGCGCCAGCATGGCCTGGTGCTCCGCGCGCAGGGCCGCGTCATACGGCCCCACCACGCCGCGGCGCCCGCCATCGGGCCGCCCGTCGTCGAACGCGCCGGGCAGTTCAAACGGCAGACCCACAGCCACGACGCTCACGCCGCTGTCCGCCACGAAGGGCGCGTGCAGCGCCTCGCGGCCACCGGCAACGACCGCCATGCCCAGAACCACCGCGCCACCGACGATCGAGCGTGAGACCATGCCTGCACCTTTCACCTAAGGAGTGTCGCGCCCACGGGGCGTCCGAGAAACGCGGGGTGCGGAGAACCCGCCAGCCCCGCGCGGCCACGAGTGCCGCACCCACACCGTACCTCGAAACCGCGTCCGCGGCCAACGGCCTTGGGTCCATGCCCACGAAACCGCGCGCGACCAAGGTATATTTCCCTGATTTACCCCGGAATGGGGGAGGGCAAAACGCCCATGTCCCGGCGGCACTGCGCCCGCACCCTCGGGCGCGTAGCCCTCAGCGCCGCGTGTAAAACTGCGCCACGTCCGTCCGCAGTTTGGCCAGGTCTTCCTCGCGCACGTACATCATGTGGCCCGACTCGTAGAACGTCTGTGAGATGTTCTGGCGCACCTCGGGGTCCAGGCCCATGTGCGTGATCGTGTAGTCCATCGCGTACACGGGCGTGGCCAGATCAAAGTAGCCGCTGCACGAGAGCACCCGAAGGTTCCGGTTCTGGCTCATGGCGCTGCGCAGTGTCTCCGCAACGTTGGCGTAGCGGTTGGTGTTGGGCGCGTAGTTCCACGGCCGCACGTTGCCCGTCAGAATCTCGTAGTTGATGTCGCTCTCAAAGTTCAGTTCGCCACGCACATACCCGTTCAGCGCGGCCGTGTACGGCCCCTGAATCGTCGCGTAACTGGGGTCGTACTCCGTCCGCTCACCCGCCGCGTCGCGGTCGATGCCCTTGTACCGGCTGTCGAGACGGCCCACCGTGCGGCGCTGATCGCGCAGCAGTTCCTTCGTGAAGGCCCCGATGGGCACGCGCAGGTTGCTGCGCTCGATGAAATCTGCCGAGAGACCCGTCAGTTCGCTGAGGCGCTTGACGATGGCCGCGCGGGCCGCGGGCTCAAGCCCGTCCCCCTTGAGCAGAGCCGCGGCGTACTCACCGCCCGCAAACTCCGTGGCCCGGGCCACCACCGTCTTGATGTCCGGCGCGATCGCGTCGGGCACCTTGCCGTGAAACTTGGCCGTCGCCGCATAGGTGGGCAGGTAGAGGATGAAGGGCAGGTCGTTGCCCACATCAAAACTCGCCGTGAGAAAGTGCAGGATCGGCGAGATCAGCACGATGCCGTTGAGCAGGATGCCGTGCCGCCCCTGCAACTCCCCCGCCAAGCCCGCCGCCCGCGTGGTGCCGTAACTCTCGCCCGCCAGATACTTGGGGCTGGCCCAGCGCTGGTGCCGCACCAGATACAGCCGGATGAACTCGCCCATCCACTTCACATCCTCCTCCAGCCCGTGAAACTGCTTGGCATCCTCCCCCTCCGCCGCGCGGCTGTAGCCGGTGCTCACCGGATCGATAAACACCAGGTCCGTGAAATCCAGCCACGAATGCTCGTTGGCGATCACCTCGCCCGGGGGCATGGGCGCCAGGCCCTGCGCATCGGCCATTTTCACACGGCGCGGCCCGAGCGCCCCCATGTGCAGCCACACGCTGCTCGAACCCGGCCCGCCGTTGAACGCAAACGTGATGGGGCGTGCCGCGGGCGTGCCCGCCGCCACCGCGGCCGAGCCTTCACCGCCCGAGAGTTTGGAGTAACTCACATAGAACACACTCGCCTTGGCCTTCTGCTTGTCGTCCAGCAGCGGCAGCGTGCCCGCCGCGGCCACATAGCGCACGGACTGACCGCCGATGGTGACCTCGTGCTCCGTGACGCTGGGCCTGGGGGGTTCTTTCGCGTCTTTGGGCTTATCCGCCACGGGAGTCGTCGCCGGGGCCGCAGAGGCTGGCGCAGCCTGGCCCGGCGCGCGGGCGCACACGCACAGCAGGGCGAGCATGGCCGTGATGAGAAAACGATGGCTCATAGAGAAAGGCTCCGCGAGGGTCGGAGGGGAAGACGCCCATCCTACCTTGCGGGTACAGCGAGGGTTGCTCTGTGCGTGGGTCCGGTCTAGACTTGGCCCCTCGCTGGGCTTGGGCCCGACGTGGACCGTCCGAAATCCTGCCGAGTGCCGGTCTCACAACCCCGCTCGGCCCGCCCCGTCCGGTAGACGGTGAACAGAAGCCTTGAATCGGCGTGTGCATGTGCGCCGTCGTGGGTCAGGAGTTTGGCTATGCGTCGTCAGACCACGTATCTCAAAGGCCCCGAAGTCAAGCGCGCCTGGCGGCTGGTGGATGCCGAGGGCGCGGCACTCGGCCGCCTGGCCAGCGAAGTGGCCGTCGTCCTCATGGGCAAGCACCGCCCGGACTACACCCCCCACGTGGATTGCGGCGACTTTGTCGTCGTCATCAACGGCAAGAAGGTGGGCCTCAGCGGCAACAAGGCCACCCAGAAGATGAAACTCCGCTACACCGAGTATCCCGGCGGCCTCAAGGCCGAGAGTTACGGCCAGGTGCGCGAGCGTCAGCCCGCACGCCTGATCGAAGACGCGGTCAAGCGCATGCTCCCCAAGAGCCGCCTGGGCCGCACCATGCTCGGCAAACTCAAGGTCTACCCCGGCACCGAGCACCCGCACGGTGCCGGCGCCATGGTGAAACTGGAAGTCTGATCAACATGCAGCCCGACCGACATGCAGCCCGACCGTGAGGGAGGGCTTTCCGAAGGCTTTCTCCCACCGACCGACCACGCACAGGCACGAAGCAACGCACGACTTGGGCCCACGAGAACTCACCATGGCCGAACGCACGAAGAAGCACGCCGACAAGAACGCCGATCCGCTCGCCATCGATTTGATGGACATGCCCCTCGACACGCCCGCGCCTGCGCCCGCCGCGCCGGCCGTGCGTCCGCTTCGCGCCGCCAAGGCCGCCAAGGGCGGCTGGTGGTGGGGTGTGGGCCGCCGCAAGCGCGCCACCGCCCGCGTGCGCATCCGCCCCAGCAAGGACGGCACCGGTGTCATCACCGTCTGCCTGGCGGGCAAGAAGACCAAGACCGTTGAGCAGTACTTCGCCGAAGACCGCGACCGCAACGAGTGCGTGGCGCCGCTCAAACTCACGAGCACCGTGGGCAAGATGGACGTGTTCGTCCGCGTCAACGGCGGCGGCTACATGGGCCAGGCGGGGGCCATCAAGATGGGCCTCTCGCGCTGCCTTTCCGACTACGACCCCACGCTGGAACTGGCCCTGCGCGATGCAGGCTGCCTGACCCGCGACGCCCGCGAAGTGGAACGCAAGAAGTACGGCCAGGCCGGCGCCCGCCGCAAGTTCCAGTTCTCCAAGCGTTGATCCGCCGTCCGTGCCACCGACTCTCGAGGCTTGGCGAGAGAGTCGGTGCCTGCTTGCCCTGAGGCGGATGTCTGGCGACCGTCCGCCATCCCGCAAACTCGCGATCCCTCAACGCCCCGGCCTTCCGGGGCGTTTTTCCTTCGCCGCGCACGGCGGAGAGTGTTTCCTATAGTCGGCCCCGCCTCCAGAGCGGCATCGAAAGGACTCCTCACCGTGTCTGACACGCACTTTGACATCATCGTGATCGGCGGCGGTCCCGCCGGGTATGTGGCCGCGATCCGTGCCACGCAACTGGGGTTCAAGACGGCCTGCGTGGAGCGGGCCAAACTCGGCGGCGTCTGCCTCAACTGGGGGTGCATCCCCAGCAAGAGTTTGCTCGCCAACGCCGAACTCGTCGAGAAAATGAAGAAGAAGGAAGACCAGGCCTTCTGGGGCCTGAAGGTCGGCGGCGAGGTGAGCCTCGATTGGGACCGCATCATCGGCCGCAGCCGCGAGGTCGCGGCCAAACTCAACGGCGGCATCGGGTTCCTGTTCAAGAAGAACAAGATCACGCACGTCGTGGGCAACGCGAAACTCACCAAGGCCGCCACGCCGGCCAACGGCAACACCTGCACGGTGGAGGTGCAGGAGTGCGCTGTGAAGGAGGAACTCACCAGCGCCCCCGCCACACCGGGCAAAACGCTGCAGACCCTCACGGCGACAAACGTGATCGTGGCGACCGGCTCCGTGGCCCGCGACCTGCCCTTTGCCAAGTTTGATGGCGACCGCATCTGGGGCGCGCGCGAGGCGATGTTCAACAAGGAGCAGCCCAAGAAACTGGTCGTGGTGGGCGCGGGCGCCATCGGCATGGAGTTCGCCTACTTCTACCACTCCATGGGCACCGAGGTGACGGTGGTGGAAATGATGGACCGCATCCTCCCCGTGGAAGACACCGAAGTCAGCGCGGCACTCGCCAAGATCTACACCAAGCACGGCCTGAAACTCCTCACCAGCACCACCACCACCGCCGTCGAAAAAACGGCCACCGGCGTGAAGGTGACCGTCGCGCCGCTGGCGGGGGGCAAGCCCGACGAGAGCAAGAAGCAGGTGCTCGAGGCCGACCGCGTCCTGCTCGCCGTGGGCGTGGTGGGCCGCACCGACGGCCTGTGCGACGCTGCGCTGGGCCTGAAACTCGACCGCGGCCACATCGTCACCGACTACCTCCCCGGCACCACCAAAGACGAAACCATCGACTACAAAACCAACCTCCCCGGTGTCTTTGCCGTGGGCGATGTCATCGGCCCGCCCTGGCTCGCGCACGTCGCCAGCGAAGAGGCCATCCTCTGCGTCGAGCGCATCGCCTGGCGGGCCAAGAACCCCAAGCAGCACGAAGAGCCCATCCCCATCAACTACACCGTCATCCCCGGCTGCACCTACTGCATCCCGCAGGTGGCCAGCGTGGGCTTCACCGAACAGAAACTCATCGCCGACGGCCTCGTGAAAGGCAAAGACTACGAGGTCGGCAAGTACAACTTCGCCAGCCACGGCAAGGCCATCGCCGCGGCCCACACCGACGGCTTCGTGAAGATCATCCGGGGATTGCCGCGGGGAGACATTCTGGGGGCCCACATCATCGGCGATCAGGCCACGGAACTGATCGCGGAGATGACCCTCGCGCGCCGGCTGGAGGCGACGACCGAGGAACTCATCTGCACGGTGCACGCGCACCCGACCATGCACGAGGCCATGCACGAGGCGGCCATGGCGGCGGAGGGACGCTGCATCCACGCGTGAGAGCGACCCGGCATGGACACGCTCGAACTCTACCGCTGGGCCGTGCAAGACCCCGACACGCACGCCGCGGTGCTGGGTGCGATGTACGAAAGCGTGCGACCCCGCCTGCGGCCGGTGGTGCTGCGGGAAGATTTCGCCGGTACATCCGCAGAATCCGTGGCGTGGGTGGCGCTGAAGCCGCGGCACCGGGCCGTTGCGGTTGATCTTGATGGGGCCACGCTGGACTGGGCGCGCCGCCGCGCCGCACGCCTGCTCGGGCCACGCGCGGCAGACGTGCAGTTTGTTCAGGGCGATTGCCTCGCCGTCGGCCCGCCCGCCGTGCCCGCGGCAGACATCATCTCCGTGCTCAACTTCAGCATCCTCTACCTGCGCGAGGCGGACGTGCTCGCGGCGTACCTCCGCAGCGCGCTGGCCAACCTCGCTCCCGGCGGCGTGCTGGTCTTCAACGTCTTCGGCGGGCCGCTCGCGACCACCGTCGGCACCACCCGGCACGCCGTGGAGCCCAACCCGCGCAGCGCGGCCGAGACCGCGATACCGCCCTTCCACTACGGATGGGAGGTGCGATCCTTCGACGCGGCGTCCGGCCTGATCGACTGCCGGATTCACTTTGAGATTGATGACGCTGCCGCGCCCGGCGGTGTGAACCACCTGCGCGATGCCTTCACGTACGACTGGCGGCTGCGTTCGGTGGCCGAGTTGACGGACGCGTGCCGGCGCGCGGGCTTTTCGAGCGTGCAGGTGTGGCGGCACACCTACGACGCATCCAAAGGCGCCAAGGGCGTGTTCCTGGGCCGCATCGAGCCACGCACGCTCGAAGCGCTCGACACGTGGACGGCGTACATCGTCGCGTGCAGGTAAGCCCGGCCGGCTGCGGGTACGATTGCCCGCCGGCATAGCAAGCGAGACACACCATGACCTTCCGCGGACACATCGAGAACGGACGAGTCACGCTCGAAACGGGCACCATCCTGCCTGAGGGTGCGAATGTGCGCGTTGAGGTTGTGCGCGGCACCAAGACGGGCGCGGTCGCCAAGCCGTCGGCTCGCAAAAAGGTTGCGGGCCTTCCGGGCCTTCTGAAGTTCGCCGGGTCGGTGCCGGGGTTGCCGCGCGCCCGCGCTGGCTCCAAGACCAAGCGGAAAGTGCCGCGCACGCTCTACGAGCGGTACAAGCCGATCGTCGGGTCGGTGCGTGGTCTGCCATCGGACCTCAGCGTGAACCACGACCACTACCTTTACGGCACGCCCAAGGTCCGCCCGTGAAGGCGGTGTTTGCCGACACGTCCTTCTGGCTGGCCCTTGCCGCCAGCAACGACATCCATCATCAGACCGCGAGCCGGCTTGCAGTACAGCTCAACCGGCCCATCGTCACCACAGTTCCCGTTGTGATCGAGGTTGCCAATGCACTGTGCAAGCGCGGTGCCAAGGCCGAGGCGATCGAACTCCGTGGCCGGCTTGCCGCGGACAGGGCGGCCCGCGTGGTCGCTTGCACGGGCGCGCTGGTGCAAAGCGGCTGGAAACTGTACAGCGAGCGCCTTGACAAAGATTGGTCGCTCACCGATTGCATGTCGTTCTCCGTGATGAAGCAGGCCGGGCTGACAGAGGCGCTCACCGCGGACCACCACTTCATCCAAGCGGGCTTCCGGGCGCTGCTGCTCGAATAGGCACGGTGTCGCGCGCGGCCGTGCACCAGCGACCGCCCCCCTAAACCCCCGCCGGGTACCGCACCATCAACCCCACCGTCAGCAGCACGAACACCAGGGCCGCGGCCTGAAAGGCCCGATCCTTCGTCGCCAGTTCCGTCGGGTCATCAAACGTCCCCTTCTCCAGCAGCACGATGCACCGCAAAAGCGCGTACGTGGCCGGCAGCATCGTGAGCCACAGCAGGTTGAAGCCGTGCGTGTAGCGGGCGCTCTGGGCCAGCACGTAGCCCGCGTAGGTGAGCAGCGTGGCCACGCCCGTCACCACCACCATCATGCGCAGCAGGTCTTCGGTGTACTTGGTCTGCACATCGCGCACCTGGCTCACCGCCGCCTCGCCCATCACACGCCGCTCGCCCAGCCGCTTGCCGAAGGCCAGGAACATGGCGATGAAGAAGGTGACGTTGAGGAGCCAACTGGAAGGCTCCACCGCCACCGCCGCGCACCCGCCCAGCACACGCAGCACAAAGCCCAGGGCGAGGGCGATCACATCAAGAATGATGATGTTCTTGGTGAGGATGCTGTAGAGGAGCACGTTGATCGCGTACACACCCACGGCCGTGCCCAGCCACAGGCTGGCCGCGCGGGCGGTGCTCTCACCGGTGAGGCCCACGGCCGCGACTGTTGCCGCGGCGGCCACGGCGCAGGCAAAGGCCAGCGCCATCGCCACGCCCGGCTTCACCCTGCCGCTGGCGATGGGGCGGTTCTTCTTGCGGGGGTGCAGGCGGTCGGCCTCCACATCGCGCAGATCGTTGAAGATGTAGCACGCGCTGGACGCGAGGCCGAAGGCCAGAAACGCCAGCCCCGCCGCCGCGGCTTGTGCGCGATTGGAGAGCGCCCCGCCGTACAGCGGCCCGACCAGCACGAACGCACCCTTCACCCACTGGCCGGGGCGGGCAAGGCGGATCAAGGGCCAGAGTGTCGATTGGTCGGTGTTCATCCGGGAAGTGCGTCGCGGGCTCTGTGCCGCACGAGGTCGGGGGGCCCCGCGGGTGGTTTATCGGCCATCGGGCCGATGAATGTACCCTCCGCGGCAGCGCCTTGCGAAGTTCCCCAGCACCATGCCCATCGCCACACCTCAAAGCCGAGCCCACGCCAGCCCCGCCGCCGCGCCCGCTTCCCGCGCCACACCCGCCGAACTCTCCGCCCTCGCGGCGTCGCTCTACGCCAAAAGCCACGGCGGCGCGCTCCTCCGCCTCCTCCAGCAATACCGCCCCTACATCGCCCCCTTCGAAGAACTCCTCCCCCTGGTTCCGCCCGGCTCGCGCGTGCTGGATGTGGGCTGCGGCGGCGGCCTCTTCCTGCACCTGCTCGCGGCCAGGGTGGGTCTGTCCGCCTCGCTGGGCTTCGATTCCTCCGCCGCGGCGATCAAGGTGGCGTCGGAAGTCCGCCACCGCACGGCCCTCACCGGCCTCGCGCCCGCGTTCGTTCACGTGGGCGTCGAAAGCCCGTGGCCCGGCCCGCCCCTCTGCCCCAAGGTGTTCGATGTGGTGAGCATCATTGATGTGATGCACCACGTGCCACCGGACCAGCAGCAGAAACTGATCCAGACCGCCGCGTCGCGCGTCGCCACCAACGGCATCCTGATCTACAAGGACATGTGCCGTCGGCCGCGCTGGCGCGCGACCGCCAACCGCCTGCACGATCTTGTGTTGGCCCGCCAGTGGATCAACTACGCGCCAATCGAGCAGGTGGAGGTGTGGGCGCGGCACGCCGGCCTCGTGCTGGAGAAGTCCGCCTCCTTCAACCGCTGGTGGTACGGCCACGAACTGCGCGTCTTCCGCAACCCCGCGGGGTGAACGGCGGGTCGGGGCACCACCACACTCTGTGTAGGTGCATTGTGCGGTGTGTCGCCCGGATTGGGTACCACCACTCTCCGAGTGGTGTTCTCCGAATGGTGTGGGTGGTCCCTGCCGGGGTCCGGGTGCGTCCGCACTGCGAGCAAGGAGCCCGGAGAGAGAAGACTTGATGAGCTGATAAGTGGAGGGAGGAAAGGCAGCATCGAAGTCGCCGGGCCGACTTCGATGGCACGAAGGCAGAGTCAGGTCAGGCAGCCGCGCGGAGTGGAGGGATGCGCGGAGGGTGGGGGTACCCGGAGCAAGACCAGGACCCACAGGGAGTGTGGGGGTACCCAAGGCAAAGCCGCCGAGCACCTGAGCGAGAAGAAGTAGCACGAGGATGGTGAGCGGGAGGGATGTGGGGGCACCAGAAGCCAAGACCCTCCCCTCGCCCCTCCCAGAGGGAGAGGAAATCGGATCGGCGGACGGGACGTCCGCCCCACTGAGGTCGCGCACGGGCCAGATGGCTTGGATGCGGGCGATCTGGGCGCGGGCTTCGGAACACGCTGCGGCGGGTGCGTAGGGCGGGCCCTCGCTGCCGTAGGGCGAGCGGTTGTGGCCGCGCCAGTAGCCGAGGCGGTATGCGGCGACGGCCAGCGGCGGGCTGGCGAAGTCGATGGCGGCGGCGGCGGCGGACGGGACGTCCGCCCCACCAGGAGGGCGTCTGGCGGACGGGACGTCCGCCCCACCGGACCTCGCGGTGCCGCGTTCGACGGCGAACTCGTGGCGGTCGCGGGCGAGGGCGAGGCGGTCGTCGTGGGCGAAGTGGCGGAGGACGATGGCGCAAGCGAGGCGGACCTCGCGTGTGGGCTCGTCTTCGTCGCGGATGATGCGTTCGAGCCTGGCGAGCGTGGCGGCGCGGAGGTCGGGCGTGTGTGCGCTCATGCCGCGAGTGTGGCGGGGGAGAGGGCGGGGACAAGCGGCGGAGCGTGGAGGGACGCGCAATCGCGCGCGAAGGTGGCCGTGCGGAGGGAAAAGTTGATGAGTTGATGAGGGAAGAGTGAAGAGCCCCACTCGGAGAGTGGGGGTACCCAGATCACACCCAGTCACCCCACCGCACATCCACACTGACCGCGTTGGCGAGCCGCGCCAAGTACTCCTTCAGGGGTATCTCCACCGCCCCCAGACTCGCCATGTGCGGGTTGATGAACTGCGTGTCCAGCAGCACCACGCCGATGGCGCGCAGGTGCTTCACCAGGTGCACAAAGCACACCTTGCTGGCGTTGCTGCCCCCCTGCTCGGGCAAACTGAACATGCTCTCACCGAAGAACGCCCCGCCGATGTGCACGCCGTACAGGCCGCCCACCAGCCGTCCCTCTCGCCACGCCTCCACGCTGTGCGCATGACCCGCTGCGTGCAGCGCCTCGTACCACCCGACAATCTCCTCGCTGATCCACGTCCCCCCACCCCCCCCACCTTCCTCACCGCGCGGCACTTTGGCGCACGCCCGGATCACCTCGCCAAACGCACGATCGCTGCTGATCTCAAACGGGCACCCCTTCAGCAGCGCCCGCAAACTGCGGCTCACCACCACGCCCCCCCCTTCACCCGGCGCCTTCTCGATCGGCACAATGGCCCGTGGGTCGGCGGTATAGAACCGCACGCGGCCGCGCGGCCCGTCGGCCATGGGAAACGCCCCCTCGCGGTACGCGGCGAGGAGCGCCTGCACAACCCGGTCGCGCTCCGCGCTCCCGCGTTCGCCGGCACGCCGCCTTGGATGCTTGGCAGTGGCCATCGCCATCAAAGGTATCATCAGCCGATGCCCGCGCCCGATCGCGTCTACATCACGATCCTCCAGTGGCCCGGCCGCATGGACATCGACGCGCGGGTCGAGGCTCTGGCGGCAGCCGCAGGCATCGATCCGCGTCCCGGCCGCCGCATGGCCGAGCAGGAAGCCCCGCTCATTGTGGATGCGCTGAACGCGACGGGGGCCAAGGCCGCCATCAAGGCCCTGCGCAGCGCGGGCATTGCCGCGATTGGCTACACGCACCGCCGCGTGGATGAACTGCTGCCGCCGTTCGAGGCCCGCCGACTGGTGCGGGCCGAAGGCTCACTCGCGGCCATGTACATGTGCGAGCCGCTCCGCCCGCGAAGGGACGAGCCCCGCGGCCTGCTCGCGGGCAACATCACGCTCATCGTGCGGGCGCGCCTGGCCATGTTCGAGGTTGAGTCCACCACCGAGACGGTCTACGACGGGGGACCGTCATTGGAACTGGCCATGCCGCGCCTTGAGAGCGCGAAACACACGACCAAGTCTCGCGTGAGCGACGTGATCGACGTGTACGAGGCCAGCGGGCGGGCCATCCGCATCAACGGCGACAAGTTCCACTTTGATGTGCTGGGCGAGCAGATGGGCGTGTCGGACAACTCCAATGCTGATCGCCTGGCCATGCTGCTGGCCGAGCAGGCCCCGCGGGCCCACATTGACCTGCACTTCGAACACAACGCCTTCGACTCCCGCGGGGCGCGGCTGCACGCCATCCGGCCGCGCATGGGAAGCGACGACACAACCGTTTCCAAGCGCGATGATGCCCCGGCGTTCGACTTTTATTCGGCATGGCTGGCGCTGGCTCACCGCACCTTGCTCTCTCCGCACGGCCGCGCGGCGGGCGCGGCTGATGCCCAAGCGTGAAAGCGGCGGGCGGGGAATCCCACCAACAATGCGCCAGAACCCGGAGCCCGCCCATGCCCATCCTCAACCCGCTCGTGCTTGCCAGTTCAGACGATGTCTGGCTGATGATCTTCGTCATCGTCATCGTCTCGGTGGTGCTGGGCACGGTCAAGAGCATCGTGCGGACCAACGCCAAGGAACGCACACGCCGCGAGATCGCCGCGTACATCGCCGAGGGGAGCATCACGCCCGAGCAGGGCGAGCGGCTGATGAAGGCTGGCAAGTCGCACGACGAGGCCTGAAGGCGCGCGTGCCAACGGAGTATCGCATGAACACCCTCACGTTCGCCCTGGTCGCGCCCGCCGTGTGTCCGACCCTTGCCATGGATTCCGGGGAGATCATCCCCGTCATCGCCATTGGCGGCGGGCTGCTCTTGGGCCTGGTGGGCATGATCTCCAGCGCCATGCGCAAGGTTGCGCAAGAGCACGAGCGCGAGCAGAGCCGGCGCGAGATCGCGGCGTACGTCGCCGAAGGCAGCATGACGGCCGAGGAGGGCGCGAAACTGATCAGCGCGGGGCGGAAGGCCCCGGCCGCGTGACGAGGCCCGCATGTGTCGCCCCACTCAGGTCGGGTCGACCTCAACCGCACAGCCGGTGAAGTAGGCCGTGATGAAATCACCCAGCGTGTCGGGCATGGGCTCGGCGCAGTCGCCGGTGAAGTTCACCTTGTAGCCCTGGTCGTAGGGGGCCTCGTTTTCCGGGCACGAAACGGCAAAGCCACCGGGACCGGCGATCGGGGGGAAGGTGTAGTAGTCGGTGATGAAGTCGCCCACATCATCCGGGTCGATCTGGTTCGAGCCGTCGTAGTCGATCGAGCACGGCTCGCCGGTGCGCAGCACAAAGTAGAGCAGGTCGTGCGTCTGGAAAGCGCCGCCCGTGCCGGACGTGAAGCCGATGTACGCCGCGCCGTTCTCGTCGAGAATGTTGTCGCCCGCGGGGTTGCCCTCGTTGGCCGCGAGGGACGTCAGGTCCACCGGGGCCACCAGCACGGGCACCTGGAGATTGTCAACGAACACACGCAGCGTGCCGGGCACGTAGTCGATGCGGACGGTGTGCACCTCGCCGTCATCCAGTTGCACGCTCGGGCTGGCCTGGGCCACGGTGGCGTTGCCGAAGTGGCTGTTGCCTGCGGCGCCCCGCGTCTGCACGCCGATGTGGTTGCCGTCGGGGTCGTTGTCGGCCTCGCCGTTGTTCCACATGTCCAGTTCCACGGCCAGCGAGTTGGGAATCTCGGCGTAGCCCATGTCGCCGCCGCCGTTGCCGACCACATCGGGGCTGTTGCCTTGGATCACAAACGCGATGCCGTCGGCACCGTCGCCGCCGGGCAACGTCTCGCCCAGGGCGAAGGAGTCGCTCACCTGATAGCGGAAGACCAACTGAAAGCCCTGGTCCAGCCGCTGCTTCTGGTTGTGCCAGAGCGCCCCGGCCTGACCCTCGGCGGACGGTGTCAGCCGCGCACGCCCGTCTTCGGTCAGGGCGGCGCTGCCCACGACGCTGATCTGGCTCAGGTCGCTGGCGACGGTGAAATCGAAGTACTCAAGGCGGCCGGTCTCGTGGGCGATGCCCGAACCGGCGAGCAGACTCACCACCGCGGCAGCAGACACGACCGGCAACGACCGCAGCGAACGCGCGACAAAGGTCTTCATGTGATCCCTTTCCTTCCCTCGATTTTCCCACCCGCGACGCGCCGAACGCGCCGGACCAAGCCCCAGAGAATACACCGGGAAACCGCCTGTGGGCCACAACCATCCGGACATTTATTCGCTGTCCACGTCGGCGGCAAGCGTGGTCGGTGCGTGTTCGGAGCGATCCCGTACGGCCACCCGCTGCGCTGTGGCCTTGCCCGGTCCCTCCCTACCCTCGCCGTATGAGCGGCGCAGAATCCGGACATTGCACTTCCACTCTCGAACCCGCCAGCCTCCAGGGCCTGGCCGCGGCACTGGCAGACGACGCCTCGCGCATCGACATCCTCGAGAAGGCCTTCGACTTTCGCGGCGACTGCACCATCACGCTCGCGGACGGGCGGGCCATCACCGGCTACATCTTCGACCGCCGACGCGCTGCCACGGCTAGGGCCAGCATCGTTCGGATGATGACCGCCGCGAGCGATGAGCGGCTGTCGTTCTCGTTCGCCGACATCACGAAGGTGGACTTCGGCAAGGACGCCGCGGCGGGCAAGAGTTTCGAGACGTGGCTGAAGAAGTACGTTGAGACCAAACGCAAGGGGGGCAAGGCCAGCATCGAGAGTGAATCTCTCGAGGGTTGAACGCCGCGCCTTCTGGCTGTCACCTGTCCGCTCACCCCTGTCACCTATGCCTTTGTACGTTTACGAAATCCTGGACAAGAAGGGCAAGCCCACGGGCGAGACCTTCGAACTCATGCAGCGCATGAAGGATGAGGCCATCGCCAAGCACCCGCTCACCAAGGAGCCCGTGCGTCGCGTGATTCAGGCGCCCAACATCGCCGGCAAGTGGAGCGACATCAAGGGCAAGAGCGCTCTGGCCAACAAGAATCTGGAGCGCCTCGGCTTCACCAAGTACGAACGCCGCGGCAACGGCTACATGGAAAAAACCGCCGGCAAGCACGGCCCACGCGCGATCTCCGCGGAGGATTGAGCGCTTCCGGCGGCCGCAGTGCGGCACGTCACACGCGCACCATCTTGGCGTACTCGCGGTAGCGCTTGTCCAGTTGCGCCTTGGTGAGTTTCAGGAGGCGGCCGAGCGTGAAACTCTCGATGTTGAAACTCGCCACGACCGTGCCGTGGGCGAGGCCGCGCTGGATCACGTCATAGGCCCAGGGGTTGGCGAGTTTGCGCTTCTTGGCCGCCGCGGCGATGGAGCCCATCAGGCCGCCGGCGAACGTGTCGCCCGCGCCCGTCGGATCAATCACCTTCTCGGCCGGGTAGGCGGGCAGGGCGGAGATGCCGTCTCGATGCACGAGGATGCACCCGTGCTCGCCCTTCTTGACGACGACGAACTTCAGGCCCTTTTTGCCCTTGGCATAACTCTTGAGCATGTGGCGGGCGGCTGTGACCGGGTTCTTCTTGCCGGTGAACAACTCGGCCTCGTCGTAGTTGAGCACCAGGCCGTCCACCTGCGCGATCAGCGCTTCCAGATCGGCCCGCGCGGTGTTGATCCACAGGTCCATGGTGTCGGCCACCACCAGCCGCCGCTTGGGAAACTGCTTGAGGAAGCCCATCTGCACGGCCGGGTGCGAGTTGGCCAGAAACACGAAGGCACTGTCGGCGAACGCGGCGGGCACCACGGGCGGGGCCTCCGCCAGCACGCCCAGTTCCGTGAAGAGCGTCTCGCGGCTGTCCATGTTCTCGTGATACTTGCCGCCCCACGCGAACGTCTTGCTGCCGGTGCGCGTCTCGAGCCCCGAAGCGTCGATGTTCTTGAACTTCTTGAGCGTTGCGCGGCAACTGGCCGGAAAGTCTCCCCCCACCGCCGCCACCACGCGCACGGGGCCGTGAAAACTCGCCGCGGCGGCGAAGTATGTGACGCTGCCGCCCAGCACCTTCTCCTGCTGGCCGTGCGGGGTGTAGACGCTGTCGATGCTGATCGTGCCGGTGCAGGCCAGAGCCATAGAACGGTCCTTTCGGGTGGTCCGGCTTGGGTACCCCCACACTCCGTGTGGGTGTCCGTTGCTTCGGGTGGTCCCCGCGGGCCTCGCGGGGCAACAGGGTAGGGAACACGGGTTCCCAATCCACACACTCGCGGCCAGCGGGCGGACTGCCCGCTTGCAGCGAAGCCCGGCTCGGAGAGCCGGGGTACCCAGGAAACTCACCCCGCAAGGTTCGCCGCGGTGAATGTGCGCTCGGTCTTCTGCGAGTCCCACGTGTGGGCCTCGCCCGCCTTGGTCCGGTAGAACTCGTGCAGTTCGAACCAGTATGCCCGGAACATGTGCTGGCCGAAGGGCGCAAAGTGGCGGCCCACCTGCTTCATCACCCGCGCGGCGGAGCCCTTGAAGCCCAGCACGGTGCGGCCGTGGCGCACGCTCTCGCTATCGAGCGGGAGGTGCCCGTAGCGGCCGAGCAACTGCATGATGTTCGCCGCGGCGTAGGGCCCGATGCCGGGCAACTCCAGCAAGCGCTCGTGCACCTGCGCATCGGTGGTCGCCGGGTCTTCCAGTTGCGCCTGCCCGGCCTTGTCGCGTGCGAACAACCTGGCGATCTCCACGATGCGTTTGTCGCGATAGCCCACGCCGCAGCGGCCACGCAAGAACGCTGGCCGCTGCCTGGCCAGCGCGGCGGGTGTGGGAAACGCGAACGTGCCCGAAGCCGTTCGCCTGCCCAGCGTCTCGCACAAGCGCCGGTTCATGCGCACCGTGCCGGTCCATGTGACGTTGCAACTCGTGACGGTCTTGATGATGTCCTCAAAGAGCGTGGCGGAGCGGCAGAGACGGCAGTGGCCTGCGCGCTTCCAGCGCGGGTCCACGCGATGAAACGCCCGTGCCACATCCCGGCCCTCATCAAGCCGGAGGATGCGTGTGATCTGGGCGATTGCCGCGGCGCGTGCCCGCGGGCTCAGGGCCACATCGCACACCACACGCAGTGGCCGCCCGCGCAGGCGCGGCATGGAGCGCGTGTGGGCCGCGCCCCTCGGACCGGCCTGCGAGATGCGCACGCACACAGCCGGCCCGCCCGAATCGCCCAGGTCAAGAGACTGCGTCAGCGTCCACGAGTCGGGCTCCCAGCGGCTGGGGGCGAGCAGGAAGTAGCCGTAACTGCACGCATCGCGGGCGAGCACAAAGTCGGCTGGAACTTCAAGGCTGAAGACGGTTGCTCGCAACAAAGTTCACCCTCCGTGGCTGAGTGCCGCAGTTTACTCGCCGCGCCGGGCACCTTCCGCCCTCACCCTGCTCTGTTCAAGGCCTCGGAGTGCTCGTGGCACAGCCTTCCAGGCTGTGCCTCCATACCTCGAAAAATGGTGCGTGCTCGTGATGGGAGGTCTGTAGGACACAGGCTGGAAGCCTGTGCCACAAGACTTGGGAGGAGATTTCAAGAGAGCATTCTCACCTCTCCGCTACGCCCTTGCCTTTGTCAGCATCGGAAACATGAAATTGGCGATGTTGGTGAAGAGCCGATCACCCGCGCGTGCGAAGACGTCGAAGTGCTCGCCCGCCTGCCGGAGAAACTCCGCCGGAGTCAGGCCGGCCTTCTGCATCTCGACGATCACTTCGGGGTCGCGTGCGAGCCGCTCCACCTGTTCCTTGGTCGTTTCCGGGTGATACTGGAATGCGTACGTCCGCAGGCCCATCTTGAAGGCCTGCACCTTGCACCCCCCTGCTGGGCTCGTGGCCAGCAGCGTGGCCCCGGGCGGGAGGGCGCTCACCTCCTCCCAGTGCATCTGCAACTGCCATGTGGACCACGGAATGCCCGCGAGGATCGTGTCGGTGTTGCCCGCCACCGTCTGCTCCACGCGGCAGAAGCCCCACTCGGGCTTGGCCATCGCGCTCACCGTTCCGCCCAGTGCCTTGGCGATGAGTTGCGCACCGAGGCAGATGCCAATCACCGGCAGGCCGCGCTCGTGGGCACCACGCAGGTAGTCCATCTCGGCCTGGAGCCACGGCAGCCGCGCCGCGTCGGCCACGTTCACCTTGCCGCCGAGGCTGATCACGGCCTGCACGTTGTCGTAATCCACGGGCACGCCGCGGCCACGCGGCAGATCGGGCCGACGGATGTCGAGCGTGTGGGCGTGCGAGCGGAGGATGGGGCCGATGCGGCCGGGACCGTCACCATCACCGTGCTGAAAGACGAGTATGGGCATAGGGGGCGATGATACCCGAGCCCAGACTCAGTTCACCCGTGGCCTACCTCACCCAACTCCGCGGCTGTGTCCAGCCAGAGGTCAGCCGCGTCGGCGATGTTCGCCAGCGCCTCTTCACGGGTGTCGCCCTGGGAAATGCAGCCGGGCAGCGACGGGATGGTCGCCACGAACCCACCCTCAGCATCCGGGATCAGCAGCACGTGCCTCATAGGCGGAACTGTACACGGGCTCGTGAAGTCGTGGCGAGCACGTGTCCGTGTGCGCGTGACCGCGATTCACACCCAATGATCCGGCCTTGATGCCGCCCCCTGCCGCGATCCCTGCCATCCCGCTCGCCCCACCCGCCGCCGATCCGGCGGGGCGCCCCGACGTGGTCGTCATCACCAACGTTCCCACGCCCTACCGCCTTGCGCTGCACCGCCGCATCGACAACGAACTGCGTGAGGCCCGCCTCCTCACGATCTACACGCACGATGTGGCCGATCAGGGGTGGGCCCTGGATGCGGGCGACCGCTCGCGCGTCTTCTTCTTCGGGCAGGGAGACAGCGTGGGCGCCTCTTCCGGCCTGCGTGCGGTGCCGCGCGAGTGGCGCAAGGGCGGCCGCATCATCGGCTTTCTGAAGCGGGTGCGCCCCGGCGCGATCATGCTGTGCGGGTACAACGACCCGGGGCGCCTGCGCATCCTGAACTGGGCACACCGCAGCCGCGTGCCCGTGTTCATGGTGGCGGATTCCAACCTGCGGGGCGAGAACCTGCGCGGCTTGAAGGGCCTCATCAAGCCCCACTTTGTGCGGCGCGTGGTGAGCATGTGCGACGGCGTGATGCCCTGCGGCTCGTACGGCGGCGAGTACTTCCTCAAGTACGGGGCGCGGCCGGACCGCATTTTCCATGTTCCTTACGAGCCTGATTACGGGCTGATCGAGAACCTGCCGCAAGGCACCATCGACTCCACGCTCGCGCAGTTCGGCCTGGACCCCGCACGCAAGCGCATCGTCTTCTGCTCGCGCCTCATTCCCATCAAGCGCCCGCTGCTTGCGCTGGATGCCTTCATCGCCATCGCCAGCGAGCGACCGGAGTGGGACCTGGTCATGATCGGCGACGGCCCGCTGCTGGCCGATGTGCGAGCCCGCATTCCCGCCGCGCTGGCGCCGCGCATTCTCGCCGCCGGCTTCATCGGCGAGCAGGCCAAGATCAGCGCCATCTACCGTGCCTCGCACATTCTGCTGCACCCGTGTGTGTACGAACCGTGGGGCGTGGTCATCAACGAGGCCGCGTGTGCCGGCATGGCCATCGTCTGCGGCGATGCCGTGGGCGCGGCTGGCGAACTGGTGCGGCAGGGAGTGAACGGGCACCTTGTGCCACCCGACGATATTGCCGCGCTGACCCGCGCGCTGCTGGATGCCACCACGCCCGCAACGCTGGAGAAATACCGCGCCGCCAGCCCCGCCGTGCTGGCCGACTGGCGCAGGCGGGGCGACCCGGTGAAGGGCATCCGTGCGGCGCTGCGGGCGGTGGGTGTGGGCGGCCCGCACCCAACTTGACAGCTGGGAACCGGCTTTCTACGATCTTTCATGCGCACTCGCACAGTGCGCACTCGCACAGTGCGCACTCGCACAGTGCAGTCCAGGAGGCTCCATCATGCTTGGTATTTTGAGTCCACGGGCGGATGTTCTTCGCTTCGTTCTGGTTGCGGCGCTGGCCGCGATTCTGCCCCTCAGCGCGGCAAACGCACAGCCGCTTGAGGGTGGCGACATCGATCCTGATCTGCCACCGCCCGTTCTGAGTGAAGCCCGCAGCGGCATCGACGCAGAGCACTTGCTCTTCGAGGCGGCCGACAAGGCTTACCCCGCGCAGTACAACATCGCGTTTAGTTTTTCTGTCTTCACCGCAACTCAGCAGACGTTGTACCGCATTGGCTGGCATGGCAATCCTGCCGCGCAGGGCGCGGCCGTGCCATTTGGTGACTTGGTGGCCGTCCACACCTACGACACGCCCAACTACGCGCTGCTCCAGCAGAGTTGGTCGTCGATGGCATCGGAAATGCTCGGCATGCAGGCGGCCTATGCGGCGTTCCGGTACGAGGGAGCACGCGGTGTGATTTATGGGGTAGCCGAACTGAACGTCGGCATCCCAATCGCCAACTCTCCGTTCTTGACCATGAGCCGGGTCGATATCGTCTCCACCACGGCTACACAAGCCGAGGCCGTCGCGGGCGCGCGAAGCCTCGCGCTTGAGGCCGAGACCAAGGCCGCGGCCGATTGGCTCGGCTACGGGCTTCCACGGCAATATCTGGCCGGGGGCGGACTTGAGGTTGCACCCCAAGGGCCGTCGGTGTTCTTCAACGAAGCCCACCAGCCGGTGCCCACCACCGTGCCGACACCACTGCCCATGTTCCGGCTGCGCGATCTCTTCGGCTTTCCACAGATCATCACGCCGCCGGGAGAAGGACTCGACCTGTCGTGCGACTTTGAGGCCAGTTTCCCGAGCCAGATCAGTTTCGACGGGCCCGAGAATCTCCCGTTTATCGCCAAGCCGATCAACAACGATTTCAAGGCGGAAGTCATTATCACGAGCACCGGCAGGCCCTGTGTCAGCGGGAACCCGGGGTGGATACACCGGCTCAAGCTCTCGGGTGGCACGCGCGGCAGGGGCCGGTTCTTTTTCGATGCCAAGATCGACGGCTCGTCCGACGATCACATCCCCTGCCCCAACAGGCCGGATTTTCTGGGCGACAAGTTCAGCCACAGCGTCCTTTGGTCGGTGCAATACCACGAGGCCATCCCGCTCCGCATGAACCTCGGCCCGTTCCAGTGGGACCTCACGGGCGTGCCCTCGAACATTCTGTATGACCGTACGCTCATGTGCGTGGCCGGGGTTGAGTGCGGCGACTGCCCGCCGCACATCACTGTCCCGTAGAACCGTAGCGATATCGCACACGGCTCTTCCCTCACCGCAGAGCGTCGGCTCGGAGCGGACACGCCACACGCCCTACCACCCACCGCGCCGTGCTGGCCGACTGGCGCAGGCGGGGCGACCCGGTGAAGGGCATCCGTGCGGCGCTGCGGGCGGTGGGCATTGGCACGGGCACCTAACAAAGCACGCACACGGATCACAAGCAACCCTTCTACGATCGGCGTGATGTCGTGTGGGGGCAATAACCCTGCGTGCCGCGAGGGCACTGCGGGCCCCGCCCCGTACGACCCGATGATGGTTCACCCGCGTACCACAGGCGCATCGCCCACGGGACCCCGGGCACCGGCAACCCGCACCCGACCCACGACCCCCCCCACCACCACCGCCGCCTCGCACACCCTCGAACGCACCGGCCCGCAACACCATGCTCTTCCTGCTCTCCATGTGCGGTCTGGCGCTCACGATCATCTGCGGGCTGATCGTGGCGATCGGGTATCTGTTCCGGGGCTACCCGCTGGTGTCGTGGCGAAACATCTTTCTGCTGGGCTTTGTTCAGTTCTATGCGCTCACGGTCTTTCTGGCCGCGCCGATGGAGTTCCCGTCGGAGTTCTACCACCCGACCGGCGAGGGGTACGCGCGGCTGCTGGTGGCGATGCCGCTGTTTCTGGTGGTGTTCATGCTGTGCGCCAAGTGGGCGATGACGTGGGAGTGGCCCAACCGAGTGGTTCCGCAGGTGCGCCTGCCGGTGACCACGGGGGGTGTTGCCACGGCGGCGCTCGTGCTGGCGACGTTCAGCATCGCCTCGCTGGCCCTGGGCGGCGGCACGTTCGGCGAGGCGGTGACGTTCTTTGTGCGCACGGCGATCTCCACGGCCTCGGTGGGCCTGGCGTTCTACCTGGTGATGCGTTTCCCGAAGAACCCGCTGTGGTGGTCGATGTTCCTGGGCCTGTTCGTGTTCGCGGCCATCTTGTCGGTCGTCGGGTCCATCGACCGTCGCAACTTCCTCAGCGTGTTCTTCGTGGTGCCGTGGATGTGGTTCTTCTACCAACTGCGCTACCAGCGGCCCACGCGGGTGCTGTCGCGCCTGGCGGTGGTCGCTTCGATCTCACTCGTGTGCCTGATTGTCTACAACGCGGGCCGTCACCGTGTGGACGAGGGCAAGGCCACGTTCGAGAAGCGGGCCAACCAGTTCACGCAACTCTTTCAGAACCCCGACTTCTCCGCGCGCAACATCGTGCAGGGCCTTATCCTGCAAGACACGCCGCTCAACACGCTGGCGATCATGGAACTCTACCCGGACCGCTACCAGCACATCCCGCTGCACGGCCTGCACTTCTACCTCGTCAACCCCATCCCGCGTGTCATCTACCCCTCCAAGCCCGTGGCCCTGGGCGTGCTCCTGCAGCAGCAGTTCGACATCGCCGCCAACCTCGGCGCGGGCATCATCGGCCACGGCTGGTTCGAGGCGCAGTGGCTCGGCATCATCTACTACGCCGTCTTCTTCGGCTGCCTGGTCTCCGTCGCCGACAAACTGGTGCTTCAACGGCTGGACAACCCCTTCTTCGTCGTTGCCGTCGGCGCCAACCTCGGCAACGTGCTGGGCCTGCCGCGCGGCGAGACTTCCATGTTCCTCGACATGATCACCGCCGGCTTCTTCTCGTGCCTCATCCTGTACTTTCTCGCGAGCAGCACCCTTCGCCCGTACATGCTGCTGGGCAGGCCCATCCCCGCCGAAGACCTGGCACCCCTGAACGTCCGCCAGCAATGGGCCACCGAGCACGCACAAGACGATGCGCTGATCGATGACCCTGGCGCGGCCGCCGCGTACGCCGCGGAACGCTGAACCGCCCCCGGTCCGCCTCCCCACACCGCACACCCGCGAGACGCTCCGCACACACCGTGGTCCGCATCGTTCTTCGAATCCTGCTGCTCCTCCCCGGCATCGCTGCGTGCCTGCCCCTGGCCGCGTACGCGGCGGGCCGGACGTTCACGGACCGCTTCCACATTGCGCAGTTCATGTACTGGGCGCCGGGCCTCTGGCTGCTTGGTGGCGGCACGGCG
The DNA here is from genome assembly GCA_046156035.1 of Phycisphaerales bacterium. Lineage (GTDB taxonomy): Bacteria > Planctomycetota > Phycisphaerae > Phycisphaerales > UBA1924 > JAEUIX01. Next base: position 13,655 of record JBJXEW010000027.1, on the reverse strand, counting down.
CTGACCGTGGTGTTTCTGGTGGCGCACGCGCTCTCGCGGGCCTCGCGCCGTGGCGTGCCGGAGCGCTGGGCCAGCCGCGTGCTGGTGGTCGCCCTTCTGGCCGGCTGGGGTCACTACGGCCTGGCGGAAGCCCACGTGCACCGGGCGTTGGCGCGTTCGCGAACGATCGTGGGCGCGGAGCGCCCGCAGACCACGGGCGAGACGCTGAGGGTGGTGCAGTGGAACGCGACATCGCCCGACGTGGTGCCGCGCCCCACGCTGTTGTTGCCGCTGCTGGCACGCTTTGACCCTGACGTGCTGCTGGCGACCGCGGCCATGGCGCCCCACCAGTACGCCGCGGTGATTCAGGACCTGCCGCGGAATCTTCACGCGACCCGCAGCGGCGGGCTGGTGGTCGTGTCGAAACGGCCGATCCTTGATGCCACGACGCACCCGCTGGGGCTGGCCGACCCGGTGTCTGCCGCGTTTGTCCAGCCGCGCCCCGGCGCGTTGCCACCCGCGCCGGACGAGTTGCGTGCCAACTGGGAAACACTCTACAACTCCTACGGCCCGGAGTTGGGCCTGCAACGGCGTCAGTTCCGCAACGCCGATCCCGGGTTCCTCACGATCATCCGCCTTGCCCCACGGGCGGAGGGCCAAGCGCCTCTGGTTCTTTGGCATGTGGACCTGCCGTCCGACCCGCTAAGGTCCAAGTGGCAACTGGCCAGGACGGTGGCGGGGCGCATCGCCGAACTGACGCGTGGCACGCCGCTGCTGATCATCGGCGACTTCAACATCCCGCGCGGCTCGGCCTCGCTGCGGCGCGCGTTCGGTGCCGTGGAGAGCGCCTTCGATCAGATCGGCTGGGGCATCGAGCCCACCTGGCCCCGGCGCTCGCCGGTGCTCCAGATCGACCAGGCGCTGCTCCCTCGCCCGCTGCAAGCGTCGGGCTGGGGCACGTTCGATCCCGGCGTGTCGGACCACCGGGCCATCATCGTCGACCTGAATCTCTCGGGGCCCGGCGTGCCGTAAGGATGCCGACCCATTTCCCCTATTTTGACAGGTGCGCGATAATAGGGGAATTGTCCTTGCTCTAAGGCACTTTGCCTATAGAGTGAACCTGCGTAACGCCGACCTCGGTATCGGCTCGGCTTGCGGTCGCCCACTCGGCCGCAAGCGTTCGGGGGCAGGGTCGAGCGGAACGAATCGATGGTTCTGAGTGCGTTTTTGGCCAAGCGTCGTGGTGGCGCGCTGGTCTGCGGCGTGCCCGACCTCGTAAGTGGGGTGTGTATTGCTCGATAGCCTCGTCCGTCACATTTGCAGGCCGTGGGTTGCTCGCGTGTTCGCGTGCGCAGTGTGCGTCGGCGCGCTGAGCGCGGCTGCGGCCCAGCCGGCCACTGGCGTCCCGACCAGCAACCGCCCGATCATGCCCGGCCCCACCGAGACGGATCAGGGGCCGGCGTTTTTTTCCACCCTCAACGCGCTGAAGTACTTCTCGCTCTACGACCCGATCGCCGGGCGCGAACTCGTGGTGCCGCAGTTGCCCGTGTATTACGACACGCCGCTCCACCCCGTCATCACGTTCACGATCAAGACCAACGGGGCGGACATCGCGTTCACGTACACGAACACGACCGCGGCCCCGGCACGGCTGGGCACGGTTGCGCTGACGGGCATCCAGTTCCCCGAGGCCCTGCGGTTCTGGCAGTTCGGGCAGGACACCAAGGTTCTGCAGTGGACCTCGTACAACCAGCAGGCGATCGATACGTACCCCGGGCAGGTGTACAGCCCCGTGACCATCATCGGCGACGGCGTGCACACGCTGGGCCTGAGCCTGCTCTACCCCACGCTGCTCTACGACCAGCCCGTGCAGAAGTTTGTGGTCGCGAGCACGTCGCAGGCGGGCGGGGGGCGCTCGTGGGCCGCCGGCTTCCGGCTCAACGCCGACCTGATGCCCGGGGCAACCCGAACGTACACGATGACGGTGCGTGCGATACGCGGGGCGCAGAACTGGCTCAGCATGATCGTGCCGTATCGCAACTACTTTCAGGCCGCGTACGGTCCGGTGCGATACCAGCGCGATGCGCGCCCGGTGCTTGGTCAGGCCGTGTCGTACGTGGACCTGATCGCCCCCGCCAACCCTCGGGGCTTCTCGGGTGCCAACCACCGCCCCGACATTCACGGGTGGCGTCCGTGGGCGGATCACCTGCGCGTGCTGCCGGCACTGGGCGGGTTCAGCCGCGTGATGCTGTGGACCGCGTCGGGGGTGTTTGACCAGTCGCCGCTCAACTTTCCGTTCCAGTTCATGACGGGCCTGCTCTCGCTGCCCAACGCGCTGGGCACGCTTCATGAACTCACGGCGCTCACGACCGACCCGGGCCTGGAACTGGGCTTCTGGTGGGGCCACTCGATCAACGTGATGCAGGGGTGGAACCCGCAGACCGGGCACGTGCTGAACCCGTACAACCAGCAGGACGTGGAACTCGCTTTCGCCGAGATCGACATGGCCGCGTCCGTCGGGGCCACCACGACCGGGCTGGACGCTTTCAAACTCGCAAGCCCCGCGGCGAACTACTACTGGCTGCGGCTGATGCAGGCGCGCTGCCCGCAGATGAAGTTCGTCTCCGAGAACGCGGCCAGCGACCTGTACCACAACCTCGCGCCCACGTTCCACGAGGCCCGCAACATCAATCAGCCGCACATCCTCGCCGACCTGCTCAACCCCGGCCACGAGACCTGGGCCGCGATCACCGGCCTGCCGACCGAGACCCTGGGCCTGCGCAACGTGCAGCCCATCGAACCCGATACGGAGGTCGGGCGTGTGCAGAACCTCGGCTACATCGCTCTGACTTACGGCTGGTCCGCGCAGCCGTTCCGTTCCCTGTCCGCTCCGTCGGGCCCGTCCGCGGAATGGACCATTCCCGAGGACATCCGCAAGAGCGATATCAGCCGGACGATGAAACGCGAGCACGCCCTCAACCTCGCCCCGCCCATTCCGCCGGAGATGCTCGCGTTTCTCGCCCTGCCGCGCAAGGGTCTGCCGTTGCACGTGCCCGCCCGCGCCGAGCAGCCGGCCCCGAGCGGACGCGAGCCGTGAGCGGTCGAGTCAGGGCCCGAAGCGGCGGCCCGTTTCCGGGTCGAGCATCGTCCATTGCAACGCGCGGCAGAGGCGCATCAGGACCGGGAATCCGAAGTCATCGTCGGTCATGGTGACAAGGACTTGCCGGACCTCGTCCTGCATGGTGGGCACCTCCAGCACCAGCCCGGGACCGAAGAGCAGGCCCACGCCGCTGATCGAGTCCTTCACACGTGGTTCGCGCGAGTTGGGGTCGTCGCCGGCGATGTTGTACGGCGCCAGGGCCTCGGCCACTTGCAGGACGGTGCCCATGACGGGCATGCCGTCGTCATCGCGCGCGTCCGCGGCATCGGCGGCCTTCATCAGAATGATCTGGCGGGAGCGGGCCACGGGTAGATGGGAAGTCGGGCCCGAAGGTTAGACCTCACCGGCCCGGCGCTTCCGGGCGGAGGGCGGGTCGGCCGGGCCGGGGGGAGGGACGGGACCATCCTCCTCACCGGAGGCTCTGGCACGCACCAGTTCCACCGCCACAGCGATAAGCCGCTCCAGCGGCGCGGGCTTGAGCAGGTACTTGTCCACGCCCAAACTCTCGGCGTACGCCTGGTGGCGCTTGCCCTCGTTGGCCGTGAGCATGATCACGCTGGGGGCGTGCTCGTAGCCCTTGATCTTTTCGAGCACCAGGAAGCCCGACCTCTTGGGCAGCATCATGTCCAGCACCACCAGGTCGGGCGGGTCTTCCTGGCAGACGCGAACGGCTTCGTTGCCGTCGCCCACGGCTCGCGTGGAGGCGCCCTCGGCCGTCATGGCGGCGTTCATGGCCTCGAGCACATCGCGGTCGTCATCCACCAGCACAACCTTCACACCTTGCAGGCGACCGGGCATAAGCGGCCTTTCTCTATCTTCACATGGACGCAGCAGGGTAGTGCCCGCCGCGGCAGTCGATACGCACGCGGCCGGTGTCCGGGTGCGGGAGGGGGCCCCAAAGTCGGGGGGCGGGCTTGCCCAGCCATTGGGGCCCCCGGGCAGCGACGTTCAGGACGGGGCCGGGCCGGTCGATACTCACTGCGGGAAAACGCCCGGCCACCGGCGTGAGGGCTTCGAGCGGCGGTGCCGGGGCAGGCCACCGGGCCTGTGCCATAAAACGGGAAGTGTGGACGTAGATTCCACCGGGTCCTCTCTGGGGCCACGCATCTCCGCCGCTCTGGGCAGCGGAAGCCCGATCGAGCCCGCCCAAGACACACGTCGCTTCACGGCGACGGACGTGTCCTTTCGCCGCGCAGGTGGCGTGGCCCATCAATCGGCACCGCCCGCTCCCGGCGTGTGGGTGTCCGGGGCGGCGACGCGCCACTCACGGTCGATCTCGCCCACGAGCGTGTCGCCATCCGTGCGTATCCGCACGGCCCGCACCCACCTGCCCGGGGGCAGCAAATCGCGGATGGCCACCAGCAGCCCGTTGCGCGTGGCCAGCGCCGTGGCCTCGACGGGCGTGGCGATGTGTACCGTGTCGGTGACCGTTCTCATGTGTGGCTCCTCGTGTTGCTCTGATGAAATCGCCTCCCACGTCTCGTGGCATCCGCCACGGCGGATGCCCGGCCCGACCTGCTCTCACGAACGCGCCCCGCTTTGGGAGGTATGGAGGCACAGCCTGAAAGGCTGTGCCACGAGCATTCGGAGGCCTTCAACGGAGCGTTCTCAGGTGTGTGGCGGGACGAACATGCCTTAGCGGGCGGGGCGCGCCGAGGCACCATACGGCAACGCGTGGGCTCGCAAGCGTGCCAGGTGCAGTTCGGCCGCCCAGCGCTGCGCCAGCGCTCTTTGCGCGGCGGCCGAACCGCTCGCGTAGAGCGTGTCGTAGTCTTTGAAGCCCAGTTCACGCGACCACGCGTCTGCCGCGGCATCCCACGGCACGAGGGCCGCGCCGCCGGGTGTGTCTGTCAGCGTGAAGCGCACGGGGACGCTCTCGGCGGCGAGTTCGTCGAGCGTGCGATCCTGCAACGCGCCCGCCGCGGCGTCGGCCGCGTGTGGGTCGCGGGCCATGAGCGCGACCGCCGCGGGCGTGCTGACGGCCAACTTGCCGACGGCCAGGCGCTGGTAGACGCCGACGCGCAGGGGCTGGGCGGGCGCGCCCGGGGCGAGGGGCCCGGCAACGAAGGCGCCGTCGGCGAGAATCTCGCCGAGCACCTCGGGCGTGATGTCGGCGTCGTTGGTGGAGAGGCGTTCGAGCGTGCCGTCAGCGCCGGCGACCTGCTCGCCCGCAGAGTTGACGATGCGTTTGCCGGTGGGCACCAGGAACAACTCGCCGCGGGCGTAGCCGAGCGAGCCCTCGTAGAGGCCGGTGCGCGGGTTCTCGCCGATGGCCAGGCCGATGGTGGACTGTGTGCTGGCCAGCACGCTCTCGCGCAGCAGGCGGTCTGAGCAGCCCACGAGCGGCACGAGCATCAACGCGGCAAGCAGCAGGGAACGGGTGAAGCGACGCATGGGCGGACCTCCTGTGTGGTGTGGGGCGCGGCCGCGCACGTGGCGGCCAGGGGACGGACGATGAGTGTGTTCTGACCAGCGCGCAGGAGCGTGCTCTGGGCAAGCAGTTGGGCGGCGGGGGCGACGGCGAGGGTGGACCGATCGAGCAGGCCGATCACCAGCCCTTCGCGGGCAGCCAGCAGGCCCGCCGCGCGGGTGCGCTCGATCGCGGCGAGGGGAGGGGCCACGGCGCGATGCGAGGAGACCACGCCCACGCCCAGAACGAGCGAGTGCGTGCCGGCGCGATCGGACCACGAGCAACCGGAGAGGCCCGCGGGGGAGAGTGCGAGCGAGATGGACAGCACGAAGCGGCTCACGCCGGGAGCATGGAACCCCGCGCGTGGGGATTCAAGAGCACCGGCGCGAACGACCACACAATCGCGCGCAAAGGTGACCGTTGGAAGGGAAAGTTGATGCGTTGCCAGAGGCGGACGGGACGTCCGCCCCACCAGACATTCGCGCCATCAAACGTCCACCCCACCAGATGTCCGCCCCACCAGACGTCAGGCCGCGGCGGCGAGGGGCACGCTGGCGGGGGTGGGCGTGTCGCTCTCGAACATGATGCGGTTTTTGCCGGCTTCCTTGGCGCGATACTGGAGGGCGTCGATGGCGCCCAGCAGTTCGTCGATGCCGGCGGGGGGCCGGTGGAAGGTGCGCACGCCCAGGCTGAAGGTGACCGGCCAGCCGCGCTCGTGCATGACTTCGAGCAGGCGGTGGCGGAGTTTGGGGACGAGCACGGCGGCGTCAGCGGCCTGCAGGCCGGGGAGCAGGATGCCGAACTCATCGCCGCCGAGGCGGCCGACGTGGTCGGTGGCCCGCAGGTTGGCGCTGATGGTCTGGGCGACCGAGCGAAGGACGTCATCTCCCGCGGCGTGCCCGAAGCGGTCGTTGACCATCTTGAAGTTGTCGCAGTCGAGGAACACGGCCGAGAGGGGCTCGGTGGAGCGGGCCATGCGGGCGATCTCTTGCGTGGCCGCGGCACGGAATGCGCGGGCGTTGGCGATGGAGGTCATCTCGTCGGTGTTGGCGAGGTTGCGCTGCTGATCGAGCACGCGGCGCAGGCTGGCCAGCAGCGCGGCGACGACGGCGAACGAACCCACCCGTGTGACCAGCACCATGGCCAGGTCGAAGCGTGGCAGTTGGCTGGGAAGCGAGGGGAAGCCGTAGGCAAAGGCGGCGACGCCGCCGAAGAGCGCGAAGAGCAGGCCCCACGAGGTGCCGACGTACCACGTTACGAGCGCGATGGGCAGGGTGTAGAAGAGGGCGAGGGGTGCGTGCGGGCCGGCCCACTCGTCGAACGTGGCGACGAGGGCCAAGAGCGCCACGCCGAACGCGAGGATGAGCGCGGAGGGCAGGCGAGCCGCGACCGCGGAGGCGTGCCGCAGGGTCCGGGCGATGGGCGCGAAGGGGGATGCCACAGGTGGGATATCGGCACAGAACGTTTGCCGATTGATGCCGGGGCGGGCGGATGAGACCCCGCGCCCGGCCCGTATGGTTTATCGGTGCTTGTGCTCACGGTCATCCAGGGTCCGGATAAGGGCAAGACCTACGAACTGCCCGACGATGAGCCCCAACTGGTGGGCCGCAGCAGCGAGGCCCTGCCCATGACGGACAGCACCGTGTCTCGGCGGCACGCCGAACTGACGCCGGACGAGGGGCAGTGGTGGCTGAGCGACCTGGGCTCGCAGAACGGCACGTGGGTGAACGGCGTGCGGATCGGCGAGCGGACGCGCCTGAAACTGGGGGACCAGATCCGCACCGGGGCCACGCTGTTTGTCTTCGGGACCAGCGAGAAGAAGGTGAGCCGCGTGGCCAAGCGCGTGCGCCTGCTGCGGAGCGACCAGGTGGCGGCGAGTGTGGAGCGCACGCTCGCCAGCAACGAGGACTCGGTGATCATGTCGGAGCCGGAGCCGCGCCAGAGCGCGATCGACCACCTGCGGATCATCTACAAACTTGTGACCCTCACGGGCCGCCCGGCGGGGCGAGAGGAACTGCTGGAGGGCGTGATGGACCTGGTCTTCAGCGAGTTCGGGCCCGAGCGCGGCGTGATCATGATGGCCGATCCGGAAGACCCCGACCGCCTCGAACCCGCGGTGGTGCGGACGAGCGAGGGGGAGGGCGCGGTGGATGCCGACGGGCGTGTGGGTGTCTCTCGCACGATCATCCAGACGGCCGTGAAGAAGGGCGAGGGGATTCTTTCGAGCAACGCGATGAGCGACCCGCGCTTCGCCGCGGGAGACAGCGTGGCGCGGCTGAACATCCGCTCGGCGATCTGCTCGCCGATCAAGTTCCGCGAGCGGACGTTCGGCGCGCTCTACATCGACAGTTCCATGGCCAACTACACCTTCACGGCCGAGCAACTGGCGCTCATGAACGCCATCGGCCAGCACACGGGGCTGGCCCTTGCCAACGCGGAGATGCACGAGCAGAAGATTCGCGGGGAGCGCCTCGCCGCGATGGGCGAGACCGTGGCCAGCCTCTCGCACTCGATCAAGAACATTCTGCAAGGGCTGCGCGGCGGGGCGGACGTGGTGGAGATGGGCCTGAAGCGCGGCGATGTGAAACTCGCCAGCGGCGGCTGGGGCATTCTCAAGCGCAACCTCGACCGCATCATCAACCTGACCATGAACATGCTCGCGTACTCGCGCCCGCGAGAACTGGAGATCGAACTCACACGCCTGGGGCCGCTGATCGAGGACTGCGCCAGTCTGCTCAAAGACCAGTGCGATGCCCGCGGCGTGGCCCTGCTGGTGGACGCGGAGGCCGACATGGCGCCCGTGCCCATTGACTCCGGGCAGGTGCACCAGGCCCTGATGAACCTGCTGAGCAACGCCCTGGACGCGGTTGAGCCGCAGACGGGTGTCGTGACGGTTCGCGCGGCGATGAAGACGGTGGGCAAGGGAGCCGGCGCATCCACGCTGGAGGCCCAGATCGTGGTGATCGACAACGGCCCGGGCATTCCGCCGGAGAAAATCGTCAAGATCTTCGAGCCCTTCTTCACCACCAAGGGCCTGCGCGGCACGGGCCTGGGTTTGGCCGTGAGCAAGCGCGTGGTGGAGCAGCACGGGGGCACCATCACGGTCAAGAGCGTGCTGGGCAAGGGCGCGGCGTTCCTGGTTTCGCTGCCGGCCGAGCGGGCCCACATGGACCCGGCCCAGACTGCCACGCCGCGAGCGGGCGAGGTGCGGGGTTTGCGGGACGGTTTGTAGCACGGGAGCAGACCGATGGGCGAACAGGAGACGGGCATGCTCGCGGGCGGGGAGACGATTCGGGAAGACCGGGTCGTGATGCAGAGCGAGTCGTCTTGGGTGGCGCGCCTGGTGGGCACGGGCGTGCTCGTGGTGCTGCTGGTGGCGGTGGGGTTGGTGGTGGTGCCGCTGGCGATCGTGGCGGTGGTGGTGTCGGTGGGGTATGCCGCGGCGTTGTTTGTGGGGTGGTTTGTGCGAGACCGGCTGGAAAGGTGGGGGTTGGTTCGGCCGGGACTGCTGCGCGGGGAAGCGCCGGGGGAGGGTCGGGAGGGGGTGAGGGTCGTGGGGCGAGCGGAAGGTTGACGCTCCCGACGGTCGCAGCACGCGGACGGGGCAAGCAGCCAGAACTGCTGCTGGGTGGAGGGCCGGGTTCGGTTCGGGCGAGCGCCAACTGGAAAATGTCCGGGTGTGGCCGCTTGCCCCGGCGCGTTCGCAGGGCGATACTCTCCTCCCTGCCGGTCCTCTCCGGCAAGGCGCGTGCCAGTCGAACGTGGTGGTCGGAGACACTCTCCGGGTGCCCCGAGCGGGTGGTGAGCGACGATTCGAGCCTTGACCGCCTCGATTGCCTGTGGGTCGAGCGCGGTGGTTGTAGTTGCCGACAGGCGAAGGGACCGAGCCCATGTCATTCGAAGCCGCTGTACACGCTCAGGCCATCGAGTTGGACCGCTTGTCTCTGGACATGTGTTCTACGGCCGGAAGCGGGCACCCCTCCAGTGCCATGAGTCTGGGCCACATCGTTACGGTGCTGATGTTCAACACCATGCGCTGGAGCCCGGACTACCCCGACTACCCCACCAGCGACCGGCTTGTGCTGAGCGAGGGCCACGCGGTGCCCATTATCTACGCGGCGTGCGCGAAACTGGGCGTGAAGATCGGCAAGGACCCCGAGAACCGCCGCGCGATGACGCTGGACGACCTCAAGAAACTGCGCGAGGCCTCCAGCGAACTCGACGGGCACCCAAACCCGATGGAGGGCTTCCCCTTCTTTGACGCGGCGACCGGGTCGCTCGGTCAGGGCCTGAGCGTGTCTGCGGGCTTGGCGGAAGCAGCGCGGCTCGACGGCACGGACCGTCGCGTGTACTGCATCATCGGCGATGGCGAGAGCCGCGAGGGCCAGGTGGCGGAGGCCCTTGATTACATCATCGACCGCAAACTCAGCAGCGTGCTGCCGATCTTCAACTGCAACCAGTACGGGCAGGCGGACCGGGTGAGCCCGCAGCAAAGCGCCAAGGTGATCATGGCCAAACTTGAAGCCGCGGGCTTCAACGTGATCGAGATCGACGGGCACAAGCCCAGCGAGATCAAGGCGGCGTTCGAGGAGTTCGCCAAGAAGAGCGCAGCGGGCACGTGCTCGGCGGTTGTCGCCAACACCGTGAAGGGGTGGGGCTCGGCCACGATGGCCGGGGCCGGCTGGCACGGCAAGCCCGCGACGGGCGAGCAACTGGCCAAGGCGATGAGCGAACTGGACGAGAAGCGCGTGGAACTGACCAGCAGCCTGGTTTCGAGCGATTCGTTCGAGATTCAGCCGCCGGCCGAATTCAAGCCACGCGATTTCCGCTCCGCCGACATGGTGCCGATGAGCGAGACCCTGAAGAAACTGGACATGGGCGGCACGCTGAGCACGGGCAAGATGGCGACGCGGCGTGCGTACGGCATCGCCCTGCGGGCGCTTGGCACCGGCAACGACCGCGTGGTGGTGCTGGATGCGGATGTGAGCAACAGCACCTACGCCGACATGTTCAAGAAGGACACGACGCTCGCGCCGCGCTTCCTTGAATGCAAGATCGGCGAGCAGAACATGATGAGCGTGGGGGCGGGTCTCTCCGCCGGCGGCAAGGTGCCTTTCTGTTCCACGTTCGCCAAGTTCGTCACGCGGGCTTACGACCAGATCGAGATGGCGATCAACAGCGGGGCGAATCTCAAGATCGTCGGCAGCCACGCCGGTGTCACGCTCGCGGCCGACGGCCCCAGCCAGATGAGTCTGCCCGACCTGGCGTGGTTCCGTTCCTTCAGCACGGTGCGCGACCATCGCGGCAACCCGGCCTGCTATGTGCTTCAGCCCGCCGATGCGTATGCCGCGTACGCGCTGACGCACGCGATGGCGGAGTATGAGGGTGTGTGCTACATGCGCACGCTGCGGGCCGACACCGAGTTCATCTACAACGACCAGACGGCCTTCAACCTCGGCGGCTTTGAGGTGCTCAGCGAAGGGCGCGACGTGCTGATCTGCGCGGCGGGCTACATGGTGCACGAGGCCAACAAGGCCATCGACGAACTCGACAAGAAGGGTGTGAGCGCAACGCTGGTGGACCTGTACTCGCTCCCCTTCGAGACCGACAAACTCCTCGACATCGCCAACCAGAACGGCGGGTACATCGTCTCGATCGAGGACAACTACGCCGGCGGCATCGGGGCCTCGATCGCGGATGCGCTCACGGGTTCTGGCGATGCCTTCACGCTCAAGCAGATGTGCGTGCGGCGGATTCCCAAGAGCGCCAAGACGCCCGAGGAAGTGCTGGCCATGTGCTCCATCGCCTCGGCCGACATCGTCAGCGAGACGATGAAGATGCTGCAGGTGGCGTGAGACGCCGGTGCGGAGCAAGCAGCGCGGCCCGCTCAACGGCCCTTGCGGGGCCGGTCTCTTTCGAGAGCCGCGTTGAGCAGTTCGTCGGCAATTCTGAAGTCTGACCGACGCAGAGCCACCACGACTTCCGGCAGCGAAATCAGCCGCTGCTCGGCGGCCCGCTCCAGCACGCCCAGCGTGCCGGTGATGGCCAGGCCCAGCCGCTTGGCATCCTGCCGCGCCTTGAGATCGTCAACCAGAAGCAGCGAGGCGTTCAGTTCCAGGGCAAGAGAAATCGCCTCTCGTTCGCCCGCGCCCTTGGACACCGTTTCCGCCAGCGTCGCGGGAGAGCGTGTGTGGAGCCACGCCGGGGCGTTCATCACCCACGCTCGCAGAGCGGCGGGAGAATGCGGATGCGTCATCTCGCTCACGACGCGGGGTGTGATCCACACCTCGCCAAAGAGCGACTCCAGCACGTGCACGCACCCCACCCGGACAAGGATGTTCAGCGGCGACGCGTCGCTCACGACAATCATGCGCGTGGGGTTCCCAGCACCGAAGCAAGCGTGGCGCGGTCGTCGTCAAGGTCTTGCGGCCGAAGGTTGCTGCCGATGCCGCGTGCGGCCAGCCATGCCTCGGCCTGAAACCGGGTGGTGAAACCCAGAAGGTCAACCACTTCGCCCAACCCCAGAGCGCCGACGCGATACGCCTCGCCAATCAGCGCCTCGCGTGCCATCGTTTCGAGCCCCGGCCCGAAGCGGACCCGTAGGGCTTGCTCGATACTGTCCGGGATGTTGAAGGCGATGGACATAGGTGGTTGCCGCACACAATAGTACGCGTCCGCCACTCCCCTACGGTCGGGGTTCGTTTCGCGGTTCGTTCACGCCCGCACTCATCCCCACGCCCACGCGGGAGATGCCCGCGCGCTGCGCGGCCTCGTGGAGTTTCACGACGTCGCGGTAGGGCACCTTGGGTGAGGGCCGGATCAGCACCTCGATCTTGTCCTGCTCGGTGCCTTTGGCCGCCACGGCGAGCGCGTCGGCGATCTCATCGAGCGATACGCCCGTCTTCCCCGCACCGCTCGCCACCGTTTTGCCCGAGGCGTCAAGGTCCAGGACAATCTCCAGGCGCACGGGCGGAAGGTCCGCCGCGCTCTTGCCCTGGGCGGCGGTCAGGCCCGCGCCCACCGGGGGCTTCTGCGGCACCAGACTTTTGAGATACCACTCCGGCCCGAGGAACGCGGCGGAGGCCATGAAGAAGACCAGGATCACCATCACCACATCCACCATGGGCGTCATGTTGGGGCCGAAGTGGAGGCTCCAGTTGTAGAGCGCATCGCGCCGGCGGAACCGGCCGCTTCTGCCGCCGCGCGTGCTGCTCATGGGGCGCGCTCCGTGGCCAGGCGCACGCCGGTGATGCCCGCCCGGCCCGCGGCGGCGAGGGCCGGTTCCACCGCCGCGTAGGGCAGGTCGCGATCTGCCCGGACCTGCACGGCGGGTGCGCGGCCGCCCGCACCGGCGGCGGCGGCCCGGGCCGTGAGGAGCGTGTCGAGTTGCGCCGCGCTGGTCATGGGCACGCTGTCGAGAAACACGCGTGCACGCGCGCCGCCCCAGGCGATGGAACCGTCGTCCGGGCCACCCCGCGCCGGGGCGATGCTGATGACGATGGACGACTCGGCGGCCTCGTTGCGCCCGACGCCGGATTCGGGCAGGCGCACGGCGCCCGCGTCTGCCGCGAGTTTGCCGACGATGAGGAAGAAGACGATGAGGCACATGACCACGTCGATCAGCGGGGTGACGTTGATCGCCTCGAAGGAGTGCCCGGGTTGTTTGAGGACGCGGCGGCGCATGGCTTGATAAAACGGGAAGGCACAGAGGCACGAAGGCACCAAGGCACAAAGGCACCAAGACGCGGGCGGCTCAGGCCGTCGGAGCAAGTTCCCGCTCAACGGGTGTGTGCCGCGCACCACCGGCCGCACGCTCGGGGAGCAGTTCCACCAGTTCCGCACTGATCGCCATCGCCCGGTTGCAGAGTTTGTCGACGATTGATCTGTAGAAGCCGAAGACGGTGAGCGCGGGCACCGCCAGCATCAGGCCCAGCAGCGTGTGGAACAGGGCCTTGCTGATCCCCACGCTGAGCACCGCCGGGTTGGCCTGGCCGCCCGCCTGCCCCAGCGCGGCAAACGCGATGACCATGCCCCACACCGTGCCCGCCAGACCCAGGAGCGGCCCCAGGTTGCCGATGATGTTGAGCGGCTCGATCTTGCGGAAGA
>JBJXEW010000026.1:0-49810 GCA_046156035.1 Phycisphaerales bacterium | reverse complement strand
CCCAGGCACGGGTGCGTGGGTAGGTTCGCACCCAGGCGGGGAGGCAGGTCAGGCCGCCGCCGAAGTTGGTCCATTGCGCGAAGAAGCGTTCGATGGCCTTGCGGCTGCCGACGAGGTCCCGGGCGAAGTCGCTGCGGTGGTGTTCGAGCATCTGGATGCTGCGCAGACGCCCGGGATCGTTGCGACGCTTGCCGATGCCCCTGCCCTGAGCCGTGCGTTTGCGTGGCGTGACCAGTTGCATCCCGCCCGCGCGGGCGGCGGCGTGGATGGTGTTGGTGTCGTAGTGCGAATCGCCCACGACGTAGCACGTGGGGGGCAGCTGCCGCAGCATCCGACGGGCCATCTCCCGCTCCGAGACGTTGAGCGACGCGAGCCTCCAGTGCAACAGCGTGCCGCACACGCCGATGACGGTGTGGACTTTGTACCCGCAGGCCACGTGCCCAACGCCGCGGCCCTTGCCGGCGTGCGGGTCTTCGCTGTGGAGGGCGATCTCCAGCGCCTTGCCGTCGATGGCCGCAACCATCACCAGCGCGGGCACCGGTGGCCGCAGCGCGAGCTCGACACGCCCGAGCAGCGCGATGACCGCGGGCTCACGCAGCCGCCGCGAGAGCGCAGACTGACTGGGCAAGCCTCCCCGCCAGAGCCCCGGCGGCCAGTTGCGGCGATCGCACGCCCAGTACGTTGGCCGGTCGTTGAGGACGGCGTAGAAGTACACAGCCAAAGCCGCCCCGTCGCTGTAGACCTGACGCCCGCGACGGCGATACGCTCCCAGCCGGCGAAGCAGACGCTTGATCGCTCGAAAAACCTCGTGATCCATGGTGCCTCCTGAATCTTGGTCGATCCAGGATCATCATGCCACGAGGTTTTTATTCGCGCCAGTCAAATACCGAAAAGCGCATAAAGCTCGGAGTGTGGGGGTACCCAAGGCAAAGACCCACACGGAGTGTGGGGGTACCCGGGAGTACACTGTGTCCATGCTTCGCAAGCGCGGCACCCCGGCCTTCATCGAACTGCTCAGGGGCGGCGTCAGCGTGGTGCCCGGCGGTGGGGGGGTTGGTGGCCGGGGGGTTGGCGGCGGCGGGGGCACACGCCCGGTCGTCGTTGATCCCAAGCCGGTGGTGCGCGTGGTGCCCGTGGCGCGGCCTGCAGACCGGCCCGCAGAACGTGGCGGTGCGCAGGTCGTTGCGGGTGTTCCGGGCAGACCCATTCCTGTGTATGAGCCGTCGGGCAAGCCCGTTCCGGCGGTGGCGGAGGTCGAGGATTCGGAGGCGGGCGGAATGGCGGGTGTGGGGGGGGTGGGCCTGCCGCGCGGGTGGCTGTACGCTGCCGCGGCGGGCGTGGTGGTGCTGAGCCTCGTGTGGGTGGTGGCGTTCAAGGTGGGTGAATCGTCTGGCGTGCGCGAAGGCAACGAGCGCGTGGCGCGGCTCGTGCAGGGTGGTGGTGGGGCTGAGAACGCGGGAAAGACGACGACCGGCGCGGGTTCGGCGATCGTGGCGACAGACCCGTTGCTGCGCACCGAGAAGGCGCCCGCGCCGGCACCAACACCGGCACCGCCGGTGAATGTGCCGGTGCCGGCCACGGTGAAGACATCCGAATCTGGCGCGGTTTTAGGATTTCAGGCGGGTCTGAACTATCTGGTGGTGGCCACGCTGCGTCGGGCAGATGCGGATGAGGCCGCCAAATACCTCTCGGCGCAGGGGCTGGCGGTCATGATCCTGCCCGAACGCGGGATTGACCCGAACTCGGCCCAGGCGGCGAGCGTTTCGTGGGAGGTGCTGATTCTGCGGGGATATAGTTCCCCTCTGTCGGCCACGCAGGCCGAGCGCGATGCCCTGGAGGCCCAGGTCAAGTCGCTCGGGCGGCGGTGGAAGGCGGAGAATCGGAAGGCCCCGACGGACTTTGCCCAGGTGTTCTGGAAGCGGTTCAAGGGGCCTTGAGGCGGTGTTGGCGCGGTGCGACTCATGGTCGGGCCTTGCCTGTAGGATCACTTGAAGGGACGAAGCATGAGCCTTGATCGCAGCCTGAAAATCTCCGGAAGCATGGCCGCCACACGCAGCGTGCTCACACGCCCCGAGCGGCTCAAGAAACTCGCCGAACTCCGCAAGACCGACCCCAAGAACCCCAAGGCCCTCGGCCTGCCCAAGACGCGCGTGAACTGAGCGCACGGCGGCGAGCCGCGTGCCCGCGACGGGTTGGTGTGTCCACCGCTGGAAGCGAGGATTCAGGCCATGGGATCGCCTGTCGAGCCCGCGCGTTCGGAAGGTCGGCTCACGCTGGCCAAACTCGCTCGCCGCGCGATGGCGGGCGAGGTGTTCGCCTGCCTCACGTGCTACGACGCGACGACCGCCCGCTGGCTTGCCCGCGCGGGTGTGTCCGTGCTGCTCGTGGGCGATACCGCCGCGGAGGTGGTGCTGGGCCACACCCGCACGATCGACATGAACCTTGATGTGCTCCTGGCGCTCACGGCGGGCGTGAAGCGGGGCGCCCCGGACACGATCGTGATGGGCGACATGCCCTTCATGAGTTACCACGCGGGCGAGAACGAGGCCGTGAAGAACGCCGGGCGGTTCCTCACGCAGGGCCTGGCCGACATCGTGAAGATCGAGGCCGATGAGAGTTTCGCGGGCGTCGTCTCCAAGATGGTCCGCGCGGGCGTGCCGGTCTGCGGGCACATCGGGTCGCGCCCGCAGCGGGCCGCGCTCACGGGCGGTTATGCGTCTGCCGGCCGCACCGCCGCGGCGTGCGAGGAGATTGTGCGCGATGCGGTGGCCCTCCAGCAGGCCGGGTGCTCCATGCTGCTGATCGAGGCGGTGCCAGAGGAGACCACGCGGCGCGTGCTGGAGTGCACCAGCGTGCCGGTGATCGGCATCGGCGCGGGCCCGGCCTGCCACGGGCAGGTGGTGGTGCTGCAAGACCTGCTGGGCCTGAGCGAGCGAACCCCGCCGTTTGTCAAACCCGTGGCCAACCTTGGCGCGGCACTGGAAGCCGCCGGGCGCGAGTGGGTGCGATTGGTCGCGCAGCGCCGCGTGGGGGCCTCGCCCTACGCCATGCGCGAGAATGACCCTTCCAAGGTGGATTCACGCGTGCTGCGAGCGGGCAGCGAGGGGCGCACGGAGCGGGCGTTGCCGGTGATTTCGCCGATGAAGAAGAAGCGGTCGGACCGGCGGCGGGGGGGCTGAAGAATGGAATGCACCCCACTCGGAGAGTAGGGGTACCCAGAGGCAAGGAACCCCACACGGAGTGTGGGGGTACTCGAAGGGCTCGCTATGAGGTTGACCGTGCGTTGCCGATGTGCGTGCCTTGTGCTGCTGGCGTTGGCCGGTGGTGTGTGCGAATCCACGCTCGCGGGCGATCCGCAGGCCGCGGCGGAGGCGGCCCGACAGGCACGCATCGAACTCGACCGTGATGATGCTCTGGAGGCGATCAACCGCGCCACGCGCCGTGTGGCCGCGGCCGTGGAGCCCAGCGTGGTGCACATCTCGATCGTGGGCAAGCGGGTGCGCGGCCGGGCCGGGCTGGGGCAGGGCTCCGGGTGGGTGTACGACGATGCCGGGCACGTGGTGACCAACGCGCACGTGGTGGATGGAGCCCCGGCCATCGTGGTGCAGTTGCAGGACGGTCGGTCTGCGGCCGCGTCGCTGGTCGGGCTTGACGCGGCGACCGACATCGCGGTCCTCAAAGTGGACGGGGTGGAGCAGGTCTTCCCTGCCAGGCGGGCCACCGGGGAGCCGGCACGCCAGGGAGACCTCGTCTATTCCTTCGGCTCGCCCTTCGGGTTCAAGTTCTCCATGAGCCAGGGCGTGGTCTCCGGGCTTGGGCGAGACCCCGGCACCTTCTCGCTCGACGGCTACACCAACTTCATCCAGAGCGACGCGGCGGTGAACCCCGGCAACTCCGGCGGCCCGCTCGTGGATGTGCGCGGGCGCGTCGTCGGCATGAACGTCGCCATCGCCACCGGGGCCGGGCCCGCGGCGGACGAATCCACAGGGCAATCCGCGGGCATCTCCTTTGCCATTCCGCTCTCCACCATCGAGCCGGTGGTCGAGCAACTCATCGCCTCGGGCACCGTCAGCAAGGGCTTTCTGGGTGTGAACATGCCGCTCACCGACGAGGAGAACCTCGACAGGTTGCGCGAGATCAAGTTCCACAACCCCGGGCGGGGCGGTGTGGTCGTGCAGGGGCTGGTGGAGGGCGGGCCCGCGGCGGTCGCGGGGCTTGAGGAGGGCGATGTGATCGTGGGCCTGGGCGAGGCCCAGGTGAGCAGCGTGGCCCAACTGCGTTCGCTCATCGCCACCACGCGGCCGGGGCAGGACGTGGTCTTGCGCGTGGTGCGGGAGCGTGGCGCGGCCACCCTCAGCGCCGCCCTCGTGAACCTGGATGCCGCACGCCTGAACATGGCCCGCTCGGCGCTGGAGCGCTTCGGAATCAGCGGGCTGGTGGACGCGGGCGGGGGCGATGACGCCAGCCGCGGCGTGCTTGTCGACAGGGTCGCGCCCGACTCACTGGCGGAAAAGGCCGGGCTTGTGCCGCGCGTGCGCATCACGGGCGTGCGCGGCATTCCCACCGCCACCGAGAAGGAACTCATCGAGACGCTCGTGGCCGTCAACTATGGCGGGGGCACGCGTGCCTCCATCACCTATGTAGACCGCGACGGCGTGGAACGCGACGTGGCCCTTACAGGGCGCGGTACCGCGGCGGGGAATTAGGCCAGTGCGCAGCCTGATCTCAGCCATCCAGACGTTTCTGCTCGTCAGCGCGATCACGCTGCTCGTGTGGCTCTGGGCGGAGGCGGAGAGTCTCACGTCCAGCCAGGCCACCCCGCGCGTGGAACTCTCCGCCGCGGTCGATCTGGATGCCCGCGTGGTGGAGGCGGGGTGGATGGGCGCGGCCCGGGTGAAGTTGCGCGGGTCGCGTTCGGCGGTGAACGCCGCGGAGCGGCTGCTGGCCGCGCCGCTCGTGCTCGCAACGGGCATCGGCGGTGTGCCGGCCACGCCCGGTTCGCACGCCCTGGACCTGCGCGACTGCCTGCGCCAGCACCCGGAGGTGCGAAAACTCGGCATCGCCATCGACGAAGTGGAGCCCACGATCCTGCGGATCGTGATCGACGAGATGGCGACGCGCGTGCTGCCGGCTCGCCTGGCGCTGGGGTGGCTGGAGGCAGACGGGCCGGTGAAGATCGAGCCGCCGACGATTGCGGTGCGCCTGCCCAAGGCGCTGGCCGCGAGCATGGACCCGTCGAGCTTTGTGCCCGTGGCCCTGGACGCCGATGCGCGCATGCGGCTGCGCGAGGACGAGGCCGTGAGTGTCCCCGCACGCGTGCTGCTGCCCGAGGCCCTGGCCGGCACGCCGGGCGTGAGCGTGCAGCCCGCGAGCGTGACGGCGACGTTCAAGTTGCGGGCCCGGGGCAGGTAGCGACGGCAACGCGCTCGTGCTTGGGGCGGGCGTGGCGACCTCCCCCGGCTTCGGTCGCGGGGCGACCTCAGCCACCCCCTCCGCTGGGAGCGGAGGGGGATGCCCCCGCCGGCAGAAGCACCTCGATCGTGGCCCCGGAGGGTGCGCCGTCGTCGGCGGGCGCACCGTTGCGGACGGCGATGCGCCCACCGTGCGCATCGACAATCCGGTGGACGATCGCGAGGCCCAGGCCCGTGCCCGTCGCGCGCGTCGTGAAGAACGGGTTGAACATCCGCTCCATCGTGTCCGCCGGAATGCCCGGGCCGGTGTCCTGCACGATCAGCGCGTGCATGGCCCGGGCAGGGCCGCCCGCGGCATCCGCGGCGCGTTGGGTGCGGGCACGCAGCGTGAGGATGCGGGGCTGGCCGGGGGCGTTTGCGGCCATGGCCTGCACGGCGTTGCGCACAAGGTTGACCAGCGCCTGCTGCATCAACGCGCCGTCGCAGCGAACGGTGGCGCCAGCGGGCGCGGTCGCAGCGGGAGCGAACTTGACCTCGACGCCTTGCCACATGGGCTCGTCGGAGCGTGCGGCCTCGCAGGCGCTGGTGAGCAGGTCGGCGATGTCCACCTCGGCCGGACGGATGCGCACCTCGCGCGCGAAGGAGAGCACATCGCCCACCACGGCATCCAGCCCCGAGACCGCCGCGGCGATGCGCTCGGCCACGCGCCGCTGCTCAGGGCGGTCGGCCAGGTCCTGCTCCAGCATCCGGGCGTAGAGGCGGATGGACCCGAGGGGGTTGCGCACCTCGTGGGCGATGCCCGCGGCCATCTCGCCCAGCGCGGCGAGGCGCTTGGAGCGGGCGGCCTGCTCGCGGGCATCGCCCAGTTCGGCCTTGAGCCGCGCCACCTCGCCGGTGAGGGTTTCGTGCGTCGCCTGCAGGCGCGCTGTGGCCTGGTTGAACGAGGCCAGGATCTCGCCCAGGTCCTGCGCGGAGAGGTCGGGTGCCGACACGCTCGGATCAGGAGCGGCCACCTTCACGCCAGCCGGTCCTGCAGGCGCGGGCCACCGGAGCGTGCGCCCACGTCGCCCGCGTCTGAGGGTTCGTCGATCATCGCGGATGAATCCGCGTAAGCGCCCACGGCGGCGCGGCTCAGGCGCAGGCCCGCGATCTCGGCGGCCAGCGCGTCCTTCATGGCCGTCAGGGTCCGCTCGTCCAGCGCATCGTGCCGGTTCACGGCCTCGAGCCGTTCCTCGATGCCGGTGAGGCGCTCCTGCACCTCGTGCCGCTGGGTGGCGTCGAGTTCGCTGGCGGGCGAGCGAGCATCGCGCACGAAGGGCTCCACCTCCTCGGCCGTGCGCGTAAGTTCGGAGACGATGGGCTCGCGCTGGGCGAGGATGTCGAGCACCTCGGGCAGGTCGCCGCAGCAGACGCACTCACGCTGGCGCGTGGCGAGGGCCTCAAGGCGGCCAGCGAGAGTCAGTTGCTCGTCGAGCAACCGCAGCAGACGCGGGTACCAGCGCTGGTGCGCGTGGGGTGCCGGCTGCCTGGTCGGATCGTGGGAGAGGTGGGGGGGGGTGGGGGGGGGGACGTCCTGTCCGCTGCGTTCGTTCATGGCAAGCCTCCTGCCGCCGTTGGTGGGGAGTCGCGGGGCAGTCTACTGCGCCGCCGCGCTCGTGGTGTTATGCACTTCGCCCTTCTGGCGGTCGATGAGCCGACCGGAATCGAGCCAGCGTTCCCAGTGCTTGCGCTCCATGGGCAGGTTGGGGTCGTTCCAGGTGTCGTCGGGGAGTGAGGCGAGTTGTTGCCGGGCCCGTTCGTTGGCGGTGATGGCTTCCGACCACAGGCGCTGGGCGACGTAGGCGTTGACAATCTGCACCATGGCCACCAGCGAGGCCGGGTCCGTCGAGTACTTCTGGCGGGCCGTGTCGTAGAGCGCGATCGCGCGCCCGAAGTCGCGCTGCTCGAAGGCCACGTCTCCCTGGTAAAAGGTGCTGTTGCGCAGCGCAAGCACGTCCATCGGCGTGGTCTGCCGCGGGTCCTTGGCGGAGAGAATCTGCGCGGCGGCGGCGAACGCCTCACCGGCTTCCGTCAGGCGCTCACGCCGGACCCTTTCCAGTTCCTCCCGACGGGCCTGGGGCAGGGCCTCGCGCAGTTCGCGGTCGATCTCGGCGGCGGAAAGCCGCTTGGCGTCGGCGAGTTTGAACGTGAGCACCCCGAAGCGGTCGTGGTCCGGGTAGCGCGCCACCGCCTCGCCGAGTTTCTCAACCGCCAGGGGGAACCGGCCGACGCGGTGGGCCCGCTCGCCGAGTTCCACCAGCGCATCGCGGTACACCTCCGCCTCGGGCCCCACCGTGCCACCCGACAGCACCTGCCCCAGAAGTTCCTCGCCGTCGTCGTCGTTGCCGGGCTGGTCGTCGGCGAAGTAGCACCGGGCCAGCGGCACAATGCTGCGGAGGCTGACCGGGCCGGAGGCCAGGTCCACCAGTTCACGGTAATTGGCCGCCGCGGCGGCGTAGTCGCGCTGGGCCTCAAAGCCCTGCGCCATGCGGAAGACGGCCTCGGCCTTGCGCGGGTCCTCGTCGCCCCGCCGCGAATACAGGCCGAAACACAACTGCGCGCTCTCGCGGTCCCCGGCCAGGTCAAAGCACGCCGCGGCGTCCCAGAGCGACTCGGCGTGGGCGGCGTCGTCTGTCACCAGCACCAGGCGCGCGTGCTCGCGATAGGCCGCCCCCGCGTCGAGCAGGTGGCGCTTCACCTCCGCCTGGGTCACGGGGCTCACCTGGTCGATCGAGAGTTGGCCCGCTTCCGTGGTGCGGGCCTCGGCCAGTTGCTGCTCGGCCAGGGCCTTGTGCGTGGTGCCCAGAGCGAGGAAGACGGCCGGCGGCACGGGGTCCAGGATCCGGTCCTGCCCGGGTGGCGGGGTGGCGGCGTGCGCGGGCGGGCTGGCGCTCGCCTGCTTGGGGCCCGCACCCGCCGTTTCGGGCCCGGCCTGCGGGGTCGGTGGTCGGGCGGCCGGTGCGCCCTCGGGCACGACCGTGGCGCGGTACGCACGCTCGGCGAGCAGCGCGTAGCGCAGCGCCACCGCGAGCGCGCCCGAGTTCTGCCGGTCGGTGTAGCGGTCCATCAGGCTCGTGCCCGCGTCCTGCGGCGAGACCCGCGCGCCGCCCGACCCGGTGGCGAGACGATCCACCAGTTCGCGGTAGCGTTCGAGCGCGGCATCATCGTCGCCCATGCCGGCGATGGTCTCGGCCAGGCCCAGCAGGGCCGCGGCCCCCGTGGGGCTGGGGCCCTCCGCCTCAACCACGGCGAGGAAGCGTTCGCGGGCCTCGTCGAGTTTGCCCTCGGCCTGCTTCAGTTTGCCCGCCAGCACCAACGCGTCGGCCCGCACCGGCGAGGCCACGGGCAGCAGCGATTCGGCGATGGTCAGTTGGGCCGCCGCGGCGGACAGGTCCCCCATTTTTTCGTACGCGCGCCCGAGAAGGAAGACCAATTCGCCCCGGCGCTCCGGCGTGAGCCCCTCGGCCTTGGGCAGGGCCCGCAGGAGTTTGGTGGCCGCCTCCTCGGGAAAGCCGGCCACCAGCCGGAGTTCGGCCTGCTTGCCCAGTGCCCACGCCCGATCGTCGGGCGCGAGCGTCTGGTCTTCCAGCAGGTCGCCCAAGAGCGCGAGTGTTTCATCGAACTTCACGCTGCGTGAGCGGAGGTTGGCGTCCACGATGCGTTTGAAGAGCGTCTGACGGCGGTCGGTCAGTTCAGGCGGCAGGGCCTTGGCCATGGCGATGGCCTCGGCCGTGCGACCGGCACCCACCAGCGATTCGGCCACGGCCGCCTGGTCTCCGTCGTTCCATTCGGCCCCGAGTTTCTGCGCCCGCTCGTAGTCCTCGACGATGCTCTTGTCGTTCTCCGCGTTGCGCACGCCCTGCGCGGCCTGCGCCGCGGAGAGCACCCGGGCGCGCAGCAAGAAGAAGTCGCGCTCGCCCGGGCCCGCGAGCCGGCCCTCTTCCACCGCCGGACGCACCTTGTTGTTGAGCACGTCCAAGGCCTGATTGAACTTGCGTTCCTCGAACGCGATCTTCGCGGCCTCCAGCGGCACCACGGGGCTGACCTTGGGCGCACGCAGCACACCCGCAACCACACCGCCCACGAGCAGCGTCGCGCCCACCAGCAGAATGGGGATCGGCAGAACACCCTTCCAGTCGATGCGGCTGGCTGACGGCGGGTTGGTTGCGGGGTCCGCCAAGGCGAGGCTCCCAATGGCACAGTGAACACGGTGTGTATCGGCACGCCTCCACGCCCCGGGCGCGGCGGAAAGCCCGCGGGCGCGAGGTGGTGGCCACCGGCCGCCCGATCGACGCTTATCGGACCGCCGTGCGGCGGAACTGGAGCCAGCCCGTCCCTACTCGGTGGTGTCAGGCGGCGTCTCGCGGTCTGCCGGCACGACCACCACCGTCCCCGCGAGCAGGTCGCCCGCGTGCCGCCAGTTGGAGTCGAAGACCATCAGCAGGCCCAGCGGGGGCACGCCCCAGCGAATCAGGTTCCGCAGCAGCGCCTGCCAGAACGTCGGCCGGCCGATGAACACCGACCCGAACTTGGCGCCCTCAATGGCCCCGGCGCCGGGGTCTTTGTGCAGGCCCAGCACCTCGCAGCCCACCAGGCGCTTGCCCAGCGTGCGGCCCGTCAGCCACTCCTGGCCCGCGGCCAGAGCGATGACCAAGCCCCAGGCCGTGAGCACGGGGAGCCACGCCTCCACCCGTAAGGGCGCGAGCAGGTGCCAGCCGACCATCGCGCTGGGCGCGATGCCGAAGGCCACCGAGGCCAGCAGCACGGCCACGCAGAGGTCTATCGCGCCCGCCAGCACACGGGCTGCGGGGCGGGCGAGCGAAACCCCGGTGGGGAGGCTGAGTGTTTGCGTGGCGTCGGAGCGCAGCACGAACGCCATCACGGCGAGCATGAGGCCGCCGATGACGAACGTGAGAACCTGAAAATCGCGCACCGTGAGCACGCCCTCGCGCTTGGCGCTGCCCGAGTAGATCCGCTCGCCGGTCCAGAGCGAAAATTCGCTGATCTTGATGCGCGTCGCCCCCGGCGCTGAAGGGGCCGTGGTGAGCGCGGGTGGCGAGCCGGTGGGTGCCGGGGCACCCTGGGCCGCCGCGGCCTCCGGCCACGCAAGCACCATGCGGCCTAGGCCGTCAAGGCCGACCGAACCGACGGGCTCGCCGACCGATTCGGTCGCGACCCAGCGCGGCACAACAAAGCCCGATGCCGCCAGGCCCATGCGGAACAGGCGGACCTCGCCGCCGCGCGTGCTCGCCGCAGACTCGGCCCCGACGGGCAGAGCGGGGCCGGCACGGTCCACGGCGTAAACCTCTCCGTCAACGGTGGTGAGCAGGGCGCGCCGCAGGTCGGGCTGCGCTGCCGATGGGGGGAGCGGGCCCAGCCGCGTCCACGTCCACGGGGGAGCGGGTTCCTCGGCGGTGGAAGCAGGCACATCGGCCCGCCACAGGCGCGTCTCACCTCGCGGCTCGATGACGATGAGCCACACGCCGGTGCCCACGGCAACCAGGCGCACTGCCAGGTCGGCGCGAACACCTTCCGGCCCCGCAAGCGACGCCTCGGGAGGGAGCGACACCGACACCCACGAATCGCCGGCCAGGCGCAGGAGCGTCCATCCTCCCGCGCCAAGTTCATCCGGCCCCAGCAGCGCCACCGGCGCACCCCCCACCGTGGCGAAGCCTTCGAGCAGGCCGAAGCCCGGCAACGCAGCCCGGGCCTCCACCGTCCCCGGTGGCAGATACTCGTACGTGCCCGCCACCGTGGGCGCGGCCGCGAGCGTCACCACGCGGCGCTGCACCGAGTGAGCCGCGTCGGCGCGGCGGGCGTGAGGCGGCGGGGCCGAGGTCGGGCCGTCGGGCCCGCCCGTCGGTTCGATGCGCGGCGCGTTCTCGCGCCCGAAAACAATGTACACGCGGTCTTCCCACGCGGCCAGGCCCTCCGGCAGCGCGTTGAAGCGGCTGGCCACCTTGAGCGTGCCGGGGGCGATTGTGCCGCGCTGGTCTCGCGGCGGAGCGTGGAGCAGCGCGAACTCGCGCCGCAGGCCCGCGTCGCTCCCTTGAACGGGCAGCACGAGCCACGCGTGGCCCGTGCGCTCGACGGAGGTGGCCGCCCGCAGGGCTGTGGCCGAAGGGAGGAAGCCTTGCGGCGGCTGCGCGCCAGCGGCCGCCGCCAGCACGCACACCAGCCCGCAGAGCACCATGAGCGCGCCCCGTGTGCTCACGGCTGACCGACCCCGTCGCGGGCGCGCTGCTGCTCGTCAAGGTCGATGACCTTGTCCACGCGGAGGGCCTTGCAGAGTTGCTCGAAGTTGAACGCCGCGGGCTTGATGCGCGGCCCGCCGGCCTCGAGACCCTCAAGAAAGAGGCGGATCTCGGTGTTGCTGGCGGGGTGAGAGACGAAAACCTTGCCGGCCACCGCGGGCATGGCGCCGGTGCCGTTCTTGACGGTGACAAACTGCTCCTCGCTGAGTTCGGCGGAGATCTCGGGCTTGCCGGAGGGGCCGACGAGTTGCACGCGCGTGGCGAAGAGTTTCTGCGGGTCCATCCACACGCGCTGGCGTGTGCCCTTGGCATCGCCCTCAATCGCCGACGTGAGGATCACCTGCTTGCCGTCGGCCGTCCACTCGGCGGTGCCGATCTTTTCCGGCAGCGGCACGATCGCCAGCACGCGGGCCACCGAGCGCGGGCTCACCGAGCCCACCATGCCGCCGGGGCCCTGGCCCGCCGAAGCCGCGGCACGGGCCGGGCCGTCGTGCAGGCCGACATAGGCGAGATGCTCGTCGCCGGTGAGTTCCATCCACCAGTAGCGATTCTCATCGCAGCCGAGCCAGAAGAGAATCTGGCCGACCTTGCCGATGGAGAGGGCCACCTTGTCGGGACGGACCACCTGCAGGTGCCCCTCACCCTGCTCGATGCGCTTGTCGCCGTCGGAATCGGTGTAGCGCAGTTGCGTGGTGGCGCGGCACCAGAGCGTGTCGAGCGGCGCGATGTCCGCGTTGTACGCCGCGGCCGTCGGCCCGTACGCCGGCGCGGGCTTGCGGATGACCAGCGTGGGCTTGGCCTGCTGCTCTTCGCAGGCGGGCAGCGCGGCAAGACACGCGGCCAGCGCGAGCCACTTCAGGTTCGTTCTCACGCGGCGCTCCCCGGTGCATCTGCGCCTTGCACCTCGGGCAGGCCGCCGGTCAGGGCCTCCAGTTCCGCGGCCACTTCTGCGAGCATGGCCTCATCCATGCCGGGGTCTTCAACGTGCAGCGGCTCGGGGCCGTCGGGGGGCAGGGGCAGGCCGCGCTTGCGGAGAATGAGCGTGGTGCCCTGCTGCTTCACCTGCACCAGGATTCGCCGCTGCACCAGCATGAGCGCGAGCACCAGTCGCAAAGCCTTGCTCTTGTCGTCTGCGTGCTCGAGTTGCTCGACGAGTTCGAGCATCGCCTCGTCATCAAGAATGGGCCGGCGCTTGGGGCCGGAACTGGCGGTGGTTTTCCACGTGCCCACGAGCCAGGAGTCGGTGGTGGGGCGCGAGCCGCTCTCCCATGCGGCGAGCGTGAAGTCCAGGCGTTCGAGGTGACCGTCCGTCTTGTGCTCTACGAGCGCGGCCATGACAGGTTCGCCCTCCACGAGCGCGCGGCCGGTGGCGGCGCATGTGTGTGAAGATCTGCCGACGGGATAACTCGGTGGGCCGCTCGCGGCGAGGCTGGACATGCCCGCAGTTTAGCGCGGCTTGTCACTCGCCCACGGACGCGGGCGATGCGAACGGGATCGCGGCTCCCGCGGCATCCACACTCACCATCACCAGCGTGGCCGCGGTCACGGGCACGATCTCGCCGCTGGTGTAGCGCTCGGATTCCACCTCGACCCGCACCGTCACGCTCGTGCGCCCGGCCTTCACGGTGTGGGCGTAGAGGTTCACCACGTCGCCAACGTGCACGGGGTGGTGGAACTCCACGCGGTCCATCGCCACCGTCACCCAACGATGCCGCCCGTGCCGGCGGGCCTGGACGAACGCCGCCTGATCGATGTACGCCAGCACCACGCCGCCGAAGATGGTGCCGTACTGGTTCGTGTCGCGCGGCATGGTCATCACGCGCAGGGCCAAGGCTCGTTCGTCGCCGGGTTGGTGGGGGTTGTTCGTCATTTGATAGCAGGGGAGAGCGCAGGGCGGCCAAAGCGGTGAACACTCGGCCCTATTTCGCA
The DNA here is from genome assembly GCA_046156035.1 of Phycisphaerales bacterium. Taxonomy (GTDB): domain Bacteria; phylum Planctomycetota; class Phycisphaerae; order Phycisphaerales; family UBA1924; genus JAEUIX01. Next base: position 36,177 of record JBJXEW010000026.1, on the reverse strand, counting down.
GGGTACGGCGTGCAAACGCTTGACAATCGGCCCGTTTGGCGGCATTCTCCACCAACGGATGCGTGGATGGTGCGCTGGCGATGGTCCGGCGCGGCGGGTCTGAGAGGGAAGGAACGAGAGGGAAGATCATGAAGAACGCTCGGATTGGTGTGCCGCTGTCGGCGTTGGCCGTGTGTGTGCTTGCCGGCGCTGCGCAGGCGGCCCCCCTGTTCTTTGGCGCCGAAACCAGCGCCAATATCAGTGATGTCTACCCGAACGGCGGGGTGACCAACGGCGTCTTTGAGTTCGACGGCGGTGAAAGCGAACTGGGCAGCATGGTCGACATCCTGGCGACCGACCTTGACGGCACCGGATTCGGCCCCTTCAACCGCGGCACCGCCTTCGCCAACGCGCTTGTCAACCCCTTCGCCAACAACCTCGCCATTCCGCCCACCCTGCGCGGCGAGGCCTACCTCAGCGGCAACCATTCAGACCTTGAGTTCTCCGGCCAGACACCCGTCGCGGCCACTGGCAACACACGGGCCGGCGCGCTCGACGTCTTCCAGTACATCGGCGCGGTCCCCACCACGCTCACGCTCACGTACGCGCTCGATGCCCGCGTGAGCGGCGGGTCGTTCCTCGGAAACCCCACCTTCGCCTTTGCCCGCGCCGCGGTGCTCAACGACCAGGTCGGGTTCTTCGACACCAGCATCGACACGCTGGCGTTCGAGAGCGGAGCCTCGCTCCTCTCCAGCGGCGGCGTTGATGCCGACGGGACGGTCATCATCTTCGACACCGGAGGCGTGCTCGCCCAGCAAACCATCACCCTGCCGTTCGATGTGCTGCCCGGGCAGATTTTCTACGTGTGCGTGAATCTGGGCACGTCCGTGGCAGGCGGCACGAACTTTGTGGATGCCTCGCACACGGTGACGGGCTCGTTCGACCAGCCGGAACTGATCCTGCCGCTCTCGATTCCGACGCCCGGGGCGATGGCGCTGGCGGGCGTAGCGGGGTTGGTGGCGGTGAGAAGGCGGCGGTAAGGGCTCGCGGGCAAGTCGGCACAGTCAGCGCGGCATTCAGTGCGTGGCCCGCGTCCACTTACGCGGTCAGTGGGCGTGAGCGGTGGTTCTTCGCGGCGAAGCCGCGATGGTCAATAGCCGTGGGCAGCGGCGAAGCCGCGCCCACGGATGCTGGCGTGTTGATGCGCGTCCGCACCGCGCAGCGGTGCTGCCTCCGTGGCCAGCCGTGAAGTGGACCACACCCCTGCCGCTGCGCGGCAGACCGGCGAACGCACGGGGTCTGTTCCGCGGGTGTGGCTGCGCCACGACCCGCGGCTATTTACCTCCGCGGCTGCGCCGCGACGCGGCAGCAAGCCCACGATCACACCTCCACATACGCCCTCAAACCCTGCATCCCGCCCTCGCGGCCGAAGCCGCTCTCCTTGAAGCCGCCGAAGGGGCTCGCCGCGTCGAACCTGTTGTAGGTGTTGCACCACACCACGCCCGCCTCCAGTTTGCGGGCCACCTCCAGCACCTTGCTCCCCTTGTCCGTCCACACGCCCGCGGCCAGGCCATACGGGCTGTTGTTGGCGCGGCTGATCGCCTCCTCCGGCGTGCGGAACGTGAGCACGCTCAGCACCGGGCCGAAGATCTCCTCGCGCGCGATCGTGTGGCTCATCTGCACACCGGTGAAGAAGCACGGGCGGCAATAGAAGCCCTTGCCCTTGATGTTGGTGCAGATCGCGCCCGAACCACCACCCCCGGATTCGCTCGCCGACTCGCTCATCCGCGGCGTGGACTTTGCCCGACGCGATGAGAACGGCGCGAGCCCTTCCCCACGCGTGCCCAGCACTTCCAGCCCCGCGCCCTCTTCGCTGCCCAGGCGCAGGTAGCCCTCGATCTTGGTGAGTTGCTCGCGGCTGTTGATCGCGCCTACATCGGTGTTCTTGTCCAGCGGGTCTCCCACACGCAAACTGGCGAGGCGGATGCGGAGTTTCTTGACCACCTCCGCCGCCACGCCCTCCTGCACAAACAGCCGCGAGCCGGCGCAGCAGACGTGCCCCTGGTTGAAGTAGATGCCCTCGATGATGCCCTCAACCGCCTGGTCGATCGCCGCGTCATCAAAGATGATGTTGGCGGATTTGCCGCCCAGTTCCAGCGTGAGGCGCTTGGTGCGGCCGTTCGCGTTGGGGCTTGCGGCCACCGCCGCGGCGATGCGCTTGCCCACATCGGTGCTGCCGGTGAAGGCGATCTTGTCGAGGCCGGGGTGGTTCACGATCGCCGCGCCCGTGGCGCCGGCCCCGGTGATGATGTTCACTACGCCGGGGGGCAGGTCGCACTCTTGCAGAATCTCGGCCAGGCGCAGGGCGGTGAGGCTGGTGGTCTCGGCGGGCTTGAGCACGCACGTGTTGCCGCACGCCAGCGCGGGGGCGAGTTTCCACGCCGCCATCAACAGCGGAAAGTTCCACGGGATGATCTGCCCGCACACACCCACCGGGCGCGGCGTGCTGCCGCTGAAGGCGTACGCCAACTTGTCCGCCCAGCCCGCGTGATAGAAAAAGTGCTGCGCGGCAAGCGGCACATCCACATCGCGGCTTTCCTTGATGGGCTTGCCGCCGTCCATCGTCTCCAGCACCGCCAGTTCGCGGGCACGCTCCAGGATGCGCCGTGCGATGCGGAAGAGGTACTTGCCGCGCTCGCTGCCGGGGAGCGCGGCCCACTTGGGCAGGGCCTCTCGCGCGGCGGCCACAGCGCGGTCAACATCCGCCGCGGTGCCGCTGGCAATCTCGGAGAGTTGCACTTCGTTGCCGGGGTTGATGATGGGGAAGTGGGCCGAGCCTTCAACCCACGCGCCGTTGATGAAGTGGCCGTAACGCGGCGCGATGGCGACCTTCACCGTTTCTGGCGCGGCGGCGTAGTCCCACACGCCGGTGAGTTCACCGAGCCGCGTGCCCTTGGGCGTGCTTCCAACGAGCCCCGAGCGTGAGCGAGGGGTCTTGACTTTCGCTCGTTGCGAGCCCGCGCCCCTCGCGTGTCCATTCAGCGTGCCGTTGACACGCGCGGCGCTAGACAGTTTGCGGGGTTTGGTTTTCGGCGTGCGCTTGGCCATAGATTGCTCGATTCTCCTCCGGGCCCCCCCGTCCTCACGCCTCCGCAAAGTCATACCGCGCCGCGTACCGGCTCTTGGCCTGCCACGCGATCTGCCGCATCAGATCATTCACCAGCGCGCTCGCACCGAACCTGAACAGGTGAGGGGAGAGGTACGCACCGGCGTCACCCGCTTCATCGGAAACGGTGCCCAGCGTTTCCTTCAGCATCACCAGGTAGTGCAACGCCTGCTTGGCGGTGCGGATGCCACCCGCGGGCTTCATGCCCACCAGTTCGCCCGTGGCGAGCGCGTGATCGCGGATCGCTTCGAGCATCACGAGCGTGACGGGCATCGTGGCCGCGGGCTCCACCTTGCCGGTGCTGGTCTTGATGAACCCCGCGCCGGGCGTGCGCGTCAGGCCCGAATCGTGCATGGCGCGAATGGCCAGGTCGCTCGCGGCGCGCACGTTGTCGAGCGTCTCGAGTTCGCCGGTTTCGAGGATCACCTTCAGGTGGGCTGGGCCGCACGCATCCACGATCGCACGAATCTCGTCGTACACCTGCTCGTGCTCGCCCGCGAGAAACGCCCCGCGCGAGATCACCATGTCGATCTCATCCGCCCCCGCCTGCACGGCGCGGCGCGTGTCTTCCAGCCGCACCTTGAGCGGATACTGCCCGCTGGGAAAGCCCGTGGCGACGGCGGCCACCTTCACGTTCTCGCCACGCGCCCCGAACTTGTTGAGTTCCTTGCGTGCCGCGGCCACCATCGTGGGATACACGCAGACGGCCGCAACGGTGGGGAGTTCGGCGGCGGGGTCCCCTCGCTCACGCCCGGGGCTGGTTGGCAGGGCCATTCCATCGGATGGGTTCACGGCCTTGCGGCAGAGGCTTCGCACCTTCTCGTGCGTGTCCTTCCCTTCGAGCGTGGTCAGGTCCACCATCGAAAGGGCCAGCCGCAGGCCCGCCGCCTTCGTGGAGGTTTTCAGCGACCGCTTCGTGAACGATGCCGCGCGAGACTCGGCCATCACCTTGTCAACACGCACGGGCTGCATGGGCGGAGTGTATGGGCGGGGCGCGGCGTGCTGTCTTCATCCCCTCCGGTTCTGCCTTCATCCCCCTCCGCTTCCCAGCGGAGGGGGTGCCGCGCAGCGGCGGGGGAGGTGCCTTCTGCGCCGCCCACGGCGAACCCTCCCCCGTCTTCGGTCGCTGCGCGACCTCAGCCACCCCCTCCGGTAGGACCGGAGGGGGATGAAATGCACGCAGGGGGATGAAGCGAGGGGCGCGGAGGCTGCTCAGGTGCCGCGCTTGGCGGCCTCGTCCTTGTACTTCTTCAGCGTGGCCTCGAGTTCCTTCTTCATCTTGCCGGCAGATTCCTTCTCCACCGCCTCGGTCTGGATGCGGACGGCCTCGCCCATGTCGCCCTTCTCAAAGTGGGCGCGGGCGAGCGTGTCGAGAATGGCCGGGTCCTCGCGTTTGGTCAGTTCCACCGCACGCTCCGCGATTTTCTGGGCCAGCGCGTTGTCGCGCTGCTCCACGCCCTTGGTGTCCACGATCGCCCACGCGATGCTGTTGAGCACCTCCGGGTCGTCCTTGGCCGGACCCGCCGCGAGTTCCGCGGCGTACTTGTACGCGGCGGGGTAGTCCTTCTTCTGCGTGAGCAGGATGTTGAACTTGTTGGCCTGGAAGGTGCTCGCCAGGCCCGGGTTCTTGGCGGCGCCCTCGTCAAAGAGCTTGACCGCGGTGTCCCAGTCCTTGGCGGCGAGGGCCTTGCGCAGGTTGTTGGTCCAGGCCTCTTGCTCACCCTCGGCCGCGGCCTGCTCCTCCTCGAACTTGGCACCGTCAAAGTTGCCCGCCAGCACCTTGCCCACAACCTCTTCCAGACCCATCTGAGGGTGGCCGATCCACGCCACCTTGCCCTTCTGATCAACCACGAACGTGCAGGGAATGCCGTTGCGGCCCGCGGCACGCAGCCAGTTGGTGGCCATGAAGCCGCCGCTGCGGCCCGTCTCGCCCTCGCCGATGTGGTCCATCGCCACCGAGTAGTCCATCTTCGCGCCCATCTTCTTCACGAAGGGCTCAACCTTCTCCTGCTCATCCTCCCACACGCTCACGCCCACGAACTTCACGCCCTTGTCGGCGAACTGCTTCTGGAGTTCGGTGAGGTGCGGAATGGCCTTGATGCACGGCCCGCACCAGGTGGCCCAGAACTCCACCACGTACACCTTGCCCTCTTCAAACGCCTTGACCTCGCTGCCTTTCACGAACTTGGAAACCTTGAGCGCGGGGGCCTTGTCGCCGACCTTGAGGCTCGGGGCCTGCTCCTTCGTCGCGGTGCCCTCCTTGGCACCATCCTGCGCGAGCGCGGCGGTGCCGGCGGCGAAGAACATGGCGAGTGAGGCCGAGGCAACGGCAACGAGACGAGCGGCTGGCATAACAAGGCTCCTTGAGCGGTTGGGGCAGGGCAGAGGGCCTGAGCCGAGGACCGGCAGAGGGGACCCGGCAAGTATATTGACGCATACCGGCCCGGGCCGGTTCAGATGCCCGTCGGCAACCGCTCATTTCCTATGATTTCGCCCGTGCCCTTACCCCCGGATTCAACCCTGGCACCCCCAGAACCCGTCTCCGCCCCCCCGCGGGTGCGCACGTGGACGTGGTCAACGCTGGTCAGCCTCACTGTTCACGTGGCCGGTGCCGCGGCGGTCCTTTCCATGCCCCCGGTTCGGGCGGCTGACCTGGGCCCGCTGGCAGGGTTGCACGGTTCGGACCAGCCCCTGCTCCTTCTCCCCGAAGCGGAAACACCACCGCCTCCTCCTCCCCCGCCCGCACCGGCCCCACCTCCCGAGCCGGAGCCGGTGATCAAGCGGCCCCCGCCCCTCACGCTCGGCAACGACGACGCGACCGAGAAACGGGAAACGTGGCTCTCGTCTCCCGCAGAGGGTGAGCACATCGCGCGCCCATCCACCATCGACCAGCCCGCGCTCACGCGCACGGCGCGTCCGGAGCCTCCACCCGCGCCGCCACCCTCTCCCCCCAGTGAAGCGGGCACGCCGCAGCCCTCGCCCGCGGATGCCCAACCGCCGCAGCCGCAGCCGCGGGAGCCGGCCGCGGTTCCCAAGGGCCTGCCCGACGGTGAGGATGTGCCCGCCAAACCGTTGAAGAAGCAGGAGGCCGCGCTCCCCGCGCCTCAGCCCGGTGCGCCCGTCTTGCCGCCCGCCACCCCCCGCGGCGCGGGCGAGGCCGAAACCACAGCGCCCGAGGGCGAGAAGAAGCCGGAACTCGCCACTGAGAAGGAGCGGGCCAAGGACGCCCTGCCTTCTGGCCTGCCGCCCGCCGAGAAGCCTGTGGATGCAACTCCTGCGCGGCCGACGGACGCGAAGGCCGACACCAGCGAGAAGAGCGCGGGCGTTTCGATGGCCGCGCAGGCACGCGAGCGTGAGCACGCGGCGGAGGTCGAGCGGGCCGGGCAGGATGAAGGCGAGACCGCGACGATTCCCGCCAAAGGCGTGGAGCAGCCCAGCGCTGCCGCGGAAGCGCCGCGGCCGGAGGCACCCGCCCCGGCGCGCGACCCGGCGGATGCCTCGCGGGACACTCGGGGTTCGCAACCCTCCGCGGCGGTGCCACCGCGAGCGAGCGGGCGCGGCAAGCCCATTGAGATGGATACCGATGCGTGGATGGCGGATCGCGAGGCTGATGGCAGCAGCGTGAAACGCGCGGCCACGTTCCGCAACGGCAGGGTGGAGGCCGGGCAGGGGCTGGATATCCGCACCGTGCGGCCGATCTTCACGGCGGTGACGCGCGCCCTGGCTGTGCCGTCGGCGCCGATCGTCGAGGTGAAGTTCGACAAGGCGGGCATGGTGCGGCGCGTGCACGTGATCCGCTCATCGGGCTACGACGATGTGGATGGGCCGATCGTGAACGCGGTGTACCAGTGGCGGGCGGCGGGCAAGGAGTTGGCCACGATCGGCGACGAGCCCGATGCGGGCCTCGTGATGCGCGTGACGTTTCTGCTGAATTGAGGGAAGGCAGGAAGGCACGAAGGCACGCGGAAGGCACGAAGGCACTGCGTGACTCCGTTACGCAGCCTTGCGCACAGGCTCATCGGCCTTGCGAACCACCTCGTCGGGCTTGCGGGCACGCAGGCACTCGTACACGAACGTCCGGAGTTCATCCGCGGCCTCGGCCAGGTGCGCCGCCCTGTTGACCGCGCCCAGCGCCCGCTGCGCGGCCTCCGCCACGGGGGAGAAGCCCAGCACACCCGCACCCGAGATCACCGACATGCACAGCCTCCGCACCTCCTCGGTGTTGTTGGCGGCGATCGCGGGGTTCATCTTCGCGGCCACGGCGTGGATGCCCTCCACGAACTCAGGGATGAACGTGTACGTGGGGTCGTCGGGCGAGAGCGTGGACTGCACCGAACCCACCGCGACGGAGCCCTTGCCGTCGGCCAGCAGAAACTCGCCCAGGGCGCGAAAGAGCATGTCCCGGCTGAAGGGCTTGGCGAGGAAGGCGTTGGCCCGCGCCGTCTTGATCTGCGCCCGCGTCTGCCCGCGCACATCCGCCGACACCATGATGACGGGTTTCTCGATGCCCTTGGCCCGCAGTTGCTCGCAGAACTGGATGCCGCTCATGCCCGTGAGGTTGATGTCGCACAGGATCACATCAAAGCCCTCGCCCACGCGCACCAGCGCGGCCTCCGCATCCTCCGCGTTCACCACAAACAGGTTCGTGTCCTTCAGAAAATTGCGCACCAGCCGTCGGTCCATCTCCGAGTCCTCGATGTGCAGCAGCGTGCCGCTCAGACGCTCGGGGTCGATCCTCTCCAGCGAGAACCGGCCCTCGTACGGGTCCAGCCGGATGAACTCGCTGATGTTCACCACGCCCTTGAACGCCACGCCGATCTCGTGCACCGTTCCCTTCACGTGCCGGCACCGCACGATCTTGCCCGCCACCTGCGCCACCGTGCCGTTGGCACGCGGCAGGTGCACCGTGCAGAGCGTGCCCACGTGCACGTACGACGAGTGCAGCAGGCTCATCCCACCGCACGAAAGGTTCCGGCAGGCGTACGCCAGCAGCGTGGCCTGGCCGCCGGGGTGGCGCACCTCCATCTTCACGGCGTTGGCCGGGAACGGCCAGCGCAGGTGGTCACGCTTCGAGTCATTGCCCGCGCCGGCCGTGTCCAGGTCGCCGCGGATGCGGCCCAGGTCCGCCTCGCCCAGGCGCAGCGTGTTGGACGGGATCGCCGAAAGCGGCTTGTTGGTTCTCGCGCTGGACATGGAATGTGATCCTCGTGCGAAGGAAAGTCCTGCAACGCGGCTGCCGTGTAGATCGGTAAAGCGCCGGGCGGGCATCGGGCGGCTTTACGCCAGGCCCGAAAGAACCTCCTGCGCCGCCCACCACCCGCGCAGGTCCGTCCGAGAACACGCCGCCGGCGCGCCCACCCGTCTGCGCGCCAGCGGCCGGCATCGCGGCGCTCACTCCGCTCAGAAACGCAGCAGCAGCCGTCCGCCCAGCACCACCGCCGTGTCCAGATTGGTCGTCGGGGGCTCCACCACCTGCACATCGAACGTCAGGCCCGCGGCGGGCGTGAGGGCGATGTTGTAGAAGGCCTCGAAGCCCAGGGTGCTGTCGTCAACGGTGGGCAACGACGCGAGACGCAGGGCCTGCGCCTGGTTGTAGAACACGCCCACGCCCCAGAGGTCATCGTCGCGCCCGGGGATGAGGCCGCGCCCCCCGACACCGCCGCTCACGGCGAACTCGAGCGGGTGCGTGTCCTCGTCGGCCACGCCCACGCGGGCGAACAGCCCCAGGCCCTTGCGGTCCGGGGCACCGTCCGCGAGGTTGAGGGGCGCGGCCGCGTTCTCCGCGGGTGTTTCGGCGATGAGGTACTGCCACGCGCTGGCGTACATCGACCACGAACTGTCCTGGCCGGGTGTTCGCGTGATGCCCTGTCCGGGCTGAAAGACGAAGCGGCGCCCGACGGTTGTGAAGTCCTGCGCCCACGCGTAGGACCCGCCGACGTTGAAACCCCCGGGCAGGTGCCCGAGCCGGTACTGCACCGACGCCTCGCTGGCCCAGGTCCAGCCGTCGCCGATCTTGTCGAAGCCGGTGGTGGTGGACGAATCCGCGGTTGTGATCACGCTCGACGTGAGGGTCACGTTCGCCGCGGGCTTCCACAGCAGGCCCGCCCCGAGCGTGTCGTAGGGCACGGTGATGAGCGGGGCCGGGCTGAAGATGAAGTTGAGGTTCTGGAACTGGGTGAGGCCGCGCCCGGAGGCGAACTCATTGCCGTCGCCGTCGAGCGTGTCGAACTTGCCGAGAAACACGGCGAAGGTCTCTGAGAAAAACTGCGTGTACGAGAGCGTGGTGAGGGTGAAGGGGATGTCCTCGTCGATCCGGCCGGCCAGGGGCATGAAGCCGTCGGTGTTCACGGGCAGCAGCGCGCCGCTCTGCCCGTTGACGGTCTGCCCGTACCGGGACTCGCCCCGCAGTTTCACGACCGCGCCCGGAAGAACGCCCATGCGCATCAGGTCGAGCGTGAGGTTGTAGTCGAGCGTGCCGCCCACCGCGGTCTTGATGTCGCGCCCGCCGCTGACCACCGACTGCACCGTGTTGCTCCAGTCGATGCCGAACTGGATGCCCATGTTCGCCAGGTCGGTGCGCGAGCCGCCCAGGTCGCCCAGCAGCGCCCGGCGCGTCCACAGGTCGCCGGTGTAATCCGGGATGGGCAGGATGCCGGTCGTGGGCGCGGGCGCATCCGCGGTGGCCCCCGAGGCCGCCGAGGCCGCCGAAGCGGGCGGGCCGGGCTGGGCGGGTGCCGCGGCACCGGGCCCGGCCGAGCCCGAAGGTTGTTGCCCCGATGCCGCCGGGGCCAGCACGCACAGCAGGCCTGCAAAGGGTGCCAGTGAGGCTCGTGATGCGTGAGTCATGGGTCGGCGTCCTTGCTTCGCAGGGGGTGTGTCGTTCACGGGCATCCGGGCCTGGTCCGGGTTGGCCGCGTGCGTGCTGCCGGCAATCGCGGGTGTCTCGTCGCCGAGCCCGCGCTCGTGGATCAGGCCGCCGCGCCCCCCAAGAGCGTGATGATACCGCCGCTGCCGCATCGGGCCGGCCCCGCTCGCAGGCCGCGCACGGGTGCGTTCGTGACTCTGGGTATGCTGGCACCGCCTGCATCGCCCGATCATCCAAGGAGCCTCGGATGCTTCACCGCCGCACCGTCCTCGGTTCGCTCGCCCTGCCGCTCGTGGCCGGTGTCGCGGGCGTGCACGCCCGCCTTGCCGCGCGGCAGCAGTGGGGGGGCGACCTCAACGAACTCGCGGGCCGTGCGGGCGAGCCCGAAGCGCTGGCCGGCGATGAAGACTTCTGGGTGCCGGTGCAGCGGGCCTTCACGCAGGATCGCTCCGTCATCAACCTCAACAACGGCGGCGTCTCTCCCTCTCCGTGGCCCGTGCAGGAGGCGCAGCGCCGCCACCTGGAGCGGGCCAACACCATGCCCCCGCCGGTGGTGCTGTGGCGCGAGCAGGAACCCGCCCGCGAACCCGTGCGTGCCCGGCTCGCCCGCGCGTGGGGTGTGGATGCCGAGGAGATCGCCATCACCCGCAACGCCTCCGAGAGTTTGCAGATCTGCCAGTTCGGGCTGAACCTGACCAAGGGCGACGAGGTCCTTACCACCACGCAAGACTACCCGCGCATGCTCAACACCTTCCGCCAGCGCGAGCGCCGCGAGGGCATCGTGCTGCGCGAGGTGCCCCTGCCGGTTCCGTGCGAAGACGATGCCGCCGTGGTGCGCCTGTTTGAGCAGGCGATCACGCCGCGCACGCGCATGATCCTGATGAGCCACGTCGTCTTCCTCACGGGGCAGATTCTGCCCGTGCGGGCGGTGGTTCAGATGGCCCGCAAGCACAACGGGGGCATCCCCGTGGTGGTGGATGGCGCTCACGCCCTGGCCCACCTGGATTTCAAGATCAGCGACCTGGAGTGCGATTACTACGGGGCGTCGTTGCACAAGTGGCTCTTCGCGCCCCACGGCACGGGCCTGCTCTACGTGCGCCGCGACAAGATCAAGGCGTTGTGGCCCCTCATGGCCAGCGCGCAGGAGAACGAGAACGACATCCGCAAGTTTGAGGAGATCGGCACGCACCCTGTGGCCGCGACGCTGGCGATTGCCGATGCGCTCACGTTCCACGAGGCGATCGGCGGTGCTCGCAAGGAGGCCCGCCTGCGCTTCCTGCGAGATCGCTGGGCCAAGCGCCTGCTTGCTCACCCGAGCGGGCGCGTGCGCCTGCACACCAGCCTCAAGCCCGCGTTCTCCTGCGGCCTGGCCACCGTGCAGATCGAGGGGCTGGAGAGCGCCCCGCTCAGCGACTGGCTCTGGGCCAAGCGCGGCATCCTCACCACGCCCATCAAGCGTGATGAGTTCGCGGGCATCCGCGTCACGGCCAGCGTCTACACCACCCTCGACGAGATCGACCGCTTCTGCGAGGCGGTGGAGTGGGCGATGGAGCACGGCCTGCCGGCGAAGGTGTGAGCACGCTCCTGCGCGGGGGGTGGCAGGCGAACGTTGGAGGCAAACCCCGGGCGGCACGAAAGCGGGCGAAGGGATTCGAACCCTCGACGTTCAGCTTGGAAGGCTGACGCTCTACCACTGAGCTACGCCCGCGTGGTTCTGCCCAAATCGTAGCCCGCGGCGGGCGATTCTCCGGCCTTGCGTACCCCCACACTCCGTGTGGGTCCTGTGCCTTACGCACCCCCACGCTCCGCGTGGGAGGTGTTTAGGGCACCACACTCTGAGAGTGGTGCGTAGCCGCCAATCCGCCCCGCACGCCTAGCCTCGCCGCATGTCACTCGTTGAACCCTTCGTGCCCACGCTCGTCGAAGCCCGGCAAGACGGCTTCCTGATCTCCACAGACAAAGCGCGGCTCGACCTCGACGCCATCCACGCCGAACTCAGCGCGTCGTACTGGTCGCCGGGCATCCCGCGCTCGTTCGTCGAGCGGGCCATCCGCGCATCGCTCTGCTTCGGTGTGTACGAAGAAGCCGCGGGCGCCGGAGGCATGCCCGCCGCGGCACGCCCGCGCCAGGTCGGCTTCGCACGCATCATCTCCGATTTCTCCTCCTTCGCCTACATGGCCGATGTCTACATCACCGCGTCGCACCGCCAGCGCGGCCTCAGCAAGTGGCTCGTGCAAACCATGATCGCCCACCCAGACCTGCAGAACCTCCGCCGCTTCTGCCTGATGACGCGCGATGCCCACGGCCTGTACGCTCGCTTCGGCTTCGGCCCCATGCCCGACGCGACGCGCTTCATGGAGAAACTCGACCGCGACGTGTACAAGCGGCTGGCGAGTGTTCAGCACCCTCATGCCAACCCCGCGCGCTGAGAACGTGCTTGCGAACTCCCCCTCCCAGAGGGAGGGGGCGGGGGGTGGGCGGCGCATTCCGCGTTCCGCGGCGGTCTCGAAGCCCGTCTTCCGCCCGCTCACCGGCTTTGGCCCGTGCGGCTGGGCGCTCCTGCCGGTGGCGATCGCCCTCGGGGCGTGCGTGGCGGTGGGCATCGACCTGCGACACGAGTTGATCCGCCTGATCCACTATGGCTTTGGCTTCGAAGGGGCGGTCTGGTTTGTGGCCCGCATGCTGCCCGGCCAATCCCTGGCGCTCTTCGATCCGATCGCTTCGCCGATCATGCTTCTGTGGATACTCCCAGCCCTGTTCATTCAGCCGCGCAGGGTGCCGTGGTGGGCGTGGATGGCCGTGCCGATTGCAGGCGTGTGCTTTCCAAACCTGTTGTGGGAGGCTTACCTCCAGTTCGCACGCGGCAGCATCACGGGGAGCGCTGTGGTGCAGGCGATTGCTTGGTTCGCTACTTGCCTGTGGCTCCCCTGCGCCTGCTTGTGGATTACCACCTCGCGGCGGTGCACGGTTGCGGTGCTGCTTGCGCCCCTCGCCTTGGCGGGCGCGGCGATGCAGAGCACCGGCTTCCCGCCCTCACTCATCCCCAAGCAATTCTTGTGGTTCGCGAACAACGGTCGAGCGGCGTTTCACATCGTCTCGGCCTGCATCCTCATCGGTGGCGCCATCGCCGCACGTCGTCGGGCTGCCGCGCTCCGGCCCTACATGTGCAGCACCTGCGGCTATGACCGTCGCGGTCTCACCGCCACGGCGCTCTGCCCGGAGTGCGGTTCATCGCAGGCGAGTGATGAATCATCCATCGCCCCCGCCGCGCGTGCCGAATAAACTCGCCCCATGCCCATCGACACGAAAAAGGTCATCCGCCGCAAACTCCGCTTCCACACCCTTGACGAAATGGTCGCCGAGGCCGAGCGCATCGTGCACGCCGAGCGTGAGGGCCGCCTCACGCGTCTGGGCAACTGGACGGTCGGCCAGAACTTCACGCACATCGCCGCGTTCATGGATTACGGCTACGACGGCTTCCCCGAAGTCATCTCTCGTCCGCCCTGGTTCGTGAAACTCATGTTCAAGGTGATGAAGAACCGCTTTCTCACCAAGGGCTTCCCGCAGGGCCTCTTCATCCCCAAGGTGCCCGGAGGCACCACCGGCGTGGAGGACATTCCCAGCGACCAAGCCCTCGCCCGCCTGCGTGCCGCGGCACAGCGCATGGCGGCCCAGGCCCCGCCCATCCCCAGCCCGGCCATGGGGCCGCTCTCGCACGCCGAGACCATCCAGTTCGGCCTGCGCCACGCCGAACTGCACATGGGCTTCCTCGTGCCGGGGTGAGCCGGTACCCTCCGCCATGACCACCGCCGAATCATGGCACTACGGCCCGGCGACGGAGGCGGACCTTCCCGCCCTCGCGCGCATCCTGCACTTCTGCTTCACCGCGCCCATCGATCCGACCTACCCGTGGCTCCGATTCCTCGGTGTCGATTGCCTGCGTGTGGTCCGGCCGTCTTCGCCCCGTACAGCCTCTGCAACCTCCGCCGCGCCCGAGCCCATCGCCACGCTCGGCCAGGTCCCCATGGGCCAGTTCTTCGGCGGGCGAAGCGTCCCCATGGTCGGCGTCGCCGGTGTCGGCACAGCCCCCGAAGCCCGCGGCCGGGGCGCGGCACGCATCCTCATGGAATCCTTCATCCGCGAAGCCGCCGCCGAAGGGTGGCCGCTCGCCGGTCTCTACGCATCCACCCAGGCGTTTTACCGCCAGACCGGTTTCGAGCAGGGCGGCCACTGCTTCCAGATCAGCATCCCCATCCGCGAACTCGCGGCTGTCGGGCGCGGCGGCGGGGGTGGGGGCGGTGGGGGGGTTGGTGCCGCGGCAGAGTCCAAGCGCCTCGTCGTCCGTCAGATCCCGGAGTGGTCCAAGCCCGAGCACCGCTGGCTCGTGCCCGATGACGTGCGCGCGGTCTACCAGTCTTTCGCCAGCCGGTACGACGGCCCGCTCGACCGCGGCCCATACTGCTGGAGCCGCATCCGCCAGATGCGCGAAGACCACTTCGAGGGCTTCGGTGTTTACGCGCCGCCCCCCGCGGGCGGCGCACTTGAGGGCTACGTCTACTTCACGCAGGTGCGAAACCCGGCCTCCGGCAAGCACGATCTGCAACTCTCCGACCTGGCCTTCGCCACGCCACGCGCGGCCTACCGCCTCGCGGCGTTCCTGGGCGATATGGCCACCATGGGCGAGCACATCCTCATCCGCCAGGCCGGGCCCATCCACCCGCTCCTCACGCTCATGCCGCTCCAGCACTACACCGTCACGCGCCGTGAGTATTGGATGACGCGCATCACCCACCTGCCCAAGGCCATCGAAGCCCGCGGCTGGCCCGCGGGCCTGCGCACATCCCTCGCCCTCGACATTGCCGACGCGCTCGTGCCCGCCAATCACGGCGCGTGGCTCCTGAGCATCGCCGACGGGCGCGGCACACTGGCACGCCGCGCTGCGGGAGCGAGCACCGTGCCCACACTCCACTGCGATATCCGCGGCCTCGTGCCCCTCTACACGGGCCTCTACTCGGCCCGCCAGGCCGCCGCAATCGGGCTGGTGGAGGGTGATGCCGCGGCGATTGACTCCGCCGGTGCGATCTTCCCCGGTTCATCTCCGTGGATGAGCGATTTCTTCTGAGTGGGCGGTGGGGGCCGGAGACTTTCGCGGCGGAGGCATGCGGCGTGCGCAGCCGTGCTCATGCGGCGGGCGGCACCGCGACCGCGCGCTCAAGCCGCTCCGAGCGCAGCGAATGAAAGAACTCTCTGAAGTCGGGCTGTCGCCGTGGGTCCATAAGCCATCCGTCTCAGGTACTCGAGCGCGGCCATGCGCTCAGCGGGCTGGCGGCTGCGCCAGTACACCCCGTCATCGTCCTGTTCGTCCAGCGAGGATACCGAGAACGCCCGCCTATCAAGGCGGAAGCCCCCAGCCAATGTGCCAGAGGCAGGGACCAAGTTTTCGTCTGATTCGCCCATCGGCCCATTGTACGCGTGCGGCATCGACCGCCAGCCATTCGCCCCGCCGTGGCGGGCCGGCCGCGGCCCCGTCAAAAACAGAAAAACGCGCCCCAAACCCGGGCCGCGTCTCTCAAATGCCCCCGAAAGGACTCGAACCTTTGACCCGCTGATTAAGAGTCAGCTGCTCTACCAACTGAGCTACGGAGGCGCACACGACGGCTCCTAGCCGTCGCGGGTGGATGATAGCGGCTCGCCCCTGCGCGGCCAGCAGAAAGCCGCGAGCCGCCTGCGATGTGCCCCGTGCCCCGTGCCCCGTGCCCAGTGCCCAGTGCCCAGTGCCCAGTGCCCAGTGCCCAGTGCCCAGTGCCCAGTGCCCAGTGCCCAGTGCCTTCCCGTTTGATTTACCCCCCCGCCTTCCATATCGTTCCGACCAGTCTGGGCACCCCGCCGGGCTGGTTTTATCAGGATTCCGCCATGCTCCCAGTCCAACGCATCTCGTACGGCCGCAGCCGCCGCCGCCGCAACCACCACGCTCTTTCGCCCGTGAGCCTTACGGTCTGCCCCCTCTCGGGCATGCCCAAGATGCACCACCGCGTGAGCAAGGATTCGGGCTACGTCCGTCCGGGCCTGCGCATCAGCGTGCCCAAACTCGGCATCGGCATCGACAAGGTCTGAGCACGCCATGCGGATCGCGCTAGATGTCATGGGCGGCGACAACGCCCCCGACGCGATTCTCGCCGGGTGCGTGCAGGGTTTGGAGCACTTGGCCCCAACCGACCGCATGGTGCTCGTCGGCCCGCAGCCCCTCATCAAAGAACTCCTCAGCGAGCGCGGCTGCACCGACGCCCGCGTCGAGGTCCATCACGCGCCAGACACGATCGCGATGGACGATTCGCCCGTCGAGGCCGTGCGGGCCAAGCGCAACTCGTCGCTCGTTCAGATGGCACTGCTCGGGTCCCACAAGGCCGAGCATCGCTGCGATGTGGTTCTCAGCGCCGGCAACACCGGCGCGTGCGTCGCCGCCGCCACCATGTACATGCGTCGCCTTCCCGGCGTGCACCGCCCCGGCATCGCCGTCACCATCCCCACGTTCAAGGGCCCCGTCGTGATGAGCGACGTGGGCGGCAACCCCGAGCCGCGCCCCAGCCACCTCTGGCAGTACGGCGTGATGGCCGACATGATCGCCAAGACGCTGCACGGCATCAAGAGCCCGCGCGTGGCGGTCATGAACATCGGCAGCGAAGAGGGCAAGGGCACCAGCATCATCCACGAAACCGCCGAGATGCTCAAACGCACGCCCGGCCTCAACTACATCGGCTACATCGAGGGCCGCGAGGTCTTCAACGGCGGCACCGATGTGGTGGTGACGGACGGCTTTGTGGGCAACGCACTCCTGAAAATGATCGAGGGCATGGCCAAGGCCATCGTCCAGGGCATCGCCGAAGAGATCATGGCCAACGACCCCGCCGCCATGATGATGCTCGAACCCGTCTTCAAGACCCTCTTCAAGAAGATGGACTACCACGAGTACGGCGGCGCGCCCCTCGTGGGCGTGAACGGTGTCTGCGGCATCGCCCACGGCTCCAGCGAGGCCAAGACCATCCGCTCCGCCATCCGCAACAGCCGCGCGTTCTTCCTCAGCGGCACCAACGAGGCCATCGTCGCCCGCCTCGCCGAACTCGAATCCGTCATGGGCCCCGCCGCCGCGCTGAGTTGACTCGCCTTTCATCCCCCGCCGGTTCCGACCGGAGGGGGTGGCCGAGTCTTCGAGGCCGGGGGAGGTGACTCCCGAGCCATCGAAGTCGGCTCGGCGACTTCGATGCTGTCTTTGCCCTCCCGTGCCATCGAAGTCGGCTCGGCGACTTCGATGCTGTTCGTGCCTTCTACGCTTGGCCCATGTCATCCCTCTCCGGTCGCATCGCCCTCATCACCGGCGCGTCTGCCGGCATCGGCCTGGCCACCGCCGAGGCCCTCGCCGCATCGGGCTGCAAACTCATCATCAACGCCCGCCGCGCCGAGAAACTTGCGGCCCTCGCCGCGCGCCTGGGCCCCAGCGTTGTGCCCGTGTCGGGCGACTGCGCCGATGACGCCGTGATCGCGCGGGCCCTCGACACCGCAAAGTCCCGTTTCGGCGGCGAGGCCGATCTCATCATCATCAACGCCGGCCGCGGCCTCGGCGGCACAGCCATCACCAGCGACGCGGCCCAGTGGGACGACATGATCCGCACCAACATCCTCGCCGCGGCACGCCTCATCCGTGCCGCGGGGCCGCGCCTCCTGGCGATGATCCCCACGGATCAAACCGGCCACGCGGGAACCTGGCTGCGCCGTCCCCGCGACATCATCATCCTCGGCTCCGTCGTGGGCCGGCACGTCTCGCCCTTCTCAAGTTTCTACTCGGCCACCAAGGCCGCGATCCAGAGCCTCGCCGAGGGCACACGGCGCGAACTCGGCCCCAGGGGCATCCGCGTCTCGCTCGTTGAGCCGGCCTTCGTCACCAGCGAGTTCCAGGGCGTGGCCGGCTACACCCCCGAGTGGTACACGCAGATGGTCGAGAAGTTCGGCCCCATGCTGGAGCCGGCGGATGTCGCCCGCACAATCCGCTTCATCGCCGAGCAGCCCGCGCACGTGCACGCCAGCGACATCCTCATCCGCCCCACGCGGCAGGAGTATCCATAGCATTCCACGCCATGGGCATGTTCCAGGTCAAAGTCCGCGTCGCCAACCCCGCCGACCCTCCTGGCGGTGCCCGCGCATTCACCGAGCCCTTCTGGGTCGACACCGGTGCGCTGTACAGTTTCGCCCCAGAGGACCGGCTGAAGGCGATCGGCTTGGAGCCCCGGTTCACCAGAGACTTTGTGATGGCCGACGGTCGGCGCGACCGGCGACTGGTGGGCGAGGCCCACTTCGCGCTCGAAGGCATCAATGAGACCGTCACATGCATGGTCGTCTTTGGGCCCCCCGGGTCGCTCTTCCTTCTGGGCGCGACGGCGCTCGAGAACTTCTGCCTTGCCGCGGACCCGGCCAGCCAGAAATTGCGGCCGATCACCGCCGTCCTGGGCACGCTCGTAACCGGGCGATAGACGTGGGCAGTGGGCAACTCGCAGCACCACCGCTCGCGCCCCCAACGACAAACCCCCGGCTCGCACCGGGGGCTTCGTTCAATCATGCAATGCACGCCCTCGTGCCTCCGTGCCTTCTCCGTGCCTTCTCCGTGCCTTCCCCTCACGGGAAAATCCCGCGCACCTGGTACACCTTGCCGATGCGTTCGAGCGCCGCCACATACGCCGCGGTCCGCATGTCGCAACTGTACTTCGTGCGGGCCGCCACCGTCTGCCGCGCCGCCGTCACCATGTGCCGGTTCAGTTCGCGGTCAACCTTCTCGCCGTCCCAGGTGGTGCAACTCTTGTTCTGCAGCCACTCAAAGTACGACACCGTCACCCCGCCGGCGTTGGCGAGAATGGCGGGGATGATCTCGATGCCGCGCTGGCTCAGCACCCGGTCGCCCGCGGGCGTGCTGGGGGCGTTGGCACCCTCCGCCACCACGCGTGCGTTGATGAGTTTCGCCTGCGGCTCCTTGATCATCTGCTCCAGCGCGGCGGGCACAAGCACCTCCACCTTCGCGCTGTAAAAATCGCTCTCGGTGCACGCCGTCGCGCCCTTGAACCCCTTCACACCGCCCGCGCCGCCCTCGCTCCGCGGCATCGCGCACCACTTGGCCAGGGCATCGGTGTCGATCCCCTTCTCGTTCATGATCGCGCCGGTGTGGTCCATCACGGTGACCAAGCGGGCGCCCATCTTGGCCAGAATCCGGGCCGTCCACGACCCCACGTTGCCGTAGCCCAGCACGCTGAACTTCATCCCCTTGATGTCGATCTTCAGTTCCGGCAGCATCTCCACCAGCACATCCACCACGCCCTGGCCGGTGGCCTTCTCGCGCCCCAAACTGCCGCCGATCTCCACCGGCTTGCCGGTCACTACCCGCATCGAGTCCCACGAGTTGCGGTGGTCGCTCTGGGCCTCGTAGGTGTCGGCGAACCACGCCATCACCTGCGCGTTCGTGCCCACGTCCGGGGCAGGAATGTCGTAGTCTGGCCCGATGGCCGGGCTGATCGCCGCGCAGAAGCGCCGCGTCACCCGCTCCAGTTCGCTGCGGCTCATGCTGTAGGGGTCGCACTTCACGCCGCCCTTGCCGCCGCCGTAAGGCAGTTGCGCCAGCGAGCACTTCATGGTCATGAGCAGCGCCAGCGTCTTCACATCGTCCAGGTGCACGTCGTGATGAAATCTCAGGCCGCCCTTGTACGGGCCCAGCGCGTTGTTGTGCTGAACGCGATAGCCCTTGAACAGTTTGTAATCCCCGTTGTCCATGCGCACCGGGAAGTGCACCATGATCTCGTTCTTGGGCTGCGCGAGAATCACCTGCACCTCGTGCGAGAGGCCGCAGGCCACCGCCGCCGTCAGCATCACGTCCACCGTCTGCGTGTACAGATTGTCCGGTTCGTCGGGCAGGCCCACCTCGGCAAACACGGGGCTCTTCATCTGCCCGGCCTGGTTGGCCACCTTGGGCTTGGCTTTGGACGGCGCGGCGGTCGTGCTCATTGGAAGTGATCCCTCAAAAAGACCGTGAATTGCGGCGTTCCCAGCGATGACGACTTCACCACAGGGACGCGACGGTAGCCCCACCCATCCCCCGGCGCGCACTACCTCGTGCATATTCAAGGGCCGGCCCGCCCTTCACCCCGCACCCGTGTACGCTCGCTTCCCATGACCGATAACGCAGGTTCTCCATCTTCGCTGGCCACCGTTCTCTACGCCGCGGCGGACCTCATCTGGGCCACCAAGATCAAGGGAACCGGCGACGCCATCGGCATCGCCTGCCGCCCCGTTCGGTCTTTGGACATGCTCGAAGCCCGCCTCGCCGACACCGACGTGCGCGGCCTCATCCTCGACCTTGATGCCGCCGCGCTCGCCTTCGAACTCCTCGCCCGTGTTCGCGCGAGCAGGAGTACGCCGCGAGACCAGTCCATCCGTGTCGTCGCCTTCGGCCCGCACGTGGCCGTAGACCTGCTCCAGCGCGCCCAGGCCGAGGGCGCCAGCGCGGTGCTGGCGCGCGGCGCGTTCGGCGCTCAACTTCCTGCCATTCTCCGCGCGCTCACCGCCGGCACGCCCGTAGCCTCCAAGATGGACGACTGAACCCCCAAGGCCCGACGGGCCTAACAATCACGCATGACCGACCGCCTCGCCGTCGCCAAGACCTACAAACTCTACATCAACGGCGCGTTCCCGCGCTCCGAGAGCGGCCGCGCCGACCCCGTGAAGGACAAGGGCGGCACGCTCCTCGGCCACGCCAGCAAGGCCAGTCGCAAAGACCTGCGCGATGCCGTCCTCGCCGCCCGCTCTGGCCTCGCCAAGTGGAAGGCCGCTACGCCCTACCTTCGCGCCCAGATCCTCTACCGCATGGCCGAGATGCTCGAGGCCAAGCGGGCCGAGTTCGAGGCATTGCTGGAAGGCACGGAGGCACAAGGGCACGAAGGCACGAGGACCGCCGGAGCAGAGGTCGCCGCGGCGGTCGATCGCCTCGTGGCCTTTGCGGGTTGGGCTGACAAGTACACGCACGTGCTCGGCTGCCAGAACGCCGTGAGCGCACCGTACTGGAACATCACCGTGCCCGAGCCCACGGGCGTGATCGGCATCGTCTGCCCGGCCGAGCATCCGCTGCTCGCGCTCGTCAGCCTCGTCGCCCCCGTGATCTGCTCCGGCAACGCGTGCGTGGTCATCTCCGGCGCCAGCGCGCCCGTGGTGAGTACGTTCGGCGAAGTCTGCGCCACCGGCGACCTGCCCGCGGGCGTCGTCAACCTGCTCACGGGCTCCACCGCCGAACTCGTGCCCGTGCTCGCCCAGCACCGCGATGTGGACGGCATCCACGCCGCGGGCCTCTCGCCCGAACTCGCGCGCGCCTGCCGCGAGGGCACGGCCGACAACCTCAAGCGCGTGAAACTCCGCGACGGTGTGGACTGGTTCGAGGCCGCGGCGTGCGGAAGCCCGTGGTGGATCGAGCCCTTTGTCGAGATGAAAACGGTGTGGCACCCGATCGGGACGTGACGCGGCGCCGTGGAACGTTTGAAACACGGAGCACACGGAGGTACACGGAGGAACACAAAGATTGGCCCAGATCGGCATTCCTGCCTTTCTCCGTGCATCTCGGTGGTCTCCGTGTTTCAATCCGGCGTGCACCATTCCGTCAACAGCCGGGGCCGCGCTCACGCGACCCCGTACAGCGGCTTCAATTTCCCTTCAAGGTGCCGCATCAGCGGGTCGGCGCTCAGCGGCTTGCCCGTTACGCGCTGGCACAGGTCCGCCGCGCGATAGCGCCGCCCGTGCGCATGAATGTTCGTGTTCAGCCACGCCTTGAGCGGTGCGAAGTCGCCGCGTGCGAAGCCGGCCTCCAGGTTGGGCAGGTCGGCGTTGATCTTCTCCCACAACTGCGCGGCATACAGATTCCCCAGCGTGTACGTGGGGAAGTAGCCCACAAGACCGCAACTCCAGTGCACATCCTGCAGGCAGCCACGACGGTCGTCGGGCACATCCAGCCCCAGCATGTCCTTGAAGGCCTGGTTCCACTCGCCGGGTAGGTCCTTCACCGCCAGTCGCCCCGCTATCAGCGCCCGCTCCAGGCCGAAGCGCAGCATGATGTGCAGGTTGTACGTGGCCTCATCTGCCTCCACGCGGATGAAACTTGGCCGCACCACGTTGGCCGCGCCGTACGCGTCTTCCACGGTTGCCGAATCGAGCAGGCCCGGAAGGTGCGTGCGTGCCACGGGCAGGGCCCACGTCCAGAAGGCCTTGCCGCGCCCCACAAAGTTCTCCCACATGCGGCTCTGGCTCTCGTGAATGCCCAGACTCACGGCCTCGCCCAGCGGCTGGCCGAAGCGCGCGGCCTTGGGCAGGCCCTGCTCGTACATGCCGTGGCCCGCCTCGTGCAGCGTGCTCGAGAGCGGCTCCAGAAAACTCGCCGACGTGTAGCGCGTCGTGAGCCGCACATCGCCGGGGCCGATCTCCTGGCAGAAGGGGTGAGCCGTGGTATCGAGCCTGCCGGTGCGCAGGTCAAAGCCGATGGCCGCGACCACGGCCAGCCCGAAGGCGTGCTGCTGGGCCTGTGTGCCCTGCACGCTGAGGAGTTTCTCGCTGGGCCTGCTCTTGCTCGCGCCGATCGCGGCCACCAGCGCCGCCAGGCGCGCCCGCAGGGGCGTGAAGACGGCCTCAATCTCCGCGGCCGTCGCGCCCGGCTCGTACTCGTTGAGCAGCGCGTCGTACGGCTCGCCGCCCGTAGGTGTTCCGTAGCACGCGGCCTTCTCGCGCATGAGAGCCAGCACACCCTCCAGGTGCGGCGCGAAGGCCTTGAAATCGTTGTCCTTGCGGGCCGCTTTCCACACATCCTGCGCCAGGCTGGTGGCCTTGGCGATGGCCGACACCAGCGACGTCGGCAGTTTGGTGGCGAGTGTGTAGTCGCGGCGCATCTCGCGCACGTTCGCCGCGGCTTCGCTGCCGTGTTCGCCGGCAAGGTCCACCTCGGCTGCGCTCAGCAGATCGCCGAGGCTCTTGCTCGTGCGGCGCTCGTGCACGAGGCCGGCGAGGAGGGCCAGTTGGTCCGCCCGGTGCGCAGCCGCGCCGGCGGGCATGTAGGTTTCCTGGTCCCACGAGAGCAGTGAGGCGGTGGACGCGAGCGTGGCGGTCTCGCGGCCGAGTGAGCAGAGTTGGTCGATGGCGCTGGGCATGGCGGATGGTACCTCAGCAGCGAAGTTCAAATGGGCAAAGCGCAAATCTCAAATGAGAAGGTCTCCACGCCACCTCGCCCACCCCCTTGCCCCTCCCTCTGGGAGGGGTGTTCCGAAGCATGGTCTTACACCATGGGCGGCCCGGAATAGTCCTTCTGCTGGTGAAGTTGCACGGCGAGCATGTCCGCGTAGCGGCCTGCGCGGGCCACGAGTTCCTCGTGCGTGCCCATCTCGGCGATGCGGCCCTTGTCCAGCACCACAATCCGGTCGGCGTGCCGGATCGTGCCAAGCCGGTGGGCGATCACGAAGCACGTGCGGCCCTGCATGAGGCGGGCGAGGCTCGCCTGGATCAGGGCCTCACTCTCCGAATCCAGGTTGCTCGTGGCCTCGTCCAGAATCAGGATGCGCGGGTCGGCCAGCAGCGCCCGCGCGATGGCGACGCGCTGTTTCTGGCCGCCGGAGAGGCGCACGCCGCGCTCGCCGATGATGGTTTCGTAGCCCTTCTCGAGACCGGAGATGAACTCGTGCGCGTTCGCGGCGTGCGCACTGGCGTGCACCGCCTCATCGCCGGCATCGCGCCGTGCGTAGGCGATGTTCTCGCGCACGGAGCCGTCGAAGAGGAACACGTCCTGCTCGACAATCCCCAGGAGCGTGCGGTAGCGGTCGATCTCGATATCGCGCAGGTCTATGCCGTTGAGCCGTACGCTCCCGACCGTGGGGTCGTAGAAGCGTGCCACCAAGTTGCAGAGCGTGGTCTTGCCCGCGCCGGACTGGCCCACCAGCGCGATCGTCTGCCCCGGCTTCACATCCAGCGAGATGTTCTCCAGCACCAACTGCTGGCGGTTGGGATAGGCGAAGGAGACGTTGGCGAATTCGATGCGGGCCGGTGCCGCGAGCGTCGCGGCGATGGTTGATTCCGGGAGCGCGGGTCGTGCGGGCGCGCCCGTGCCGTTGAGCGCGAGCGCGGGCGCACTCGCCTTCGCGCCGGCAAACTCCGTCGGCTCTTCCAGCAAGTCCAGGCAGCGGTCCAGGCCGGCGAGGCTGTTCTGCAAGCCTGCCGCGCTGCTGGCCAGCACCTCCATCGGCCCCAGCAGCAGCAGGATGTAGGTGCAGAAGGCGGTGAGGTCGCCGACGGTGAGGCGGCCGTCGATGACGGCGTAGCCGCCGTAGATGAGGATGATGGCGGTGGCGGTGGGGATGAAGATGGCCCAGCAGAACTCGATGGCGCGCGACCACCACCACGCCAGCAACTCCTGCCGGTGCATGAGGGCGTTGGCGCTGGTGAAGCGGGCCGTCTCGCCGCGCCGGCGGCCGAAGCCGCGCACGACGCGGATGCCGCCGAAGACCTCCGCGGCGTGGGCATCCGCGGCGGTGCGGCTCTTGCGGGCCGCGGTGAAGACCGGCCGGATGCGGTTGATCCATGTGCGGTGGGTGATCCACACCACGGGGATGAAGAGGGCACCGCCCACGACCATGCGCCAGTCGAGCAGCGCGAGCGCGGCCAGGCCGCCGCTGAGCGTGATGATCGCCCGCCAGGGGTTGTAGACCACCGAGAAGAGCATCTCGCCCATCTGGCCGGCATCGTCGCGCACGATGCTGGAGAGGCCGCCGGTCTTGAGTTGCTGCACGCGGTGCAGCGGCAGGCGGGCCAGGTGATCGAAGACGCGGCGGCGCATCGCCACCGATACGAGTTTGTCCAGGCGCGTCATCTGGAAGCGCCCGGCCAGGTGGATGAGCGCCTGCACCGACGCGAGCACCACCATGCCGCCGCCCACCAGCCACAGCAGCGGCCCGCGCTCGCGCGGCAGGCCCAGCCACGCGGGGATGCCCGACGGGCCGGGCGTGTCCAAGATCACATAGTCCCACACGACCTTGGTGGACATCGGGAAGATGAGGGAGAGGAGCGTGGCGACGGTGAGTGTGGCGAGGGCGAACGCCGCGCTGGCCTTGTGGCGGCGCAGCGAACCCACCACGGCGCGCAGGAGGGTGAGGGCGGAGCGCGTGCGCTTGGCCGCCCCCGCGGGGCGCGGTGCACCCAACGAGGCCGGAGCGTCAGCGACCGATCCCTCGGCCCCTTTCGCCTTCGCCGCGTGCTGGTCCGAGGCGCGGAGGGTTTCGCGGAACGCGTCAAACTTGGCGCGGCTGGAGCGACCGGAGGAGTTCACGGTGCATGGTAGAGGCGGCGAGGGTGCGTCTTTAGGGATCGCCGGAAGCGCGGGAACTGCCGCAGGCGGCGAGAAGACGGGAGGCGAGGGAGCGGCGAGGGGTGAGCCTGGAGTCGCCCTCGGGGCGTTGAGCCCCGAGGGCGAGAGTACCAACAGAGGAGGCTTCCGGGGGTTTGCTCGGCGAACCTCGCTCACCCCCGGCAACGGTCGTGCGCCGCTGCGCGGCGGGAGGGGGTACGGTTGCGGGCTTGTGGGTGACGCTCGCGGCTCGAAGGGGCGGTGCGTACATGGGCACCGGGGGGCTCGCCGAGCCTCGCCCCTCGGTGGCACGGGCAGCCGCGGACGGGACGTCCGCCCCACCAGCAGAAGGCCTCTCCCGTGGCATCGAAGTCGGAGGACCGACTTCGATGGCACTCGGCGGACGGCACGTCCGCCCCACGGGCGGATAGAAGTTGGCGAGGCGGAGGATGGTGCTGGCGGCGCGGCGGACGGTTTCGGTGCGGCGTTGGCGGAAGACCATGTGGCGGAAGTTGTCGCGGTCGAGTGTCGGGAAGGTCTCGGCGCTGGTGTCGATCGCGATGATGGCAGCGAGGGCTTCGATGGCGAGGGGGAGGTGGTTGGCTGCGACGATGCGAACGCGCAGCGCCGCGGCGGAGTGGAGGGCGGAAAGTTGCTCGGCGATGTCGGGGCGGGCCATCAACGTGGTGAGTTGGTCGAGGGTGAGGTTGTGCGCGGCGGCGATGTCGAGGAGGGAGAGTGAGGGGTTGAGGAAGGCGGAAAGAAGATCGGAGGGAAGGCACGAAGGCACGGAGGGACAAAGGCACGAAGGAGCGGACCGCTCGCTGGCGCTCGCGGCTCTAAGAGGCGGTGCGTTGATCGGCACCGAGGGGCTCGCCGAGCCTCGCCCCTCGGTGGCACGGGAGGCGGCGGACGGGACGTCCGCCCCACCAAGTACACGGGCGGGTTGGGTGAGCGTGTGCAGGTCCACGCCGCGATGATGCACGAGGACTTGCGCGCTGGCAAGGGGCAGCGGAGCGATGACCACGAGATTGCGCGCAAACGCGGCCCTGCGGTGACAGGATGGTGTCAGCATGAGGGCGGAGGCACCGGGAACGGAGAGGGCCGGCGGGGCCAACGGGGGCCGGAGTCCCGACATTTCCACGGTTTTCCTGTGCTGCGTGGGGGTCGCGGTGTATGGTGAAAGCGGCGGTTCTCGCCGGGAGGTGACCCATGCGCGCTCTTTGCACCCGATTCGTGGCGACGATGTTCCTGCCCCTCGCCCTCGCCGCGGCGGTCCTTCTCCCTCCGCAGGCCCACGCCCAGATCGGCACCATCTTCACCTATCAGGGTGAATTGATCGACGGGGGCGTGCCGTATTCGGGCGCGTGCGACCTGCGCGTTTCTCTCTGGAACGCTGCCGCGGCGGGTTCGCAGGTCGGTTCCGCGCTCACCTTCTCCAACATCACCACCGATGCACTCGGACGTTTCACGATCCAGCCCGACTTCGGCCTCGCCGTGCCCGCCAACTCGCACCTGGAGATCGAGGTGCGCACTCCGCACGACCCGACAGATTCGCTCCCGTACATCACGCTCTCGCCGCGCCAGCCGGTGCACGCCGCGCCCTTGGCGCGCACGGCCCAGACGGCGACGTCGGCCACCACCGCCAGCAGCGCGGCGGTGGCCAGCACCGCCAACAACGCCCTGGCGCTCAACGGCCAGAACGCCGCCTTCTACCAGAGCGCCAGCAACCTCAACGCGGGCACGCTGAGCGCGACACGGCTGAGCGGCGCGTACACCAACGCGCTGACGCTGAGCAGCGCGTCGAACGCCTTCACCGGCAGCGGCGCGGGCCTGACGGCCCTGAACGCGGGCAACGTCTCGACGGGCACGCTCTCGCCGGCGCGTGGCGGGACGGGCTCGTCGGTGTCCGTGGCCGTCGTCGGCCACGTGCTCAAGTGGAACGGCACGGCCTTCACGACGCAGCCTGATACCGACACGGACACGAACACGACCTACAGCGCCGGCGCGGGGTTGAACCTGACGGGCACGACGTTCAGCATCCCTACCAACGGCGTGACGACGGGCATGCTGCTCGAAGGCACCGTCTCCGCGCAGGACATCGGCGCCTCGCAAGTGAACAACTCGCACCTCACGACGGATGCCGCGAGTTTGGTGAAGGTGTCGGGCACGGCGATGCGCAGCGACGGCGCCAACATCGGCATCGGCAGCGCTGCGCCAGCCGCCACGCTCCACCTCCAGACCACGACGCCGATCCTGAGCGTGCAGTCCACCACCAACGGGGGCGACGCCACGCTGAACCTGACCGAGACGGTCAGCGGCGACGGCCTGGGCGGCAGGCTCTTCTACGACGGCGGTGCCAACACGCTCGTGATCGGCACCGTGGCGGATGCGGCGGGCGTGCTCGAGCCGGCCATGACCATTGACCGCGGCACGCCCAACGTCGCGTTCGCGGGCGGCATCACCATCCCGGCGACCACGCGCCACTTCGGGATTCCCGCCGCGGGCTTCAGCGTGAACGCAGCGGGCCCTTCGGCCACGCTCTCGACCGGGACAACGCCGCGCATCGTCGAGGGCACCACAGCCACGGTCTTCGCATCGGCAGCGGTACACCTGCCGCAGGGTGCGGTGGTGACGGAGTTTCTTGCCAACGTGGCTGGTGGCGCCAGCCCCAACACCGTCACGGTGACGCTGGAGCGCCAGACGTACGCAGGAGTGGTCACGAGTTCGGCGCTCGCCTCGGTTTCATCGCCCGCGGGCGGCGGCACGTTCGCGCCGCTCACGACCACGGCGATCTCCAACGCCACCATCGACAACGCGACGTACTCGTACCGGGTGGAGGTGTCGTGGCCCGATCCCGGCTCGCACGTGGCGGACTTTTACGGTGTGCGTATCACCTACACGATCACGAGCCCGCTGCCGTGAAGCGCGGGCCCGCGCCCGCTCAGGGAACGACGATCGTCTGCTGCGGCGAAGTGTTCCCCATCGCGTCCTCCACGCGGATGGTGTAGGTGTCGCCGGGCGTGAACTCATCGTCGAAGTAGGTGGTGAGGTAGGTGGCCGCGCCGGTGTTGGCGTTCACGCTGGTCGGCGCGATCCAGACCAGTTTCGATCCGTTCTTGTCGATCTTGACCACGAGGCAACTGGCACCGCTGGTGGTGTCGCCGATCATGCTCGGTGCACCGGGCGAAGTGGGGGTGCTCCAGTTCAGTCGCAGGCCGGCGGGCTGGATCGTGCCGGTGGCCACCGGTGCGGCGGGGGCGTAGGGCACGGTCGTGCCCCAGGCCTGCGCGTAGGCGCTATCGATGGCGAGGGCCATGCACGCCTGGCCGAAGGCGCGGGGGTGGACGCCGGAGGCGTCGTAGATGCAGCCGATGATCGAGGTGGCGCCAAGGGTCTCGGGCACGAAGATGTACCCGGGCTCGAGCGGGTCGGAGAGCCAGGGGTGGCGTGCGAACGAGCAGATGGCATCGGCGCCGAGCGCGGGATCGCGGAGGCCGTTGCTGGTCTGCGTGTTGAAGACCATGGCCGCGCTGTTGCCGCCGGCGCTCCAGGTGGCACGCGGCAACACCTCGCAGGCGATGATCTTGTCCGGCGGCGAGCCGCCCGCGTTGCGGGCGTTGAGGATGAAGGTGCGGAGGCGGCTATAGAGGGTGGGGACGGGTAGGCCGGAGTTGAGGTCGTTGCCGCCGCGCTGCACGAAGAGCGTGCGGCCGCCGGGTGAGACGGCGTCGAAGACGCGCGTGGAACCGTCGGGGGAAGGGTTGACTGCGTAGATCGAGGAGAGTTGTGCGCCGGGCTGTGCGAAGTTGAAGAGGCGCACGTCCGGATCGCCGCCGGTGAGTGCCGAGCGGTTCCAGCAGGAGGCGGCCGGGTTGATGAAGCCGTAGCCGTTGTCGGCGAGGAGGGAGCCGGCGGGGTGGGCGTAGCGGAGCGTGCCGATGATGCCCAGCGAGCCGGGGCCGGAGAGCGGGCCGTTGCTGATGCGGACAACCTCGGCGCGGTCGGTGCCGGGCTCGATGATGTAGCGGCCCGCGCCGCCGTTGCCGTTGCTGGCGATTGGAACGCCGCCGGGGTTGCGGCTGGCGACGGGGATGGATGCCGCGCCGCCGGTGTTGGCGGAGACGGCGGCGGTGAGGATGGTGTGGCGGGGCGTGGGCGCGGCGAAGTTGGGTGCGCTGTCGAACTGGGTGCCGGAGGCGTAGGTGATGGAGTCGCCGGAGATGGAGACGGCCTTGGTGGGCGCGGCGGTGACGGCCCACTGCAAGGCGAGGAGGTCGCCGGCGTTGCGGCAGTCGCGTTCGGTGAAGTTGCCGGCCTCGGCGGTGTCGAGGGCGTAGACGTAGACGGCGTGGATGATGCCCTGGAAGGGGCCGATGGTGCTGCCCGAGGGGCCGTCAAGGAAGCCGACGGTGATGGCGGAGACGTGGTCGTTGGAGCAGGTGCCGGGCGTGCTGCGGCCCAGGCCGTTGACGAAGGCGGTGGCCGCGCCGGGGGAGGGGAAGGCGGTGAAGGAGCCGAGGACCTGGCGCTCGCAGCCGGCGCGCGTGGTGGTGATGCCGACACCCGCGCCGCCGTTGGTCTCGGCGCGGCCTGGATCAAGGGCGGGCACGCGCGAGACGCGTTTGCTGAGGGAGAACATTCCCGTGTCGCCGTTGGAGGCGACGAGGCGCATGACGTCGTCGCGGAAATCTCCGCCCTGGTTGGTGGGCGTGATGCAGACGACGGTCATGAGTTTGAGGTTGGCCCAGTTGCCGGGAGGCAGGTCGAAGCGGATGCCCATGCCGCGCTGTTCGGGAGCGACGTCGTATTGACCGAGGCAGATGAGGCCTTCGGGGGAGGCGGACCAGCGAGGGGCAACGGTGCCGCCGCCGCGAGCGATGGAGATGGAGGATTGACCGGAGAGTTCGGTGCCCAGGGAGAGCACCTCGCCGGTCGCGGGGTCGAAGGTGGGCGCGGAGAGGCGGGCATCCCACGCGGCGATGAGGCCGGGGATGTCGGTGAAGGCGGAGATGGAATCGACGGGGCAGAGCGGGCTGGGGCCGGGCGTGCTGTACGCGGCGATGAAGGCGGAGGAATCGGCGGTGGTGAGGGCGCAGTCGCCGTTGAAGTCGGCGGCGTAACCGGCGTTGAAGGGCGCAGGGTTGGCGGGGCAGGGCGTGGCGAAGCCGCCTGGGCCGGGGAGTGTGGAGGCGTGGGCGGATGTGAAGAGCGCCAGATCGACAGGATCGACGCGGCCGTCGCGGTTGAAGTCGGTGGTGCACGGGGGGCCGGGGGGGTCGAAGGTGATGAAGACACCGGCGGGGCCCTGCTCGGGGCTGGCGGCAAGGAGGCCGGTGATGCCCGCCTGGGCATCGCCGTTGCGGACGCGCAGGGTGAGTGTGCCGGAGATGGAGACGATGGTTCCGGCGGGCAGTTGCGCGGGCAGGCCGACGGCGCGGTCAACAATCTCGGCGGAGAAGGGGCCGCAGCCGCCGGCGGACGCGGCCATAGGCGCGTAGCCCAAGGGGAGGCGGAGGATACCGCTGGGCCCGCCGGGAATGGTGTAGGCGAACTCGGCATCGAGTTCGGCGAGAGCGTTCCGCGCGGCT
Organism: Phycisphaerales bacterium; assembly: GCA_046156035.1. GTDB lineage: Bacteria > Planctomycetota > Phycisphaerae > Phycisphaerales > UBA1924 > JAEUIX01. Next base: position 5,179 of record JBJXEW010000026.1, on the reverse strand, counting down.
TGCGTGCAGGTGCCCGGGGGTGCAACGACGGGGAACGCGCCGCTCATGGCCAGGCCCAGGCCCGCAAAGGCCGTGGGCCCGAAGGGCTGATTGAGTTGCCAGGAGGCGTTGAAGGTGACGGTGAGTGTGCTGGCGGAGGCGGGATCGGCTGTGGGGCCGCCGGGGTTCTGGCCCTGCGTGAGGGAGGACGTGGGGGAGAAGACGATGCCGAACATGCCCGGCGCAGAGAGCGTGCCGACGCCGCACGAAGCGGTGGTGGTGGCGCCGGTAGAGAGATCGGTGAGTGCGCCCGGTGCGAGTTGGAGTGGGGGGACGGCGCTTGCGGGGTTGGTGAAGTCTGGCAGGGACGAGAGCACAGGAACAGCGGCGCAGCCGATGAAATAGTCGGTGATGTAGTCGCCGAGGTTGTCGGGGAAGGGGGGAAAGCACTGCGGCGAACCGTCGCTGGTGTAGGCGGCTTTGTAGCCCGCGTCGAAGGGCGGCTCGTTAGTGGGGCATGGCACGGCGAACGCGCCGGGGCCGGGGGCGCCGGGCATGGTGTAGTAGTCGGTGATGAAGTCGCCGATGTCGTCGGGGTTGATGGCGCCGTCGTCGTTGTATTCAACGCGGCAGGCGGTGTAGGCCGAGGTGCTTCGCGCGGCGGGCGAGGTGGCGAGGTTGGAGGCGTGCTGGATGGAGGCGGAACTGGAGAGGAGGGTTTGGGCGTGCGCGGCGGGGGCGCACAGCAAGGGCGCGGCGACAAGGGTGGCGACGGTGACGGCGCGTGCAAGAAGCATGCTGGAAGGGACGAATGAACGTGTTATGGCAACCCCCCGAATAGGTGAAGCAGGCTTCCCCCATACGGACGTATGCAGGAGCATGATTCCTAATCGGCGGAGATGCCACGTGAATGACGAGGCTTTTTTTCGTGGACCCCCGACCAGAATCCGAGCGCAATGTGAGCCAAGGGGGCGGGGCCAACGGCGTGGCCGGGACCCACTCGCTCCCGGGCAGGCGGGGGCATTCGTGCTGGCGTGCGGGATGCGCGTGGCGCGGTGCCCCGCATCGAAAAAGCCCCTGCTTGCGCAGGGGCCTCCTTGGGCTCGTGTCTGCGTCTGGCGTCTCCCTCAGCACCCCGGCGAGGCGAAGTAGTCGGTGATGAAGTCGCCGAGGTTGTCGGGGAAGGGCTCGTTGCACTGGCCGCTGAGGTCGCTGGTGTACGCGGCTTTGTAGCCCGCGTCGAAGGGCGGATCGTTCTCCGGGCAGGCAATGGCGAAGCCGCCGGGGCCGGGGATCGCGGGATCGCTGAAGTGGTCGGTGATGAAGTCGCCGAGGTCGTCGGGATTGAGCACTGTGTCGAGGTTGTAGTCGAGGGGGCAGGAGGGGGTGACGGGCACGGTGAAGAGATACGCCGCGCCGGAGGTGCCGGCGCTGTTGTCGGCTTGGTTGCCGTTCACTCCCGTGGCATTGCTGTCCTCTCCGGTGGCACCGACCAGAATCGTATCGCCCGAGTTCGCCACGGAGATGCCGAACAAGTCGGTCGCCCCCGTGTTGGAGGCCTTGAGGTAGGCCTGCTGGGACCAGGTGGTACCGCTGGTGGGCCGAACGAAGGCGTACGCCGCGCCGGAGGCTGAAGCGCTGTTGTCGGCCTGGTTGCCGTTCACGCCCGTGGCGCTGCTGTCCTCGCCGCGTGCCCCGACCACGACCGTGTCGCCCGAGATGGCCACGGAGTAGCCGAAGAAGTCGCCCGTGCCTGTGTTGGAGGCCTTGAGGTAGGCCTGTTGGGCCCAGATGCCCGCACTGGAGACGAAGACATAGGCCGCGCCGGAGTCTGATGCGCTGTTGTCGGCCTGGTTGCCGTTCACGCCCGTGGTGCTGCTGTCCTCGTACCTCGCCCCGGCCACGACCGTGGCGCCCGAGATGGCCACGGAGATGCCGAACCGGTCGCTCGCGTCCGTGTTGGAGGCCTTGAGATAGGTCTGGTGGGTCCAGGTTGTTCCGCTGCGCACGAAGACATAGGCCGCGCCGGATTGCACCGCGCTGTTGTCGGCCTCATCGCCGTTCACGCCCGTGGCGCTGCTGCCCTCGTTGTGAGCCCCGGCCACGACCGTGTCGCCCGAGATGGCCACGGAGGAGCCGAAGGAGTCGCTTACGTCCGCGTTGGAAGCCTTGAGATAAGCCTGCTGGGACCAGGTGATGCCGCTGCGAACGAAGACGTAGGCTGCGCCAGCGTTTATGAAACTGTTATTGACCTGGTTACCGTTCACGCCCGTGGCGCTGCTGGCTTCGCCGGGTGCCCCGACGACGACGGTGTCGCCCGAGATGGCCACGGAGACGCCGAAGAAGTCGTTCGTACCCGTGTTGGAGGCTTTGAGGTAGGCCTGCTGGGTCCAAGTAGTGCCCGTGCGCACGAACACATACGCCGCGCCAGCGGACGAGGCGCTGTTGTCGGCCTGATTGCCGTTGATGCCCGTGGCGTTGCTGTCCTCGCTCTCCGCCCCGACCACGACCGTGTCGCCCGAGATGGCCACGGAGTAGCCGAAGACGTCGCTCGTACCCGTGTTGGAGGCTTTGAGGTAGGCCTGCTGGGTCCAAGTGGTGCCGGTGCGCACGAACACGTACGCCGCGCCGGAGTCGGGCTTGTTGTTGTCGGCCTGGTTGCCGTCCACGCCCGTGGCGCTGCTGTTTTCCAGATACGCCCCTACCACGACGGTGTCGCCCGAGACGGCTACGCAGTGACCGAACTCGTCGCCCGCGCCTGTGTTGGAGGCCTTGAGATACGCCTGCTGGGCGATGGGGTCGATGGTGAGCGGGTAGCGGGCGTGCGTGTCGTCGATGGTCAACCGCAGGGCGGGTGTGCCGTCCTCGTTCGACATGACCTCGAAGGACGCGGCGACGTGCACGCCGTCGGCGTCGAAGACTTTCAGGCCAGCGTAGTTGAGGGCGGTGGTACCGCCGGTCGTGGTGAAGACGACATCGCGCCGGTTCTCGCTCACGCACGGGCGCAAGTCGCCGCGCACGGCGAGCGTGAAGTGCAGCGGACCGGGTTCGCCGCACCCGTCGCGCGCGCCTGCGGGGCGAGTGCGGAGTGTGTAGCCGTGCTCGAAGCCGCGCGGGTCGTTGATGTACCACTCGGTGAGGTCGCCGCTCCATTCGTACTCGATGCGCGTGCCGCGGGTCTGGACGCAGGCGGTGTTGCTTATGGTGCGCATCGCGCCGGCGCGGCCGTAGGCGGTGAGTTCGAGGCCCCATTGCCAGCCGCCGGCATTCGGCGTGGTCAGGAAGCCGCGGCCGTCGAAGCGTGTGAGCCATTGCTGGCCTGCGTTGCGGGCGTGGAAGTGGCCGGGCACAACGTCGTCCGCGACGGCGGCATGGCGGCCGGCTTCGTACGCCGCGCGGATGCTGGACCAATCGGAAGTTGAGAGGTCCTTGGTGACTGGACGCTCGTCTGCCCGCGAGGGGGCGGCGACGAGCACGAGAGCCGCGGCGATGGCGAGCCAGGCCCGCGCGAGTGCACCCCATGCCACGCTGAACACGATCATCCGCAGAGGCCGCGGATGATCGTGGCAGGGGGCGAAACATGAAGGCGGCGTGGGCGAGAACGGGGCCATGGGTGGGGCTCCAGCGGGGTCGGGAGCCTATACGCGGCGGGTTCGCTGGGGGTTCCTGTGGGCAGGGGTGGGACCCACTCGCTGACGCTCGGGGCTCGTCAGGCGTCAGCACCCCGGCGAGGCGTAGTAGTCGGTGATGAAGTCGCCGAGGTTGTCGGGGAAGGGCTCGGTGCACTGGCCGCTGAGGTCGGGGGTGTACGCGGCTTTGTAGCCCGCATCAAAGGGCGGGTCGTTCTCGGGGCAGGGGATGGCGAAGCCGCCGGGGCCGGGGATGTGCCCCGGGGTGTAGTAGTCGGTGATGAAGTCGCCGAGGTCGTCGGGGTTGACGACGGTGTCGAGGTTGTAGTCGAGGGGGCAGGAGGGAGGGGTGAGGGGCAGAACGAAGACATACGCGGCGCCAGCGCTGGCGCTGTTGTCGGCCTGATTGCCGTTGACGCCCGTGGCATTGCTGGCCTCGAGGACCGCCCCGACCACGATCGTGTCGCCCGAGGCGGCCACGGACCAGCCGAAACGATCACCGGCCCCCGTGTTGGAAGCCTTGAGATAGGCCTGCTGGGTCCATGCCGTGTCGCCGGGAGGGCGTGCAAAGACGTACGCCGCGCCGGAGCGGGATGCGCTGTTGTCGGCTTCGTTGGCGTTCACGCCCGTGGCGTTGCTGTCCTCGCGATCGGCACCGATCACGATCGTGTCGACCGAGACGGCCACGGAGGTGCCGAACCGATCGTCCGCATCTGTGTTGGAGGCCTTGAGGTAGGCCTGCTGGGTCCACGTGGTGCCGCCGGGGGGGCGCGCGAAGACGTACGCCGCGCCGGAGCTGAGAGCACTGTTGTCGGCCTGATTGCCGTTCACGCCGGTAGCGTTGCTGTCTTCTCGCCACGCCCCGACCACGACCGTGTCGCCCGAGACGGCCGAAGACCAGCCGAACCAGTCGCCTCCCTCCCCGGCCCCCGGGTTGGAGGCCTTGAGGTAGGCCTGCTGGGTCCAGGTGCCCGCGCTGCGCACGAAGACATACGCCGCGCCGGAGCCGGGGGCGCTGTTGTCGGCCTGGTTGCCGTTCACGCCCGCAGTGTTGCTGGACTCGCCGATGGCGCCCACCACGACCGTGTCGCCCGAGACGGCGAGGGACTCACCGACTTGGTCGCCCGCACCGGTGTTGGAGGCCTTGAGGTAGGCTTCCTGGGTCCAAGCGCCGGCGTTGCGCACGAAGACATACGCGGCACCGGAGTTGATGGCGTTGTTGTTGACCGGGTCGCCGTTTACACCGGAGGCGTTGCTGTCCTCGCCGTTCGCCCCGACCACGACCGTGTCGCCCGAGACGGCCACGGAGTAGCCGAAGTTGTCGGCCCCACCCGTGTTGGAGGCCTTCAGGTAGGCCTGCTGAGTCCAAGTCGAGCCCCCAGACGGACGGACGAAGACATACGCCGCGCCGGAGTCTGCTGCGCTGTTGCTGGCCTGGTCGCCGTTGACGCCCGTGGCGTTGCTGTCCTCGCCGTTCGCCCCGACCACGACCGTGTCGCCCGAGACGGCCACGGAGTAGCCGAAGTTGTCGGCCCCACCCGTGTTGGAGGCCTTCAGGTAGGCCTGCTGGG
>JBJXEW010000040.1:0-44722 GCA_046156035.1 Phycisphaerales bacterium | reverse complement strand
CGTGGCTCCTTGCGACGCGATTCCACTCGCGCCACCAAGAACATACACCACGTCCACAAAGCGCAACCGTACATGCGCCGTACCGTGCTGGATTTGTACGGAAGCCGCTCGAGGAACCACCGGGCAGCCCGCGGCGAGCCCTTCAACTCGCCGTCGGCTCCGCTGCCAGGTCGTCGGCGCCCTCGCTCTGCAGGTCGCTCGTCGGCGGCGTCACGGGGGCAGACGGGGGGGCGGGCCCGCTCTTCTTGCCCGCCATCAGCACCAGCACCGCCCCGCCCACACCCACCACGCCGCTCACCCACTGCAACGGGGCCAACTGCTCCCATCCAAACAGCACGCTCGCCGCGGCCGTGAGCACGGGCTGCAACTGAATGATCCCCATGCTCACGCTCACCCCCAACCGCTGGATGGCCGCGTAATAGGCCACGTGGGAGAGCGCAATGCCGATCATCGAACTCGCCACCAGCACCAACCAGTTGAAGCCGCTGAAGGTGAGCACCACGCCGCCGTGGTCTGTGCCCAGCACGAGCATCATCGCCACCACGCACACCGCGGTGTATTGGCAGATGATGCCGAACGCCAGCACCGCGGGGTACTGGTGCATGAAGTAGCGCACGCCCAGGCCGTAGCCCGCGAAGAGCCCGCCGCTCGCCACCGCCAGCGCAATCGCCCACAGCGAGTGCCCGCTGCCCAGCCCCTTGCCGAAGATCACCAGCCCCGTGCTCCCCGCCACCACGAGCGCGGCACCGACCCAGAACCGGGCGCTCCGCAGCGCGGCACGCTCGCCGGGAAAAAGCATGTACGCCCCGAGCGCCACGAACACGATCTGCACGCGGAACACGAACGTGAAGAAGCCGGGGTCAAGAAAGTACGGGCACCACGCAAAGCACGTCTGCCCCGCAACGTTGAACACCGTCGGCACCGCCGCGGCGACAAAGATCGCCCGCGGCAGTTTCCCCTTGTAGAACGCCACCGCCAACAGCGGCAGCCAGAAGACGGCCGACATGCCGTAGCGCCAGCCGTTGGCCGTCCAGGCGTCGATCAACGCCACGCCCGTCACCGGGTCCGGGCGCGCAAAGAACTTCAGGAACAGCGGGATGCTCGCCCAACTCAGCAGTGTGCCGAGAATCAGCAGCACGCCGCCGGCGCTCGTCGGGGCGGTGGCTGCGGCGTTGCGTGTGGGCATCGTGGCCGAGTGTAGACGGGGCGCGGCCGGCCTTGGGTGGTCCGGCGGTCCCCGCCGGTCTTTCACCCCGCCGCGTCAAGTTCGTTGATCCGGTCGATCAACTTCCGCACCGTGCCGAACTCGCGGCGTGTGTGTGTGAAGACCAGGCGAGGCAGGTGCAGGTGGTCTTCCTCGATGTCCAAGGGGCCGCGCTGCACCATCTTCCCGCTCTTCACAAGGCGTGCGAACTCGGTGTTCAGCGTGTCCAGCGCCTGGTCGCTCAGCCGTCGCTGCATGCGGATGACCAGTTCATCGCGTGCGTATCGCGAGGAGTGGTAGTTGCGGTAGAACTCCACGATGTGCCTGGCGGCCTCGGCGGGCGTGTCGCAGAGTTTGTACAGGCCGGTGTCTTCGGGGCTGATCAGTTTCGTGTTGAGCAACTGGCGCCGGATGAACTCGTCCCACTCTTTCCAGTAACTTCCGCCCGCGCCCTCCAGCAGCACCACCGGCAGCATGCTCGCCTTGCCGGTCTGGATCAGCGTGAGGGCCTCGAAGGCCTCGTCCATGGTGCCGAAGCCGCCGGGGATCAGCGCCACGGCTTCTGACTGGCTGATGAACATCAGTTTGCGCGTGAAGAAGTAGCGGAAGTGGATCAGTTTCTGATCCCCCGCGATCACCTCGTTGGCCGTGGTCTCGAAGGGCAGGCGGATGGCCACGCCGAAACTCGCGTCCTTGCCGGGGCCCACGTGCCCCGCCTCCATGATGCCGCCACCGGCACCGGTGATGATCATCCACCCCGCCTCGGCCATCAGTTTGCCGAAGGCCACTGTCGCCTTGTAGTCCGGGTGGTCCGCGGGCGTTCGGGCCGAACCGAAGATCGACACCTTGTGCGGCTCGGGGTACTTCGCAAAGATGTTGTACGCGTAGCGCAGTTCCTTCACGGCGGCGGTGATGAGTTTGATCTCCCCCGTGTGCCGCCCGTCGGGGATGAGTTTCAGGCTCGTCGCCACCAGGTCGTGCACCATGCGGCTCTCGAAACTCCCCGCCTTGCCGCCGTGCTTCTCGATGAGGGCATCGATCGCGGCCGCGACCACCGGGTCCTCGGGCTTGCGCTCGGGCCGGGCGGAGGTGATCGGGTCCGGCGATGCGGGCGGGTCCAGTTCTTGTCGGTGGCTTGTCATGGGGGCTCTCACGCGGGTCGGGGCTGCATCATTGGCCCGCGCGGGCCGCGGGGCCGCGCAGCCACCGGGCCCGCTCAGCCCGCACCGCCTCGTCGATGCGCTCGGCATCGGGCGTGCGCTCCCGCGGGCCGCCGCCGAAGAGGCTGTCGAGCATCCGGCGTGTCCCCATGAAGGGCTCCGTGCTCACGGCCGGCGCCCGCAGTGTGCCCATCACGCGCGTGGTGATCAGTTCGTTGCGCGCCGCCTCAAACGCACCCGAGAGCAGCGGCACCTGCGCATACCCGCGCGAGTTGAACGTCAGGTCCAGGCTCATCTCCGGCAGCGTGATGCTCCCGTAGCCGATCAGCGACACGCTGCTCGAGAGGAGCGTCAGGTAGTCGAAGCCGACACGGTCGCCCGAGATCGAGAAGAGGCCGTGCCCGAAGTCCAGCGCATCGCCCAGCGGCAGGTGCAGGTTGGAGAACTCCACCATCTGCGTCAAGAACTTGGACGCCAGCACATCGCCACCGCCCGCCACACGCACGCTGCCACCGCCCGTCTTGGACGACGGGATGCCCAGCAGGCCCGTCAGCGAGAGTTCCGCGTCCAGCCTGCCGCGGGAGTTGTTCCCCGGCCCGGGCGCGGCCATTGCGCGGGCGGCCCGCATCGATTCCACCACGCGTTCGCTGGGTCCGATCAGCGCCTCTTCGGGCAGTGGGCCGACGAGGTCCGCCTGCTCGCGCCGCAGGGCGCGCCGCTCAAGTTCCGCCAGCAGGTCTGCCAGCAGCACGCCCGTCGCCTGCACCGTGGCCTCGTACCGTCGCGGCGAGGCCGCCGCTTCTTCGGGACCGTTGCGGACGACAAACGCACGGGCCGACAGCCGGCCCCCCTGACAGTCGCCCGTGACAAAGTCGGCCAGCACGTCGTGCTCCGCCGTGCCGGTGAGCACGCGGGCCTTGGCGCTGGTGAGGGGGATGCCCGCGGCCTCGATCAGCGGCACGTCAAAGTCCATGCTCACCTCGGCGCGCTCCGCGCCCGCCGCGAGCGTCGCCACCACCGCCACCTGTCCCACTGCGCCAGCGAGAGACACGCCCGTTTCGGCCGACAGGCCGGAGAACGCGACCGTGCCCTCGAACGCTGCCGCGCCGATCGAGCGCGATTGGTCGGGGCTCGCGCCCGTCAGGTTCAGGCGACCCGCTTGCAGCGCAAAGCCGTTGCGCACCACGATCTCGCCCGATTCCAGCGCCTCCACCACAGGCCCCGGAAGAAGCGCCACCAAACTCGGCTCCAGCCTCGCCCCTTCAAGGTCCACCACCGCCTCCAAGGTCCACGGCGGCGTTCCCGGCTCGTCACCCTGCGCGGCCAGCGTCAGGGCGCCGTCCATCCCCGCCGACCACGAGTCCTTTGCCAGCCGCAACCCCTCGATGCGCCCGGTCCGATCGTCGATCACGATCCGCCCCGTCACCGTCTCCATGTCGACCGAGCGTGCCACCGACTCGCCACGAGCGTTGGTCGCGGTCTGCGTCAGGCCCAGCGATCGCGGCCGGATGGCCGTGGACAGGATCAGGGCATCCTCGGTGCCCGGCCGGGGCGAAGCGGCAACGTCCGCGTCAAACACGCCGCGCAGGGCCAGCGCGTTCATCGTCTCCACGAGCCCGGGCAGCCCCGCGGCACGCAGCACACGGTGCGTGATGGCCGACTCAAAGCGCCCGTCGCGCACGGCCGCGCGCAGCGGCCCGGCCAGCCCCAGGCCCTGGGCCGCCATGCCCTCGCCGCTTGCCCCCGTGTCGCTCGCGCCCACCGAGCCCAGGTCGCTGAGTTTCACGGAGCCGTCCAGGTCCACCAGCACGCGCTCTTCGCCCGCGAGCATGAGCCCCGCCCGGAACCCCTCGAACGACACCACCGCATCGATCGTGTCGCGGGCCGGCGCCGCGTCTGCCGCGGGCGCGGCGGCGACGGTCGGCGGCAGGGAGGTAATGTCCACACGCACATCGCCCGCCTCGCGGTCAATCGCCAGGCGTCCGCCCAGAGCGTTCACGGCCAGGCCTTGGGCGCTCGCCACGCCCAGACTCACACGCACGGTCCCGTCCGCATCTCCCGCGGCCCGCACGTCCGCGTCGAACGTTCCTTCCGGCCGGCGCGACTGGCGCAACTGTGAGAGGCGCAGGCCCGCATCCCGCGCCACGATCGCCACCGCGTCTTCGAGCGGCCAGGCAAGGTCCAGCCGCGCTGCCTTCAGACGACCATCGACCTCCACACCCGCATCGCTCGTGCGCACGAGGGCATCGAGGGCGATGCCGCCGGGTCGATCGCCCGCGATCTCGACGAGTTCGGTGTCGATCGCGGGCGGGCCGATGAAGCCGGGCGTCGCGATCTCCACCACGGCGGGGTCGGTGGCGGAGCGCACCTGCCCGCGCACCCCGTCCAGGCGCACCTCGTTGTCGTTGACGCTCACGCGCCCGGTGAGCCCGCTGATCACCACGCCCTCACCGTCGTCGCGCAGCGGCAGCGGTCGGGCCAGCAGGCCGTTGAGCGTCACGTCGATGTCCATCGAGGCCGCGCCCGTCGCGTCGGGCTCGATCTTGGCCGTGCAGTCCACCAGCCCGCGCACGCGCAGCGCGTTGAGCACCGCGCGGGCCGACATGCCCTTGTCGCTGCCCGCCTTGGCCGCCCGCCCGGCCAGGCCGCGCCGCGGGATGGCGTTGATGAGCAGTTCATCCACGAGAAAGTCCCTCGCCTCGATGCGGATCGTGGGTGTGTGCGCCGCCTTCTCCGGGCTTGTCAGGTTGATGCTCCCCGACACCGCGGCCGTGCCCGCACGCAGGCCGCGCCCGACGTCGGCGAAGAACGTCGCGGCCGGGTCCGTCACCTCGATCCGCAATTCCTTGGCGTACAGCGGCATAGGAAACACATCCGGCACCAGGCCCGCTCCCGGCCCGTCGAAGTTCATGGTGATGGTCGTGTCGTAGTGGCCGTGCGTGGCCGGTGCGTAGTCCACCCTCACGTTGAGTTGCTTCACGCGCCCCAGGAAGGCGAACTCCGGACGATCCAGGTCGGCGCGCGCGGCCGCGATGGCGCTGACCAGCCCATCATCCGCTGCGACGGCCCCCGGCCCCGGCGGTCCCGCGTTCAGGAGGCTGTCTCGCCGGGCCAGCAGCCGCTCCAGTTCGCTGCGCGCCAGCGCGGCCTGGGCCGGCGTCATGATCAGCCCGTCCTCCACCAGTTGCTGGTGCCGCGCCGCGCTGAAGAGCGTGTTGACGAGCCCGTCGCGCCAACTGTTCTCGCCGTCCTTGAGGCGTGCCAACTCGTCGGCGCCCAGCAGGTTCTCCAGCATCGCCGGCCCGCGCATCGTGGCACCCTCGGGCGAGCGGAGCACGCGGGCCTGCTCTTCGCTCACGGCCCCCAGCACGGCCCGGGCCAGCCCGCCCCGCCGATCGATCGCCGCCCACAGCAGTTCGTCCATCGGGGCATCGACCACGGTCACGTCGAACCACGCGCGGGCCCCCTCGTCGGGCACGCTGATGCGGCCGTTGGCAACCAGCGACGCCCCGGTGAGCCCGCGCCCGGAAACACCCTTGATCGTGACCGCCTCCGCGTCGAAGGTGATGAGCCCCTGCAGGTCAAAGAACGGGTATGGAAAGTGCTCGAACGCCGCGCGCCCGTTCTCAAAGCGCACCGACCCCGACACCTGCCACGGGCGTGCCATCTCGGTCGAGAAGACCGGCGGCAGGCCCTCCCGCCTGATCATCGCGTAGGCCACCACCTTGGCCGTTGGCCCGCTGAAACTCGTGAAGCGCCTGCGGACCAGTTCCGGCAGGAAGGGCATCAGCCGCGGGTTCTTCTCGATGACAAACTCGTCCGTCCAGACCTGGCATGACACGCCCGACCAGAACGGGTCCAGGCCGTCCATCGCCAGAATCACGCGGCAGTCCAGGTCCTCCACCTTGCCCGTCACCGTGGCATCGATCCCCCCACCCGGCCGGAGCGTTCCCCCGTAATGGAACCGCACCGTGCCGCTGACGCCGTGCATGTTCAGCGGTTGGCCCGCGCCGAAGGCATCGACCTCGCCCAGCCCGGGGATCGACATCGACACGTTGCCCAGGCCCACCGTGGCCTCCACGCCGCCGGCGCGCGAGTACGTGAACTGGGTGGGAAGGATCCGCCCGCGCATGTTGAAGGCCTGCCACGCGCCGCGGACGCTCAGGGGCACGCGCTCGGCCGTCCAGCGGTCCAGCGTCATCCCGCTCAGCGTTCCGTGCCCTTCGCCCGCGCGCAGGTTCACCCATCCGTCAAAGCGGATCGCCGCGTCCTCGGGCATCGTCGCCGGCGCGATCTCCCGCATCTGCACCACATACTCGTCCGGCCGCGCAGGGTTGGGCGCCAGCGACGCCGTCACATCCACGTGCGTGAGCAGCGTAAACGCCGCGCCGTCGTGCTCGCCCACCTCCACTCGGGCCGCGGTCGCGCTCAGGCGCGGCACCACCGCTGTGCCCGCGCCGCTGCCGCGCCCGGACGGCACGGCCGAGATGTTCAGGGTTCCTTCCGCGCTCTGGCTCAGCCGCAGCACCGGCCGGTCCACCGCGATCGCGGTCGGCACGATCACGCCCCGCAGCCATCCGGACCAGTCCAGTTCTGCCACCACGCGCTCGGCCCGCAGCACCTCGCCCGCAGGCCCGGCCACGCCCGGCACGCGCAGCGACAGGCCTTCCATGTCCGCCGCGCCGAACAGGCGCACGTGCACGGCCCGCACGGTCGTCTCGCACCCGCTCGCCGCCCGCACCGCCGAGGCCACGATCGCCCGCGCAATCACGCCCCGCGTGGCCGAGTGCCACAGGCCCACCCCCGCCGCGATGAGCGCCAGCACGGCCGTCAGCCAGACCGCCCGGCGGCGGGCGCGGCTGGGTGGTCTCAATGCAACGGGCTGATCGGGAGCGGGTGCATCCATGCGGTGCCGCGCCGTGGGGGGCCGGTGCCGCATGGTACGGGCGGTGCCCGCCAACGGATGCGGCCCGCGCACGTTGCGCAAGGAAAAATCCCCGGCCGCGGGCCCGGGGATGTCGCTACGAGAATCGGCGCGCTTGGCGCGGGCCACCGCAACAAGCCTGCGGCACAACCCGCGGCCTTTTCGCCGCGGGCGTGCGGTGCACGTTCGCCGGCGTCAGGCCTCGTCGCCGCCGCCGCCGTTGTTGGGGCTGGTCAGCCGATGCACCGTCCGCACGATCTGCGCTGACGTGATCTTCAGGCAGTCCCCGATCGCCCGCAGGTTTCTCTCGGCCGCCTCGTTCAGCCGGCGGAACATCGCCTCGCCCGCACCCGCCGCCCGCAGCGCCGCCGCGGCACGCTCGCGGATCGCCCTGATCTGCGCGTACGAAGGCTGCGCGATGCTGGTGAGGTTCTGTACCGTGCCCCTGCCCGCGGCCCTGATCTCCTCGGCGCTCGCCCCGTCGCGCTTCATCTGCACCAGCCGCGCTGTGCCCGCGCGTGCCCGTTCCTCCATGGCGTGGCAGGCCCGGGCCGCCACCTCGCGCATCTCGCGGGAAGCGTTCTCGACGATCTGTCCGCCGACCGGCGGCAGCGTCGGGCCCGGCGGCGGACTCTGCGCTGTGGCCGCGCCCGCCGCGCCCAGCACGCTGCACCCCAGAATCACCGCGGAGAACGAACGCCTCATTGTGCCCCAGTTCATGATGGACCTCCAAAGGTTCGCCGCGGCGGCCCGGCCAACGCGGCCAGGCCCTGCGGTGCAAGTTCAACGCTGCCAGTTACTTGCGTATTGCCGAAGGCCCGCCGCGGCGGGCCGCGCGAATCCGATATGATCCCTCACAATGGCCAAACCACGCACAGTCTTCGCCTGCAAGGCCTGCGGCGCGCTGCAAACCAAGTGGATGGGCAAGTGCCCAGACTGCGGCGCATGGGATGCGCTCGAGGCCCAGCGCGTGGAACCCAAGGCCCGGGTCGATCCCCGCGCCGCTGCCGCCCAAGCCTTCGTTCACGCCGCGGCACGCGCCGAGGCCAACGACGGACCCGAGGGCGCGCCCGGCAAGAACCGCTCATCCAACGGGGCACGCGACATCGCGCTCATGGAGCCGCTCGTTCCCGCCTCCCCCGCGCTGCCCATCGGCGAGATCGAGACCACCGGCGCGAGCATCCGCATCGCCACGGGCATCGCGGAGTTTGACCGCGTGCTCGGCGGCGGCATCGTCCCTGCGTCGGCCATTCTCCTCGGCGGCGACCCCGGCATCGGCAAGAGCACGCTCTTGCTTCAGGCCGCGCAGGCGCTTGCCGCGCGAGGACACCGGACGCTGTATGTGTCGAGCGAGGAGAGCGCCCAGCAGGTGAAGTTGCGTGCATCGCGCCTGCTCGGCGCGAGCGGACAGGTGACAGGGGACAGGGGACAGAAGGAAGGTGACAGGGGACAGGGGGTAGTTGACAGCACCGCGCACCCCCATCTGAAACTCACCGAGTCGCTCTCCGCCCACCAGTCCCCAGTGCCGAGTGCCCAGTCCCTCTCCAATCTCTTCTTGCTCGCAGAGACTTCCCTCAACCGCATCACCGAGCAGGCCGCGCGGGTGCTCGCTGATGCGGACCCGGCCCGGCCCGCCGTGATGATCATCGACTCCGTGCAGATGGTCTACAAGGCTGACCTTGAGGCCTTCCCCGGCTCCCTCACGCAACTGCGCCGCTGCTGCGCTGAACTCGTCTACCTCGCCAAGGCCGCGGGCGTGGCGGTCATCCTCGTCGGCCACGTCACCAAAGACGGCCAACTCGCCGGCCCGCGCATGTTGGAGCACCTCGTCGATGCCGTCCTCTACTTCGAGGGCGACCGCCACCACGCCCACCGCATCGTCCGCGCCGTCAAAAACCGCTTCGGCTCCACGCTCGAACTCGGTTTGTTCGAGATGACCGACCGCGGCCTGCGCGAAGCGCCCGATGGTGTCAGCGTCGCGAGCCTCGGTGCCGATGCCCCGCCCCGCCCCGGCACCGTCGTCTGCCCCGTCCTCACCGGCACGCGCTGCCTGATGGTGGAACTCCAGGCCCTCACCGCCACCGGCTTCCTCGGCGCGGCCAAGCGCAAATCCTCCGGCCTCGACCCCAGCCGCCTCTCCATGCTCATCGCCGTGCTCGAGCAGCACGGCGGCCTGCGCCTCGCCGACCGAGACATCTTCGCCTCCGCGGTGGGCGGCGTGCGCGTGGCCGAGCCCGCGGCGGACCTCGCCATTCTGCTCGCCATCGCCGGCGCTCACGCCAAACGCTCCGCCCCCGCATCCAGCATCGCGCTGGGCGAAGTCGGCCTCGCCGGTGAAGTCCGCTCCGTCTCGCGCCTCGAACAGCGCCTCCGCGACGCGGCACGGCTGGGCGCAAAGACCGCCATCATCCCCGCCGCGGCCAAGCGCGAGCGTTTGAGTGTGCCGGGCCTGGAACTCGTCTACGTCAAGACTGTGAATGATGCCATCGGCATGTTGATGTGAACGCGGGGTTCACCACAAATCGAAGAGTCGCCTGGGCGACGGCACAGAGGACACAAAGGAAGACATGCAGCCCGACCGTGAGGGAGGGCCCGGCCTTGCACGCGACAACGAACCGCCAAACGAGCCCGGAGCGTGAGCGACGGGTCCATACGAGCCCCACGCGCAAGCGTGGAGGCACCCCGCGCGTGAACATGCAGCCCGACCGTAAGGGAGGGCTTGGTTCAAGCCCGTACGCAGAGGTGCGCAGAGCATGCAGAGGGACGCAGAGCAAGGACCGGCCGTGCCACGATCATCGGCGCAGCGACGATGATCATGCGGGCCACGTCGCGTCGGCCTCGAACGCCCCGGCGGGGCGTCGGGCTGTAGCCACGGGTGCAGCGACGCGGCCTTGAGCGTCGCGCAACCCGTGGAACGCTTCGTGCATCACGGAGCCCGCCCCGGCAGGGGCGGAGGAGTCCTGCGCCGGCAGCGCGGCGCGGCCGCTGATCGCCTTCTTCCTCCGCCCCGTCCGGGGCGGCACGCATGAGAAGGCACCCTCTCCACGGGTTCCGCGTCGGCGGGCTTCGCCCCGCCTTCGCTCCACCCGTGGCTACACCCCTTCGCCCCGTTGGGGCGACGCGCTGAGCCGCGCGAACACGGGTTCGCCCTGCCCCACGCGCTCCCCCGCGCCTTCTCCTACTGACACCATCCTGTCACCACGCGGCCGCGTTTGCGCGCCATTTCGTGGTCGTCGCTCCGCGTCCCCTTGCCAGCACGAACATCCTCGTGCATCATCGCCGCGTGGACCTGCACACACTCCCCCAACCCGACGCTGCACTTGGTGAGGCGGCCATCCCGCCGGGCACGCGCGGCAGCACCCTGCCTTCATTTGGCCACTTGGAAATTTGTCATTTGGCCATTTGCCCCTCGGGGCTCCTCTCCGCCTCCCTCGACCCCTCCCTCTCCCTCCTCGATATCGCCGCCGCCCACAACCTCACTCTGGACCAACTCACCGCATGGATGGCCCGCCCCGACGTCGCCGAGCAACTCGCCGCCCTCCACTCCGCCGCGGCACTCCGCGTCCGCATCGTCGCCGCCAACCACCTCCCGCGCGCGGTTGAAGCGCTGGGCACCATCATCAACGCGTCCCTCAACAACGAGGACCAGCCCACCCTCGACCGCACGAACTTCCGCCACCTGGTCTTCCGCCAGCGCCGCACCGAAACCGTCCGCCGTGCCGCGAGCACCATCCTCCGCCTCGCCAACTTCTATCCGCCGGTGAGGCCCGCCTTCGGCGGGTCCCGTCCGTCGAGTGCCATCGAAGTCGGGCCTCCGACTTCGATGCTGCGTTCGGGTGGTCCGGCCGTCCCGGCCGGTCTGCCTTCGGGTCGTGCGACGGTCCCCGCCGCCGCGCCCTTATCCCCCGCGGCCTCTCTTCACCGCGACGCGGTGGAAGTCAATAGCCGGGGGTTGCCGCGCAGCGGCACCCCCGGAATCGTCGCCCCACAATCACCCTCTTCGCACGCGGGGCTCCATGCCCCGTGTGCGAACGCTCCCTCCCGTGCCACCTCGGTGCCCATCCACTCGCCCCGTCTTGGAGCCGCCAGCGGCAGCGTGCGGTCGCCTTCTCCTTCCGGTTCGGCCAACGGCCAACCGCCCACCCCTCGCCGCTCCCTTGCCTCCCGCCTCCTCGCCGCGTGCGGCAACGCCCGCGCTTCCGGCGATCCCTGAGTCCTTCAGGCCGCGTTGCTCGCGCTCCGCGCTCTTGCGACACGCACGGGTGCTCTTTGCAACTCCGGGAGTTCTGGACTCGCGCTGCCCAGCGGCGCGGCACAGGAAATCAGGCAGAATTCCTCAGATTTGCCTAGCACCCCCGCGCAACCTCGGCCATACTCACTCCGTCGGAGGGGGCCGCGAAAGCGGTTTGAATCTGCTGAGGAGGGAATGACATGGTCATCGCAACTCGTCTTTCTGTTGGTCTGGGCCTGGCGGTCGCGTTCGTGGGCGGCGCTGCCGGCGCGGCACGGGCCGACGTCGCGTTCGTCAACCTGACCGGGCGGGTCGCCCACTCCGGCCTCATCGGCGGCACGGCCGACATTCTGACGTGGGACCTGGAGACGCCCTTCGGCGTGGCCTCGCCCATGCTCCCCGCCGACGGCGGGCCGGTGGTGAACGACTTTCACACGCACACAGGGAACCCGAACAACTTCCCCTTCAGCACCGAGTTTTTCGGCTCGGCCGCGCAGAACACGCACGCCACCGCTGACTACACGTTCAACGGTGCCAGCGGCTTCTCCGTGGCGGCCAGCGTCGGCGTCTCCACCGCGACGGTCGCGACGGGCAGCATCTCCTTCGGCGAGAATGTGCAGGCCGCCTACACGTTCAGGTTCAGTGTGGACACGGACACCCCCTACACCTTCATCGCCAGCGGCATCTACACGGGGGTGACCAACCGGGTGGTGCTCCTGAGCGACACCTTCGCGTATTACGCCGACTCCCTGGGCATGCCGGATGGTCCGCTGTCGTTCTCCCAAACGGGCGTGCTGCCAGCGGGCACCTACACCCTCGCCATCGGCCACAACTTCGGCGACAGCGGCAACACGTCGTCGTCGTTCAACACCACCGCGTTCCTCTCCGTGGGCGACGCCGTGCCCGCACCAGCGGCGGCCGCCCTGCTCACGCTGAGCGCGGCCGCGGGCCTGCATCGCCGTCGGCGGTGAGGTGCGCGGGGCGAACGCGCTGGTTCTCAGGCCGCTGGCGGAGCGACGAGGAAGCCGGGCAACTCGCGGATCTTGCCATCGCGTCCCACGCACGCAAGTGTGGTGGAAGCCGCCACGAGCAACTGCGGCATCTCCGTGGGGGGCTCGCCCGCGCCCGCCGCGCTGCGCTCCACCGCGAACACCTCGTACTCGTGCAGAATCTTCACGCCGCTGCCGCCCACCACGCGTGTGCGGACCTCCACGAGGTCGTCGTAGCGGCCGGGGCGGCGGTAGCGGCACTCGAGCTTGGTGATGACGAGAAAGAAGCCCGCGCGTTCCATGTCCGCGTACGTCACGCCCGTGGTGCGGAGCAGTTCGGTGCGGGCCATCTCCAGCCAGGGGATGAACGAGGCGTGGTGCACCACGCCCATCGGGTCGCACTCGCAATACCGCACGCGCAGGCGGATGGTGCCGCTGGCGGGTGTGGGCGATGTGGGCACAAGCGTGGGGGGGGCGGGCTCGGAGGTCATGCGGCCAGAGGGTACGGGCGGGGAAAACTCAAAGCAGCAAAGCTCAAACCTCAAATGAAGGCAGCGTGTCGGCCGCCCGTGCATCCATTTGAGTTTTGCTGCTTTGCGCTTTGAGGTTTTTCCCCGCCTCCCGCCGCGGTACCATCCGGCCACCCATGAGCACCCCCGCCCCCGCCTCCACGCCAGGCACCGGCAAGTCTCATCACCTCCGCCTGCACCTGGGCGGCGAGGAGGTGATGACCGGCTGGAGCATCGTCAACATCCAGCCCGGCCCGGGCGTGGACTACGTCGGCAGCGTGACGGACCTCTCGGCCTTCGGTGACGAGACGGTGTCGGAGATCTACGCCTCGCACGTGTACGAGCACCTCGACTACCGCGGCGAGATACAGAGGGCCTTCAAGGAGGCCCATCGCGTGCTGACCAAGCAGGGCGTGCTGCGCATCGCCGTGCCCGACCTGGTGGTGGTGTGCGCGCTCTTCGCCCACCCGCAGACGACCACCCAGGAGCGCATGGAACTGATGCAGGTGATCTACGGCGGCCAGAAGGACGCGTTCGACTACCACAAGGTGGGCTATTCGTTCGACCTGCTGTGCTCGTTCCTGAGAGAAGCGGGCTTCAGGCAGGGCCAGCGCGTGGCCGACTTCAACATCTTTGACGATACCTCGCGCATCACCTTCGCGGGCAAGCCCTTCAGTCTCAACGTGAACGTGATCAAGTAGACGATGACGAGCCCCGCACCCAGCACGCCGGGCGAGCCCTCACACCCGCCCGAGGGCGCGGGGGGCGGGGCCGGAGGCATCAGCGTGCGCCGCCTGCGGCCCACGGATTCGCTCAGCGAACTCACCGCACTCCTGCACCGCTCCTACGCCAAGCAGGTGGCCCTGGGCCTGCACGCGCTCGCCAGCCACCAGACGCCCGAGATCACCCGCAAGCGCGTGGGCAAGGGCGAGTGCTTCGTAGCGGTGCTGAGCGAGCCCGCGGCGGATGCTTCCGGTGGGGCGGACGTCCCGTCCGCCACGGCGTGCCTGCCGCGCGAGCGCCTTGTCGGAACCATCATGTTCCAGGAGCCCAGTTGGGGCGGGGGCGGGGGGGCGCCCGAGAGCGGGCCGCGCTGGTTCCGCAGGCACGATGTCTGCAACTTCTCCCAGTTCGCCGTGGAGCCCACGCTGCAAGGGCGCGGCATCGGCGCTCTGCTGCTGACCACGGTGGAGGCGCGTGCCCGCGAACTGGGCATGGCCGAACTCGCCCTTTCCACGGCGGAGCCGGACACGGAGCTTGTGGCGTATTACCGCCGCCGCGGCTTTCGTGATGTGGAGCGGTTTGATTGGGGCATCACGAACTACACGAGTCTCATCATGAGCAAGGCGGTGCGGTGAGCGGGCGGTCAGAGCGTGACCACGAAGATGACCAAGACCGTCACGACGTAGACCGTGACGAGCACGCCGCCCGCGACGATCAGGCCGAGGATCGCGGCGGGAACCAGATCGACACCGCGTTCACCGCGACGATGCAGGACGACGCAGAACGCGGCCGCCGCGGCGAGGGCCAGGGTCGGAAGCAGCACCATCACGCACACCGTGGCGGCCTCATTCCAGCCGCGCGGCAGGTGCCGGACCACGAAGTCCGTTCCCAAGACCGTGGCTGCCGAGACCGCGGCCTGCCACCCGAAGACACGGAACATCAGGCCAGTTGTGAGCCGCCGCCCTGCCACCACGATCTGCTCGCGCGTCCATGTGCCGTTGCATTCGGGGCACGTGCGCGTGCCGCCCTCGCGACGGGGCAGGCCGCGCAGGTCATACCGGCATGTTGGGCAGCGCGGCCGCACGCACGATCATTGGGGCGCGGGTCGGGCGGCGGGCAATCAGTACGGTCGAGAAACGCGCAGCCCTGCGATCGCGCCGAAGTGCTTGTCGTTTCGTGTTGCTACGGCGAAGCCGAGCCGCAGCGCCGTGGCCCCGATCAGGCAGTCGTTCCACTCGATCCCGTGCGAGGGACGCAGGCGGGCAAGCAGCACAACCGACCGGCGCAGGTCCGCCTCATCTGGCACTTCCACCTCAAAGGCCGCAACGAGCCGGTCAACTTCGCGGGCGTCCCGCCGCGTCTTCACACCTGAGTGCAACTCGGCGACGCAGGCCAGATGCGTTCGGAGCACGCCGGTCGCGCGAAGCGACGCGAAGAACGCGCGGGCATGTGGGGACGCCCGGAGGTAGTCCACCAGCAGCGACGTGTCGACAAGCGCGTCAGCCATTTGAAGGGCCGCGACGGCTGGTCTTGCGCCGGAGCGAGCGTGCGAACGCCGCCGCGTCTTTGATGTCGGACCGGTGCTTCCATCCTCCGAAAGGCGGGAGCGCGCTCTTGGACGCACGCTTGGCCTTCGGGGCCCGGGCCGTGGCTCGCAGCGCCTGCACTTGCACACGCGTCCCGTCGGGGAGCGACCCGTGGGTGTTGACCACGATCAGGCCGTCTTGTACCACTGCACGGAAGGTCATCGCCGGATCGTATCCGCGCGCACGTCCGCACGCGCCGGGCCTGCTCAGCACGACGCCGCGTAGTAGTCTGTGATGAAGTCGCCCAGGTTGTCGGGGAAGGGCGCGTTGCACTGCACCGACTCATCCGAGGTGAACGCGGTCTTGTAGCCCATGTCGTAGGGCGGGTCGTTCTCCGGGCACGGCCCGGCGTAGCCGCCGGGGCCGGGGATATGCGGGACGGTGTAGTAGTCGGTGATGAAGTCGCCAAGGTCGTCGGGGTTGAGGGCACCGTCAAGGTTGTAGTCGAGGCGGCAGGGGCGGACCTCGATGTACTGGCCATCCACCGGCAGGTCGAGGTTGATCCATCCGACGTTCTCACCCCAGGCGTAGCCCAGGATTCGCCGCGGCGGATCGACCGAGATGCGGGCGGGGTTTTCCGGGGTGGCGAGCGCCCCGCCGTCAAAGTTGATCCAGCCGATGTTCTCGCCCCACGCGAAGCCGGAGAGGTACCCCGTGTTCTCGTCGTGGTTGATGCCGAAGTCGCTGCCGTCGGTGTTGGTGTACGTCACGCCGTCGGCCGGAGTCTGACCGAAGTTGACGAAGCCCGTGTTCTCCGACCAGGCGAAGCCGGTGAGGTAGGTGTAAACGTACCGCACGCCCTCCGAGCCCACGGGCGAACCGGCATCGCGCCAGTTGACCCACCCGATGTTCTCGCCCCAGCAGAACATGTTGGCGGGGTCGATGGAGTTCTGCGCGTGCACCGAGGCCGCGCTGGCGAGGAGCACGGTCGCGGCGAGAGCAAGAAGTGCGAAGTGATTGGGGCGGGTCATGTGGCTCTTCCCGAGGCGTTCGAGCGAGTGGCGCGAAGCCCATGCGTGGAAACGGTCGGACTCGGGCGCCGGTGCCCGGGGATCAGTACGAGAAGTTGGCGTTGGGGTCGGTGGAGGCAAGGGTGCTCGCGGCGGAGTTCGCGTTGGCGGCGGCGGTCGCCGCGGCGGAGCGGTCGATGATCGGCCCGTAGGAGTTGTTGGCGGCGATGGCCCAGTTCTGGGTGTTGCTGCCGCAGGTGTTGCGGACGATGATGCTGCGGGTGCCATCGACCTCGATCCCGCGGTCGGCGAGCGTGCAGTTGTTGTCCTCGATGCGGTTGTTGATGCCGGCGGTGCGGATGTTGGCGGCGTTGCCCGACCCGGTGCCGTTACCGATGCAGAGGTTGCCGCGGATGGTGTTGTTGTCCAGCGTCAACTCGATCCCGGCGCCCGTGTTGTATCTGACGTTGCAGTTCACGACGAGGCATGCGCCGCCTCCGATGATGCCGCTGCCCGTGTTGGACATCGCGCTGGAGTTGTAGACGCTGGTGATTCCGCCCAGGCTGAACCCGCTCCCCGTGTTGTCGCTCGAGTCGCACTCGATGATCGTGGAGAACGGCGCGTTGAAGCCATCGAAAGTGTTCTCTCGCGCGGTGCAGGACTGAAAGACCGTCCTGGCCCCGGTGGTGTAGCCCCATTGCGTGTTGCCGCGCGAGACGCAGCCGGTCACCGTCCCGGACCCGCTGACGCTGATGCCGGCGCCTGTGTTCGTCGACGCGACGCAGTTGAGGAGCGTGCAGCTCAGCAAGCAGTTGAAGCCGTAGTTGCTGTTCCCCGTCGCGATGCACTGGGTGAGCGTGTTGCTCGCCTCGCAGTCGAAGCCGCGGCTGGTGTTCGCCTTCGCGGTGCACTGGGTCAGGCGACAGTTCACGTCGGTGTCAAACCCGGTGCCGCTGTTGTTGATCGCTTCGCACTGCGTGAGCGAAGAACTCGCCCCGGCGACGAACCCGCCGCCGGAGTTGATGGCCGCCTTGCAGTTGCTGATCGACCCCTGGGTGATGACGAAGTCGGTGCCGAAGTTGGAACTGCTGTGGACGTTCTCGATCTCGCCGCTCTCGGCTCCGGTCAGGTCGACGCCGTTGCCGTCCCACAGGTAGACGTAGCCGTTGCGGACCACGACCCGGGCGTTGTTCCCGCCGATGATGTCGATGCCGGAGAGTGTGTCTGCGCCGCCGCGAACGCCGAACCCATTCAGGTCGATGGTGACGCCGCCGGGCACGGTGAGAGAGATGCGGATGCCCGTCTGGAAACTCACGCCATGCAGGATTCCGGTGAGGTAGTAGGAGCCGGGCTGCGTGATCTTGAAGATGCAGGTGCCGTCGCCGGGCGTGGTCGCCGCGCTGAGCGGGGTGCGCGGCTCGGCCGCGGCGACCTTGTCGAAGATCTCCTGCGTGGTCTTGCCCGTGCTGGTGACCGGTCCGCCGGGTGGCGTGAGAGGACCGCCCAGCGCGGGCGAGCCCACGGCCAGCAGGGAGGCGAGCAGGATGGACGTGCGAAACGTGCGTGTGAACATGGGGAATCCTCGCGGGAGACCGGGAGCGTGGCGTTATGGGTCCAATGTATCACAAGCCGCGAGTGCGGCCAGCGGCGGGTGCGAAAAGCGTGCGTTTGGGGTGGTCGGGAGAGCGGCGTGGCAGATGCTCGCGGCATGCCTGGCAGGCGTGCAGAGGTGCGGGCTGGAGCGTGGAGCAGCACGCCATTCAGTCTTCTCTAGCCGTGCGCATGTCTCGCACCTCGGGCGAGGACTCGACCAATCGCTTCACGTCGTTGAACACGTCGGCATCGACTGGGGCACGGTCGCGTGATGTCAGCCGTGCAAGCCACGAACGAGGGTCGCGCTTGTTCCAGAGGCGGATGCACCACAGGCCGACACAGTCATCGGGAGGCGGGTTGAACCCGGGTGGCTCCCAATAGACGCCCAAGTGGTAGTGCCGCGTGCCGTGCTTCGCACCGATCCACCAGCCCCAATCTTCTTGGCAGTGGTCGCAGGTCCATCCCGCGGTGGCCAGTCTTCCGACGAGCCACGCGGTCACGTCTTCGCCCCAATACGGCGAGTCGCCTTCGTCTCCAAGCGTGCGCTGGTACGGCCCGCTGGCAAACGCATCCGAAGCAAAGCGCAGGGTGTTGGGGACCATGCCAGCGAGCGTACCAACTCCCAGCCCCCGATCGGGCCGATACCGGGGCGGTCTCACGCCTTGCTCAGTACGGCCTGACGACGCGCAGACCCTGCACCGCCCGGAAGTGCTTGACGTTGGTGGTCGCCAACGTATGCCCAAGGCGCAGGCACGTTGCCGCGATCAGGCAATCGGGCCAGCCGATGCCGTGCGACAGTTTCAGGCCGCGGAGCAACTGGAGCGAGTGCAGCGAGTCGTCTGCGGTCGGCGCGATGAGCGCAAACTGGCGAAGGAACCGGTTCGTCTGCCGCAGATCGGCGGCATTGCGTGCACCCATGAGCACCTCGGCCGCGGTGATCGTGTGGATCACCGGCTCGCCGACACGCAATGCAGGATCAAGGAACGCTCGAGCCGCGGCGTGCTCGTGCATGTAGTCGATGATGACCGCAGAGTCGATGACTGGATCAGTCATCGACCGCTCGCTTCATCAACCTGGCACGGAGCGTCTTGGCGATTTCGCCGCTCGTCTTGCCCAGGTCTTTGCGGTTGCGCCACAGGCCGAACCCAAAGGGCGCTCGCGACAGCGTCCGGCGCGTTGGATCCTTGGCGCGCGCGGGTCGCGCTTTGGCCTTGACTCCGCTTCGCGGCTTGGCCTTCGCGGTGGGCAGCACCTCGACGCGCGCCCCCTCGCGCAGCCCGTCGCTGCTGTCGAGGATGACGACCCCGTGCTGGTATGTGCCCTTGAAGGTCATGACCGATTCTACGCGGGGGTGCATTCCGCGGGGCGAAGCACCTCCCCCGTCCTCGGTCGCGGCGACCTCGGCCACCCCCTCCGGTGGGAACCGGAGGGGGACGCGTCCCCAGTGCCTTCCTCTACTTGCTCTTGCTGTCGCCGCGGGCGAAGATGCTGGCGACGTAGTTCAGCACATCCGTCGCGCTGGTCTCGTTGTAGCCGAAGTTCTTGATGAGTCGCTGCTTCACGACGTCGATCTTCTTCTGGGTCTCGTCGTCCACCACGCTGCTCACCATGTTCTTGAGTTTGATCGTGTCGCGGCTGTCCTCGAAGAGTTTGAGTTCCAGCGCCCGGTACAGGCGCGCGTTGGTGTTGTACTCGAACTTCTTGCCGTCCAGCGAGAGCGCCCCGATGTAGTTCATGATCTCCTGCCGGAAGTCGTCCTTGCGGCTGTCGGGGATCTCGATCTTCTCTTCGATCGAGCGCATGAGCCGCTCGTCGGGCTCCTCGTCGCGGCCCGTGTACTTGTTCTTGACCTTTTCCTTCTGGGTGTAGGCCCGCACGCTCTCGATGTAGTTGGAACTGAGGCGGCGGATCGCGTCCTCATCGGCGCTGATGGCCCGCTGCACCTCGCCCTTGATGATGTCCTCGTACTCCTCCTTCACCACCGCCAGCAGTTCGCGGTACTTCTTCTTGGTCTCCTCATCCGTGATGAGCGAGTGGTGCGTGAGGCCGCCCTCCAGTTCATTGAGCACCATGAAGGGGTTGATGGTCTTGTCCTCGATCGCCTGGCGACCGACCATCGCGTTGCTGATCTTGTCCTGGATGTAGCGCGGCGAGATGCCGTCCATCCCCTCGTGCGGGGCCTCCTCCTTCAACTCGCGGATGGAGTCTTCGGTGAAGCCGGGGATCGCCTTGCCGTTGTAGAGTTTGAGTTTCTGCAGGACGGTGAGGCCGGCCTTCTTGGGCTCGGCCAGGCGCGTGAGCACGGCCCACATCGCGGCCACCTCGATGGTGTGCGGGGCCATGTGGATGCCGCGGATGCGGGCCGGGCCGAAGTCCTTCTGGTAGATGCGCACCTCGTCGTCGAGGCGGATGTTGTAGGGGACGTCGATCTTGACGGTGCGGTCGCGGAAGGCCTCCATCATCTCGTTGTTCTGGAGGCGCTTGTACTCGGGCTCGTTGGTGTGCCCCAGGATGACCTCGTCGATGTTGGTCTGCGCGAACTTCTTGGGCTTGATCAGGTGCTCCTGGCTGGCCCCCAGCAGGTCATAGAGGAAGGCCACGTCGAGTTTGAGCACCTCGATGAACTCGCAGATGCCGCGGTTGGCGATGTTGAGTTCGCCGTCGAAGTTAAAAGCCCGCGGGTCAGAGTCGCTGCCGAACTGCGCAATCTTGCGGTAGTTGATGTCGCCCGTGAGTTCCGTCGAGTCCTGGTTCTTTTCGTCCTTGGGCTGGAAGGTGCCGATGCCGACACGGTCCTTCTCACTGAGGATGACGCGCCGGACCTTGACGTGCTCCATCACGCGACGCCAGTCGCCCGAGTAGTGCTTGAGCAGGTCTCCATAGACGCGCCGGCAGAAGGGGTCGAGTTCGCCCGTGAGGCGGAGCTTGCCGCCGCCGACGGCGGGCACGTACTTCTCGTTCAGGCGGGCCAGGATGTCCGCGCGTGCCTCCTTTGGCACGAGCATGAGCGGCTCCTCGTGCATGGGGCAGGGGAACTCGTGGGTCTTGGCGGTGGGGCCGCAGTGCTCATCGAGCATCCAGGTGAAGGTGTAGAGGGCGCCGTCGTCGGTCTTGCTGTAGGCCTCCAGGCCCTTCTTCAGCAGCCGCGCGATGGTGCTCTTGCTCGAACCGACGGGGCCGTGCAGCAGGAGGATGCGGCGGTCGGTGCCATAGCCCTCCGCGGCGGAGCGGAAAAAATCCACAAGTTGCATGAGGGCCAGATCAAGGCCGAAGATGGCGTCGGCCCCATCATCAAAGGGGTCGGAGAAGAAGTGGTAGCGGACGGCATCCTTCTTGAAGAGGCGGTAGCGCTCGCTGCCATGGGCCAGCACGGCGTCATACAGCCGCTGGTAGGCGTTGCGGATGACGGAGGGCCGACTCTGGCAGATCTCGAGGTAGTCGAAGAACGAGCCTTCCCAGTGGTGCTCCTGGAAGCCGCGCCGGTCGGCGCGCGCGTCGATCAAGCTGGCAAGGTCGTTGCGCGGGCGCGTGCCCGGCTCTGCCGCACGGGCCTCGGGGTTCGGGTTGCCGCCCGGGTTGGGGTAAGGGGTTGAGCCGCTGGAGAGTTTGCTGGTGAAGTCGTTCATGGCCGGCACTCCGCTTGGTGCGTTGTGTGCACAACACCACGCGGCAGGCCCCCCGCCGCGCAGAACTTTGAACCAAAGCCACGACCGGCGCGGCACCGTTTCCGATGCGGCCGACCCCCGAACGTGCGCGCGGGTGGCTTTTCACCTTGGGCGCGCAGCCCTCACTCCGCGGCCATACCTATCGGCGGCTTCGCGGCGGGCGAGAAGGGAACTTTTCAGAACAACCCCGTATCTGCCTATACGCGGCGGTGCCCCCGAAGGATTCGCGAATCCGTCGGGCATGATCGGACCTGCCGTTCGCACCCGGTTCGTGGTGCGGCTCTCCGTGCCACCGAGTCGCCAGGCTTGCGAGGGAGTCGGTGCAGGATCGAACCAGACCGCTCCGTGCGCCCGTTCACCTTCCCATGTCCGTCCCCTACGCTCGGGTCGTGTCGCTCCCCACCCCAACCGCGGCGGACGCAGCCCGCTCCATCGAGGTGCCGCGCTCTGCTCTGCCACCGTTGCCGGACGATGTGCTGACGAATCGCTCAGGGGGCTACACGGACCCGCGTGGGTTCTTTGCGCACCCTGAGCGTCCCCTCGAGATCGAGATCGGCTCGGGCAAGGGCACGTTCCTGGCGCAGCAGTCGCCCGCCCAGCCGCTCACCAACTTCCTGGGCTTCGAGTATGAGCGAGAGTTCTTCATGGTGGGCATCGACAAACTCACGCGTGCCGGGGCCGCGAACGTGCGCATGATGTGCCTTGACGCGGGCGACTTTGTGCACTGGCGTGTGCCCGACGCGTGCTGCCGTGTGCTGCACCTGTACTTTCCCGACCCGTGGCCCAAGGCCAAGCACCACCGGCGGCGGATGGTGAGCGACCGATTTCTTGGCGATGCGTGGCGCGTGCTGGAGCCCGCAGGCGAGTTGCGTGTGGTGACGGACCACGCGGAGTATTGGGCATGGATGGAAGAGCACTTTGCGCGCTGGTGCACCACCGATGCGGGCGCGCTCGGGCCCGCCGATGCCGACGGCTCCCCGTCCGTCTGCTTTCTCCGGCGCGCCTTCGCGCCGCCCAGCAACGCGCGCATGGGCGAGGGCGAACTCGTGGGCACCAACTTCGAGCGAAAGTACCGGCGCGAGGGCCGGCCCTTCCACGCGACAACTCTTGTCAAGCCCGCGTAGAACGTCCGAAAACGGACGCAGACCGCGCAGACCGTCGTGCCGCCCACACATCGGGCGAGCGGCACGCTCGCTGCCCGCAGTGGGCCTGGATCCGGCCGATAGGCCCGTTGCCAGAAGTCGACCCCAAGGACCATCGCCATGTCTCAATGGGACTATTTCGCGCTCACGCTCTGTGCCGTGTCGTTGCTTGCCGTCGTCGCTTGGCGCCTGCGTGCCACTCGGCTCAGCGGCACCTACCGGACCGCAACGGCATTGGTTCTCGTGGGCGTGCTCATCGCCGGCTGGTTCGCGACCGAAAACGCGGGCCGCAACGCGCTCACGCACATCCGCGATCTGGTTTCGGGCTATGCGCCCACGTTCGCCCGCGAGGCAGAGGCCCTGGGCCACGTCCGCCTCTCGCTCGACACGCCGCCCGACGACCCCACCTACCTCGCCATTATTGAGGCCGAGAAGCGCTGGCTGGCCGCCAACCCCGCCATCGCGGACATCTACACGTTCAAGACCGACGCCGCGGGCGCGGTCCGTTTCATGGTCGATAGCGAGACCGACTACGACCGTGACGGCACCTACGCCGGCGAGCGTGAGCAGCGCACCGACATCGGCGAGGTGTACGAGGAGGCCTCGGAGCAACTCAAGGCCGCGTTCACCGGCCAGGCCACGTTTGATTCCGAGCCCGTCACCGATCGCTGGGGCACATGGGTCAGCGCCAGCGTCCCCATCCGGGGCCCGGCTGGGGAGGTGGACGGCGTGCTGGGTGTCGACTTCTTCGCGGCCAAGTGGTTCACCGCCAGGCAGGACGCCCGCATCACCGCGATCGGCTACGTTGCCGCCGTCGTCCTGCTGGTGGTCTTCGGCTCTGCCACGATCGGCCTCTTGCAGGGCGCGATCACGCGGGCCCGCATCGCCGAAGAGCAGGCCCGCAGCGCCAGCAGCGCCAAGAGCGCGTTCCTGGCCAACATGAGCCACGAGATCCGCACGCCCCTCACGGCCATTCTCGGTTTCGCGGGCCTGCTCGCGGCCGACGATGCCGCCCCCGCCGAGCGTGCCCAGCACGCCCACACCATCGAGCGCAACGGCGAGCACCTGCTTGCCCTGATCTCCGACGTGCTGGACATCTCCAAGATCGAGGCGGGCCACATGACCGTCGAGTCGCTGCCCGTCTCGCCCGTCGGGCTCGCGGGCGAGGTGGTTCAACTGCTCGGAAGCCGGGCCGGCGCGGCGGGTGTGCTCCTCGCCACCGAGTTCAACTGGCCCCTCCCCGAGACCATCCCCTCCGATCCCGTCCGCCTCCGCCAGATTCTCGTGAACCTTATCGGCAACGCCATCAAGTTCACACCCAAGGGCCGGGTTGTCATCTCGTTGTCAGCAGAGGAGGGGGAGGGCGCGCGCCTGCTCCGCATCCGTGTGCGCGACAACGGGATCGGCATGACCCACGAACAGGCGGCGCGGCTCTTCGCATCGTTCCAACAGGCCGACACGTCCACCACGCGCCGCTTCGGCGGCACGGGCCTGGGCCTGAGCATCTCGCGCCAACTCGCGCGCCTCCTGGGCGGCGACATCACCGTGACCAGCCGCGCGGAGCCACAGCCCGACCACGGCAGTGTGTTTGAAGTCGCGCTGCCGGTGCCACCGGGCAGCCGGCTCATCTCCGCCGCGCTCGAGAGCACGCCCGCGCAACGCGCCCCCATGGCCATTGACACCGCCGCGCTCGCGGGCCTGCGCGTTCTTGTGGTCGACGACGGGCCCGACAACCAGCGGCTGCTGCGGCTGCTGCTCACCAAGTCGGGGGCCGTGGTCGAGATCGCCGTCGACGGCCGTAAGGGTGTGGACGCGGCCATGGCCGCCGTCGAAGCCGGCGCAGGGTTTGACGTGGTGTTCATGGACATGCAGATGCCCGTGCTCGACGGCTACGCCGCCACCACCGAACTGCGTGCCCGGCACTACTCCGGTGCCGTGGTCGGCCTGACGGCCAACATCGGGGCGGGCGAACGCGACCGCTGCCTGCACGCCGGCTGCACCGAGTACCTCGCCAAGCCCCTGGATCGACGGTTGCTGGTGGAAACGTGCCGTCGCGTGGCCAGCCAGCACGCACGGCCTGCACTCGCTCGGGCCGCGTGAGCGAATCCGGACATACACCAGCGCGGACCGCCAGACCGGGCGAGACCGCCCGCGACAAAGGGTGGCTAACGGGACTCGAACCCGCGACCCCGGGAATCACAATCCCGTGCTCTAACCAACTGAGCTATAGCCACCATCAAAAGAGCACGGCCAAGGCCGTGCTTTTCATTCTAGGCTGGGGAGGGTTTGGAGTTGACGCCGCGCGGCTACGGCTGCGCCGGTGGTTCCGGGGCGCGCTGGTGCTTGAGCAACCACGCAACGGCCTCGGCGAGCACCTCGGGCACCATCAGGGTGTGACCCGCGCCCGCATTCTCGCGATACTCGATCGGCAGAGCAGCTCGTGCCCCGTCCAGCGCCGCCGCGCGCAGGCGGCGCGCGGGAATGATGGGGTCCTGGTCTGCACCCCAGACCAGCATGGGAGCAAGGGGCCCCGTGGGCGCTCGTTGAGGGCCGCCGGCCAGGCACGCTGCCGCCGCGATCATGTCGCGCCGCGTGCCCGCGAGGAGCGCGGCGGCCCCGGCACCCATCGAATGGCCCACGAGGTACACACGCCGGTCGTCGAGCCCGTAATCCTCGTGCAGCGCGGCGAAGAGCGCGTCGAGGGCGAGGGGGTTGGAGGCGAGCACGGTCGTCGAAGGGCTTGCCACCAGGAAGCCGTGCTCCTGCGCCAGGGCCTTGAGCTTGCCGCGCCCGTAGGCCTCCATGAACATGTTCTCGTCACCGCCCGCGCCGTGCAGGGCGATGACCAGAGGCAGAGGCGGGCGGCGTGCGAAGGATGCGGCGTCGGGCGCAAAGATGCGTGTGGGCAGGTCCAAGCCGTCGCTCACGTGGATGGAGCGCCACCAGTCGCCCAGGCGCCGCTGATAGGGGTTGGTGCCGGCCGCGAGGGTGTCGATCTCGGCCGCCACTTCGCGCGCGATGACGGCGGGGTCGCTGAGCAACTGGATGGTGATGTTCTCGTTGAATTCATCCACGATGAGGCCGATGCGCGATCGGGCCGCATCGGCGGGCAGCCGCAGTTCGGGGTGCGCGGCCAGGGCGAGGTCGAGGCGACGTGAGAGGCTTGCGCGGAGTTCGTTCGCCGGCCGCGCCAGCGCGGTTCGTGGCGGAAGGTCAAGCGCGGGAGCCTGGGGGTCGATCGTGCGTGTGAGGGCCTCGAGCCGCGCGATGGCTCCCGCGGTGTCGCCGCGGAGGAAGTCGCCGGCCAGGTCGTCGAACCCGCGGTGCAGGGTCACGCGTCGTGGGCCCGTGGGGGCGGTCTTCGCGTCGGCGAGTGTGCGCTCAAACCGGAGATACGCTCGGACGAAGTCGGTGCGGGTGGCCGGCGCGGCGAGCGGTGCACGGGCCGCCGGGGCCTGCTGGTCTGTCGCGAGTGCGTACACGCCGGCGTGAGATGCCGCGGCGATGAGCGCCAAGTGCAACGCTGCCGCGGCCGCCCGTGCGGCCAGAAGCTTGCTCGCACGTGGATTGGACATGGGGCAGGTTAGCGCGCGGGTGGGTCCGAGAACCAAACGAACGCAGTACGAACGTGCGTGCGTGCAAGCAAAACTGCTCAAAAAGGGTCAGTGTCCGGGTTTGGCTTGCCTTCTGGTTGACCGAGAAT
Organism: Phycisphaerales bacterium; assembly: GCA_046156035.1. Taxonomy (GTDB): domain Bacteria; phylum Planctomycetota; class Phycisphaerae; order Phycisphaerales; family UBA1924; genus JAEUIX01. The sequence continues at coordinate 18,343 of JBJXEW010000040.1, read as the reverse complement.
ATGTTCTCATTGGCCGAACCCTCGTCCTCCGCACGCGAATACGAAGCGGGGGTCCCACACGAGGTTGCGGCACAAGAGCGGGCGGGGTGCGCAAGCCGGTCTCGGCCCGTTTTCGGTGTGCATGTCCATGCCCCCTCCGGGCCGGTGGTTGCGTCTTTGCAGGTGATACCCATGCTGAAGAACCTTCTTCGTCGCGTTTTCCGTCCGGTTGCCGCGATCTTGGCCGCCATCGCGGGCGTGGGCCTGTCGTCAGCCGCGGCCCTGGGGCAGGGCGAGACCGGCCCCGTTGCGCGCTTCACGACCAGCGCAGGTCCGATCACCTTCGTGCTGTTTGACTCGAAGCCGATCGCCACGACGAACTTCATCAACATCATCACGGCCGGTAACTACACCAACGTGATCCTCAACCGCAACCCGCAAGACTTTGTGATCCAGGGCGGCGGCTTCTTCGCTCCGGCCGTGAACAACGGCGCGCCGACGGCCACGCCAGCCGTGAGCCCCATCACGGGCGAACCCGGCGTGAGCAACCTCACGGGCACCCTCTCCATGGCGCTCTCCACCGGCCCCAACTCCGGCACCAAAGAGTTCTTCTTCAATCTTGACGACAACACCTTCCTCGACGGCGCAGCCAGCGGCGGCCCCTTCACAGCGTTCGGCCGTATCCGCGGCCAGGCCGATGTCGGCTCGCTCGAGACCATCAACAACCTCACCAAGTTCAACATCTGCTCGCAACTCGTGCCCGCCCAGAACTGCGCGGGCAACCCGCAGAATCTGCCGTTCGGTTCCGTACCCCTCATTGGCTACGCGGGCCTGGGCAACCCCGTTGCCCCGACGAACTACGTCATCATCCAGGTGGCCGAGGTTTCGCCCCAAATCCGCACGCAGCCGACGGCTCAGGCTGTTTTCCAGGGTCAGAACGCGATGTTCACGGTGGGCGCGGCGGGCACGGGCACGCTGGCCTACCAGTGGCGGCGCAACGGCATGAACCTTGCCAACGGCGGCGCGATCAGCGGCGCCACCGGCCCCACGCTCACGATCACGGGCGCCCAGGCGGCCAACGCCGGCTCGTATGACTGTCTGGTGAGCAACAACATCACGACCGAGCTGGCGATCGCCGCGGCGGCTTCCGCGGCGGTGGCACTCACGGTGGATGCGCCCCCGACGATCAACACGCACCCCTCCAACACCACTGTCACGATGGGCAACAACGCCCAGTTCACGGTGGCCGCGAGCGGCGCGGGCACGCTCACGTTCCAGTGGCGGCGTGGCCTGACGAACCTGACCAACGGTGCCACGGGCAACGGCTCGACCATCGCGGGGGCCACGACGGCCACGCTCATGGTCAACTCGGCCCAACTCGCCGACGCGGGCAACAACTACAACTGCCTCGTCAGCAACACCGCGGGCGGAACGGCGAGCAACAACGCCACGCTCACGGTCAACGTGGCCCCGACCTTCACGCAGCAGCCTTCGAACTCCAGCGTTTCGCAGGGTCAGACGGCGATGTTCACGGCGGCAGCGAGCGGCACGCCCGCGCCCACGCTCCAGTGGCGTCGCAACGGCAATAACTTGAGTGACGGCGGCAACATCAGCGGTGCCACCACGGGCACGCTGACGATCGCCAACGCGGGCCCCGGCAATGCGGGCAGCTACGACTGCGTGGCGACCAACGTGGTGAGCGCGGTCCCCAGCAACGCGGTTGCCCTCGAGATCCGCACGGCCCCGGTGATCTCCGGCCAGCCGGGCAACGTCACGGCCGCGGCGGGCGGCATGGCGCAGTTCAACGTGATGGCCTCGGGCGTGCCGAATCCCACGTTCCAGTGGCGCAAGGGCACGACGAACATCAACAACGGCGCCCGCGTTTCGGGCGCGACGACGGCGAACCTGACGATCACGGGCCTGCTGGCGACCGATGCGGGCAACTACAACTGCGTGGTGAGCAACTCGGAGGGCTCGGTGCCCAGCAACGACGGCGTGCTGACCGTGAACTTCCCGCCCACGATCACCATGCAGCCCGCCAACACCACGGTGGTGACGGGGAGCATGGCGACCTTCACCGTGGCGGCCACGGCCACGCCCGCGGCCACGTTCCAGTGGCGCCGCGGCACCACCAATCTGGTTGACGGCGGCAAGATCAGCGGCGCCACCACGGCCACGCTCACGATCACCAACGCCCAGGCGGGTGATGCGGCCTCCAACTACAACTGCGTGGCGACCAACGCTCAGGGCAGCGCCACCAGCAACAACGCGACGCTGACGGTGACGACCGTGCCGGTGATCACGCAGCAGCCCACGTCCAACGGCGTCGCCATCGGCGGCAACACCACCCTGCGCGTGGTCGCCGTGGGCACGGCGCCCCTGTCGTACCAGTGGCGGCGCAACGGCGTGAACCTGGCGAACGGCCCGACGGGCAACGGCTCGACGATCAGCGGGGCCACAAGCGCGAACATGACGATCTCCGCGATCGCCAATGCCGATGTGACTTCGTACAACTGCGTGGTGAGCAACGCGGCCAACCCGGCGGGTGTGGCGAGCAGCGCGGTGGTGCTCCAGATTGTGGCACCTCCGACGATCACGACGCAGCCGATGGACCAGGCCGCGCCGGTGGGCGGGCAGGCCGTCTTCAGCGCGGTCGCCACGGGCCAACTCACGAGTTTCCAGTGGCGTCGCAACGGCATCATGCTCAGCGACAGCGCCAAATACAGCGGCGCGCACAGCGCGATGCTGACGATCAACAACCTGATCCCGGCCGACTTCGGTTCGTTCGATGTGGTGGTGAGCAACGGCGCGGGCCAGATTGCCAGCATCGTGGCGAACCTGACGGTGATCGAGGCTCCCACGTTCAGCGGCCACCCGCAGTCGATCACGCTCGACCCCGGGCAGACGGTCAACTTCGTGGTGATCGCCAACCCCGCCGAGACGCTGACGTATCAGTGGAAGCGCAACGGCATGAACCTGAGCAACGGCGGCCGCTTCAGCGGCGTCACGAGCGCGTCGCTCGTGATCACCGGCCTGGTCGGCGCTGATGCCGGCGACTACACCTGCATGGTCTCCAACATCGTGGGCAACGCCACGAGCAACGCCGCGACGCTCATCGTCAACGCGCCCCCGGTCATCACTGATCAGCCCGACGACGTGACGAAGAACCAAGGCCAGTCCGCCTCCTTCACGGTCGTGGCGACGGGTCAGGGCACGTTCACGTACCAGTGGTTCCGCGGCGTGCCTGAAGGGAGCAACGGCAACCCCGGCGGCGCGATTCCCGGCGCCACGATGGCGACGTACACGATTCCCGCAGTCGTTGCGGGTGATGCCGGTCCGTACCACGTCACGGTGACGAACGGCGCGGGCACGACGATCTCGAACACGGCCACCCTGAGCGTGAACACGTCTCCGGTGATCGTGACGCCGCCCTCGCCGCAGTCGAAGGCGGTGGGGGGCACGGCGAACTTCAGCGTGGTGGCGAGCGGCACGGGCCCGCTCACCTATCGCTGGCGCCGCAACGGCATCAACCTGAACAACAACGCCCAGATCTCGGGCGCGCTGACGGCCAACCTGCAGATCATCAACCTCACCGCGGCCAACGCCGGCAACTACTCCTGCGTGGTCACGGGCGCTGTCAGCCCCGCGGCCACCAGCGCGAGCGCCTCGCTCACGGTCGTCTCCCCGCCGCTCATCACGACCGACCCGGTGAGCCAGACCGTGGACCCGCAGGTGACGGTGACGTTCAGCGTGGTCGCGTCCGGCAGCCAGTTGATGTACCAGTGGCGCAAGGACACCGTGAACCTGATGAACGGCCCGGGCATCTCGGGCGTCAACGGCCCCGGCCTCACGCTCAGCGGGGTCTTCCCCGGTGTGAGCGACGGCCTGTACGACGTCGTGGTGAGCAACACCGGCGGCATGGCCACCAGCGCGGCGGCCACGCTCGTGGTGCGCGACCTCCCGATCATCGATACGCAGCCCTTCGGCGGCACGTTCGGCGCCGGCAGCATCACCGTCTTCAGCGTGGGGGCGTCGGGCACCGGCCCGATCACCTACCAGTGGTTCAAGGGCACACCGCCGATGGGCGTTGCCCTGATGGACGGCGGCAACATCTCCGGCTCGCAGAGCACCACGCTTGAGATCGATCCCCTCGTGGCGGGCGATGCGGGAACGTACTACTGCGTCGTCAGCAACGGCAACGGCTCGGTGACGACGCAGACCGCGTCGCTCATCGTGCTCGATCCGCCCAACATCACCGTGGAGCCGACGGACGCGAACGTGGTGCGCGGCAGCGGCAACAGCGCGGTCTTCACGCTCACCGCGGTGGGCTCGCCCACGCTGCTCTACGAGTGGATGCGCGACGGCACGCCGCTGATGAACGGCGGACGTGTGAGCGGCGCCGACACGGCCACGCTGACCATCGCGATGGCCGAGGAGGCCGACCAGGACTTGTACTCGTGCCAGGTCACCAACCAGGTGGGAAGCGACACGAGCGTGGTGGTCAGCCTGAACATCGGTGACGTGCCGGTGGTGAACACCGTGAACTACGAGCCCAACGCCTCGTTCAACCTGGTTGCGCCCAATGGCACGATGCTCTCTCTGACGGATGTCGAGGGAACCGAGCCCCTCACCTATCAGTGGCGCCGAGACGGCAACAATCTCTTCGATGTGATGGGCAGGAACGGCAGCGGCACGATCTACGCCGGCACGCAGACCCCCACGCTCACCATCAGCAACACGCACGCCGACGGCACGGGCACGTACGACTGCGTGGTGACCAACGCCTTCGGGCAGACCACCAGCCCGTTCGCGGCCATCACGGTGGTCTTCCCGCCCGCGATCACGACGCAACCCACGGACCAGTTCGTGCCCACGGGGGACACGGCCACGTTCATGGTCGCGGCCAGCGGCACCGAGCCGCTCGCGTATCAGTGGTTCAACGACGGCGATCCGATCACCAACGGCGGCCGTTTCAGCGGGGCCGACACGCCCACGCTCATGATCTCGATGGTTGAGTCCGCCGATGTGAGCATCTACTCATGCCTGGTCACGAACGACTTTGGGCAGGCCACCAGCAATGCCGCGGGCCTGCTGGTGGGCGACCCGCCGGTCATCACGGTCAATCCCGCGGCGACCGTGGACCTGGCCGTCGGCGGCAGCACGTCGCTGAGCGTGGCCGCGACGGGCACGGCCCCGCTCACGTTCCAGTGGTTCCGCGGCTCCATGCCGCTGGCCGAGGACTGCCCGAGCATGGGTGGCCCGCCGCGCTTCTGCGGCACGCAGACGGCGACGCTGACGATCAGCGTGGCCCAGATGGGCGACAGCGGCCTGTACCACTGCGTGGTGACGAACGACTACGGACAGGCCACCAGCACCGACACCGACTTGGCGGTGGTCTTCCCGCCGCAGATCGCGGTGCAGCCCGAGCTCTTCAACTTCGGCTATCAGGGCGGGAGCGTGTCGGTGGCCGTTCAGGCTGTCGGCGGGCGGCTGTCGTACCAGTGGCAGAACTCGAACAACAACGTCGATTACGTGGACCTGGTTGACGGGCCCGCCAGCACCATCGTCCCAACTTCCAACGCCACGGTCAGCGGGGCCAACACGCCCACGTTGACGTTCACCGGCCTGGACTTCGCGTTCTTCTTCGCCCAGTTCAACCGCTGCGTAGTGACCAACGCCGCGGGCCAGGTGGTGAGTTCGTTCGGCATTGCGCTGATCACCGGTGCGCCCCAGATCACGGTGCATCCGAGCAACTCCGCTGCCGTCAATGGGTCGGTGGCACAGTTCACGGCGGAGTTCACGACGTCGGGCCCCGGCCCGCTCACCTACCAGTGGTTCCACAACGACGTGGCGCTCACGCCCGACGGGCACATTCTCGGTTCATCGGGCACCGCCAACCAGACGGGCCCCAACACCTACTCGGCAACCCTCGCCATTTTCGGTGTTCAGGACGCGGATGTCGGCGACTACTACTGCCGCGTCACCGATCCCAGCCCGAACTCAACGAACACGGCCCAGGCATCGCTGCGCCAGGGCCGCCCGATCGTGATCACCCAGAATCACGTCAACGGCGGCCTGTACACCACCGGCGGCTTCGCCACGAGCCACATCTGGACGGGCAGCGGGCCCTTCACCGTAACGTGGCGCAAGGACGGCGTGCCGATCGTGCCCGACGGCCGCATCACGATTCTGGATACGTTCATCCTGGGCGACGGCCGGATCGGCACGCAACTCAACCTCAACCCCTCGATCCCGGGGGACACGGGCTTCTACGACGTGGTGGTCTGCAACCCCCCCGCCGGCATGGACAACTGCGTGACCAGCGTGGGCGGCACGATCACGTTCGGTGATGCACCAGTGAATGACGGGATCGGGGGCGACACGTCCGTTGCGTTGGGCGGCGTGCTGGACATCAGGCAGTTCCTGGACGCCGGCACGGGCCCCTTCACGTACGAGTGGTTCAAGGGCACCTCGTCCGACCCGGCCCTCGTGAACGGTGGGCGCATCAGCGGCGCGGACACGCAGAACCTGGAGATCACCGGTATCACGGCCGACGATGCGGGCCAATACACCTGCCGCGTGAGTTCGCCGTTCGGGTCGTTTGACAACAGCGTGACGGTGACGGTGGGCACTCCACCCTCCATTACAGACGCCACGACCGGCCCCGTGAACGTGGACAACGGCGACACCTTCCAGTTGGGTCTTGAGGCGTCTGGTGACCCCACGCTGCTCTACCAGTGGCGGCGCGAGGGCGTGGCCCTGATGGACGGTGCCGACATCTCCGGTTCCCAGTCGTCCTTCCTCAGTGTCTCGAACGCCTCCTTCGCCTCCGGCGGCAACTACACCTGCGAGGTCACCAACGACTTCGGCAGCGACATGACGGCGCAGATCGTGGTGAACGTGCTGGGCACGCCACCGACCTTCACCCTGCAGCCGCAGGCCACGCTCATCCGGCCCGTGGGCGCAAACGCCGCCTTCAGCGTGGCGGCCACCGGCGACCCGACGCCCTCCTACCAGTGGTTCATCACCGACGGCGTTGACAGCACCCCGCTGACCAACGGCCTCACGGCCAGCGGCTCGACCATCGCGGGCGCTGACACGGCCATGCTGCAGATCAGCAACGTCCAGTCCGACGACTACAGCGTCTACTTCTGCGTCGCCACCAACGCTGTCGGCAGCGTCCAGTCGCAGGATGCCTCTCTGGAGAAGTTGGTGGTCCCTGCCTTCACCGAGCACCCCGCGGATCAGACCGCGACCGAGGGCGACACCGTCACCTTCACGGCCAGGATCGACCCGGCCTTGCAGACCGACAACAGCTTCCTGTTCACGTGGTTCGTCAACGGCTCCAATGTGGTCTCGAACGAACCGGCCCGCTTCGCGGCATCGGTGGACCCGATGGACCCCTACCGGCTCATCCTGACGATCACGGGCGTGGCGTTGACCGACGCGGGGACCGTGGTCGTGCGTGTGGACAACGGCAGTGGCAACAACACGAGCAACGAGGCCACGCTCACGGTGAACGCCAACGTGCCGCCCTGCCCGCTCGACTACACACCCGACGGCGTGGTGAACCCCGACGACCTGGGCGACTTCATCACCGACTACTTCACCGCCCCGCCCATCCCCGGCCCGGACGGCTACGCGATTGCGTGCCCGGAGAACGAAGAGCCCTACGACCTGGGCTACAAGGCCGCGTACACCGTGGACCTGAGCGGTCAGTGCAACGAGCCCAACCCCGACAACCTGGGTGACTTCATCACCGACTACTTCGCCTTCACCGGCGATGAACTCACCTGCCCCGAGCCGGACTGATCCCGGCCGACCGGCCCCCTGACACCCAAGGGCCGCGGGCAACACGCTCGCGGCCCTTTTTCATGCCCTCTGCACACGGTTCTCGGCTCCGGTCCGCATCCCGGGCACCCATCGGGCCGTATCGTTCTGTGCCGCGGGCCTGAGGCCGCGCCCGTTCGGGCCGCGCCGGAACCGCTGCCGCACCACCGAGGTTCACCATGGCCGTCCGCTCGCTCCTCGTCGCAGCCTCCGCCATGACCCCCCTGGTGCTGGCTTCCCTCGCCGGGGCAGACCCGGCCGTGCAGCCCCCCGACACGGGCCGCACGTTCATGGGGCCGGTCTTTGCCCAGCCACCCACGGGCCGGCAGCGGCAGGTGATCGAGCACCCCGAGCAGGTGCTGGTGCGCTTCAAGCCCACGGCCACGCCCGAGGCGATCTCCAACGTGCTGGGCGGGACGCAGGCCATCGAGGTCATGCAGACGTTCGACCTGGTGCCCAACCTGATGTGCATCCGCGTGCCTGCCGGCGGTGTGGAGCCCGCGGTTCGCGCCCTGCTGGCCAGTGATCTGGTGATGTACGCCCACGCCGACCGCTACGGTCAGGTTTCAAGCCAGATCACGCCCTACGGCGTCAACCTCGTGAAGGCCCCTTCGCTCTGGGCGTCTGGCGCCAAGGGCGGGGGCACCACCGTCGCCGTGCTCGACACGGGCATCGACTTCGCCACGCCCGACCTGCCCGCACCCCTGGCCACCGCCAGTTTCGTTGACGGCGAAACCATCGACGACTTCAACGGCCACGGCACGCACTGCGCTGGCACAGCGCTGGCGCGAGACAACACCTCTGGCGTGGTGGGCGTCGCCCCGGATGCCAACTACCTCGCCGCGAAGGTCTGCGACAACTCCGGCACCTTCTGCGGAACCGCGGCGTGCATCTCGGCCCTGAACTGGGCCGTGATGAACGGCGCCACCGTCATCTCCATGTCCTTCTTCGTTGACGACGAGGCCACCCAGGCCCTGCAAGACACGGTGGACGCGGCGTGGAACGCGGGCGTGATGATGTTTGTCGCCGCGGGCAACAGCGGCACCACCAGCACGTTCTTCCCGGCGTCCTACGAGAACGTGATGTCGGTCGCCGCGGTGGATTCGTCCAAGGTGCGGGCGAGTTTCTCCACCACGGGCCCGCAGGTGGATATCGCCGCCCCGGGCGTAGGCGTACTCAGCACATATCTGGCCGGTGTCGTGTCGGCCGTGGCGCAGGCCCAGTGGAACAGCACGCAGCAGGCCGCGCTCCCGCTCACGGGCACGTTCTTCGGCACGGCCACGGGCACGATTGTGAACTGCGGCACCGGTAATGCCCCAGGTGATTTTCCGCCCGGTGTGAACGGCCACATCGCCCTGATTGAGCGCGGCGGCGACACGTTCGTGAACAAGGCCAACCGTGCCTTTGCCGCGGGGGCCACGGGTGTGATGATCTACAACAACGCACCGGGCGCGTTCACCGGGAGCCTGGGCGGCGGCCCACCGGCGATCCCGTGCGTCTCGCTGACGCGGGCAGACGGCCTGGCCCTCGCGGGCGCGCCCGGCACCACGGGGTCCATCACCACCTCGCCCGTGCAAGACCTGGCGATTTTGTCGGGGACGAGCATGGCCTGCCCGCACGCGGCGGGCGCAGCGGCGACACTGATCAGCGCGTATCCGCCGGGCTTGTTCACGGTGAGCCAGTTCCGAGCCGCGCTTGAAGCGAGCGCGGAAGACCTGGGCGCAGCGGGGCGAGATGACCTGTTCGGGCACGGGTTGGTGAACCTGGAGGGGGCCAAGGCGTATCTGGATGCCCTGAGCCCCCCGTGCGCGGTGGAGTACAACGGGGACTTCGCCCTGAACCCGGATGATCTGGGCGACTACATCACCGACTACTACACGAGCCCGGCCCTGCCCGGCCCCGGCGGCTACGCCTCCGCGTGCCCGGAGAATGAAGCGCCGTACGACCAGGGCTACCGCACGGCCTTCACACTCGACGGCTCGCCGCAGTGCTTTGAGCCCAACCCGGACAACCTGGGCGACTACATCACGGCGTATTACACCGGTTGTTGAGCGCGGCGGCCCGGTGTCTTTGCAGAACCTTGACATGTTCTTCGCGCGTGGGCGGGTGCGTCCGAGCGCGCGGTGTTGTTCACCGTGTGGATAACACAACGTTGACACCGCCTTCACACATGCGGTTTTCCATGCGGCAAACTTCGGTTTGTGCGTGCGTGTGCGCGATCTTGACATTCGCGTGAGCGGACTTGTGCCCGGCGGGCTGTAGTGTTGCCCGGCTGAGAGCGAGATCGTCGGCCCGCCGTTGTGGCGGCCGGTGGTTGAACCCTTGCCGGAGCCCGCAGCATGTCACGCCCGCTCGCCCACACACGCCGGGGATTCACGCTGATCGAGTTGTTGGTGGTCATTGCCGTGATCGCCCTGCTCGTGGGCATTCTGCTGCCCTCGTTGTCGGGGGCCCGCAACGAGGCACGGACGATCAAGTGCGCCGCCAGCATGCGCAGCGTGTCCGTGGCCGTGCAGATCTACACGACGGATTACAAGTACTACCCCGCGTCGTACCTGTACGCCGCCAGCGAGAGCGGCTACGACTGGCGGCTCGACGAGCAGCAGGGCAGCGGCGCCCTGCAGGGTTACATCCACTGGTCGCACTTTCTGTACGAGAACGGCAACGTGAGCGGCGAGGCGTTCCAGTGCCCTTCCGTGCCCAAGGGCGGTGCCCCGCGCACGAACCCGGGCGAGAACGTGGACGATTGGGAGGATGGGCAGACGAACGACCTTGGTGGAAAGGCCGGTGCCGCAGCGCCGAAGGACCGGCAGGTGGCCCGCATCGCGTTTGCGGGCAACGACGCGGTGATGCCACGCAACAAGTTCAAGCCGCAGGGGGGCACCAAGCGGATCAACCGCTTTGTGAACCCCTCCGAGATCGACAGCACGGCCAGCGGAGCGGGCAAGACGATCCTGGGGACGGAGTTCTTTTACCTGTCCGGCTGGCGTTCGCTGCAGACCACCGACGGCACTTCGGGCGATTCGAGCATCAAGAGCCATCGGCCGATCACGCCGTTTGTGTCGCGCGGCGCCAAGCCCTCACTGGCGATTGAGGAGCCCAACAACGGCTCCATTCCCCGCTACTTCTACCCGGACATCGGCCGCCTCAAGCGTCAGGACGAGATGGACCCTCAGGGCGGTCAGATCGACGACAACAAGACCATCCTCAACGCCGTCGGTCGCCACCACCCGGGGGCCTCGGCGGGCTACGGCGGGAGCGCCAACTTCGTGTTTGTCGACGGGCACGTCAGCCGCATGAACGTCGCGGAGTCACTGACCAAGCGCCTCTGGGGCGACAAGTTCTTCAGCATCACCGGCCAGAACAACAACAACCGCGTTGACCCGATGATCGTTCTTGAGTGAGTCCAACGGCCGCGGCGGCGTTCGCCGCAAGCCGTGCAGGCAGGTTCAGGTTCTTCGTCCAGCGCATGGAGTCGCGCCAGCCGGAAAGGAGTTTGCGAAGGCCCATACGCCGCCGCCGCATCGCCCCCGCCTTGCCTTCGGGCCGCTTCTCTGGCTCGGCTCGACTCCGCCTTGACATCGTGTTTGTGCAACCCCGCCCCCCGTCAGCCTTGTAGAGGGAGATTTCTCATGGCTTCGCTGTCCCCGCGCGCACTTCTTTCCTTCGTCGCCGCCGGCTGTGCCGGTGGCCTGGCCTCCATCGCCGTGGCCCAGCCCACGCTCATCAACATTTCCGGCGCCACGCTGCTGGAGAACTTCGTGAGCGCCCCGGCCTCAACGAACGACTTCATCGACGTTGACGGCAACGGCATCTCCGGGCAGTTGCAGACCGGCATCCAGCAGTTGGCCCCGCAGGCCCCGCCCGTCTTCCCCTTCCCCGCAGGCGCGTTCTGGTCGCTGAACTACCGCTCGATCGGTTCGATCAACGGCTTCCGCGAGTTGCAGAACTTCGGCCGCACCTTCGTGACGACCGATGCGTTCGATGTGGCTGGCATCCGCATGGCCGGCACCTCCGCCGCGTACTACAACACGCTGCGCTATGTGACCAACTCGGCCACGGCCTCGGTGCACGCCAACACCGGCAACCCCGGCGCGCTGCCCATCCGCAGCGACACCACCACGCTGTTTGGCACGTTCGCTGCCCCCAACACGGGTGCCGCGGGCGGCGTGCGGATTGACATCGCCGTGCTCGACGTGCCCAGCCGCTGGGCGGTGCAGATCACCAGCCCGAACCTGGGCACACCTCCGTTCACGACCCCCGGTGCCGAGGGCTACGGCACCAACCCCCTGGTGAGCCGCAACAAGGTGGGCACCACCGCCGGCGCCGGCCTCTCCAACCAACTCCCCGGTCTGGCTCCGTACAACCTGTTTGACCCCGGCAACCCCGGCGCGGCGGATGATGCCACGCTCTTCGACAACCCCTTGGCCTTCGCCCCCATCGCCCCGATGGTGAACTACGGCACCGGCCGCACGCAGGTGCAGGTGAGCGAACTGCAGCACCTTTACGCCACCGGCCGCATGCCCGATGGTGAGAACCTTATCGCGATCACGCGCGACGTGGGCTCGGGCACGCGCAACGCGTGGTGCAACACCATCGGCCTCGATCCCTCGTACTGCCGGGGCGACAACATCGGCGCCCTCTCGGCCCTCTCGGCCGAGAACCTGCTGGGCCCCAACTTCATCCCCACCAACAAGGGCTCCAACGGCAACGTGGAGACCACGGTGCTGAACACCCGCCTGGGTTACGGCTACGCCGGCGCCGAGCGTGGCGTGGCGGGCGGCTGGATCGCTGCCAACCGTGCCGAGACCAACGCCGTGCAGAACGACTTCCACGGCGGCACCGAGTACTCCCGCCCCTCCATCAACGAGGTGCTGGACAACAGCGTTGACGGCTACGTGCTCGGCGGCCCCGCCGCGCTCGTGACCATCGGCGACCCCCTCGCCGAGAGCGTGGCCGACGGCGGCCTGGGCCTGACCACCCCGCAGATGCGCAACGCCGAGGCCGCGGCCTATCTCAACAACATCCGCCAGAGCGTGCTCGCGTTCGAGGCCGTTCCCGGCGGCGATGCCTCGCTGTTCATGCCCGGCGAACTGCTCGCCACGCAGTTCATCCTCACCGGCTCGCTGGACAACGTGCCCAACTTCGTCACGCCCACGCAGTTGGATGTCAACCCCGGCTTCAACCTTGACCTGCAGGACTACACACGCGGTGCCAACATTCTGGCCAACCCCGTCTACGTCGCCTTCAACCTCTCGGGCATCGGGCGCGTGCCCACGCGCACCGCGGGCGTTTCGTACTCCGACGGTGTGCTCCCCACGGCCTACCAGAATCTGGCCGGCGTGAGCGTCACCTACGGCGGCAACCTCACGCTCCGCAACAAGATCGCCGGCGACTTCGACGGCGACGGCCTCCGCACGCCGGCGGATATCGACGACATGGTGGCCGCGTGGCGGCACCGCAACGGCGGCCCGGTCTGGGTCGCGCCGGCTGGCACGGGCCAGACGCAGGCCAACGGCGGCATCCTGGGCGCTCCGGGCACAGACATCGTGCTGGAGGTCATCGGCGACTTCAACGGCGACGGCAACTTCAACGCCGCCGACGTGCGCTACGGCGTGGACGGCCTCTTCCTCTACCCCTCGGCTCTCGAGGCGGGCGGCAACAACCTGAACCGCAAGCAGGCCTTCATCGATCTGGATGCGGCCTTCGGCGGCAACTTCTTCGGCACCACGCTGGCCACCCCCGCCGCGTACACCGACGGCGCCAGCCGCTGCGATGTGGCGGGCGCCGCGGGCACCACGCCGGGCTTCGCGCCCGTCGGCCACAACGGCACGGTGAACGCGGCGGACATCGATTACGTTCTCAATCAGTTCGTGATCAGCCGTAACCCGGCTCTGCCCGACCGCCCCGGCAACCACATCCTCGATGGTCAGGCCAGTTGGGCCGACCTGTCTGAGGCCATCTACTTCGACCTCTCGGCCGACATGAACGGCGACCTCAACGTTGACTCGGCCGACGTGGCCGAGACGCTCACCGTGCTCGGCACCGTCTACGGCGACTTCAACCTCGACGGCGTGTACGACAACCTCGACCGCGATGAACTCGCCGCGAACTTCGGCGAGGCGGGCTGGGCGAACGGCGACGGCAACGGCGACGGCGTGGCCAACGTCTACGACCTGCCCTGCAAGCAGGACTACAACCTGGATGGTTCGGCGAACCCGGACGATCTGGGCGACTTCATCACCGACTACTACACCGTCCCGCACCCCTCCGGCCCCTCGGGCTATGCCTACCCCTGCCCGGACAACATCGACTACCCCGCCGGTTACAAGACCGCCTACACCATCAGCGGCGAGCCCCAGTGCTTTGAGCCCAACCCGGACAACCTGGGCGACTACATCACCGACTACTTCGGCAACACCTGCTCCTGAAGTCGTGGCTTCGTGAAACGTTGTGGATGAGCGCCAAGGGCCGCGGAGAACTCTCCGCGGCCCTTTTGCGTTGGACCAGCGGGGTGCGGCGCGGCCACCCGGGCCGCTCAAAGGGGTATATTTTCCCGGGTTGACACCGGCAGAATGGGGGTTTGGGCGTATATTCAAGCGGTGGGCCCAACCACAACTGGAGCCTTGCGAATGAGCCTCTCCCGCCCCGTACTCATGGCATCGGCCCTTCTGGCCGTCGTCGCGTCTTCACCGCTCGCCTCGCTCGGGTCGCCCGCGGGTTCGTATGCCGCGGCCAGCGGCCTGCGGGGCCCCACTCTGCGCGAGCCGCTCGCCCCGGACATCGCCGGTGTGACCACCGACGTGCACCCCGAGACCGTGCTCGTGCGCCTGCGCCCGGAGGCGGCAGGGTGGGAGATGGCCGGTTCCCACGGCATCGCGGGCGCGAGCGAGGTGATCTACGAGTATCCCGGTGTGCCCGGTCTGTTGTGCGTGCGCGTGCCGCGCGGCGGGGTGGAGGCGGCGGTCGCGGCGTACAACCTGAACCCCGCGGTGGCGTATGCCGAGCCGAACTTCATCCGGCGCGCGTTGGCCCAGTCCACGCCTTATGGCATTGATCTGGTGAACGCGCCCGCGGCGTGGAGCCAGGGGAGCCGGGGCTTTGGCGCGCGGGTAAACGTGAGCGACACGGGCATTGATGCCACGCACCCGGACCTGCCCACGCCCGCGGCGAGCGAGACGTTCATCCCCGGTGAAACGGTTGACGACGGGCACGCCCACGGCACGCACTGCTCGGGCACCGTGCTGGCGCTGGATAACGACGAGGGCGTGGTGGGTGTTGTGCCCGATGCGGACCTGATGATCGCCAAGGTGCTGGGCAACGCCGGCTCGGGCAGCACGGCGGGCGTGATGGCCGGTGCCCAGTGGGCCGCGGATAACGGCGCGCACGTCATCAGCATGTCTCTGGGTGGCGGCGGCTTTGAGCAGGCCGAATCGGACCTGTACGCCGCGATCGTGGCGAACCAGAACGTGATCGTGATCGCCGCGGCGGGCAACGACAACAACGCCAACCCGCACTATCCATCCTCCTATCCCGACGTGGTTTCCGTGTCCGCGGTCGATTCCAACAAGAACAAGGCCTCGTTCTCGAACTTCGGGCCGTTCATCTCGCTCGCCGCCCCGGGCGTGGGCGTGCAGAGCACGGTGCCGGAGTTCGTCACCGAGGTGATCTACGACGGCGAGAACCACGCGGCGGGGCACATCGGCGGCGGGCAACTCTCCAGCGCCACGGGTTTGTTGGTGCAGTGCGGCTTCGGCGGCACCGCCGCGGATTTTCCGCCGGAGGTTGCGGGCAACATCGCGCTGATCCGCCGGCGCGGGCTCGACGGCAACGGGCAGACGCTCACGTTCCTCACCAAGTGCAACAACGCCGCGGCCGCGGGCGCGATCGGCGTGATCATCTCCAACAGCATCGAGGGCGCGGGTGTCTATTCGGGCGGCACCAACTCCGGCTACACCTTCCCCATCGCCACCATCGGCACCAACGATGGCAACGCCCTCGACGCGCGCCTGGCCGCGCTGGAGGAGATCACGACCACCGTCAACTACTACCGCGCCGGGCACACGTACGCGTTTTTCAACGGCACGAGCATGGCCTGCCCGCACGTGGCCGGTGTGGCCGGGCTGCTGATCGCCTCGTTCAAGCCCGCGAAGATCACCGTGGCGCAGTTGCGCGAGGCGATGGAGAACAGCGCCGAAGACCTGGGCGATGCCGGGCGTGACGACATCTTCGGCCACGGGCTGGTGGATGCCGACGCGGCGTACATCTACCTGCGTGACACCGTCGGCGTCTGCCGGCTTGATTACAACTCCGACGGCGTGCTGAACCCCGACGACATCGGCGACTACATCACCGAGTATTTCACCCTTCCCGCACCGGCGGGCCCCTGGGGCTACGCCGTGCCCTGCCCCGGCAACGCGCCGCCGTATGACCGGGGCTACCGCGCGGCGTACACGCAGGACGGTTCGGGGCAGTGCGGCGAGCCCTTCCCGGACAACCTGGGCGACTTTATCACCGGGTATTTCACCGCCGATCACTGCCAGGGCTGACCCGCCGCCCGGCGCGGTATTCTGAGGCCGCATGCCGTCAGCGCCCGCCCCCAACCCGCTCACCGATCCGGCGCCCGGCGCGTGGGCCAAACTGGTTGAATCCCTCGGCCCGGCGTCGCTGCTGGTCGTGATCCAGGCCCGCATGGGCCCGGCCCTTCGCGGCCGGTTCACGCCCGACGATGTCCTGCAAGACGTGCTGCTGGATGCCTGGAACCGGCGCGACTCGTTGCGTTGGCAGGGCACGCAGGCCTTCCGCGCGTTGCTCCTCACGCTGATCGATCACCGTCTGGCGGATGCCGCCGACCACTTCGCGGCGCTCAAGCGCGGCGGTGGGGGGATTGGCCACGCGGGTGGTGCCACACTCAACGGGCGCGGCGCGCGACCGGGCCCCGGCGGGGCGGGCCCGGGGGGGCAGGGCATTGCCACCAGCACGCCCAGCCGCGCCGCGGTGTATCGCGAGCAGGCGGCGCTCATGGCCGCGGCCCTCGAGGCTGTGCCCGAAGACTGCCGCGAGGTGGTGAGGCTGCGGCTGTTCGAGGAGTTGCACGCGGCCCAGATCGCGGTGCGACTGGGCTTGGGTGAGGCGGCGGTGCGGCACCGTTTCCGGCGCGGGGTGCAGGCCTATAAGCGGGCGATCGACGGGCTGATTTCGAGCCGCGCCCGCAGAACGCTGGGCATCGCGCCAGCGGGCGGCGCAGATTCCGCTTCGGGGATGCCTCAACCGCGGCGGTGAAACCGCCGGAGTTCACGCGTGCCTGCTGACCCACCACAACCCGCGCCCCCGGCCGCGCCCACACCCGTGCCCGTGCGCAGCGCACCCGGTCCGCCTGAGGAATCGGCACTGGACGAACTGCTCGATTCGCTGCTGGCCTCTGTGCAGAGGGGCGAGCCGATTGATGTGGAGGGATTGGCCCGCACCCACCCCCACCTGCGCCAGCAGATCTTCGAGCACGCGCGACTGGTCGAGGCCGTGGTGCCGCGCCCGCGGGGCGACCTGCCGGATATCGCGGGCTTCGCGATCATCGCGGAGGCGGGGCGCGGCGGGATGGGCACGGTGTATCTCGCTCACCAGGAGAGTTTGGGCGGGCGGGCCGTGGCCCTGAAGGTGCTCAGCGGGTCATCGAGCCTGTCGGCGGGGGCGCGCCGGCGCTTCCGGCAGGAGAGCCAGATCGTGGCCAAACTCCGCCACCCGCACATCGTGGCGGTGTTTGATGTGGCGGACGAAAGCGGCCCGCCCGCCTATGCCATGGAATGGGTTGACGGCCGCTCCTTGGCCGCGCTGATCGATGCCGCCCGCGCGGCCACGCACCATCCTGGCAGCAGTGCTGGTGGTTCGCATTCGCCCTTGCATGGGCCCTCGCGTCAGACCGCCGCGCCGGCGAGCCACACGGTGCTGGTGTGCCGCGTGGGCGTGGCCATCGCGCGGGCTCTGGCCGCCGTGCACGCCGCGGGCATCATCCACCGCGACGTGAAGCCATCGAACATTCTCATCCGGGCTGATGGCACGCCGCTGCTCTCCGACTTTGGCCTGGCCCGCGATCAGGACGGCCCGCTCGCCACGCAGGCCGGGCAGTTTGTGGGCACGCCCGCCTACGCATCGCCCGAGCAACTGCGCGGCGAGGCGACGCTCGACGCCCGCACCGATGTCTATTCGCTTGGTGCCACGCTCTATCACGCGCTCACGCTGCAACTGCCGTATGAGGGTGATGGGGCCCACGGCGTGCTCGCGGCCATCGAGGGCGGGCGGTTTGCGCCGCCGCGGGCGGTGAGCCGCCGCCTGCCGCGAGACCTCGACACGATCGTGTGCAAGGCTCTCGCCCCGGACCCCGCGGACCGCTACGACACGGCCGCGGACTTGGCGGACGATCTGGAGCGGCTGATCGCGCTGCGGCCGATTCGTGCGCGGCGGGCGAGTGTGGCGAAGCGCGCGTGGATGTTTGCCCGCCGCAACCGCGGCACGCTGGCGGGGAGCGTGGCGACGGGCG
>JBJXEW010000034.1:0-75557 GCA_046156035.1 Phycisphaerales bacterium | reverse complement strand
TCGCTCGAAAAACCTCGTGATCCATGGTGCCTCCTGAATCTTGGTCGATCCAGGATCATCATGCCACGAGGTTTTTATTCGCGCCAGTCAAATACCGAAAAGCGCATAAAGCTCTCCGCGTGGGTGCTTGGCTTCGGGTGGTCGGGCGGTCCCCGCCCGTCCTCTGCCCGCCGCCCCCCGGCACACCGCTTGCGATTATCAGGACGTATGAACCACCCTGCCCGCATCGTGGCCTGCGCCTGCGCAGCATTGGCCCTTCTCGGTGCATCCTGCGCGGCACCGCCCCAACTTGTTGCGCCCGAAGTGCTCCTCTCGCCGTACGCCGGGAGCGCCACCTCGCCCCTCTGGGCCGTCGCGCCCCTCGTCAACGAATCCGGCACCAGCACCGCCGACAACCTGGCTGTAACCGATGCCGTCGTCGCCAAAGTCGCCGAGGCCCGTGGCCTGGCCTGCGTGCCCACCAACCGCGTCATTGCGGCCATGCGAGCGCTGGGCCTCGCCTCCGTCTCGTCACCCGCGGATGCCCGCGTCCTCGCCGATGCGCTCGGTGTCGATGCCCTCGTGGTGGGCTCCATCACCGCCTTCGACCCCTACGACCCCCCCACGCTCGGACTCACGCTCGGCGTGATCCATCGCAGTTCGCAGCCCAACACCGTCGACCCGCGGCAACTCCAGAACGCCGCGGCCGAGCCGACCGCCCCCCCTTCGTCCGGGGCCCCCAGCGTCGTGGTGAGCGAGCACCTTGACGGCAAGAACCACGAGGTACTCATGAGCCTCAAGCGCTACGCCGACGGCCGCCACAACCCTCAGGGGGCGCTCGGGTGGCGCAGTTACCTGGCGAGCATGGACCTGTACACCGAGTTCGCCGCGTACTGGACCGTCGGACGGCTTCTGGACGGTGAACGCCTGCGCATGAGCCGCGACGGTCTGGCCGCGCAATCTCCGCCGCCCACACAACCCTGAGCCCCGCGGCCCAAGTCACCCCCACCACCTGCCGATAACACCCGGGTCCGACGCTGCTCGTACGGAGACCTCGCATGAACACGCTCCCCGTTGTTGACGGCTTCATCTCGTACCTCACCGATGAACGCCACTTCTCCTCGTACACCGCCCGCTGCTACGGGGCCGACCTGCGCCAGTACATCGAGTTCCTCGTCGAAGAGACGGGAATTACGCCCGCACCGGAAGCCGAGCGCCAGGCCTACGAAGCACGCCTCACCCGCGCCGCCACCAAGGGCGAAGGCCTCGCCGGCAGCATCGGCCCCAAGACGCTGAGCATGGCCATGCTCGACGCCACCACCGACGTGATCCGCGGCTTCCTCACGCACCTGGGTGACCAGAGTTACTCCGCCGCCACCATGGCCCGCAAGATCGCCACGCTCCGCTCCTTCTACAAGTGGGCCGAGCGCCGCGGCGTGGCACCCGGCAACCCGATGATCGCCATCCGCACGCCCAAGCAGGGCAAGCGCCTGCCCAAGGCCATCACCATCGAGCAGATCGAGCGCCTGCTCGTCACCCCCACCGACCGCGACGTGCTGGGTCTGCGCGACCGCGCCATGCTCGAGACCCTCTACTCCACCGGCATCCGCGTCAGCGAACTCGTCGACCTCAACGTCGACGACCTCGACGACACCGGCGAGGCCATGAAGGTGCGCGGCAAGGGCAAGCGCGAACGCATCGTGCCCCTCGGCAGCCACGCCCTCGTCGCCATCCACAAGTACATGGCCACCGTCCGCGCCGACAACCGCCTCTGCCAACTCTGGGGCGACGCCCCCGCCGGCAAGCCCATGTTCATGAACAAGCACGGCAGCCGCCTCTCCTCGCGCTCCGTCCGCCGCAAACTCGACAAGTACCTCAAGTCCGCCGGCATGGACCCGACCATCAGCCCACACACCCTGCGCCACAGTTTCGCCACCCACCTCCTCGAGAACGGCGCCGACCTCCGCAGCGTGCAGGAACTCCTCGGCCACCAGAGCCTCAGCACCACGCAGGTCTACACCCACCTCACCACCCAGCGCCTCAAGACCGCCTACGACCAGGCCCACCCGCGTGCACAGGCCGGGTGAGGTGATAGGGACCAGGTAACCGGTTGCGGCAGGAAACAGGGCCATGCTGCCCGGCATCTGCTGGCTGTCCCCTGTCCCCTCACACCTGTCCCCTACCCCACCCACACCAGTTTCCACTGGCCCCGCTCCATCGTGATCCACAGGTCCGTGAAGCGCAGCGTGCGCGTGCTGGTCCCCTGCAAACTGAGTTTGAACAGGTTGCCAGGTGCCTTCTCCAGCACGACGCCCGTGCTCCGCTCCGCCATCGGCATCCGCCCGAACAGCGCCATGATGTCCTCGCGGTTGGCCTTCAAAAAGCCCAGGCTCTCCGCCCGAGCGTCCAGCCCCTGCTCCGCGAAGTGCTTCTTGGTGTGCTCCGACACCAATTGCTCATAGAGCGTGTCGTCGTCGTTCTCGTTCAAGAGCGTCGCCAGGTGCACCATCACGTGGCGGATCGACCGCGACACGATCACCTTCTTGCCGTCGGGCCCCACCTTCACCAGTTCTTCGGGCAGCGCATCAGACGAAGCCGTCGGGTCCGCGAGTGCGCCCTCGCCGCGGCGCACACCGTCACGCACCGCCGTCGGGCCGGAGGCGCCCTCCAGCCCGTCAAAGAACGGCGTGTAGTTCACCACCTTCGCTTCGTCCTGGCACCCCTGCATCAGCAGGGCCACGACGCACCAGACCACGCCCATCGCGCATCGCCGGGCAACGCGCTTCACGCTTCCGCCGGCGCGACGCTCGCCGTCGCCGCGCCCCCCACCACCGCCTCCGCCACCGGTGCACCCCCGCCGCGCCGCCACACATCATGCACGTGGAACTCGCGCCGCGCGTCCGGCCGGTCCGTCCGCAGGTGGCACCCGCGGCTCTCCTCCCGCCACGCCGCCGACCGCGCGATCAACGCCGCCGCCAGCAGCATGTTCTGCACCTGCCAGCCGCGCGGCTCATCAAAGATCTTGTCCAGCGTGTACCGCGCCCAGAAGTTGATCATGTCCGCCGCGTCGCGCACACGCCCGCCAGTCCGCTCAATGCCCACGTTGCGCCACATCGCCGACCGCAGACTCGACTCCACATCCGTCAGGTCCAGATCGCCCAGTTCACTCGGCCGGATATCCGACACAATCGCCACCGGCCCCGCCCGCGGCGGCACGGCCCAGCCAACACTCGGCATCGGACCTGCGTGCCCGTTGCGCCCGTTCGCGCCTTTGTCTTTCCCAGTGCCCAGTGCCCAGTCCCCAGTGCCTTCCCCAAATCGCGTCCGCTCCCGCGCCGCCCGCCCCGCCACCTCGCCCATCACCAGCCCCTCCAGCAGCGAGTTGCTCGCCAGCCGGTTCGCCCCGTGCAGGCCCGTGCACGCCACCTCGCCCACGGCGTACAACCCGGGCACGTTCGTGCGCCCGCACGCATCCGTCCGCACGCCCCCGACCATGTAGTGCGCCGCCGGATGCACCGGGATCAAATCCTTTCGCGGGTCCAAATCAAACTTCGCGAGCAACTGCGCAATCCCCGGGAACCGCGTCGCAAAATCCTTCAAGTGCCGCACATCCAGAAACACATGCGTGCCGCCCCGCTCCGCCAGCCGCGCCACGATCCCCCGCGTCACCACATCACGCGGGGCCAGTTCCGCCATCGGGTGAAAGCCCTGCATGAACCTGTCGCCCGCGGCATCCACCAAATGCCCGCCCTCGCCCCGCACCGCCTCCGTAATCAACGACCGCGACGCACCCGCAAGATACAGCGTCGTCGGGTGAAACTGCACAAAGGCCATGTCGGCCACCGCCGCGCCGGCCCGATACGCCATCGCCAGCCCGTCGCCCGTCGCCACCTTCGGGTTGGTCGTCTCGCGATAGAGCATCCCCGCCCCGCCGCCGGCAAGGATCGTCGCCTTCGCCCAGATCACCTGCAGGCCATACTTGGGGTGGTGCGTAATCGCCCCCATCACCGGCGCACCCGCATCACCCGTCGGCGTCAGCAGGTCCAGCGAGAAGCACCGGTTGAAAACCCGCACGCCCGCCGTGCCGCTGGCCTTCTCCCACAGGCAGCGCATCAGTTCCTTGCCCGTGGCATCGCCATCCGCGTGCACAATCCGGGCCGCGCTGTGCCCGCCCTCGCGCCCCACCTTCAGGCCATCCGGCCCCTTCTTGTCCGTGTCAAACTTCATCCCCCAAGACACCAGTTCCCGGATCCGCTCCGGCCCCTGCTCCACAATCTGCCGCACCGCCGGCTCATCGCACAGGTCCGCACCAGCCACCAGCGTGTCATCAATGTGGGCTTGCAGCGTGTCGCGTTCATCCAGCACCACCGCGATGCCGCCCTGCGCCCACGCCGTGTTGCTGTTCGGCGGGTCGTCCTTGCCCACCACGATCACCTCGCCATGCTCCGCCGCGGCGACCGCCGCCCGCAACCCCGCCACGCCCGTGCCGATCACCAGCGTGTCGGTGAAAATCTGCGGGAGCAAATTCGACCGAAACGGGATCAGATATCGTCGCTGGTCCAGCAGATCATCCATCGCGGCCCATCGTAGGGGCAGGCCCGCAGACCCGGTTCGCGGCCGCGCTCCTTCCCGTGTAAACTCCGCCGTCCGGCCCCCTGCCCCCTGCCCCCCGTCCCCCGCCCCCTGCTTCTTGCCTCCTGCCTCTCTGTCTTTATTTGGCCATTTGGCCATTTGACCATTTGGAGTTTTTCGCATGCCCTCCACCATCTCCATGTCCGCCGGCAAACTCTCCGTCCCCGCCGACCCCATCATCCCCTTCATCGAGGGCGACGGCACCGGCCCGGACATCTGGCGTGCATCCGTCCGCGTGATTGACGCCGCCGTCGCGAAGGCATCGTCCGGCAAGTACAAGATCCACTGGCACGAAGTCCTCGCCGGCGAGAAGGCCTTCAACAAAACCGGCAACTGGCTCCCCGATGAGACCATCGCCGACTTCAAGAAGTACCTCGTCGGCATCAAGGGCCCCCTCTCCACCCCCGTCGGCGGCGGCATGCGTTCGCTCAACGTCGCCCTCCGCCAACTCCTCGACCTCTACGTCTGCCTCCGCCCCGTGCGCTGGTTCAAGGGCGTCCCCTCGCCCGTCAAGCGCCCGCAAGACTGCGAGATGGTCATCTTCCGCGAGAACACCGAAGACATCTACGCCGGCATCGACTTCGCCGCGGGCAGCCCGGAGGCCAAGGTCATCCTCGATGCCCTCGCCGAGAAACTCCCCAAAGAGTTCAAGAAGGTCCGCTTCGGCACCAAAGACTCCGGCGTCACCTGGGGCTCGCAGATCGGCCACGCCAACCTGTATGAGCAGG
Organism: Phycisphaerales bacterium; assembly: GCA_046156035.1. Classification (GTDB taxonomy): domain Bacteria; phylum Planctomycetota; class Phycisphaerae; order Phycisphaerales; family UBA1924; genus JAEUIX01. Next base: position 70,218 of record JBJXEW010000034.1, on the reverse strand, counting down.
TCGAAGTCGGCGTCGGCATCAAGCCCGTCAGCCGCGCCGGCTCCGAACGCCTCATCTGGGCCGCCATCGAGTACGCCCTTAAGGAAAAACGCAAGAGCGTCACCCTCGTCCACAAGGGCAACATCATGAAGTTCACCGAGGGTGCCTTCAAAGACTGGGGCTACGCCCTCGCCAAGTCCTCCTTCCGCGCCGGCACCGTCACCGAGCGCGAGACCTGGATCCTCGGCAACAAGGAAGCCAACCCGGACCTCACCCCCGAGGCCAATGCCAAACTCATCGACCCCGGCTTCGACATGATGACCCCCGACCAGCGCGGCAAGATCGTCAAAGAGGTCGAATCCGTCCTCTCCGCCATCTGGAAGTCTCACGGCGACGGCAAGTGGAAGCAGAAGTTGCTCATCAAGGACTTGATCGCAGACATCACGCTCCAGCAGGTTCTGACACGCCCCAAAGATTTCGACGTCGTCGCCACGCTCAACCTCAACGGCGACTACCTCTCCGACGCCCTCGCGGCACAGATCGGCGGCATCGGCATCGCCCCCGGCGCCAACATCAACTACATCTCCGGCCACGCCATCTTCGAGGCCACGCACGGCACGGCCCCCAAATACGCCAACCTCGACCAGGTGAACCCCGGGAGCGTCATCCTCTCGGGCGAGATGATGCTCCGCTATCTGGGCAGCGGCGGCGACAAGGTGTGGTCCGATGCCGCCGACCTCGTCATCAAGGGCATGGACGGTGCCATCTCCGCCAAGACCGTCACCTACGACTTTGAACGGTTGATGAAGGCCGAGGGCGACACATCCGCCAAGAAGGTCAAGTGCTCGGAGTTCGGGGATGCGGTGATCAAGCACATGGGGTGAATCGAGCGCAAGGCTAGACTTTCGTCGCGGAATCCGACGGGCATGAACAGCGCACTCAAAGATCCGCTCGGCCGACTCGTTGTGCTGCACGATGCAACGTGGTATGGCCGTATCCTCAAGGGCCACCCCAACCTCGCACCGCACCGCGCCTTGGTCGAGCAAACCGTCCGCACCCCCGCCGCCGTGCACCCGAGCGTCTCAGACCCTGATTGCCGCCTCTACTACGGCCCCGCGCCGATTGCGGACCGTATGATGTGCGTGGTGGCGAACGTGCGTGAAGGGTTCGTCATGACCGCGTACTTCTGCAAGCGTCTCAAGCCCGGAGCCTCGGAATGGCCACCACCGAATCCATCGAAGGAATGATCGGCCCGCTCTGGTACCACTACGACGTGCGCAACGATGTCCTCTACATCCGCCACGGGACGCCGACGGACGCCGCGACCTACGGAGAAGAATCCAGCGGAGGCTTCGTCGTGCTGCGCAGCGATGACACCGACGCGGTCGTCGGCTTCACGGTGATCGGCTGGTGGAAGCGCTTCGGTGCCGGTGCGCTGCCCGACTCGCTCCGCGAGATCACCACGCAGGTTGAATCCACGACCCGATCCCTCCCGCTGGCGGCGTGACGCGGAGGGCGACACGAGCGTCAAGACGGTGCAGTGCTCCGAGTTCGGAGATGCCGTCATTATGCACATGGGGTGAATCCGCTTGAGCTCTGGCACACCGGACAACTGCTCCCCCAAGCGGCCCGCCTACCGCCCCGCTGAGGGCATCGATGCGGAGGAGTTCACACGCGCCATCGCCACGGACGATCCGGAGAAGATGAGCCTGGCGTTGATCGACGGGAGCAGGTGCCTTGACTCGAACGTCGTGTTTCCGGTGGCCTTCCGCCTGCTTCAGCACGCGTCGCAACAAGTGCGGGCGGGCTCGCTATTCGCAATGGAGCAAACGCTCTCCTCTTTAGGCGACGATGCATGGAGCCCGGAGATATGGGAGTCGCTCTCGCGACTGGCGGTTGACGACGCCGACGAGTACATCCGTCACTCGGCAGTCGACATCCTGCGCTACTCGCTGACTCTTGCCGCCGACGTCGTCGGGAACGCCGCGAAGGGGCCACCCAATCGGCCGCAAGCCCGGGTCGCGCTCGAAGCCCTTCGGAACGCCATCGAAGTGCATCGAAGAACTATCAACCTCCTTCGCTCAAACCCGACCCAGTAGAACCACGCCCTCCCACGCGGAAAGACCGAACGGCAGGTCGCTCCGCAAGTGACCAACCACATGGCGTGAATGCCAATCCCGGGCTCAAGGAACGCCGTATGACATCGTCCGATCCGCCCACTTTTCCTGATGGCGCGCGTGTTGTCATCCGTGGTCACTTCGAATGGCCAGATGGCACGACGGGAATTGTCCGAGCATTCCCTGCCTTCGTGAGAACGCTGGCCGCAGAACCACCGCATGCCCAAGGCGATTTCGATGCCGCCGGCTTGGTGCGGCGGTTGGACGTCGAACAGAACTCATTTTTGAGCCAATGGATTGTGTTCGACGTGCCCACCGACGACGGGTCCGGCGATGGTCCCTACAAGGGCGGAGAAGTTGACGTGCAATGCCTCTCGTACGCGTGAGTCCACTCGGCGACTTCGGTGCTTGCACGTGCAGAGGGAACCGCTTCGGTTCCCTCTGCAACTCCCTCCCGCACTTGGCGGCGTGGCGGCGTGGCGGCGGGTTCGACGCGGCAAAGCCGCGAACGTGAAGAGCGGTGGGCCGTGGCGCAGCCACGCCCACGGAGGCGCGCCACGGTTCGGCTCTGGGCAGCACGCATTGGTGCGGGCCTTGAGCGGGGGGTGCCGGGGGCGGAGAAACGCAGAGTGGGTATCCGTTGTGCCACGATCATCCGCCGCCGCGGATGATCGTGTCCTGAGCGCGGCGGTATGCCCGCTGCCGCACGATCATCCGTCAAAGCACGGATGATCGTGGCACCTGGCTTTGAGAGGTTGGCGTGTTCTCCCGCAAGGTCGGAGCGGCCGTTGGCACCGACCGGTCTCGGCCCTCCACAGAGGAAATCGCATACGCTTTCCCCGCGAACGGCCCAAAGACACTCAGCCCAGCCAAGGAGCCCCCCCATGACCACCTCCACCCCCCATACCGCAAAGACCCTCTTCACCGGCAAGGCCCACACCACCAGCGGCCCCAGTGGCGCCTCGCGCAGCAGCGACGGCTTTGTGGATGTCAAACTCTCGCAGCCGCACCCCGCCGCCGAGAACCTCTTCGCCAGCGCGTGGTCGGCCTGCTATCTCGGCGCGCTCGAACTCGCCGCCTCGCAGCGGAAGATCAAACTGGCGGGCCATCCGTCGGTCGACACCCAGGTCGATCTGAATCAAGACGGCGGTGCCTTCTTCTTGCGGGCCAGCCTCACCGTCAGCGTGCCCGGCATCGACCGCGCCGCCGCGGAGTCTCTGGCCGAGGCGGCGCACGCCATCTGCCCCTACTCCAAGGCTGTCCACGGCAACATCGAGATCACGACCATCGTGGTCTGAGCGTGCCGCCGGCGCGGTGAACGGCGTGCAGGTCGGGGCGAGGGGTGCGCAAGGACTGCCGACGAAGGGGTGCGGTAGCCCTCCCGTCCGGCCATACGCGCCATTATCCACCGCCACCCCCCCCCACCCCCCACCCCCCGCCACGCAGCCGCGCAACGCTCAGCCCGAAAAGTGCTACACTCGGCGAGGTTCCGGCCCGGCGCGTGCATAACCATCACACCTTGGGCTGGTTGAGTCCCTCTGCTTCACGCCGCGGCATCCCAACCCGAGGTCCCCCAGGGAATTCCAATGAACAAAGCCACGCTCGTCTCACTCGCCGCCGCCGCCCTCACGCTCGCGGCCTGCAACTCGGACAAGAAGCAGGAGGCCGCGGCACCCGCCGCACCGGTCGCCCCGCTCACCTACGAAGATTCCGCGATGGTCTCCCTCGTCGCGAAGGTCGAAGCGATCGACTACACCTCGCGACGCGTCACCTTCCGCGACAACTCAGGACGCGCCACCACGTTCGTCGCGGGCCCGCAGGTCCAGCGTCTCAACGAGATCAAGGTCGGCGACAGCGTGATGGCCAGTTACACCGTCTCGCTCCAAGCCGAACTGCGTCCGCCAACCGCCGACGAGGCCGCCAACCCCATCCTGGTGACAGACACCGCGGGCCGCTCGCCCCAGGGGTCCAACCCCGCCGGCGGCGTGCGGAGCAAGGTGCGGATCCTCACCACGGTCCAGTCGGTGGATGTGGCCAACAAACTCGTTACGCTCAAGGGCCCGATGGGCGACACCACCACCGTGCGCGGCCGCAAGACTGAGAACATCCAGAAAATCAAAGTGGGCGACTCGATCGTGGTCACGTACATCGAATCGATGGACGTCGCGCTGGTCAAGGCCAACTAACCAGCACACAGGCAAGCGGGGGTTGCCCGGCAGCACGCGGCCCCCGGCCCCCGCCGGTACGGCCGCGCTTGCGCCGAGCGCAACCTGCCCACTCACGGAGTTCCCGCATGAACGCACTCCCCGCCACCGCACGCGTGCGCATCCTCGCCCTGCTCGCGCCGCTCGCCGTTCTCCCCGGTTGCGTGTTGGACGACATCCACGACGAACTCGCCACCACCAACCAGGCGATCGGACGCGTCGAGGACAGGCTCGGCGTGACCGACGCGAACATCCAAGCCGTTCAGGAGAAGATGATCGCGGTGGATGGGGCCAACCAGCGGTTGGACGACACGATCGCCCGCTTGCAGATGCTCCAGTCCATCCACACGACCCTCGAGTCCATTGATGCCTCGCTGCGCAAACTCGACGACCATCTCGCGTCGGTCCGCAAGACCATCAACACAATCGACTCGTCGATCCCCTTCATGAAACTCAGCGGCGACAGCGACGCGGACAAGGCCGAGTTGAAGGAAGGCGGGGCTCCCGCAACGCCGGCCACCGAACCGGGCGGCGTGCCCGGTCAACCCGCACCCGCGCCCGCATCCGCACCCACTCCCGCGCCGACACGCCCGCCTGACGACAAGCCCGCGCCCAAGTGAGCCGGGGGAGGGGCAGGAGAGGGTGATGCCGACACTTGGCTCCGGCACGCGGCTGCCCCGCGCCCCGGTCGCCATGCGCCCGCCCTTCCGCCCGACCGCCGCCATCCGCCCCGGTATGCTCGCGTCTCTCATGCACCCCTCCATCCTCGCCTACAACGCTGGCCAATCCCCCGCCGACCGGCGCATCTGCACCGCTCTCGCCAAGGCCATCGACGCACACTTCGCCAACCAGCCCGGCGCCGAGTGCAAGGTCTGGCACCGCCACCCGGTCTGGTTTCTCGACGGCAACCCCATCGTCGGCTACCACAAACTCAAAGGCCCCGTGGCCTGCATCCGCCTCCTCTTCTGGAGCGGCCAGTCCTTCGACGAGCCCGCGGCGTCCGGCCTCGCACCCGCACCCCCGGGCACCAAGTTCAAGACCGCCGCGGCCCACTACACCGCCGCGCCCGAGATCAACGCCAAGGACCTCAAGCGCTGGCTCACGAAGTCGATCAACATTCAGTGGGACTACAAGAACCTCGTGAAGCGCAAGGGCAAACTCGTGCGCCTCAAGTAGGCCACACGTGCCACCGACCATCCGCTCGGGGATGTTCGGTGTGGCCCGCCTTGCCCGCATGTGGCCCGATCACCGCTCCGGGCGATAATGGCTCCCGGCCTCGCCTTCGCTTGCTGACCGCGCGTGCTCCCTCCCAATGTGCCCTTTGCGCTTTCGCGCACCCGCTCCGCGCTCCCTTTGTGCCTGCGCGCTTCTCTCCCGCCCATTACACTCACGCCGATGCCCCCACCACCCGCCCCGACGAGCCTCACCCGCTCCCGCGCTTTCCGCCAGGCCGCGCTGCGCAGCGAGGTGCATCGGGCCTACGCCGTCCTGGTCTCCGCCGGGCTCATGCTTGGCCTCACGCTCGTCCCGGATTCTTCCGGCGGCCTCGTGCCCTCCGTGAGAATCATCGCCGCGCTGGGCCTCGGCCTGCTCGTGGCCCTGCAACTCGGCCTGCTCGCCTTCGCCCGCTGGGCCCGCGTGCGCGACCGCGCTATCCCCACGTGGTTCATCGTCTCATCCATCATCATCGAGAGCCTTATCCCCGGGGGCATCATCCTCTCGCACATTCTGCGCGCCACCTACCCCCCCTACTCGGCCCTGCTCACGCCGCCCATCCTCGCCTACGGCGTCATGATCTCCCTCTCCACGCTGCGCCTCCGGCCGGCGCTCTGCATTCTCGCGGGCTCACTCTCGGCCGCCTCGTACGGCGCGCTCGTCGTCTATGTCGCCTACGGCCTCGACAACCCGGGCACCATCACCCTCCCCACCACCGGCCTGCCCTACGCGGTGTACATCAACGCCCCGCTCATCATCTTCATCAGCGGCCTCGCCGCCGCCTGGGTCGCCCGCGAGATCCGCCGCCACGTGCACGCCGCGCTCTCGGAGGCCGAAACCCGCCACCAGGTCGCACGCCTGGAGCACGACCTCTCCATCGCCCGCTCCATCCAGCGCGCCCTCCTCCCCAGGGCCGCCCCCGACATCCGCGGCTATGACGTCGCCGGTTGGAACCGCTCCGCAGACCAGACCGGCGGAGACTACTACGACTGGCAGAAACTCCCCGACGGCAACTGGATGGTCACGCTCGCGGATGTGAGCGGCCACGGCATCGGCCCTGCGCTCGTCACCGCCGCCTGCCGCGCGTACGTCCGTGCGACCAGTTTCTACAACGGCGACCTCGCGGCGCTCACCGGCCGCATGAACCGCCTCCTCGCCGACGACCTCCCCGACGGCCGCTTCGTCACGATGGTCTCGGTCATCATCGAGCCCTCCGCGGGGCCGGGCTCGGCCGTCACCCCGCTCCGCCTCCTCTCCGCCGGGCACGGGCCCATCGTCATCTACGCGGGTGCCACCGGAAGCGTCAACGAGATCATGCCCGGCGGTCTCCCGCTCGCCGTCATGCCAGATTCCGAGTTCGGCCCCGCCGAGTCCGTCCACCTCGCCCCCGGCGACCTCCTCGCGCTCGTCACCGATGGTTTCGTCGAGTGGGCCCGCCGCGGCTCCACCTCCTCGTCCCGCGGCGAACAGTTCGGCATGGAGCGTCTCGCCGACTCCCTGCGCAAGAACGCCCACCTCCCCTCGATCAAGATTATCGAGGCCGTGGCCGCCGATGTCGCCGCCTTCGCCGGCGACGAGCCCCAGCAAGACGACCTCACCATGGTCATCATCAAACGCATTGCAGACTGATCCGCCCACCTTCGCGCGGCGGCTGGTACCATCGCAGGCACGGCGTTGCACCCCGCGCGCTGCTTGCCCCATGCCAGCCCACACATGCAGACCCACGACCCCAACGCCCAGGGCACTGACCCAGCACCGTCTCCCCCGCCCGCGCCACCTTCGCCGCCCCCCACCCCCCCCACGCCCGCCCCCCCGCGGCCGCGCCGCGCGCCCGTCTACCGCGTGTTCATCGGCGCGGTGTTGGTGGGCTTCCTGGCCATCGGTGCGGTCTACGGCGTGACCGCCACCGTCCTGAGTGCCACCGGCCTCGATGCCGCACAGATCGCCGCGCGGTTCGAGAGCGATGCGCTGTTCATGCTCCTGCTGATGATGCCCATGCAGGTGGTGCTGGTGACCGCGGCACTCCTGACCACGCAGAAGTGGGCGCGCCGTGAGCGGGTGCCCGTGGCGGCGGCCCTGGGCCTGGTCCGGCCGCGCCTCGGTGCCACCGGTTGGGCCCTGGTGCTCACCGCCACCGGCATCCCCTTTGCGCTCGCGGTGTGTGCGGCCACGCTCGTGCCCAGCATGGGCGGCGCGCCCGAGAAGATCGATGCCATGTGGAAAACCATGCCCATCGGCATCGCCGTTGCGTGGGTGCTGGTGATCGGGGCGATGCCGGGTCTGTGCGAAGAACTCTTCTTCCGCGGCTTCGTGCAGCGCCGCCTCATGCAAAGGCACGGCCCCGCGGCCGCGATCGGCATCACTTCCGTGCTCTTCGCCATCCTGCACATCGACCCGCCCGCGATGATGCTCGCGCTGGTGCTGGGCGTGTGGCTCGGCTACGTCGCGTGGCGCACGGGCTCCGTCCTGCTCACGGTGGTGATCCACGCGTCCATCAACTCGGTGTGGAACGCGCTGCAGATCGTCGGCCGCCGCGTGGACCTCCCCGAGGCCTTCTGGTGGACGGTCTCGGGCGTCTTCGTAGTCGTCTCGCTCGTCTGCTTCGTGGGGGCGATGCGGCTCTTGATGCGCAAGGTGCCCCCGCCGGTCGCCGCAGGCAGCGACTCGCCGCGAGTGCGCTGACGCGGCCGGCAACGCCGCGCCGTGATGTGCCCAAGGCCGCCCTCGGCGCTCGTTTCAGGCCCGCCGCCGACGCGCGGCACACAGGCCCGCAAGCCCAAGCACCATGCCCACCGCGGGCGCGGGCGTTGTTGTCGACTCGAAACTGCTGGGCAGGTTGATGAACCCATCGCCAAAGATCGTCATGTCCAACTGCATCTCGATCAGGATGCCCTGCACGCCGACGTTGACGGCGGCAAACGTGGGCCCGACGTTGAAGAACTCCATATTCGTCGACGAGAGGCCATACGAAACCGTGGGCAGAAACACGCTCCCGTGCAGCATGGTGTTGCCGCTAATCACTCCGCCGCCCAGGTTCGACTGCGCCACACCGCTGAGTGATTGCGCGGCTCCGAACTGGCCGGGCAGCGAAGCGAACACCTGCCCGACGTTCAGCCGCACGAAGGTCATGTGCATGGGCGACCAATCCTGCGCCTGAAACACCAGGTTGGTGATCGTGATGTTGAACGCGCTGCCGGTGTTAGCGGCAATGACGGTGCCGCCGACGTCGCCCCGCCCCGCAAAGTTCTGAAGGAAGGGCACGCTGACGCTCTGACCGATGCCAAGTGTGCCCGGCGGCGCGCTGAAATTGGCGTTGCCCAGGTCGCCGCTGAGCACCACGCTCGTGGCGAGCGCACGGCCCGTGTGCCCAGCCAACGCCACCATGCACGCCAACACGACCAAACCAGATTGGGCTCTCATCTCGCGTCTCCTCGCCGCAGGGTCCACTCCAGACCTACGCGGCTGCACCTGCCTGCGGGCGGGTGCACCGGCGTGAGAATGTCCGCGCTACCGCCGCCGTGATCGACGCCCGAGTCCGGCCAGCGTACCCAAACCCGCCACAGCCGCGGCGCCGGGTGCTGGCACCACCACCGTGAACGTGATCGAGTCGCCGATGAGGTCACCGGCCCGCTTCGAGTCGCCGGCGAACGGCGCACCCCCTCGCCCCAGCGGCTCGAGCGAAGCGGAACTCAGCGGATTGACATCCAGCGTGAACACGCTGTCCAGCGCCGCCGATGCCGAGGCGTTCACCGTGAACGAACCGATCAGCACCGCGTTGGACATGGTCATGCCCCCGGCGGAGAAGGGGTGGCTCTCGAACCCGGCGACCGCCACATCGAGCACGCCCGGCAACACCGCCGCGAACGGGTCGCGCAGGGAGTAGAAGTCCTGGATGTAGTCTGCATAGTCGTCGGGATTGACCTCAAGATCATTGTTATAATCGGCCGCGAAAGACGTGCCGGAGATAAACTCGGCGTTCCAGTCCGTGGCGAACGCCAGAAAATCCCCGCTCTCGACGAAGGTGTCGCCGTTGTGGTCGAGACCGGGACTCGCACCGACAGGGAGCGGCTGAGACACCGAGGCGGGCCCGCGGCTCATGAAGGGCGGCGGAATGAAGGATCCAAGCGTGATTCCTGCGGGCGTCATCGCTCCCAACTGCACATCCAGCACGGCGACGGCCAAACCTCTCAGATCCGTGGGCAAGGGCGTCAGGCCCGTGAACTGGATGACCACGCCCACGTTCACGCTGCCGCCCCGCGGAATCGTCAGCGCCCCGCCCGGCATCAGTGTCACGGTCACGCCCGCCGCGGCGGAGCCGGCCGAAGCCAACAACGCCGCCATACCCAAGCACAACGACGCAGCGCGACCAAACACACGCATATTCATGGGCTCTCTCCGTGCATCCTCGAACCCAAACCGCCTCCGCACAGCCCCGGCACGCGCCGGATGTGCGACCCTCTACCCATCCTAATGCCAAACACAGCCGCTCGCCAGCGCAATCCCGCGAATCAGTGCAGAAACCCGCTTGGGAGCCAACCACTCAGCGCACCCGAGGCAGCGACCGCACACCTGCGGCGTACGCTCCGGGCATCATGGACCTGATCGACATCTCCCGCCTCGAAGAACGCCGCCGCGCCATCTGCGCACGCGATATCGCCGACAGCGTGCTTGAAATCGCCGGCGGCCAGGGGTTCGCCCTCCGCGGCAAGCCCGGCTCGTGGATCAACTACGCCGTCGGTTTCGGCCTGGCCGAACCCGGCGTGCCTGCCCCATCGGCCGCGGGTTGTCATGCCACATGGCCCACGCCCGTGCCACGCGAAGAACTCCAGCGCATCATCGCGTGGTACGAATCCGCCGGCATCGAGCCGCGCTTCGAGGTGTCGCCCCTCGCTGATGTCCGCATCTTCCGCGACCTGGCCGATCTTGGCTGCGGCGTGCGCGACTTCACCAACGCGATGTACCGCCAAGTGTCTCTCGCACATCCGGCGCGTCCCGCTTCAGAGCCGCCGCGCGACCTGCAGATCCGCGTCATCGACCCCGCCAACGATGCCCAGGTGCGGGCGTACTCCATCGTGGCGGTGAGCGGCTTCAAGCCCGCGGGTGTCGCGCCCACGGAGGACGAGATCGCCTTCTCCGCCCGCGTCATCCGCGGCCCGCGCACGCTCGCGATGGGCGCGTACATGCCCGATGGGCCGCGTGAGCAACTCGTCGGCGCGGGGGCCTTGCTCCTGACCTCGCCCGGAGATGGTGAGCCGTTCACCACGCTCGGCGGCTGCGCCAGCCTCATGGGCCTCAGCGTCCTGCCCGCCTTCCGCCAGCGCGGCATCCAGCAGGCCCTCATCGCCGCGCGCCTGAACGCCGCCGCGGAGCGCCGCGTGTGCGTTGCCACCATCGGCTCTCGCCCGGGCGCGGGCACCGAGCGCAACGCGATCCGCATGAACTTCCAACTCGCGTACACGAAACTCATCCTCACGCGCCCGGGTCCCGGCCTTGTGGCCGTGCCGGGCTGAACGGTTAGAGCAGCAGGAAGAACGCGATCAGCGACCCCGCAACCGCTGCCGTGTTGAAGATGAGCGCCGGTGACGCGACCCGCCACACTGCCGCGCGGCGAGACAGACGCGGCTCGCGTGCGGGCGCCCACGTCTTCGCCACGCCCAGCGGCCAGAGCCACGCGAACGTGCCCAGCGCAACCAGCCACACCAGCGACAACGGCCAGACCAACCAGTTGCGCACCGCGCGATCGAACCCCAGCGCGAGCAGCGCGCCGGCCACGGCCAGCAGCGGCCCGGACATGGTGAACGCTCGTGCGAGCGGAGACGGCCAGCCGACCGGCCGCCACGGCCCGGCGGGGTCGGCCCGCGTCCCGCACTCCGGGCACGTGGCACCGCTGGTCGGGTCAAGTATGCCGCGCAGCGGGTAGCCGCACTGCTCACACGAGGGATCGGGCAAGGCACCGGGCTGGGCGGGCTGGGCCATGCCGCGATAGTTGGCGTGCTGCATTACCGGCGACGGCGCGCCAGCAGGCCGGCGGCGCCGAGCAACGCTGCCGCGCCGGGGGCGGGAACGGCGATGCTGAGGACGGCGGACACTTCTCCGATTTCGCCGTCGGCACCAACCCCGATCTCAGGCACTTCGTTCACACCGGCAAACCCTTCGAGGTAATAATTGCCGGCGGGCAGGGCACCGCTGAAGAGGAACTCGCCGTTGTTGCCGGCAGTGAGGAGCACGATCAGGCCCGGAGGGCCCACGAAGAACAGACTGGCCAGCGGGTCCTCGCTGTTGAAGTCGGCAAACCCGCTCAACACGTAGGTGGCCGCGACATCGAGTGTGAACTCGGTGCGGAAGTACGCGCTGGCCGCGCCCAAGTAGCCCCCGCCGTCCATCTCGGCGAAAGAGTTGCTCGACCCGGCATCGCCGTAGATCGTGAAGTGGCTGGGAGTATCGACGAAGAACAGCGAGGCCACGCCCGCTGCCATCACGATGCCGCGCGTGCCCGGAACGCTCGGATGGGTATCGTCAATGGGCCCGACCGGGCCCGCAGTGGCGGAGGAAGATTGCTCGACGAAACCCGATGTGCCCGTGTGCGCCGCAGGGTCGTCCGTGAACGGGCCGGCAACGCTGCCCTTGCGCCGGGAGAGGGCCGTTGCGGATGTGTCCACCAGGCCGCTGGTGACGACGACGGATGCGAGAGCCGTTGACCCCGCGAGCGACACAACGATCGCCGCCCTGACCAACGAAGAACGCTTGATGTGCGACATGAGCCTTCCCTCCTTCCTCTCATTCCTTCTCGGCGCGGCACGCATGCACCGGCCCCGACCAAGGCCGAGGATACCGCAACCTTGCCTGTCTGCAAGCGAAAAACTGCGGCACGTGCTGGTCTCAGGCGGATTTCGGAACGGCAACACGTCCCAAGTTCGGGCCGTGATAGGCCACGAGAGGGGAGCCGTAGCGGGCGCAACCAACCCCCGCGCGCCGCGAGCAAGAAAAAACCGGCCTGCCGCACGAAAGCGACAAACCGGTCGGGTGGCGAGTGGTTGGCACCATCCTCATCGACCGACGTGCCACAGATCTGTGGCAGGGACGCCGGCACTCTCGGCCCGCCGCCGCCGATTGGTGCCGCTTCCCTAGCCCCCGCCACCGGGCCGGGCCGCCACAGGCTCCGATAACGGCCCCCGGCAGAACCCTGTGCCGCGCGACAACCCTCTACCCTTCCCGCGTGCTGCGATTCGGCCCCGTCAGTCTGAAAACCAACCTGCTGCTCGCCCCCATCGCGGGCTACTGCGACCTGGCGTTCAGGCTCATCTGCCGCGCCCAGTTGGCCCCGGACGGCCGCGGCTTGGGCCTCGCCTGCACCGACCTGCTCAGCCCGCAAGGCCTTCTTCGCGGCAGCGCGACAAGCCTGGACCTTGCCAAGACCAATGCCGAAGACCAGCCCATCTGCATGCAGTTGTACGGGGCCGATCCCGCCATCATGGCCGAGGGGGCGCTGTGGGCGGCGCAGCACGGTGCCACCGTCGTCGACATCAACATGGGCTGCCCGGTTGATAAGGTGACCAAGACCGACGGCGGCTCGCGCCTCCTGTGCATCCCCGACACCGCCGCAGACATCGTGCGTGCCTGCGTGCGCGTGCTCGAACCGCTGGGCATCCCGCTCACCTGCAAGATGCGTCTGGGCTGGTTTGATGATGCCCACGTGGCCCAGTCTCTCGCCCCGCGCTTTATTGACGCGGGCGTGGCGGGCATCACCGTACACGGGCGGACCACGCAGCAGAAGTTCTCCGGCGTCGTGAACCATGATGGCATCGCGCGCGTGGTGGAGGCCGTGGGCACCCTGTGCCGCACACCGGGGCAGCGTGTGCCGGTGATCGGCAACGGGGATATCCGCACGCCGCAAGACGCGGTTGAGATGATCCGGCGGACGGGTTGCGACGGCGTGATGATCGGGCGGGGCGCGCTGGCCGCGCCGTGGTTGTTTTCGCGTGCGTGGTGGCTGATGTCTCGCGGCGAGGACCTGCCCGAACCGAGCGACGATGCGAAGGTAGCCACGATCCAACGCTACATCGACCTGATGGTGCTGCACCAAAGCGAGCGGTACGCGCTCTACCAGGTGCAGCGGCGCATCTCGTGGTTCGGCAAGCACCTCAACGGTGGGCACTGCAAGCCGCTGAAGGAGGCGGTGCGCGAGGCCCGGACGATCGACGCAGTGCGCGAGCACCTGGAACGGTTTGTGGCGGGCGGCCTGCGCGCATGGGCAAACGAGTCTGCGGTGTCCTGAAGGGATGGAGCAACTCAGCCGCGGCGGGTGAGGCGGTCGACGCTCAGGTAGCCCGCGCCCGCAAACACCACCCACAGGCCCAGCGCCGCGAACGCAGCATTGCGCACCATATGGCAGGTGCCCAGTTTGCCCTCGCAGAACATTTTGATCGCGCCGAAGCACGTGCAATCCAGCGCCAGGCCGCGGCTGGTGGCTGACCAGATCATGGCGATGAAGGTGAGCATCAGCACGCTCGCCACGAGCGCGGCTGAGCGTGCCCAAACGCCCAGCAGCAGGGCCACGCCCACGAGCAACTCCGTCCATGGCACGACGAAGGCGAGCGCGATCACCACGCTCGACGGCAGACCGAGTTTGAACCCCTCGATCGAGGGCGCAAAGTCGCGGGGCGTCATGGGCTCGATGAGGCCGAAGATGTTCCAGAGGCCCAGTTTCATCAGGCCGCTGAAGGCCAGCATGCCGCCAAGGGCCACGCGAGCAACCAGCGACAGCGTTCGGGCCGCGGGCTTCATGGGGCAACTCATTGGCCAGCCCCCCCGCTCTTGCCAGGCACGCCCGTCGCGCCCCCACCACCCTCAACCGGCTTGCCCGCCTCGACCCACGCCGGGAAACCCGCCTCGAAGATGTAGATCTCGGCGTAGCCGAAGTCTCGCAGACGTTCGGCCACGCGGATCGATGCGTCGCAATCCCCGCCGCCGCAGTACACAACGATCGCCGACGACTTGGGAATCATCTCGAGGTCCGCGGGCACTTTGCCGCCGAAGAACGCATCCAGCGGCATGTGGAAGGCAAGGGGCACGCGGCTGGCGGCAAACTCGGGCTCGGGGCGCGCGTCGATGAAGGCCGCGTCGCCGTTGGCCTTGCCCCGCTCAAAGAGCCCGAAAGCCCGCGGCAGGTCGATGAACGAAACGCCAACGAGCCCCGAGGGTAACCGAGGGGTCAGCGTCCCGGACTCCGCGGCCGCCACGAGCGCCCCCCCCGCAGCCTGCGCGGGCGGGGTCGACGGAGGGGGCGAGGCAGGGGGCGCGAGTTGCCCCGCATCAATCATGGTGAACGGCCGGCGCGAGAGATCGGCCAGGCCCACACCGCCCGCGATGGCGCAGAGCGCGAGGGCGCGTGTGAGCACGGTGCCCAGGCCTGCCCGCTTGCCGCAGCGGCAGCCAGGACCACAGGCACAACCGGGGCCGCAGCCGCACGCGGCCGCGGCTTCAGTTGCCGGGCGGGGTTGCGGGGGTTGGGGCATTGGCGGGCTGGGTGGGCTGGGGTTGCACAGTGGGTGCGGGCTGAGGTGCCGGCACCTGCGGCTGTGGCTGCGGACGAGAGAGAGCACGGGGCGGGGGCATCGGCTGCGCACCCGCGGCCACCACGTTGCCGACGATCGGCACGATGATCTCTTCCAGGTCTTTCGAGTCCGTGCGGATGATCACCTTGCCGGTGATGGGCCCAGCCTGCGCGGGCGCGGTCCCCGAAACAAAGACGTGATAGGCGGTGCCGTTGGTGTTGGGCACCGGCTCCATATCGACCACGAGGTTCAGGTCGGTGATGCCCTCGGTTTCAAGACCCAGCACCTCGAACTTCACACCGTTGCGAGCCTCCAGCCGCAGGGTGCGCTTCCACGCCTCACCGGGCGTGCCAAGGCGCAGCGGGATGCGATCCGGCAGGATGCGCACATCGCCGACCACATCGGCCGAGAGGGGCACGCTGACGCTGGCCCGCTTCGCATCCGTCGTCTTGAGTTCGAGCACGCTGCGGTAGGGGCCCAGTTTCGTGTTCTCGGGCACCTTCACGTTGTAGGTGAGTTTGACGAGTTTCTCATCGCCCTCGCCGGTCACCTCACGCGTGCCGCGCTCGATGACAAACGTCGGGTCCTTGGGCTTGGCCTCGGAGATATCGAACGCCTCGCCCCGCCCGGTGACGGTCAGAAGCATCTGCCCCGCCTTGCCGAAGCGGATCTCACCCATCGTCAGGCTCATGGGCTCCATGGTGACGCGGGGCAGGATCTCCACGTCGAACGTGAGTTCGTAGCGCTTCCCGCTGGGCGGCTCGTCGGTGTCCACCGTGATGTGCTTCACCTCCTTGCCCCGCCGGTTGGTGGGGTTGAAGGTGATATCGATGGTGCCCTCCTCACCCGGGCCGTACGTCTTCTTCGTGAGGGGCGCCGACGTGCAGCCGCAGGAGGGGTGCACGTTGTTGATCGTGATGGTCCGGTCGGACGTGTTCTTGAACTTGAAACTGTGCGGTATCGACGCGTCGTCGCTCACGCGCCCGAAGTCATGGCGATCGGCGCTGAACGTCAACGCTCGCGGCGTCGTGTCCACGGGTTTGGGCGGCGGCAGCGGCAGGCCACCACCCGGCTTGGACAGGTCCGGAGGGCCCTTCATCGGCTCGATTGTCGGTTGGCCGCCGGCCGCTCCGGCCAGGGCCAGAATCATGAGGACAGCGGCGGACGTGGTTCGCGTATTCATGGTCGCTCCGAAGGGAAAAAGCACCGGGCCGATCGTACTCCGACGCAGCGCTGCACACGCGGCACCGGGGGTGACAAGGCTCGCGACGTGCGCATCGGGCACGCGCTGGCGAGCGCGGTGGTTCTTCCTTCGACCAGTCATCGCGCTCGGACAAGCGCCCAAACAACCTTGGCACGCCACGCCAAACTCGCCCGAGCGCGTCCGGCCCGCCGAAGAATGACCATCCCGGTCGCTCTCTCGTCCCCTGGCTCGAACATGACCCAAACACCCGCGAGCGACCCACGCCTATCGGACTGGCACGCCCGCTTCGCGCGGGCCGTGGCCCGTTGGTTCATCTCCAAGACGGCGGGGCGGCGAGACGTGGCAGATGACCTGAGCCAGCGCACGTGGCTGGCCCTGACGCGCTCCCTCGCCGCGGGCCGCTACGACCCGTCCTTGGCCGCGCCCAGCACGTTCGTGTACGCCGTGATGCACAACATCTGGCGGCAGCACGCGGCCACGCTGGCCCGGACGCACGCCCAGGGGCCCGCAAAGGGGTCGCAGACTCGGCCCGGCGAGAGCGACGAGGGACACGGCTCGGATGCCGCGGCCGGGGCGGAACTCATTGAGGTTGTCCGCGAACTGCTCACGCCCGCCGCAGGGTCGGCCGGCCTGGACGCCGAAACCGCCCACACGCTGCGCCTGATCGCCGAGGGCGTTTCCGACCGAGAACTCGCCTCGCGCCTGGGCGTGGCGGCCAGCACTGCCCACGCCCGCAAGCAGGCCGCGCTGGAGCGGTTGCGATTGGCGATTCAGGAGCGAACACCGCAGATTGCCCCGAGCGCACCGGGCCCACACACGAAAAACCTGCGTGACGTACCATGAACCTGAGCGATGCTCAACTTGAAGGTCTGCTGCGAGCCGCGCACGAGGCCGAGGACTTTGAGCGTGATGCTCTGCGGCCGGTGGGGCGCATCTGGACCGCCGCGCGTGTTGGGCTTGCACTTGCTGCCTGCTTGGCCTTGTGCACGGCCGCGGTGTGGCTCCTGGCGCCGGGCACCGGCACGGTGGCGCCAACCGGGCTCGCCACCGCGCCGGCCGTGTTGGCCCCTCCGGCCCGCACCGTGGTCATGGCCATCGCCGAAGACGAGGCGGGGCAACTCGCCTGCGTGGGCTGGGCAGACCATTGCCTGACGCCCGGCACGACGCTCGCCGACCTCGACACGGGCGAACTGGAATCCATCGGTGCAGCGCTCGCGTGCAGCCCGACCTCGCCCCGCGTGCTGATTGTCGGGCTGGAAGGCCCGGCGGCATCGCTCCCGCGTTCGGATGCGGAGGCCCTGTCCATCGCGGGCTGCTTCCGGACGTCGGCCTCCTGCCACTCAAACACGTTTGATGAGCATTCGTGCGCCAACGTGGTGTGCGCCGCACCATCCGTGGCGGTGCGGATCGCGTCGCTGGTTCGCTAGGGGCCGTGCGAACGCTCGCGGCGGCCTGCTCTTCCCGCTATCCTCGTGGCCATGAGACCCCACGCCTCGGTCGCCGCGCTCGTTGCCGCGTTTGCCTGCGCCGCGGGCACGAGCGCACAAACATCGACTCGTTACACGCTGGACCCGGCCGGCGAGTGGAAGGCCGGCGCGGCACCCGTGCCGGGGAGCGATGAGGCGATCATCGCCCAAGCCCGCAAAGACCTGGCCGAAGACCGCCCCACCGCCGCGCTCAGCGCCATGAACACCTGGTTGGAGAAGAACGAGCGTTCGAAGAGCGCCCTGTTGCCGCTGGCCTACATCACGCGGGGCGACGCGCGAACGGCCTCGGGCGATGAGTTCGAGGCGCTCTACGACTACGAGGCCGTGGTCAAGCAGTTCGCGGGCCAACCAGAGTTCATCACCGCCAGCGAGCGAGAACTCGAGATCGCCGTGCGCTACGTGAACGGCATGGACCGCAAGAGTTTCGGCCTCCGGTGGATCTCGGCCGATGACATCGGCACCGAACTGCTCATCCGCATTCAGGAGCGCTTGCCCGGCAGCCAACTGGCCGAGCGAGCGGGCATTGAACTGGCCGATTACTACTACCGCGAGTCGGACATGGAACTCGCCAGCGAGGCGTACGAACTCTTCCTGCTGAACTACCCGCAAAGCCCCTACCGCATGAAGGCCATGCAGCGGCGCATCTACTCCAGCCTCGCCCGCTTCAAGGGCCCGCGCTACGACGGCTCGCCGCTCACCGATTCGCGCGTGCTCATCCGCCGGTTCAGCAGCCTGTACCCCGCACAGGCCCAGCAGGCCGGGCTTGACGAGGCCCTGCTCACCCGAATCGATGAATCCGCCGGTGCGCAGATGATGGAGAGCGCCCGCTACTACTTCGACCGCGGCGATCTCGTCGCGGCTCGCTACACGCTCAATCGCCTGCTGGCCGCCCACCCTCAGACCGCCGCGGCGGGCCGCGCCGTGGATGTCATGCGCGAGCGGGGTTGGCTGGCCAAACCCGCCGATGCGAACGCGCCAGAGCCGGCCCCGGTTCCGGAGGCCGCGCCGTGAGCACGCTTCACGCCTTCAGGCCGCGAGCGTGGGCACGCGTGGCCGTGGCCTTTGCCCTTCTGGTTGGGGTGGGCCTGCTGCTCCCCGCGTGCGCGTCGGACCCCGCCAAGGGCTACGCATTCTCCTCCTCGTACGACGCGGGCATCGCGTCGATCAACGTGCCCATCTTCGACAACACCACGTTCTCGCGCGGCATCGAGACCGAACTCGCCGCCGCGCTCGTGGCTGAGGTGCGCAAGAGCACGCCCTGGCGCGTGGACCAATCTGACGCCGCCCAGACCACCCTCCGCGGCAGCATCACCTCCAGCGAACTGCGGAAAATCTCCACCGCCAGAGACTCCGGGTTTGTCGAGCAGCTCGCCGTCGAGATCACCGTCGACTTTGAGTGGAAGGACAACCGCACAGGCAAGGTCTTGGTTGGGCGGCGTGCCTTCAGCGCAGCCGAAGCGTTCGTGCCCGCACGCGGCACCAGCGGCCCGGTGAACGAACGGCTGGAACTGGGCCAGCACGCCACGGTTGCGGAATTGGCTCGGGCCATTGTGGGTGAACTCCGGTCGGGGTGGTGAACCCTCCGCACGCACTTCGACGGCTTGGCGCAATCACCCCCGCACCGTTCCGGGCCGATATCATCCCCTGCGGCAGGTGGGCCCGCGAATGAAGTGAACGCCGCGCGGAAGTCTCTCTCCTATGGCCGACTCCAACGATCGCAAGCGCAAGGTGCCCGACGAGGGCGACGCCGACGGCTCCTCCAACGGTGGAGGTGCCGGGGGCAACGGCAAGGGGCCCGGCGGGGGCGGCCCCGGCAACCTGCGCCCGTCGCGCTCGCTCTTCGGCCTGCTCTCCGTGCTGATGGTGGGCCTGGTGGCGTTTCTGCTTCTCACGAGCATCACCGAGCAGGGGCAGGCGGTTGCCTCATGGGCAGACTTCGAGACGCTCTACAAGTCCGGCCGAATCACCGAGGGCTCGGTTTCGGTACGCGACACCGCGATTTACGGCCTCCGGAAGGAGGGCCAGATCAAGGGTGAAGAGGGCCCGGTCTTTTACCGCATCTCCGGTGCCCGCGAATTCTGGCTCAAGGAAGTGAACGATCTCACCGCCGGCCGCTTCAAAGACCAGCCCACCAGTTTCTGGACGCAGATGCTCCTGAGCCTGCTCCCCATCGGCATCGTGCTGCTGGTGATCTGGGTGCTCCTCTTCCGCGGCCTGCGCAGCGCGGCGGGCGGTGCCGGCGGCATGCTCGGCAACTTCGGCAAGTCGCGCCACCGCGTGCTGATGAAAGAAAAGACCGGCGTCACCTTCGCCGATGTCGCCGGCATCAACGAGGCCAAGGACGAGGTCGAGGAAATCATCCAGTTCCTCAAGAGCCCCAAGCGCTTCCTGAAACTCGGCGGGCGCATCCCGCGCGGCGTGCTGCTCATTGGCGAGCCCGGCTGCGGCAAAACCCTGCTCGCCAAGGCCATCGCCGGCGAGGCCGATGTGCCCTTCTTCTCCATCTCCGGCTCCGACTTTGTGGAGATGTTCGTGGGCGTTGGCGCATCGCGCGTGCGAGACCTTTTCAAGCAGGCTAAGGACGCCGCGCCCTGCATCATCTTCCTCGATGAGATCGACGCGGTCGGCCGCCGCCGCGGCGGGGGCTTCACCACCGGCGGGCACGACGAACGCGAGCAGACGCTCAACGCGATCTTGGTGGAGATGGACGGCTTCGCCACCGGCGACGGCGTGATCATCGTGGCCGCGACCAACCGGGCCGATGTGCTGGACCCCGCGCTCACGCGTCCGGGCCGCTTTGACCGCCAGATCACCGTGCCCCTGCCCGATGTGAAGGGCCGCCTGGAGATTCTCAAGGTTCACGCCAAGAGCAAGAAACTCGGGCCCGATGCCGACCTGGAGCGCATGGCCAAGGCCACGCCCATGTTCAGCGGCGCCGACCTCGCGGCAATCATGAACGAGGCCGCGATCGCGGCCACGCTCCAGAACAAGGACTTCATCGAGCAGACCGACCTCGAAGAGGCCCGCGACAAGATCAAGTTCGGGCGGGCCCGCAAGAGCCGCGTGCGCGAGGCCGACGAGAACAAACTCACCGCCTATCACGAGGCGGGGCACGCCGTGCTGCAGGTGCTGCTCGCCGATGCCGACCCCCTGCACAAGGTCACCATCATCCCGCGCGGCAACATGGGCGGCACCACCTTCAGCCTGCCCGAGAAAGACCGCATGGGCTACGGCCTCAAGTGGCTCCAGGCCACGATGCGCGTGGCCTGCGGCGGCCGCATCGCCGAGCACAAGGCGATGGGGGATATGTCCAGCGGCGCGATGGGCGACATCGCCCAGGTCACGCGCATCGCCCGCACCATGGTTGAGGAATGGGGCATGAGCCCGCGTCTGGGCTTCATCCGCTACGCGGGCTCCGACACGCGCGAGATGTTCATGCCCGAGAAGTCGTACTCCGACGAGACGGCCCGCATCATCGACGAGGAAGTCAAGCGATTCGCCGACGAGGCCTATGTGGACGCCGACGCCCTGCTCAGTCGCGAGTGGGACAAGGTGGTGGCCGTGGCCGAGGGCCTGCTGAAGTACGAAACCCTTGACGCCCCGGACGTGCACCGCCTGATGCGGGGCGAATCGATCGGCAAGCCCACCATCAGCGACCTGCTCGCCGCCGAAGCCAAGAAAAGCCGCGACGCGGCCACGGGGCCCTCGGCACCCCCGTCTCGCCCGGCCAGCCCGGACCTGCCCCCCGGCGCCATGCCCAGCCCGGCGTGACCGGACGGGCCGTTGCGGGCGCAGGAGCGCGGCGGGCCTGTTCGGTGTACGCACGCGCCGAATAACCCGTGTTTCGGGGACGCGAGCGCCCATTTTGCTTGTCGCACCGGCACACCTGGGGTACATTCCCTAGGAGTTCGGAGAGTGGTGCCGCCCACGAGGGGCTGGCAAACAAGTGGAGAGAAGGAATGTCATCCATGCCTGTTGCTCGTTCTCGTTGTGCTGCCGCTCTGGCCGCTGCCGCCCTGCTTCCGCTCGCCCCGGCCGCCGCGCTGGCGGGAGTGACCTTTGAGTTGGGCCAGGTCTCGCTGCAACTTGCCACGGTCGTTGCGCCCGACGGCACGCCGGGCTTCGGCACGACCGTCGATGGTGCCCCGATCAGCGTGACTTCGTCACCCCTGAGCGACGGCATCAAACTCTTCGGATCGCTCTTGGACGGCGACACGACGACTGATCGTGCCCTTTCCTTCAGCGGCGAACGGTTTGACACGATCGTCAGCAACGGTGGCGCGGGCATCCCGATCTTCCTGCTGGAGATGTCGGGGACGTACATCGTGGATGCGCCCCGTGCCGCGGGCGACCACTTCCAGAACGCTTGGAACTTCAACTGGGACTTTGACGGCGGCACCGCCCGCTGGATCCACTTCGGGGCGGGCTTCAGCCTGCTCAACTCCGAGGGCGGCTTTATCACGGGCTTCGGCACCAGCACCGGCGATGCCGACAACGTGCGTGAGGCCGGCTCGTACGGCGAGGACGGCACGTTCGACTACACCTTCCTGCCCGCCATCACCGACCTGGGCAACCACCCCCAACTCACGCACGGCGAGTGGCTCGTGAGCATCGTCTTCGAGTGGACCGGGCAGGCACCGGGCGACACCTTCAACCTCGTCATTCCCAACGACTCCATCGATATCACGGTGGTGCCGACGCCCGCATCCGCCACCCTCGCGGGCCTTGCCGGCCTCGCGGCGTGCAAGCGTCGTCGGCACGCCTGAATCCAGCGCGAACATCCGGGAACCAAACGTGAAGAAGGCCCGCGAGCGTGTACTCGCGGGCCTTTTCGTTGTTGCCATGGTGATGCGTGGATCACGTGATCCACGCGGCGAGATCACCAGCGGCCGCCGCCACCGCCGCCACCACCGCTGCTGCCGCCGCGGCCACCGCGGGCACCACCGCCGCCGCCTCCACCACCCCAACCGCCGCCACCACCGCCGCCGCTGCGGCCACCACCACCGCCACCCCAGCCACCACCACCGCCGCCACGACCGCCGCCGCCGGCCTCACGCGGACGGGCCTCGTTCACAACCAAGGCGCGGCCTTCCATGGAGAAACCGTTGAGTTTCTCGATGGCCGAGCGGGCCTGACCGTCGTCGGACATTTCGATGAAGCCGAAGCCGCGCGGGCGGCCGGTGTCGCGGTCCAGCACGATCGCAGCGGAAGCCACCTCGCCGTGCTCGGCGAACATGCCGCGGAGTTCGTCTTCGGTGGTGCGGAACGGGAGGTTGCCGACATAAATCTTGATCATCGCATCGATCCAAATGCCCGAAACACGGAAAACCGGAACCGTCGAGAACTCGGGCACTCTTCGAGCGGCGGTCCTGAACCAAGAAACACGTGTGCGGGGAAATTTCCCCGCTCTTTTCCAGTCCGAGCGGATTCTATCGCCACAGGGTTACGCGGGGCAACCACGGTGAAGGGCCGGTGGATGGACGGGGGCCGCGGGCGGCCGGGCAGAAGATGGGCCGGGCGTGCGCGGGTGCGGAGCCTACTTGCCGCCGAGTTTCTTGAGGCGCATGGCCAGTTCATCGCCGTTGGGCGTGGCGTCCATCGCCACGCGCACGTGGATGAACTCCTTCTCCACCAGTTCCACCAGCGAGCCGTTGAAGTCCACCATGCCGGTCTGGCGGGCCTCGATGGTCTTGAGGTACTCGCGGAGTTCGCCCTCGCGCCCCTCGAGAATGAACTTTCGCACCACGCCGTTGTTGATGAGGATCTCAAGGGCGGGGATGCGCGCGATGTTGGGGTGCAGCGTCGGCAGCAGTTTCTGGTAGACGAACGCCCGCATCTGGTAGGCCAGGATGCGGCGCACGCCGTCGATCTCCTCCTGCTCGAAGAGGCCGTAAATACGGCTGAACGTCTGCGTGGTGCTCGAAGCGTGGATGGTCCCGAAGACCAGGTGGCCCGTCTCCGCCGCGTGCAGCGCGGCCTCGAACGTCTCCTGATCGCGCATCTCGCCCACCAGCACGATGTCCGGGTTCTCGCGCACCAGCGCCCGCAGGGCGATCTTAAAATCCAGGCAGTCGATGCCGATCTCACGCTGGTTGATCGTCGCCTTCTTGTCCGTGAAGATGTACTCGATAGGGTCCTCGATGGTGAGGATGTGCACGGGCTTGCGTTCGTTCACATAGTCGAGCATCGCGGCGATGGTCGTGCTCTTGCCCGAACCCGTCACGCCGCACATGAGCACGATGCCCTGCGGCTGCATGCACACCTCCGCCATGATGGCGGGCAGGTACAGGTCCTCGAAGCGGCGGATGTTGCTGGTGATGAGCCGGGCCGCCATCGAGAGCTTGCCCCGGGCCTGGAAGAGGTTCACCCGGAAGCGGGCGTTCTCGTCGTAGTCGTAGGCAAAGTCCACCGAGCCGTACTTGTGCAAGTCGGCCTTCTGCTCATCGTCGAGAATGTGATCAACGATCTTCTTCCAGTCCTGCGCGCTCACCGGCGGCGTGTCCACCGTCTTGAGCGCCCCGCGGATGCGCAGCACCGGCGCCTTGCCGGTCTTCAGCAGGAGGTCCGACCCGTTCAGTTTGATCGCCGCCTTCAGAAAGTCGCCGAAGCGCGTCGCGTGCGGATCGTGCGCCTCGTCCGGATCCATGTGGATATGCGGCGCGGGGTTGGAGTTGGCCGTCGTGTCGCTGGCAACGCTCATGGGTCGGGCGTGTCCGTTGGCGAGGCCCGGCGAGTCCAACACGGCCTCGGGCGAGCGACGCGGCTGTTCGGTCTGCACGATAGGGTACTCCACACGCCGTCAAGGGCCAGCACACCGCACAGGTTCTTCGCACTTTCTCCGGCACGCGGCGCTGACCCAACCCCCCCACTTCCCGCACCGCCCGTCTTTGCACCAATGAACCGCACCAGCAGGGGCCGTCCGCCGTGCCGCACGGCAAATCCCCCGCCACTCAGCGGAGCATGAAGGCGTAACGACACGGAGATGTTCGCCCCGCAGCAGCGCCATCGGCGGTCCCGTGAGGGAACGGGAGTCTGTTCGACCCGCACGGGCGCGCGGTTCCAGAATCCGCAGCGTGAGGAACAGATTGCCGTTGAGGAGCTCGCACTCGCGCGGCAGGCCGGTGGGCGCGCGGAGTGTCGCGGCACCCAAGAGCGTGCGGTCGGCGGGTAATCCGTATCAGCAACCCGACGAGGCGAAGTAGTCGGTGATGAAGTCGCCGAGGTTGTCGGCGAAGGGTTCGTCGCACTGACCGATGAGGTCGGGCGTGTACGCGGCCTTGTAACCCGAATCAAAGGGCGGATCGTTTTCGGGGCAGGGAATGGCAAAGCCGCCTGGGCCGGGGATGGGCGGCAGGGTAAAAAAATCGGTAACCATGTCGCCGAGGTCGTCGGGGTTTGGCACACCGTTGCGGTTGTAGTCTGTCGGGCAGGTTGAGACGGATGCGATAGACGACGAAGTACTGCCGCACGCGTTGCTGACTACGCAGTGGTACTCGCCCTGATCGGCGGCTTGAATACCGTCGAGCGTGAGCGCGGGCGTGCTGGCGCCAGCGATCACGGAGCCGGAGGGGCTCGCGCCGTCGACGAGGGGAGCACCGTCTTTGAACCACTGGAAGGTGAGCGGTGCCGCGCCATCTGCCACGATGTTCAGGGCCAGCGAGCCGCCCGGCAGCGTGCCGGTGCTGGCGACGTTGGTGGTGATGAAGGGCCGGCGCGGCACGCGGTATTGGGCGTAGCCGTAGGCGGGTGCGCCGTTGATTGAGACGAACTGCCCGCCGACGTGGATGATGTCGCCGTCGGAGTGCAGGGCGGTAACAGCCGCGGTGCGCAGAAACTCGGAGTCTACCGCGCTGGCGATGGTCGGAGCGAGGGGCATCGCGGTTCCGAGAAAGTCGGCGGGGATCTGCGACCACCGGTTGGATGCGGGGTCGTAATGCTGGATGATGCGGTAGGGGATGGGGATGATGGGTTGTGAGGTGTCGGACAAATAGTTGAGGCCCCCCGCGTACAAGGCCCCGTCATGGGCGACGCTGCCGCTGGCATCGGAGAACGGCACGAAGGCGTACCGGATGGTGGCTGGAAATCCGGGTGGGCGCGGGGGGGCTGTTTGATCGTGCTGTGGCAGCCACTGGAACGTGGTGCCGTTGGTCAGCACGAAAGATGCACCGGGCTCGCCGCAGTGGGTGAACAGCATCATTGCGAGTGTGTCGGAAAAAGGTGCGAAGCGCTTGTTGATACACATCGGCGGTTGCGCGGGTTCGGTCAGCCAATGCAGGCCGCTCCACCGTGCGGACCCCTGCACCGCCATGCCCCCCGCCGTGCCAAAACTTCCCCCGACGAGGAGCGTGCCGCGCAATGCGAGAAGAGACACGACGGTTGAACTGGTTCCGCTGCCCAAGGGGGTCCATTCGGTGCCGTTCCAAGCGGCGATGTTGCGGGCCGGAACGCCCCCGGCGGCGGTGAAGGTGCCGCCGACGATGAGCGAGCCGTTGAACACGGTCGCGGCGAGGACCGAGCCGCTGACGCCTCCAGCGAAGGGCTCCCACTCCGTGCCGGTCCAGCGGGCGATACCGCGCCCGGCGATGGCGGGGGGCGCAGTGAAGGTGCCGCCGATGACGAGGTCTGGCCCTCCAGTGTCGAGGACGGTGATGGTGGCCGCTCGCAGGGTGGGCTCGAAGCGTTCCCACCGGTTGTTGACCCGCTTGGCGAGG
The DNA here is from genome assembly GCA_046156035.1 of Phycisphaerales bacterium. GTDB lineage: Bacteria > Planctomycetota > Phycisphaerae > Phycisphaerales > UBA1924 > JAEUIX01. The sequence goes on along the minus strand of JBJXEW010000034.1, from coordinate 43,747 downwards.
ATCATGCTGTGGGTGGAGGCGCCGGGTGTGTCTCTGTGCCAGAAGGAGGCGAAGAGGTCGCCGTTAAAGGTGGCGAAACGGCGGATGTAGCCCGCGAAGGCGTCGGAGCCGCCGAGCGCGTCCGTCGGAGCGGGGCCAACGCGCACGAGGTTGCGGAAGACACGGGCAGAGAGCAGATCGGTGGGGAAGTTGCCGCCGGCCACCACATCATCGCCCACGGCCACCATGGCGGAGACACGTTCGAGGCTCACGCCCAGCGATGCCCATGCCGTGCCGTTCCAGCGCGCCAGGCCCTGGGCAGGGAGGCCACCGGCGGTGGCGAATGTGCCGCCCGCGTAAAGGAAGCCACCCGCGGATGCCAGAACAGTGGGCGAACCCGAAAGGCCAATGCTCAAGGCGTGCCACGTGGTGCCGTCGTAGCGTGCGATGCGCTCGGCGGAAACGCCGCCCACCGATGTGAATGTGCCCCCGACCACGAGGTCGCCCTCGTGCACGCAGACTGAGGTCACCAAGGAACCCGGCCCTGCCACGAAGCCGGGGATGGGGAGCCACGCGCTGCCGTCCCACTCTGCCAGGCGTGCGAACGGGGGCGTCGCCGGGAGGGAGAAACTGCCGACGGCGACGAGCCGGCCCTTCCACACCGTGAAGCCATTGATGCTGCTATTAAAGGGGGAACCCAAGAGCCGCCAGGTTGTGCCGTTGTACGCCGCGACCTGTGTGCCGATCGCGATGATCAACTCGGAATCCGCGACACCCATGGATTGAAGCGTGCCAGCCGGCACACCCGGCACTGCTACCCACGCGGTGCCGTCCCAGCGGATGATCGCTGAACTGAGGGGGGCAGCGAAGGATTGGGTAGCGCCCGCGTAGAGGGTGCCGTTCGCCACGGCCAGCTTCGAGATGGACGCGCTCCCGGCCGCAGTGGAAAGGCCCGGAAGATGCGACCAAGCCTCGCCATCAAACGCGGCCACGCGGCCCGAGTAGGTGCCTCCGGCCTCAACGAGGGCGCCGCCCGCCACCACGCGAGGTGCGAGGGGACCTTCGCCGTCCGGGTCCCACAAAGTGAGGGCGTTGACAATGCCATCCACGCCGGGCACGGGAGAAGCAGTGATCCACTCTTTCGCGCACTGGGCGCGGGCGGAGGCGGCAAAGGCGAGGGCCAGCACAGCGAACACGGCGATCAAGACGCGTGCGATCGGAGCCTCACCGGGCACCACACCACAATGCGCAGAAACTGCGAATGGTTGTGGTTCGGAGCCGCGGCAAAGTGTGAAGGCAGTGTGAACGACAACCGTGCGCATGGGGGGCTCCTGCGGGGTTAGGAGCCTATACGCGGCCGGTTGGATCGGGGTTCCCGCTGCCCGGGGCGTGGGTGGTGCAGGTGCCTGCGCGATCGCAAAAAAACCCCGGCCACGGTGGCCGGGGTTGGCTCTTTCAACGATCCGGGCGATCAGTTGTTGATGACGATCTGCTCGAGGCTGGGCTGCGTGGCCTCGCCGCCCGCGCCCGCGCCAGCCTGGGCCTCGGCCTGCTTGGCCTCGCGGTTGCCCAGGAACTTGGCCTCCAGTTCAAGGCGGATCTTCTCCATGGCCTTGTTCTGGATCTGGCGCACACGCTCCTTCGTCACGCCGATGATCTGGCCCACCTGCTCCAGGGTCATCGGCTTGTCCTGCTCGCCGCTCTCGAGCCCGAAGCGGTGCTCGATCACGGTGCGCTCCACGTCCGTCAGTTCGGCGCGGTTGTTGAGCACGATGCGCTTCACTTCCTCAGCGGCGTCCTTCTCGAACGTGCTCCGCTTGGTCTCGAGAAAGTTGGACCGTTCCAACTTCGGGTCGAAATCCGTCGGGAAGCGCTGGCGGTACTTGCTCAACTTCATGCCCTGGCGGCTGAAGGCCTTGAGAATGGCGCGGCAGGCGTAGGTGCTGAACTTGTAGCCGCGTCCGGCATCGAACTTATCCACCGCGCGGAGCAGGGCCATGTTGCCCTCGCTCACGAGATCGGCAAAGTCGACCTCGCTCATGCGCGTGCGTTTGGCCATGGCCAGCACGAGCGCGAGGTTGGTGTTGGCGATCTGCTGGCGGATGAGATCGCCGCGACGGTGCCAGGAGAGGATGTCGTCGGCCTGCTGCGGCGTGGGCTTGCGCGCGGGTGTCGCCCAGACTTCCTGCTGGAGTTTCCAGATGCGGTAGCGCGCGTAGTTGAACTGGTGGAAGAGCACCTTCTCTTCGGCACCGGTGAGGATGACCTGCTGGGCCGTCTTGATGGTGCGCGTGCGACCGGAGAGGTCGTCCATCACGGGGTGGTACCAACTCGTGTCGGGCTTCTGAATGTCAGGCGCTTCGTCGTAGATCTTCAGCGTGGCCTGCTCTTCGTAGAAGGCGGGGCTGTCGATAAAATCCTGCTCGCTGGACATGAGGCCGTTGAGAAGCATCTCGTCATCGGCGCTCAGTTTGCGCACGCGCTTCACCACGACCGGTGCAGGAACACCCACCTTGGCACGGGCTGACACACCAGCACGCGACGCCCCCCTCTTGGAGGACGAAGCAACCGTCGCCGGGGGCGCATCAGAAAAATCGACGCGGCTGCGCCGTCGATGCTGCTCGAGCGGTCCGGGGTTAGAGGGGGCGAGGGCGGTCATGCTGTCCTTTCGATTCGCGGTGGTCCGCGTCACTTTGCCTTCAAGCCGTTTCACACTCGGCCTTTCGTCCAATCCGACCAAGCCTCCTGGCCTGTTCGGCATCCGTCCGACTGACCCACGCCGGACGCACTCGCGTCCTCGCAACGAGGGTCTCCCACGCCGCCGCCCAACGACCCATTGGAATCAATGAGCCCCGAGCCTGCAACTCTGCACCGCCGGGGCAAGCCCCGGCCGTACCTCGCTCAGCGGCCTCCCCTACTCATACGCAGGCCATCGGTGAACGTTTCGTCCTTTGGCGGATTCGTGGGAAAAACGGCTCCTGCTTGATAGCCCGACCCAGCGACTTGACGCGGGGATCGGGCGGGATGTACGTCACAGCGAATAGCGGCTGAACCGTGCATGAACGGCCAAGTTCCGTTCATGTTTATAACTGCTAACCAGTATACGGACGGGCCAAGAACCTGCAAGTGCTTTGCACAATGTACCCCCAAATTCAGCAGGCGGCAATGCAGATTTGGACGATTTGAACGATATTGTACGAACCGAGCAGAATTCCTCGCCGTTCGTAGTGTGTTTGCAACCCACCCCGTGATCCCGTCGGATTCACAGCCCATCACTCGCGGCTATCCTTTCGTTCTCGGACCGCACGTTCTCGGCCCGGCAGGCCATGAGGCTTCTCCCAGACGCATGCCATACCACCGCCCGGAGGTTCCCTTTGTCGCACACCCTTCCGACAATCTCCTATCCACTCAACGCCCTGGAGCCCTCCATCGATGCCAAGACGATGGAGATCCACTCCCAGAAGCACCACGCGGCGTATGTCACCAACGCCAATAAGGCGCTCGAAGGCACGCGCTGGGCAGACATGCCCGCCGAGCAAACGCTCGCGAAACTCTCGGAACTTCCCGACGACAAACGCGGCCCCGTGCGCAACAACCTGGGGGGGCACGTCAACCACTCGCTCTTCTGGCGGGTGATGGCCCCGGCTGGCGCGGGCGGCGGCGGAGATCCGACCGGCGCACTCGGTGAAGCCATCAACAACTCCTTCGGCTCGCTGCAGGCGTTTAAAGACCAGTTTGCCCAGGCCTGCATGGGGCGCTTCGGGTCCGGGTGGGGCTGGCTGTGCGCCCTGCCGGGCGGGAAACTCAAGGTGTGCAGCACCGCGAATCAGGACAACCCGCTCATGGGCGAGGGGGTTGCCGGCTGCGCGGGCACCCCCCTTCTGGGCCTCGATGTATGGGAACACGCGTACTACCTGAACTACCAGAACCGTCGTGTGGACTACATCGCCGCGTGGTGGAACGTCGTGAACTGGGCCGAGGTGGCCAAGAACTTCGCCGCCGCGAAGTGAGTCGAGATGCCAGCCCACAGGCATCGGATGCGGACACATCGACCGGGCCTAATCTCCTGCCTCGCCGCGGCACCCGCCGGAGGGGTGGCTTGCCGCGGCATCAGCGCGGAGCGATTGCATGAAGAAAGACCGATTCGTTCTCACGGCCACGCTGGTTGCACCCTTTGTGATCGTCGGCGGACTCTTCGCTTACGCGAGCGACGAGGCCTCACAGCGACGCGAGGCACGCCTGGCCAGCGCAGAGCGCGGCACGCAGCCCGCGGCAGGAGGAGCGGCCACCAACTCCAGCCTTGTGAAGCCAGAGTCACTCGCGCAGGGCTTTGTGCTGGTGGTCAAGGACTTGGCCGGGCTCGCCAGCGCCGACTCGCCCATTCACCTGGCCAGCAGCCACAACGGCTGGGACCCCGGCGATGCCAAGCAGGTGCTCACGGCACGCAGCGACCTGCGCTGGCAGATCGAACTGCCCAAGCCGACGAAGGACGGCCCGCTCGAGTTCAAGTTCACGCGCGGCTCGTGGGACCGCTGCGAAGCCGCCGCGGACCTCACCGATGTCTCCAACCGCCTGCTGCCGACGATCGACGTGTCCAAGTTGAAGCCGGGCGAGAAGCCCGTCTTTGAGTTCGAGGTGCCCAAGTGGTCGGACCAGCGGCCCAACTCCGCGGCACGCCCCGACCTGAACCCCTACTACGACATCAAGGATGTGGCTGGCACCATCCGGCGCGTGCAGGTGGCTGGCGGCGGTGTGCCCGCGCTACGTGATGTGCTCGTGTGGCTGCCGCCGGGCTATGACGACGCGGCGAGCACCACGCGCACGTACCCCGTGCTGTACATGCAGGACGGGCAGAACCTGTTCATGAAGATGCCGTCGATCCCGGCGGAGTGGGGCGCGGACGAGACGGCGGCGCGGCTCATCGGCGCGGGCGAAGTGCAACCCTTCATCATCGTCGGCATTCCGCACGCCGGTGGGGCGCGTGCGAGTGAGTACCTGCCCATCAGCGTGCTGCCCGGCGTGGAGCCCACAGGTGATGCGTACGTGCGGTTCGTGGTGGACGAGGTCATGCCACGGATCGAGCGCGGATTTCGTGTGAAGACAGGCCCGGAGAACACCTCCATCGGCGGGTCGTCTTTGGGGGCGATCATCGCCATGCACGCGGCGTGCCAGCACCCCGAGAAGTTCGGTGCCGTGCTGCTGGAGAGCCCGTCATGGACGCTGGGCGACGGGGCGGTGCTGGCGTTCTTTGAGAAGCAGAAGACCTGGCCCAAGCGCATCTACTTCGGCTACGGGGGCAAGGAGTTCGGCACCGACGAGAAGGCCGCCGCGGGGAACGCCGCGTACGTGGCGTTGTGCCGCAAGTTCGAGGGCCTTGTGCAGGCCCGCGTGCAGGAGGCGGCGGGGTCGGGCCGCACGTTTCTCTTCCGCGATGAAGGGACCGAGCACAACGAAGCGGCGTGGGCGGACCGGTTTCCGGCTCCCGTGAACTTCCTGTTTGCGCCGGCCGCCCGGTGAAGGCGGCGGCCGGGCAGGGCACGCCGCCGCGCGTTGAGCGCGGAGTGCCGGTATCCTTACGCCCGGCCGTTGCGCGAAGCGCGCAAGGGCCCAGACCCCGGAGCCTTCATGGGCGCATCGCTTGCCGACTCGATCGTTCTGTTCGCCAGCACGCCACTCACACTGGTGTCGTGGTGGAAGCCCCTCATCCTGCTCGTGACGCTGGGCGCCTGGGGATGGATCGTTTCGACGATCTATGACAAGCACGCGGCCCGCTGGAACCTCGCCCGTCAGAAGTACAACTCGATCCACCTCTGCTGCGGGCTGGCCGCGGTACTGGTGCCGCTGCTGGTGCCGATCAAGGGCGAACTGGCGTTCTGGATCGGGTGGGTAGCCATGCTGGTGATTCTGGGCGTGGACCTCTTCTGGTACCCGCAGGTGGCCAACAAGGATGCGCGCGTGCCCGCGGCCCACCGCATCGAGTTCGCGAAACTCGGCAAGATGCTGAGCGAGAAGAAGGCCAAGAAGGGGCAGAAGGGCTCGGCGGAGGTGCGGCTGACGATGCGCCTGCCGGACAAGACCACGGTTCCTGCGCCGCCGGCCGAGAGCCCCGAGTTGCAGGTGCGCCTGGCGGCAGAGGACCTGTTCTTCAAGGCCATGGCCGCGCGTGCGACGCAGGTGGAACTGGGTTTGGCCAGCAAGGACGGCAGTTACAAGGCCGAGATGCTCGTGGACGGCGTGAAGACCCCGGGCGACACACTCCCGGGCCCTGTCGCGATCAAGGTGATCGACCTGTGGAAGCAGGCCGCGAAACTCGACCAGAACGAGCGTCGCAAGCGCTGCATGGGCGACACCACGGCCGAGATGGGTTCGAGCAAGTGGAAGGTGCGCGTGACGACGATCGGCGTGACCGGCGGGATGAAGATGACGCTGCTGATGGACCCGGACAAGGCCGTGAAGCGCAAGCCCGACGACCTGGGCCTTCTCCCCGAGCAGTTGGCCGAGATGAAGATCTTGACTGGGCAGACGACGAAGACACCACCTCCCGACGAGGCACCCATCCCGGACGCGGTGAAACTCGGCGTGGTGCTGCTTGCCGCGCCCCCGGATGCGGGCCGCACCACCACGATGTACAGCGTGCTGCAAATGCACGACGCGTACACCAACTCCATCCAGACGGTGGAAATGGAGCAGCAACTGGCGATGGAGGGGGTGAAGCACACGCTCTTCGACCCCAACGTGGAGGGCGCAGACTTCGCCACCAGCGTGCGCTCCATCCTGCGCCGCGATCCGGACATCGTGGCCATCGGCGAATGCCCCGACGCGACCACGGCCAAAGAAGTCGCAAAGGTCGATGCCGAGCGCAGCCGCGTGTACCTGAGCCTCAAGGCTTCGGGCGCTCTGGAAGCGGTGGACCTCTACATGCGGGCGGTCGGTGACAACGCTCAGTGCGCCAAGACCCTGCGCGGCGTGGTGGCGCAGCGTCTCGTGAGAAGACTCTGCACCAACTGCAAGGTGGGCTACCCGCCGGGGCCCGACATGCTCAAAAAAATGGGCGTGGCCTCCGGCGAGAAGGTGCAGCAACTCTTCAAGAAGGGTGGGCAGGTCATCGACCCTAAGCAGAGCAAGGAGCCGATCACCTGCCCGCAGTGCGGCGGAACGGGCTACGTGGGCCAAGAGGGCTGCTTCGAGGTCTACCGCATCGACGACGAGGAGAAGAAGTGCATTGCGGAGGGCGACGTGAACGCCCTCAGGGCGGCGATGCGCAAGCGCGGCCAACCCACCATCCAGCAAGCCGCCATCCGCAAGGCCGTGGCAGGCATCTCTTCCGTTGAAGAGGTGCAGCGGATCGCGGCTCCCACCGCCCCCCCCACCTCCGCCGCCGCGCCGGCAGCCAAGCCCGCGGCCCCCGCGGCATGACGCCGCAACCTCAGCCCTTGTCCGCTCTCGTGTCCCGTTGACGGCCCCGCCCTGTTCGTGCCCGATTCCTGTGGAGTAGCGGTTCATGATCCTCAACGTGCTGGTCATCCTGACGATCGCCCTCGTGGGCTACATCTGGTCTGTGCGGGGCTTCTTCAACGCCCTGCTGCACCTGATGAGCGTGATCGCCGCGGGCGCAATCGCCTTCGGCCTCTGGGAGACGGCCGCCTACGCGATCCTCAGCAACACCACCTCGCAGTTCGCCATCGACGCCGCGTGGGCGGTCGGCTTGGCGGTCCCCTTCACGGTGAGCGTGGCGGTGCTCTCCACGCTGTTCACCACGGTGGTGCGGGCGAACATCATCGTGAGCGACGGTGCGAACTACGCCGGCGGGGGTGTGTGCGGGGCCATCGCCGGGTTCATCACGGCCGGCGTGCTGGCGATCTCACTCTCACACTTGCGCGGGGGCAGTGAAACCTTCGGCGCCCAGCCCATCACCTACGAGCGCGCATCCGGGGCGCTCGTGCGGACCAGCCCGCTCTGGGTGCCGGCCGACCGGATCGTGGCCGGGCTGTATTCGCGTCTTTCGGCCACCACGTTTCGCAGCGGCACGCCGATGGCCGTCTACATGCCCAATCCGGCCGACCGCGGCTTCCTGACACGCCTGGGCCCGGCGGGCATGCTGCTCAAGAACAACATCCGGCCCGACGACGCGGTGGTCATCGGGCGCTACACCGTCGGCTCCGACCAGGCGCCGTTGCCGGCGCAGGCCCTGCTGGCCGACACGTTCGACCCCGGCGTGATCCAGAAATCCGCCGACATCACCGGCACCCCCCCCACCGGCAACTTCAAGATCGAGGGGGTGGTGCTGGGCACCAAGGCTGGCCTGCGCGAGAAGGTGGGCCAGGTGGCCTTCGGGCGCGGCCACGTGCAACTGATCGTGCGCGATGCGGACGGGTCCTCCACCGCCGTGCAGCCCATCGCCGCCGTCAGCCAGGCCCAGGGCGACCGCAAGATGAGCGGCCGCTGGCGCTACGACGCGAGCGATGTCTACATCAGCAGCGTCGGCGGCGCGGCCGACCCGCCCTTCGGCTTTGAGTTTCTCGTGCCGCCCGGGAGCACGCCCCTGGCGGTCGTCGTGCGCAACATCCGCCTCAGCCTGTTCGACGACGCGAAGGAACAACCGATCCCCGTCTTTGCCCAGTACGCCAGCGCGGCGGAGCGCGACGACGCCGTCCGCTCGGGCAGCCTGTTCGCCGGCACCGGCGGGGGCACGCTCGACCGCTCCAACGCGCGGGCGTTCACCGGCGCTCCCGACGGCGGCGGGGGCAACGCGGAGTTTCAGGTCAGCAACCGCCTGACGAAGCGGCTCGTCAAGGGCCAGGCACCGGGCCTTGAGTTGAGCGACACCAACCTCGTGGTCAGCGGCGAAACACGCCTCAGGCCCTCCGACCTGGCGCAGCAGGGCGTGGAACGGACGCTGCTGGTGGAGAGGCTGAGCGTCGATGCCTCGACCGTCGTCGTCCAGGTGGACGTGAGCCCGACCACGCAGTTCAGTCTTCTCTCACCCGAATCGCAGACGGGCGATGGACCGCCCGCGCTGATCGACGAGTCGGGCCAACGCTTCCAGGCCATCGGCTTCATCTACGAGGACGCGACCGAGCATCACCTGCGCTACACCGCGGGCAGCCCCATCGCCTCGATCAACGACCTGCCAAGCATGTCGCGAAGCCGCACCGATCAGAAGTTGACGCTCCTCTTCCGTCCCAGTCTGGGCGTGAAACTCAAGAGTTACGCCGTCGGGTCCAAGGTCATCCGAGACTTCCGTCCGAGCGTGGCGCTCGACTCGCCCCAGAAATAGCCGCACGGTTCGCCAACCGCCAAACGCACGAAAAAAGGCCCTCGCCCGGATGTCCGGATGAGGGCCTTCGATCTGTGTTCGAGGGGCCGGTGCGGGGGCGGACTACTTGCCCTTCTTGCCCTTGCCGTCGCCCTTCTTCTCGCTCTTCTTCTCACCCTTGTCCGCGCCCTTGGCGGCCTTGGGTGCATCGCCGCCCGCAGTCGGAGCCGCACCGGCCGCCGCCGCGGCCTTGCCCCAGCCCTTGGTCACTTCGAGGCTCGCGGCATCGAACTTGGCGATCATGTCGCCGCGACGGGGGCGGTCTTCGCGGTCGGGCCGGCCCTCGCGTGAGGGACGGTCGCCCTCGGGCTTGTCGGAGCGGGGGCGGTCGCTGGCCGGCTTGCGGTCGGGCCGCTTGTCGGCGGGCTTGTCGCCCTTGCCCTCGGCCGCAGCGGGCGCACCATCCGCCGGAGCGGCTGCGCCGTCGGTGGCGGCCGCGTCGGCCTTGGGCGTGTCGCCCGTGCGACGGTCGAGGTCCAGTTTGCGATCGGCGTTGATGTTCAGTTTGATCACCGAATCGAGGTCGGCGTCGAACTTGACGTGGATCTCGAAGTGGTCCACGCGCTTGATGACCTGGCCCAGCCGCACTTCTCGCTGCTTGATGCCGGGGAACCCGGCCTTGGCCAGTTCATCGCAGATGTCCTGCTGCACAACAGCGCCGTACAGGATGCCCTGGTCGTTGCACGAGCGGATCATCGTGAGTTCGAAGCCGTTGAGTTTGGCCGTCACCTGCTCGCGGTGCTTGCGGAGTTCGGCCAGTTCCTTCTGGGCCTCGGCACGCTTGGACGCGAGTTCCTGCACCTTCTCGTCGCTCGGTTCGGTGGCGAGGTTGCGGGGCAGGAGGAAGTTGCGGGCAAAGCCCTTGCGCACGGTGACCACATCGCCGACGATGCCGGTGTTGTCGACGTTCTCAATGAGCAGCAGTTTGAGGGTGCGGGGCATGGGGCTGTCCTTTCGGGCCGCCGCGCGGGGCGGGGCCGGAGAGTTAGGAGCGGCGGGCGCGGCACGCTTGTGCCGCCGTGAAACCCGTGCCGCCCCAACGGTTTTTCGAGCGGCAAGACTAGGCCCGAAAGGCCCCTCGGGCCAGCCGGAACGGCACGCCTCAGGCCCTTTGGGCGTCTGTTTGGCTGATTTGGGTTGCCAACGGCGTGCTTCGCGCCAATCATTCCGCCCTGTCTGGAGCACGCACATGGCCTTTGTCTGCCACTTCACCGGCAAGAAAACCTCCTTCGGCAAGCAGCGCACCTGGCGCGGCCAGAAGATTTCCAAGGGCGGCTTCGGCCTCAAACCCACCGGCATCACCCGCCGGCGCTTCCGCCCCAACCTGCACCAGATCACCGCGCTGATCGATGGCAAGCCCACGCGCGTGCTGGCCTCGGCCAAGGCGATCAAGCAGGGCTTGGTGGTCAAGGCGCTCAAGCGCCGCGACGGCTACACCGCCCAGCAGAAGGCCGCCAACGCCGTGAAGTGAGCCAGCGGCCCGACCCGGCTCGCACCGCCCGCGTCAGCAACCACCGGTGTAATACGCGGTGATGTAGTCACCGATGTCGTCGGGGTTGAGCGACCCATCGAGGTTGAAGTCCGCGCGCGGCGGGAACGGGAACTCGGGCATCCCGCTGAAAAAGTAGTAGTCGGTGATGTAGTCGCCCAGGTCGTCGGGGTTCAGACTGCCGTCGTCGTTGTAATCCAGCGGGCACGCTTCGCGCGGCACCCACGCGACCTCCACCGTGGACGATACACCGCAGACGTTCGTGCTCTCAAGCCGGTACAGCCCGCCGTCGGCGGTGGCGAACGCGAGAAAATTGATGGTCTTTGAGGTCGTGCCGGTCACGAGTGGCGAGTCGGCGACGGGCACGCCGTCCTTGAGCCACTGGTGCGTCATCGGCAGCGCGCTGCGAACATCCACCGTGTAACTCCGCGCCACCCCCTCGGGAACAAACTCATCCTCTGGCGCGTCCCACACCTGCGGGGGGCGGCACAGCGGGTTGAATGTGGCCGCCCACGCCTCAACCTGCCCGCACGGGTTGATGCCGTCTCCCACCAGCGTCGTGCCATTGGCCGCCACGGCGTACACGTTGCGCAGCGTCCAGCCGCGGAGTTGCGGTTCAAGCCCATACGCGTTCCGGAGGGTTTCCGCGAGGTTCTCGAGGCCGAAGAACTCGTCCCAGATCTGAGCCTGGAGCACCCCGTGCGCCCCGCCGGTTCCCACAAGCAGGTCGCCGCTGTCGGAGACGTCGCTCACCACCACCTGCAGCAGGTCCACACCGAGCGTGCCTAAGCCCTGCAGCCCGGCACCGGCACTCCACCGGAACCCCTCCCTCATCCCGGTGGCGAGGTCGCGGTAGCCAACAACCATCGAACCGTCGCTGTTCGTGCCATGCGCTGCGCCCGCCCCCGGCACGCCCATCGCATCAAGAAGCGCCGACATGCCGCCCTGCGCCCGCCAGCGGAACGGCGCCGGCCGCCCCTGCATGAACGCGTAACCCACCACGGTCGAGCCATCCGCGCTCACGCCCTCGGCCTCGCTGATCGCTTCGCCGCCGGCCAGCGCGCCCAGGCTGACCATGCCGCTGCCGGCGGTCCAGCGGAACGCCGCACTGCCGCCGGACACGCTCGATGCCCCCACGATCACGGCGCCGTCGGCGGAAACACCGGTGGCCCGCCCGCGTCCGTTCCCCGTGGGGAGCGCGCCAAGATCCTGCAAGCCCAGCGCGGCGGTCCAACGGAAGGGGCGTGGCCCAAGCGTGGTGGTTCCCGTGCCCACGATCACCGATCCATCGGCACTGATCGCCGCGGCGTGGCTCGACAATGCGCCGCCGGGAAGGTCACCAAGGGCCGTCATACCGGCGGGGATGGTCCAGAGGAAGGCCTGCTTTCCCTCGCTCCCCTCGCTCACTCCCGCGATCACGCTGCCGTCTGCCGAGACCGCAAAAGCGCTGGATCGGTAATGGGCCGGGACCGCGAACCCCAAGGGTGTGAACGTGGGAGACTGTGCCGCGGCAGGCGCAGCCGCCAAACCGGTCGCGGCAACCGCGATACACCGGGCGCATCCTGACGGGGCAAAACGAGCAAGCAACCTGCACCTCTTCAAATCCGGCCGGTTCGTGTTTCGATCGTGCCTGCGGCGCAGGCGACACGGCCCGCCCACCCGCCGGCAGGCTCAGACGTACGTGTAACGATCGAACCCACCGTGCCCCGAGTGGAGTATAACCTCAATTTTCCTGCTTGCCCGTGGAAAAACACGCCATCCTCGGCCCTCACGGGGCTTCGACGCGGGAGAGCGGAAGCCGCGGGGGGGTGCGGGACGTCCGCAATCGCGACGATTGCGATGCAGATTATGGGCCGCGCGGCCGTTCCTGCGGTACAGTCACACTGGGGAAACTGGGTGTCGCCAAGCCACGGGCCGCTTCCCGACGCTGGCACCTTCGGGTGTTGGGGCGGTGGACCGATGAGGACCGTCATGTCCGTGATTCTGCTGAACGCACAGTCGCATCAGGTGGCCTACGAGAGCGCGCTCGCGCCGCTCCCCTCAACCGGCCAGGCCGTTTCGGGTGCCGCCTGGGTGTATCCGCGCACCATGACGGGTGGCCAAAGGCAGGCGATCCTGACGCTGGAGGGGGTGTTGCCAGCCGCGCCGGCCCTGTCGTTCGAGATCAACACCGCCGGACCCGGCACCCTCGGCGTGGTGCGGGGCGACCCGGCGGGCACGACCGTCCAACCCCTGCGCCTGATCGGTGTTCCCAACACACTGGGTGCGGGCGTGGCGGCACGCAACCGCGGCTGGCACCACGTGGCGTTCACCTATAACGGCGGGGTGAACACCACGGACATCAGGCTGTTTGTTGACGGTGTCGAGGTGGACAATTTCGTGACGGTGGAACAGGAGAACCTGCCGCCGCCGCCCGCGGGCACAGGCACGGTGACGCTGGGTGCGTGCGGCAATGCTCCCGGCCTTGACGGGGCGGTGAGCGACGTGGGCCTGTGGTACGGCCGCGAGTTGACCCCCGCCGAAATCGCCTCGCTTGCGGGTCGCAGCGAGTCGCCGGTTTCGATCGGGGGCGCGGGGCTGGTCTTTGCGCCGTCTTTCGCCGTCAACCTGCACGATCCCGTCTCCGACACGACGGGTGTTGCTGGTTCGGGCGTGGTGATTGAGGAGACCGTGTCGCCTCGGGTTCAGGGCGGACTGATCGCGGCGTACGACGCGCGATCGGGGCTGGTGAATACCTTCGCGGGCCTGACCTGGACGGACGCGAGCGGCGGCGGGAACACGCTGGTGCAGGCAAGCGGCAGCAATCAGCCGTCGCTCTTGGCCAGCGCAACGCCCAGCGGCCTGCCGGCGGTGTCGTTCGATCCGTACATCGCCAGTTTCGCGGGTGCAAAGTGGATGGGCACCACCTCCCCCACGAGCGCGGAGTTGCCCTCCGACCACTTCACCGTCGTCTATGTCGGTTCGGCTCGCCTGCTGGCGGGCGCGGGCGGCGGCAGCACGCCCAAGTATCTGCAGGCTGTGCTCGCGTGCCCCAACTTCGCACTGCGTGTAGGCGGGCCGCTCACCTCGTCGCTGCGAGACTCCGAACTTGCCTACACCGACTCGATCAACCCCAACGGCGTGTTCGCGGGCACCACCGTCAAGGCGGTCTCGTCGCCGGCGTTCATGGCCTGGCGCGGCTCCGGCACGAGCACGGTGGACTTCACCTGTATAGACCGTGCATCCACGGCGAGCCGCGTGCCCAGTCCGGCAACGGCGGCGACGGCCTGGCGACTGGGCGGTGCCTGGTCGGGCAACCTCAACGGGTTCTTGGGCAACGCCCACGTCGTGCTCCTCTACAACCGACGGTTGACCGAGGCGGAGTTGGGGACCCTGCGGGGCTCCCTTGCGGCTGTATACGACGTGCCGATGGTGCCCCGGCGCGTGGTGGTGGTCGAGGGCTCCTCGTCCGCGGCGGGCTACTCAACCTCCTTCAACCGCGACTATGCGTGGCGTTCGATCGAGTCGCGCCATGACATCGCCTACAACTTCGCACGCGGGGGCGATGATGTCTCCAGCAACGGCGCGGCGGACGTGCGCCAGCAGGCCGCCCAGAGCGTGGACCTGGTGGTGCGCCCGGGCCTGCCCAACCTGCTGATGCTCCAGATCGGCTCCAACGACCTCATCTCCCAGCCCGCCGGCAACGACCAGGGGCGTGCCCAAGCGGTCTTCAACAACATCAAGCAGTATTGCCTGGCGCGAAAGGCTGCGGGCTTCACGCGCATCGGTGTGATCACGCTGCTCTCTCGCAGCGCCACCGGCACACCCGCGGGCCAGTCGGGGTTCGAGAACCGCCGCCGCATCCTCAACGACCTGTTGCGAGCCAACATCGGCCAGGGATACGACGAGGTCATCGACTTCGCGGAGGACCCGCTTCTGGGTGCCGATTCGGCCTTCTCGCTCTACCCCTGGCTCTACGCCGACGGCACGCACCTGAACGCCGAAGGCTTCAATCTCTGCGATAAGTACCTGCGCCGTTTCATGGCTGCACCCGTGCCGCGTGTGCCGGACTCTGAGCCGCTCATCCTGAAGTGAGTTCGCGGGCAGCCGGCCCCTGCCGACGCGCTGCAATCATGCCCGGGTGCGTCCGGGCCCTCGGCTCCAGACCAAAGCAAACAACCCGCGTCGGAGTCCTTCATTGACCCCGACACGGGTTGAGTTGTTCTGAATCGACCGACCTCGCCGGCAAACCCGCACACACCCACGATCAGGCAACATGGCGGCGACGGCGCAGGACCATGATGCCCGCCGCGGCCACGAGCACAGCAGAACCGGGGCTGGGAACGGTGCCGATCGCATCAAGCGTGAAGTCCGCGCCGGTTTGCGGGAAGAACATCACATCGACACGGTCCACATCGGTGAAGTCGAACGCGGCGCCGCTCTGCAAGGCGAACGTGCCGTAGGGGAAGAACATCTGGAACTGGCTGTTCTGGGCGGGTGCGACCACGGTCTGAACGACTTTGGCAGCGGCGGCCGTGCCCTGACGGCTGTACATTTCCACGCGGATGTCCATCGCCAAATCGTTGCGGACGAAGTCGAAACGGATGGCGTTGGCCCCGCCCGCAGCCAAGTTCTCGCTCATGTTGTTGAAGCGGCCCAGCCCGGCATAACTGAGTTGCGCCCAAGGCGTCACACCCGAGTCGCTGCTGACCGAGAGGGCACCAGACGCCGTCAACAACCGCAGGCGGGCGCGATCGGTCTCATCCACATCCGGCGGCGGGAAGCCGACATAGATGAGGAAGGCGTCGCGCTGACCACCGATCACCGTCGGGGTGACCGTGAACGCAGCCTTCGTCGTGTTCAGGGGGAACATCGTGGCATCAACCGTCAGCGAGAACGCCGGGTCGACAAACTCATCGATGGTCTTGATGAAAGGCCCGCCAGCGAGCGTCGCAGGAGCAGATGTCCCTACGGCCAAACCAGCAATTGAAGCGAGCGCGAAAGCGTTGAAACGCATTTTTCCCTTCCTCCACTCTATCCGTCCACACAAACGTACCGTCCGCGCCCTTCGTGCCCCTCTCCAGAGGCACGGACAACGCGAACACCGGATTATGGACCAAACCCGGGCGATGTGCAACCCACTGCAGTGTTTTTTCGCCTCTTTTCGCAAGATGTGCACGTCATCACCACGCCTCAGGGAGGTTTCCCCTAGCAACGGCCGGAGGCCTTGGCCATTGTGTTCGCATTGTGTTTGTATTTGCCAGCCACTGTGCCGCCGGCTGCCTGCTGGCATCTCCCGAAGGCCGGCAGCACTTGCACGATCCAACCGCTCCACGGTCCGCCCGGCCCCACGCCAGCACCCCGCACAGGTTCCCGCAGCATGAAGCGCGGTCCGTGCCGCATCTATCATCCCCGGGAAGGCCGCCGCGGCCGAGTGCACCGGAACCCTGGGAGTACCGCATGTCGACGATGAATCGGCCCCCCGTTTCGCCAAGCCCTACCAAGGGGCTCGACCCACAGGCCGTCACGATCTCGGGCATCGTGCTCGACCCGGTCTACGGCCCCGGCGTGGCCGAATCCCTCAAGCACCTCGACCGCGACATCGCGGTGCCGGGTAAGTTCCCGTTCACCCGGGGGCTCTTCCCTTCCGGCTACCGCACACGCCTGTGGACGATGCGGCAGTTCGCGGGCTTCGGCAGCGCCGACGACACGAATAAACGCTTCAAGTATCTGCTGGAGCAGGCCAAAGGCAGCACGGCCGCGAACACCGGGCTCTCAACGGCGTTTGACCTGCCCACGCTCATGGGACGCGATTCGGACGATGCGCTCTCGGCGGGCGAAGTGGGCAAGTGCGGCGTGGCGATCTGCACCATCGAGGACATGCACCGGCTGTACGCGGATATTCCCGTCGGCAAAGTGACGGTGAGCCAGACCATCAACGGCCCCGCAGCGGTCGTGTGGGCGCTCTACCTGGGCCACGCACCGCAGCGCGGCATCTCGTGGAGCGACCTGGGCGGCACGCTCCAGAACGACATCCTCAAGGAGTTTCACGCCCAGAATGAGTTCATCTACCCGCCCGAGGCGAGCGTGAAACTGGTGGTGGACACGATCGAGTTCCAGAGCCGCTACCTGCCCAAGTGGAACAGCGTCTCCATCTCCGGCTACCACATCCGCGAGGCGGGGAGCACCGCCACCCAGGAACTGGCCTTCACGCTCCGCGACGGGCTGGAATATGTGGAGGCCTGCCTCGAACGCGGCATGGCACTAGACGACTTTGCCCCGCGCCTCTCCTTCTTTTTCAACAGCCACAACGAGTTCTTCGAGGAGATCTGCAAACTCCGCGCGGCACGGCGCATCTGGGCCCGGGCCATGAAGGGCCGCTACGGCGCCACCAGCGAGCGCAGCATGTTCATGAAGACGCACGTGCAGACGGCCGGGTGCAGCCTGACAGAGCAGCAGCCGCTGAACAACATCGTGCGCGTGGCGTATCAGGCCATGGCCGCGGTGCTGGGCGGGTGCCAGAGTCTGCACACAGATAGCATGGACGAAACGCTGGGCCTGCCCACCGAGCAGGCGGTGACGGTGGCCCTGCGAACACAGCAGATTCTGGCCCACGAGACGGGCACAACGCGCGTGGCTGACCCGCTCGGGGGCAGTTGGTTCATCGAGCACCTGACGGATGTGATGGAGCGCGAGGCTCTGGACTACATCGCGGATGTGGACAGGATGGGCGGCGGAGCAAATGGCCAAATGGCAAATGGCCAAATGGCCAAATCAGCGGCATCGCACACGCCCACGATGAGCGGAGCGAATCGTGGCGCTGACGCTGACCTGACCAAGCACCCGGCTTATGCGAAGCGCGAGGGCTACGGACGCGGGGCGGTCGCGGGCATCAATCGTGGCTACTTCCGCCGGCAGATCGCCGAAGCGAGTTACCGCTTCAGCGAAGAGATGGAAGCGGGCGACCGCATCACCGTGGGCCTCAACGCGTACCGGGAAGAGAACGAGAAGCGGCCCATCGACATCCTGCAGATCCCCCACACGGTGGAGGTGGAGCAGTGCGAGCGGCTGGCGAAGTTCAAGAAGGGGCGCGACGGCGGTGTGAGCGGGCGCGAGGGGAACGGGCGCGTGGCAAAGGCGCTGGACAACATCCGCGCATCGTGCCGCGGGCAGAAGTGGACGAGTTTGTTTCCGGGCGAGTTGCCGTGGGCGGGCGTTGCCCCGGCCTCCGGTTCCGGCTCGGCCCAGTGCCCAGTGCCCAGTGCCCAGCCCCTTCATGCCACCAACGTGATGCCGGCGCTGATCGAGGGAGCACTGGCGAACTGCACGCTGGGCGAGATGGTGCAGGCGATGGCGGATGTGTACGGGCGGTATACCGGGGGGCCGGAGTGGTGAGGCGCGAGGGCATGAGCACGACGCTGACAATCCCGAACGAGGCCATTGAGGCTTTCTGCCGCAAACATCGTGTGCAGGAGTTTTCACTCTTCGGGTCGGTGCTGCGCGATGACTTCCGTCCCGACAGCGATGTGGATGTGCTTGTGGCATTTGCCCCCGCGTGCACACCCTCTCTCGAAGCCTGGATCGCCATGCGGGAGGAACTAGCAACCCTGTTTGGGAACCGCGAAATCGACCTTGTGGAACGCCGGCGGGTGACCAACCCCTTCCGACGGCACGAGATCATCAGCACACGCAGGGTGCTGTATGCGGCGTGAGCGGCGAGACCCGGCCTTGCTCTACAACATGCTCACATACGCGCGTGGATATGCGTGCGCCTGCAATGTGCGATACACTGCCTGGGCAGCGTGAAGAAATGGCGTCGAATCGCACGAAGACATCTTGGGCGGATTTCCATAAAGAGCACTTGCCCCGGCTGTTCCAACTCCCTCGAGAAGAACGGCTGGCGTTCTGGTTTCGTGGACACGCCAGCACTGCCTGGAAACTGGAGCCGACCATTGACCGCGGACGCACTGTCCCCTTTCCGGATAGCGACGCCAGGGAGAACCACGTCAGAGCCCTTGTTGATGCATTCAAGAGGCAGGCTATGCATCTGGAGTTCCCCGCAGGAATTCCGGAGACGCCGAGGCAGTGGGAGCTGCTGGCCCGCCACCACGGATTAGACTCGACCGTGCTTGATTGGACGGCCTCCCCCTTTGTGGCGGCGTACTTTGCGTTCGCGGACGTGGCACGCGAGCCTGCGGATTCAGTCGCGATTTGGTGTCTCAAGCGCAGTGGCCTGTTGGCAAAGCCTGTGGCTGCACAGGACGTAGATTTCTGGGATGCCGATACGGATTACCAGTTCAACCTTCGGGCAATCGAGCAGCAGGCCAGATTCATGCGGGTCGGTACCGTGCGCCCCACGCTGGAACAAGCACTGGCGGATCACCTCTACTGCTTCGAGCTGCCGTCGGCGGATCGGGTGAATGCCATGACCCAGTTGGAAGCGATGGGAATCACTGCGCGTAGCCTGTTCCGTGATCTTGATGGGGCGGCCCGGGCTGCAAACCATTTCGTGAGAGGTAGCTGAACATGACCGGCAATCCCGCAGATATTTTTAAGGCAGAGGAACTGTCGGCCCAGGACAAGCGGCTGCTGGAGGAATACGAACGAGTCGGGCGGAGTGTCGACGACCTCGCGTACACGGCAGAGTTTGATGCCCTGTGCGATCAGTTGAAAGCAATGGGCGACAGTCGCTCCAAGGCCGAACTCTTTCGCCGACTCTTGACGTTTCGGAAGGCCGGACGACTGCCACGGATCGCCTGAGCGCGCGGCACCGGTCGGTCTGAATCGTGCCGCAGCACGTGCCAATTCGCAGCCCGCCGCGACCATCGGGGCATCCTGCGAGGCTCGGCCGGTGCCAGCCACCGCCATGCACCCACTCGCCCGCGGTCTCGCCTCGACCCTGTCAATCCAACATTCGTGATGCCCCACCCGTCCTCCACCACACCCACGCACCCCAAGCCGCGGCGTGCAGCAAAACGATCGCCACCGTGATCACGAGAAACCCCGCCTTGCGGTTCTTGTGGCGCACGAGTTTTATCGCCGCCAGCGCGCCGGGCCAGCCGCCCAGGAGCGCCGCGAGGTGGAGCGTGCGTTCGGAGATTCGCCACGAGCCGCTCGCCGCGCGGCGTTTGTCGGCGACATACAGGCCGAACGTGGCGAGCGACGCGAGGGCGTACCACGCCAAAGCAATGGGCAGCACGGGGTTCATTGCAGGTAGGCGGTCCGCTGGAAGTAGCGCATGTGGAACCCGGGAGGCGCAGGCTGCGTTGGGGCAAAGCCCGCCCACCCCCCGCCCCCTCCCTCTGGGAGGGCGTGGCAAGGCCCCTTTGCACGGCACCATCCATCAGAACGGGATGTCGTCTTCGCCCATTGGCTGGGGTGCCGGTGCGCTGCCAGCGCCCGCGCCGGCCCGGTTGGTGCGTACCTGAGGCGAGGGTGTGGATTGGTCGAAGTCTTCCGGCCCGCCTCCCCCACCCCCCCCACCGCCGTTGCCGGCGCTGTTGGCCGCGCCGCCACCGCCGCCCGGCGCACCCGCGCCGCCGGGCTTGGAATCCGTGAAGCGGAACTCCTCCACCACGACCTTCACCTTGGAGCGGTTGGAGCCGTCGGTCTTGTCCTTCCAGGTGTCCTGCTTGAGGCGGCCCTCGATGAAGACGCTGCGGCCCTTGCCCAGGTACTGCTTCATGATCTCGGCCTGCTTGCCCCAGACCTCGCAATCGATGAAGGAGACCTCTTCCTTCTTCTCGCCCTCGGGCGTGCGCCAGGTGCGGTTCACCGCCAGGCCGAACGTGCCCACCGGCGTGTTGCTCGGCGTGAAGCGCATCTCCACATCGCGCGTGAGGTTGCCCATCAGCATCACTTTGTTGTAGCCGCTTGCCATTGTGAGCCTCCGAAAAGATTCTGTTGCGTGCGCGGACCCAAGCGGGCCCGATCTGCCAGCATCCTAACGGACCTCGAACCACCTGTCAAGCGGCGGTTTCGGCCGGTGCCGGGGCCGCGACGGCAGGGGTCGCGGCAGGCGTGGTGCCTGTGGTCGGCGCCGGGGCCGCCGCGCTCTTGAGGTTGGCCTCGATGGTGAGGTCCACCTGGCCGTCGGCGTTCTGCATCTCCTCCACGTTGAGGTGGTCGGCCTTCACCACCAGGTGGCGGAGGACGATCTCGGAGAGGTTGAAGGCCCGCTCGATGAGGCCGAGTTTGTCGGTGGGCGCGGCGAAGTAGCAGAGGATGTACATGCCGCGCTTCTGCTTCTTGATCGGGAAGGCCAGGGGCCGGTCCGCCCACTTCTTGAGTGCGACGATGGTCGCGCCGTTCTTGGTGAGGTTCTCCTTGATGTGGCCGACGGAGCCGGCGAGGTCAATCGCGGCGGCCTGGCCGAGGAGGAACATGGCTTCGTAGTGCTCGGTGGGGATGGATCGCATGTTTCAGGTCCTTGTCAGAAAGAGATCGGTGTGAAAAGTTCAGACTTCAAAGTTCAGAAACGCGAAGAGGATGCTGCGGCGTCGAGGCGGGTCATCAGGCGGCCGGGCCCCGTGAGGGCCCGGAGCGAGGTGGGTTCACGGGAGACGGGGGCAAAGGGTTGTGTGGTCTCGCTTCGGCAGCCTTGCCGTTGAAGCGATTCATGGCGACGGCGATGCCCTTGGAGACGAAACACTCGATGGCCTCGGCCGCCTTCACAAGCGCGGGCTCAAGGTCTCGTGCCTGCTCATCCGTGAACCGGCCCAGCACCCAATCGGCCGGGTTGTCGTAGCCCGGCGGCGGAGCATCAATGCCGATGCGAAGGCGCGGGTAGCCTTGAGTGCCCAAGGCCCGCTCGACATCGGTGAGGCCGTTGTGGCCGCCGTCGCCGCCGGAATCTCGCAGGCGGATGGTGCCAAGCGGCAGTTGCCACTCGTCCACCAGCACCAGCAGGTCGGCCTGAGGTGAGACCTTGTAGAAGTTGAGCGTTTCGGCGATGGGCGTGCCGCAACGGTTCATGTAGGTGAGGGGCTTGATGAAGAGGCACTTTTCGCCGGCAACGGTTGCCTCAACCATCCCCGCGTTGAACTTCGACCGAACCACAGCGCCCGGAGCATGAAGACGAACGGCGCGATCCACGGCCATGAAGCCGGCGTTGTGGCGCGTGCGCTCGTATTCGAGACCGGGATTGCCGAGGCCGACGATCAACTTCATGGTTCCTCGGAAGACGGGATTCACCACGGAGGCACGGAGGACACGGAGAGAACAAACCACAAAGGCACAAAGGGCACAAAGGAAACCAAGGAACGAACGGAGCCAGCGGGGTAGAGGGAGCAACTGCCGAAACTGATGCGCGTGGGCGTGGGGCGGAACAACCGGGTTGCCTTGCCCGCCACGGGAGCCTCGTGCCCGTGGCGGGACCGAGAAACGAACTTACTTCTTCGCGGCGGGGGCCTTGGCGTCCTTGGCGGGTGCCGCGCCGGCCTTGGCGGGCGCTGCGCCCGGCTTGGCCGCGGCTCCACCCTTCTTGTCGCCACCCTCGGCGGCGGCCGCCTTCTCCAGCCGCTCCTTCTCGCCGATGACCTCGGGCGTGGTCGCCTCGGTGCCGACAACGGCGGCCTCGGCCACGACCTCTTCCTTCTGCTCAACGATCTGCGCGACGATGGCGTGCGCATCGGTGATGAGTTTCATGTCGGCCACGGGCAACTTCACCTTGTCGGCCGTGATCGACTGGTCGAGTTCCAGTTCGGAGATATCGACGTTGATCGACTCGGGCAGGTCGGCCACGCGGCACTCGATCTCGATCTCGCTGGTGGGGTGCATGAGGATGGCCCCTGCGCTCTTGAGGCCCTTGGCCTCGCCGGTGAGATTGATGTGGACCTTGGTCTTCACTCGCTCGTTGATGTCCACGCGGGCGAAGTCGGCGTGCACGATCGTGTCGCCGAGGTAGTCGTACTGCAGTTCCTTCAGCAGCACCATCTGGTCGCCGCCGGACTCGGCGAAAGCGATCTTGAAGACCTTCTCCCCCGCCTTGAAGTGCGACACCGCCTCGCGGGAGTTGATGGTGACGGCCACGGGATCGGCCTTGTGGCCGTAGATGACGGCGGGCAGGTTGCCCGCGGCACGGTCACGCTTGGCGTAGCGGGTGCCGAGACGGGTGCGGTTGGAGGCCTTGAGCGAGGGGATGCGGTCTTTCATGGGTCTAATCCTTCTGGTTTACAGGATGGTTTGAGTGCGGTCGTGAATGCGTGATGCTGAGTCCTGATTCCCGGGCTTTGGCTTGCACCAGTGCCCGATGCCCAGTGCCCAATGCCTCCTGCTGTCTAGCGTTTCACTCCCGCCGTGTTCTTGAACAGGGCGCTGACGGAACGGTTGTGGTGGATGTTGTTGATGGCGTCGCCGAGCAGGTCGCTGACGCAGAGTTCGATGAGTTTGGGGCGGATCGCGTCCAGACGCGGACCACCGGGAATCGTGTTGGTGACCACGATCTTGCTGATCGGTGCCGCGGCGATGCGCTCGATGGCCTTGCCGGCGAACACGCCGTGCGTGGCCGCGGCGATCACCTCGCGTGCGCCCATGCTGGCCACGAGTTTGGCGGCCTCGACAATCGTGCCGCCGGTGGAGATCATGTCGTCGAACATCAGGACGGTTTTGCCCTTGACGTTGCCGATGATGTTGTCGGTCGTCACTTCGCTGCCGGAGATGCGGCGTTTGAAGATGATCGCCAGTTCACCACCCAGGATGTTCGCAAAGCCCTCGGCCACCTTCACGTTGCCCACGTCCGGGCTGAGCAGGCAGAGATCAGGCAGTTGGTGGCGGATCGAAAGGAAGTACTTGGAGAAGACCGGCGTAGCGGAGAGGTGGTCCACCGGCAGATCGAAGAAGCCCTGAATCTGGGCCGCGTGCAGGTCGAGGGCGAGCACGCGATCCGCCCCCGCGGCGGTGATGATGTTGGCGACGAGTTTGGCCGTGATCGGCACGCGCCCCTCGTCCTTGCGGTCCTGGCGGGCGTAGCCGAAGTACGGGATCACGACGGTCACGCGCTTGGCGCTCGCCCGCTTGAGGCAGTCGATGAAGACCAGCAACTCCATCAGGTTGTCGTTCACCGGCGTGCACGTGGAGACCACCACGTAGCAGTCTCTGCCCCGCACGTCCTCCTCAACCTTCACAAACGTCTCACCGTCGGGGAAGATCTCCGTGCGGGCCTCGGCCCGGGCGATGCCCAGGCGCTTGCACATGCGGTCCACCAGTTCCACGCAGTTGCGCCCGGCGAAGATGCGGAGTTGGTTGCCG
Organism: Phycisphaerales bacterium; assembly: GCA_046156035.1. Classification (GTDB taxonomy): domain Bacteria; phylum Planctomycetota; class Phycisphaerae; order Phycisphaerales; family UBA1924; genus JAEUIX01. The sequence continues at coordinate 19,736 of JBJXEW010000034.1, read as the reverse complement.
TTGGTTTCGGTCACGCCGGTGCTCCCGCGGCGGCCGCGACGGCCCGCCGCCTGTAAATCGCGTCCACCTCGGCCAGTTGATCGGGCGTGTTGATGGAAAGCACATCCTCGGGCGGCACCGCGTCGATCACCTCGACACGCTCGCCGCGGGCGAGTTGCAGGGCGGGCACGTCGGTGATGTAGTACTCGCCGGAAGGGTCGTTGCGCTTGAGGGCGGGGAGCGTACCGAACAGGGCCTGCGCGTCGAAGCAGTAGTAACTCGGGTTCACCTCACGGATGGCCAGTTGCTCGGGGCTGCACTGCTTGTGCTCCACGATGCCGGTGAACCGTCCGGAGCCGTCTCGCACGATGCGGCCGTACCCCGTCGGGTCGGCGATGATGGATGTAGCGAGCGTGCTCGTCGCGCCGGCGGACCGGTGCCGCTCCAGCAGCACCCTGAGCGTGCGCGGGCGAATCAGCGGCCCGTCGCCCGCGAGCACGAACACCGCCTGACCGGGCGTGACGCTGGCGGCCTGCAACGCCGCCGCGCAGCACTGCACGGCGTGGCCGGTGCCCAGTTGCTGATCCTGGACGGCGAACTCCACCCCCGCCGACCTAATCGCACCGACCGTGCCAGCGAAGGTTTCCCGCACGAGGTCCTGCATGTAACCGACCACGAGAATGATGCGCCGGCAGCCGGCCTCGGCGCAGGCATCAACCACCGCGTGCACCATCGGCCTCCCGCCGATGGGGTGCAGCACCTTGGGCAGGTCGCTCTGCATGCGCGTGCCCTTGCCCGCGGCAAGGATGACGGCAATGGGCGCGGGTTGGCTGGATGAAGCGAGCATCGTGAAGCGCGAACGAGCGCGATGGGAAAAAGCTGGCCGACCTGGATTTGAACCAGGACAAGCAGTACCAAAAACTGCTGTGCTACCGTTACACCATCGGCCAGTGAAAATGGCTCTGCCGGGGAACACCCGGACCACAAACCTCCGCCGCGACGGCCCGTGCCGATGGGGCACGGACCTTGACCCTAGGAACCGCACACCTGCGCGGTCCGAGAGACGCCATTCGAGCGTTTCGGAGGCCGCGGCAGCCGGTGGCAACACGCCGCCGGTGGGAACTGGAACCGTCCATCAGCCGCGATGGGAAGGCCCCTGACCACGCCTCGGCTCGCCTGGGCGAGCGTCCGTCGTGATCGGCTCCGATGGGGGATAGTAGAGAGTTCGCGGGCCGGGTCAATCTGAGGGGTAGCGTCGGCGGAGAGCGGGACCACCGGTTACACACCCTTGTGGGCGTTCATTCTCGCCAGCCGCGCCTCGATCTCGGCGGCGATGCGTGCAAGTTCCTCGAACTGACCGGGCTCAACGTGCGTGCGCACCGAGGCCAGCAATGGGGGCAAGGCCAGTTGGCAGCGCTGGCAGAGCATGGCGATGTCGGTTTCATAGAGAGCGGCACGTTGCAGGTCGCTCTGTTTGTAGACGGACGGCAGCGCGTAAAGTTTGAGGATCACCAGGCCCGCGGCGGTGGCCACCGGCACTTCAATCTCGTTGAAGCGATGGGTGGTGGCGTAGCCCTCATGCACAAGCCGGAAGAGCGGGTTCTCGGTGAGCAAAATGTCCACGCGCAGACTGCGGAAGGTGCCGCGGGCGAAGTCGTTGTTGCGGTCAGCGATGACGATCTCCGGCACTTTGGCAAGCCCGGCGGAGGAGATGAGCAGGTCCACATCATCGGTGTTGCGCCCGTCGATGTACTTGAGGAGCGCGATGCCGCCCACCAGGAGCCGGGGCACGCTGCGGTCGCGAAGAAGCGTGAACAGGGCCAGAAGGTCGCCGGAGAGTGTCGACGCGCCATCCCCCGATCCACCACCCCCCACACCACCCTCCGCAGGGCCGCCCGGCGCACGCCGGTGCGCCCCACCGCCCCACGCAAAGGGGCCGAGCACGCTGGCCGCGTGCAGAATGCGGGCAAGGTTGCCGAGCGGTGTGCCCACAGGGAGCGAGGCCATGGGCGATTGTATCGGTTGTGGTCACGGGCCGCGCGCGTGCAAGGCTCCACGCTTGGGCCATCACGCGGCCGGGGGGTCTTCGGGCACCGGCCCCTCGGGCGCCTGTGGCCCTTCCAACGCCCGCTGACCGATCACCTCGTAGCACGTTGCCAGCAGCCCCACCAGAGGGAACTTGCCCGCAGCGAACGGACTCGGCCCCAAGCGGCGGAGCATGGGGTGGGTCACCTGCGGAGGCTCCAGGGCCAGTTCCAACTCCGGCGCGCCAGCGGGCCTGTTCCAGAACCCATCCAGGCAGTGGGCCAGAGGGGCCGCGGGCTGCTCGCCTACGCCCGGCACACGCGGCGAATAGGCGGCCACGGGGCGGCCGATCATCAACGCACCGCTGGGCGCGCCGGCCCCGCCAGCGCCAACCGGCCCCTCGCCGACGGCCACGCGGGCCGCGAGAAGGGCCCGCTGCTGCCGCAGGCGCTCCAGCAGGTCCTCCTTCGCCAAGCCGCGCAGGGCGAAGACGCGGAACGGGTCGCGGCTCACGCGGTCGGCCAGCACGGCGATGGCGCACGCAACGTGCTTGCACCAGGGCGTCGCCGGCGTGTTGTGGTCGAAGCGACCGCAGTTGCAACTGGCCGCGATCTCGCTCGCGTCTTGCGGGAAAAGCCGCAGGTGCAAGGGCGCGAACACATCCTCGATGCCCGCGGGCACCTCGCCCGAGAGCAGGCTGGCAAGGTGGCGGGCCTCGCGCGCCATCGCGGCGAGGGCCAGTTCCCACTGCTCGTGCGTGAACACGGGCAGACGCAGGTCTACCTGATACGCGGCGAAGACGCGACCCTGAACACGGGCGGAAACGTGCCCCGGCCCCGTGGTGAGCGACCGCACCTGCCCGGCCTTGGCATACGCCACGCCCTCCGTCATCGCGGCACCGGAGGCGACCGACTCCAACAGTCGCATGAGTCGCTGGCCGGCCCACGCCAAGGGCAACCCATCGCGGGTTTCCGGCCTTTCCCCGCCGCGCACCTTGCGCGGGTTGGCCGCGGGCGGATTCGGGCGCGGCTGGAAGGGCCGGTATGGGTTGGGCGATGAAGACGGCGGGAGCGTGCTCACTCGTCCACCTCCACCGCGTCGGGCCGCAGCGCGAGGATGTCCTTCAACTGCGAGAGCGTGAGTTCGGTCAGCCACGCCTCGCCCGAGCCGATGACGTTGTCTGCAAGCGCGGCCTTCATCTCGATCATCTGGTCGATGCGTTCTTCCAGCGTGCCCGCGACCACAAACTTGTGAACCTGCACCGTGCGCGTCTGCCCGATGCGGTACGCGCGGTCCGTGGCCTGCGACTCCACCGCCGGGTTCCACCACCGGTCAAAGTGGAAGACGTGGTTTGCGCCCGTGAGGTTCAGGCCCACGCCGCCCGCCTTGAGCGAGAGAATGAAGATGGGTGCCGAGCCGTCGCCCTTCTGGAAGCGCGCCACCATCGCATCGCGGTCTTTGGGCGCCGTGCCGCCGTGCAGGAAGAGCACCTCGCGGTCGAGTTCGTGCCGGAGCATCTTGGCCAAAATCGTGCCCATCTGGCGGAATTGCGTGAAGACCAAGGCCTGACCGCCCGCAGAGAGGACCTCGTCGAGCATCTCGATGAGGCGGGCGCACTTGCCCGAGCGGTGGGGGTCGTGCGGGGCCTCCAGCGCGCTGCCGTTCACATCCACATCGGCATCGCCCATCGCGAGCAGGAGCGGGTCGGCATCTTTGAGGAACTGACGGGGGTGGTTGCAGATCTGCTTGAGGCGCACCAGTCCGGCGAGGATCACGCCGCGGCGCTGGATGCCGTCGGAATCCTCCGCCGCGCTCAGCATGCGCTTCACGGCCGTCTCGTACAGAGCCGCCTGCTCCGGTGTGAGGTAGCAGAACTCCTTGGTCTCGACCTTCTCGGGCAGATCGCTGATGACGTTGGGGTCGGTTTTGAGGCGACGGAGCACAAAGGGCTGCACCACGCCGCGCAGTTGCTTGGCGCGATGCGGATCGCGGTAGCGTTCGATCGGCACGGCGAAGCGCGTGCGGAAGTCGCCAGCGGTGCCCAGCAGGCCGGGGTTGAGAAAATCCACGATCGACCAGAGTTCACTCAGGCGGTTCTCGATCGGCGTGCCCGTGAGCGCCACGCGCCGCGGCGTGTTGATGGCCCGCACGGCCTGCGACTGCTTCGTGCCGGGGTTCTTGATGTTCTGCGCTTCATCCAGCGCGAGGCGCCCCCACTCCACACGTTCCAACTCTGCCAGGTCTCTGTGCACCAGCGCGTACGTGGTCACCACCAGGTCCGCCGCGCTGGCCGCCTCGATCAGGGCCGTGCCCCGCGGCCGCTCCACACCGTGATGCACGTGCACACGGAGTGCCGGAGCAAAGCGGGCCGTCTCGCGCACCCAGTTGCCCACCACGCTCGTCGGCACGACGAGCAGTGTCGGGTTCAGTTTCACCGCGGCCTGACCGGCCACCGCGTTGCGCTCGTGCAGGAGCATTGCGAGGAGTTGGATGGTTTTGCCCAGACCCATGTCGTCGGCGAGGCAGGCACCCAGGCCGAAACGGTCGAGGAACGCGAGCCACGACAAGCCCTTGATCTGGTACGGCCGCAGTGAGCCCACAAACCCATCGGGGGGTGCCAGCATGGGCACGGTCGTGTCTGCCGCGGCGTTGCCGAAAATCTCACCAACCCACCCGGTCGCGTTCATGCCGAACACGGGCAGACCCGTCTCGCGCGGGTCGGCCGCGTAGGCGAGGCGCATGGCCCTGCCCACGGTCATCTCACCGCCCGGGTTCTCGCGCATGAAGCCGACAGCGGCCTTCACGTCTTCGGGCCGGATCTCGACCCAGCGGCCGCCGATGAGCACCAGCGGGCTGCGCAAGGCGGCCAGTTTCTCGAACTCCGCCAGGCTCAGCGTCGCATCCCCGATCGTGACCTGCCACGCGTACTTCACGAGCGTGTTCAGACCTAGGCGGGGCCCGCCGGCCGATGCAACGCCGGAGATCGCCTCCGAGAGCATCTCCGGACTGTCGAGTTTCAGGCGCACGCCCAGCCGGGTGTCGGGCGCATCCCACCATTCTGGCGCCAGAACGCCCACACCCTGCTCGATGAGCACCGGCCGCACCTCGCGCAGAAAGGTGTACGCCTGCGCGGTGGAGAGCACGACCTCGATCGGCTCGCTCTCCTTGAGCACCTCTTCAAGCGGCTTGTACAGACGCGCCGCGCGGCCAAGTTCGCCCAGCAACAACTCGGCGGGCTTGTCCACGTGGCGTCCGCCGACCGTCGCGCCGTCGGTGGGGAGCGTCCAGATGTCGGCCGCGTCGATTACCAGCGAGAGGTCATCGAGCGACTGCAGGTGCAGCGACAGGCTCCAGCGCACACTTGCGCCCGGCACGCTGAACTCGGCCAGGCCCGTCAGGTCCACGGGTTCGGCGAGGCGCAGGCAGAGCCTCCATGTGGAGCCGGGGGCACGCGCATCGAGCGCACCGATCCAGTTCCGCACGCGCTTGAGCACATCGGGCCGCTGGGCGGGCGGGGCGATCACTTCGGTCTCGGGGCGCAGCAGCCCCGCCAGCCACTGCACATGCGGGTCGGGCTGGTCGAGCCGGCCCTCAATCGTTTCAACCATGTTCTCTGAGCGCATCACAGCGCGCACGCTGGCATCAACCACCCGAACCAGAAAATCTTCCACGATGGGCCAGGGCTCGTGCCCGAGTGAATCCACGCCCGCCCGAGCCGCGGCGGGCATGCCCGCCAGCAGGCTCGACACCCGCGCGGCCACAAAGTCATCCGCCAGCCAAGGCTGCCAGAGGCCGCGCAGACCACCCGAGAAGTCCTGCACGACGGTGGGCACCAGGCGCTGCTGCACCAGCAGCCAGCGCACGAAGCGGCCCGCGCGCGCGAAGAACTCGACGCTGGCGCCGATGTGGACGGGCACAGCATGGGGCCCCGTGCGCATCGGGTCGTCGCTCACGGCCGGCAGGCCCTCAATCGCCTCAAGGGCATCCGGCACGTCGGCCGGGGGCACGACGATGGCAGGCACGCGGAACGTGGTCAGTGTGGCGATGCCCTCGCTGGCATCGCCAAGGTCGTGCGCCAAACTGGGGCTGGCCACGGGCCGGCCGGCCCGCGCCGGAAGCGCGACCTCAACCACGCGCCGTGCCCAGCCCGCCGACTGCGGGGCGACGGTCGCCAGCAGTTCACCCACACGCTCTGCGGATGCCGCGAACGGGTGCGAGGGCGATCCGACCGCGCCCGCCACGAGCGCGCTGGAGTTGCCGACGGCCGCCTGAACCACCGTGCTCTCCGCCCAGACGGCCACGCCGGACCCTTCGCCGTGAGCAGACCAGTTTGCGTGAATGACGTGCATGAGATTCGCGACCACCCGTGTGCGCATCGGCCCTGCCGCGCCTGACCGGCATCCACGCGCGGCCGCACCGCGAGAGGACCATCCAGACGAATCGGACCGAAGCGAACCCTCGCCCCGAAACACGACCGACGCGCCATTCTATGGCGACCGCCGTGCCCCGTCTGCGCAAGAACAAGGCCCCGACGAAACATCGTTCGGGGCCTTGTGAGAAATCGCGCCAAAGGCGTTGGCGGTTCAGCCGCAGGTCTGGTCACCGAAATACTGGGTGATCCAGTCGCCCAGGTTGTCCGGGAAGGGCTCGTTGCACTGGCCGCCGCCGCCGACCACGAAGGCCGTCTTGTAGCCCTGGTCGTAGGGGGCGGAGTTCTCCGGGCAGGGCACCGCATAACCGCCGGGGCCGGGGATCGCGGGCGATGTGTAGTAGTCGGTGATGAAGTCGCCCAAGTCGTCGGGGTTCACCACGGTGTCAAGGTTGTAGTCAAGCGTGCAAGTCGGGGCCGCGATCTGCTGGAAAGTCATGTCTTCCCAGAAGATCACGCCGTTGCTGGTCACGCCTTCAGGAAAGTTGGCGAATCGGCTGAGCGTGATTTTGCAGTGGTCGGGATCGCTGGCGGGCGGGAAGCCATTCTCGATCGAATCGGCCACCCGCTGCTCGATATCGGCCATGGTGAAGACGGCCTCAAAGAAGACCCACTCGCCGTTGGTGTGCCCGTTGATGAGCGTGTTCTCGTGGATGTCCTTGGTGGCGAAGTCCTGGTTGCCCAGTTTGATATCCAGCCGCATGCCCACGTTTTCCAACGGGTCGCTGATCGGGTTGGTCGCGGGAATCGCGTAGTAGCCGCGCACATGCACGTCGCCACCACCGTACTCCAGGAACGGGTCATAGAACGGGAAGCCGGGCGAGAAGAAGTTCTGCACGTCGGTGGTCCATGCACGCACGGTGCCACTGCCGCCGCTGCCCGGCACCGGGCGCAGCATGACCGAGCGATTGCCCGTGCGCATGATCGCCATCGGCATCAGGCCGTCCATGGGCGTCTTGCGGTACACAGCCTCGCTCGGGTTGGACGCGTTGTGCCAGCCACGCGGCTCGTTCGCGTTGAACGGGTTCTGCTCCTCGAAACTCCCGTTCGTGAGCGGGCCGGGCGTCTGCGCCTGCGCCGCCATGCCACACGCGGCAACCAGACCCGCCGCCATCACTTGAAAACGTGCCTTCATATCCACGACCCTCCGGCTTTACGCCACGCCAGAGTACCGGTACGCGGCACCCGTGCGCAGAGAGTAAGCGGTTACATTGTGCAGCCTTTTCGGCGACTTGGCAAGCCTAATCGAGCGTATCTTGTGCAGTTTGACACGCCCCGCGCGAACCGGGGACCGCTCCCCGATGTTTGCCCTTTGTTTGCGGCCCTAGTCCTTCAGGCCCTCACTGGCCACGCCCCGCACAAATGTCCGCTGCGTGAGCGCAAACAGCACCAAGATCGGCGCCACCACCATCGTGCTCGCCGCCATCAGCAGGTTCCACGGCGTCATACCCGCCTGCCCTTGATACAACTGCAAGCCCTGAGCAAGCGTGAACTGATCCTGATCCCGAATGAACACCAGCGGCCCCAAAAAGTCGTTCCAGACGTAGATGAAGTGGAACAGGGCCACCACCGCCAGCGCCGGGCGGCTCAGCGGCAAAATCACCCGCCAGAAGAGCCCCCACTCCGAGCACCCATCGATCGTCGCGGCCTCGTCCAGTTCCTTCGGGATACTGCGGAAGAACTGCCGCAGCATGAAGATGTTGAACGCCCCGCCGAACCATGCCGGCAGCCACAGCGGGGCCAGCGTGCCGTTGAGGCCCAGACCCCGGAACACCACGAACAGCGGCGCCATGATGACCGGGAAGGGGATCATCATGGTGCCCAGGATCAGCGCCATCACCAACCCCTGCCCCCGCCAGCGCAGGCGGGCCAGGCCGAAGGCCACCACCGCGCTCGAGAGCGTCATGCCCACCACCGAGAGGAGCGCGATGATGAGCGTGTTGCGCAGGTACACCGGGAACAAGACTGTCGGGTCTGTCCAGACCTTCGTGTAGTTGTCCGCCGCGTGGGCCAGAAGGCTCGACGCCGGGTCGGGCAGCAGGTTCAACTCGCCCGATGCCGCCTGGCTCTCGGGCTTCACCGAGGTGCTCACCATCCACACCATGGGCGCGGCGTAGCAGACGACGGCCAGAAGGAGGGCCGTTGGCACGGCCAGGCGCGTGATCCACCTCCAGAAGGCGCTCGGGACCAAGCGAATAAGCACATAGAGAGGGACAGCGAGCAAGGCGTGTCCGCCAATCAGGAGCGTCCACGCGAGCGCGTCCGGAGGCCAAGTGTCGGCCCGCCAGACGCGGAGCAACACAACCAAAGCAGCGAAGACTCCCACGAGGACGCCGGTCCACCATCTGCGTGATTTCATCCTGCTCAAGTTCATGCATCACGCCCTGTAGTACACCAGTTTCCGGCTCGCCAGCAGCATCAGGCCCGTCAGGCCCAGCACGGCCAGCAACTGCACCCACGCCAGCGCGCTGGCGTAGCCCATCTGCCCGTACACAAACGCGTTCTCGTACAAGTACTGCGTGAAAAAGTACCCCGCCGGGTTCTGGCCGTCGGGCCGCCGGAACATCACGTACGGCACCGCGAAGACCTGCACCTGGTTGATCGTGAGCGTGATGATGTTGAACAGAACCACCGGTGAGACCATCGGCAGCGTCACGCTCACAAACTGCCGCACCGGCCCCATCCCGTCGAGTTTGGCCGCCTCGTACAGACTCTCCGGCACATCCTGCAGCGCGGCGATGTACACCACCACCGCCTGCCCCACGCTCCACAAACTCATGATGACCAAACTCGGCATCACCCAGTGCCGGTCAATCAGCCAGTTGGGCCCCTGCACACCCACCAGGGCGATGAGCCGGTTGATGAGGCCGCGATCACCGTTGAAGAGCCACAGCCACACCATCGCGCTCGCCATGAGCGGCACCAGCGTGGGCACAAACACCACCGCCTGCACAAACCGCGACCACCTGCCCGCCCTGTTCAACAGCGCGGCCAGCACCAGCGAGGCCACCGTGCACACCGGCACGGTGAGCACCGTGTACAGGGCCGTGTTCCGCACCACCATCCAGAACTTCTCATCCTCGAACATGCGCCGGTAGTTGCTCAGGCCCGCCCAGAGGGGCGATTCGATCAGCGGATAGTCCGTGAACGAGAGGTACAGGCTCATCGCCATCGGGAGCAACAGGAACACGCCCGAGCCCACCAGCCACGGGCTTGCCCAGAGCCAACCTGTCCAGCGGCGGTCTTTCATCGCGACACCAGCCTTGCGCCACTCCCCCTCCCAGAGGGAGGGGGCAGGGGGGTGGGCAGACGTTCCGTTTTCTTGTTCCGTGCCGCGCGTGAGCGCAGGACCTCGCCCACCCCCAACCCCTCCCTCTGGGAGGGGCTTCCAATCAACGCCCACGCATAGCACCCTGCAGTTATCACGCGACTCCCCCTGCCGCCCGCCGCCGCCGCTCGCTCGCGGCCCGGTCGATCAGCGCCTGCGCCCGCGGCTGCAGGGCCGCCAGCGCATCGCCCGCCTCCACCTCCAGCCGCCACATGCGCTGCACCTGCGTGTCAAACTCATCCTTGAACTGCTGCCACACGCGCGTGGGCGGGGGGATGAACGCCCGCTCACTCCGTGTGATCGCATCGTGCACGGCGATGCCGCGGTTGGGGTGCGTGCGGATGAAATCTTCGCTCTGATCGAGCAGCGGCGAGGGCTTGCAGTGGGCCTTGGCCAGCAACTCCACCATCTCGCGCCGCTGCGTGAACGCGATGAACTCCATGCTCGCCTCTGGGTGCTTGGCGCCGCGAGGGATCACCAGCACATCGGTATCGATCAGGCCTATTGGTGCCGCCGCATCCACCAAGCCACTCGCCACTGGGAACGGCGCCACGCCGTAATCCAGGTCGGGCTTGAACGCCCCCACCAGGTTCGCCACCCACGGCCCCTGCACGATCATGCCCACCTTGCCCGTAAGGAACGGGTTCTCCGGCGTGAAGTAGTTCCCGAAGCCGTCCTGTAAGCGCGTGGCCCGATCAACCCCTAGCGCACGTGGGTACGTCTGCATCCATTCGAACGCGGCGCGGTTCTGTGGCGCACCCACCGTCGCCACGTCGCTCGCGGCGTCGTAAACCTTGCCGCCGAAGTGGTACCCCCAGAACCACGACCACCACCCCGGCTCGCGATGGAAGAAGCCGACTCGCTTGAGCGGTTCCGCCGCCGCGCCAGCGCCTAGCCCCCCCACGACCAGCCGCTTGTGCATCTCATCCAACTCATCGATCGTGCGCGGCGGGCGGCTCGGGTCCAAACCGACCTCACGGAAGAGCGCCTTGTTGTAGTAGAGGGCCACGCTGCCGCACGTGTTCACCACCGCCCACCAAGCCCCGGCTTGTCTCATGACCGGACGCACACCGGGCGAATATTGCTCGAGAGACATGCCGCGCTGGGCGGCCAGCGCATCCAGCCGCACGAGCGCCCCGCTCTGCGCATACGGCGGCACGTTGAAGGCGTACAGCCCGATCACATCCGGCGGGTCGCCCCCGGCGATGGCGACCATGGATTTCTGCCCGATGTCGGCCGTGACGAGGTATCGCACGAAGATGCGGGTCTGACTCGCGTTGAACGCATCCACGACGGTGCGCATCGCATCGCCCTCGTGGCGCGTCCACTTCTCCCAGTAGTCCAGCACGATGCGGCCCGAGCGGGCCTCCAGCGAGCGACCGGCACGCGGGCCGAATGCGGCGTAGCCCGCGGCCGCCGCGGCGAGCGCACCGAGCGCGGCACGGCGGGTGAGGGGAGTCTGGCTGGGTTGGTCTTTGGTCATGCGGGCCCAGTGTCCGTTGGTTGCCCGCCCCCTCTGCCCGCGCTCCCCGCCACCACGATCCAGCAGACAGGGCTACACGACAATGCTCGCGTGTCTACTTGGCTTTGGGCGCGGCGGGCGGAACCGGTGCCGGTCCAGCGGCCGGAGCCTGCTGCCCTCCCGGTGGGGCCATGTCCCTGTTGATCTGCGCCACCATCGACTCCCAATCATCTTTGCTGAAGGGGAAGCCGGTCGCCTGGCCGGTCTTGGGGTTGACAATGCCCTTGGAGGGATCAAGCTTGCCTCCAGCGAGCATCAGGTCTCGCATCAGGCGACCACGGGGTATTTCCATGGTGTCGCCTGTGTCTGTGAAGCGGATCGTGAGTACCTGCGTCATTCGGTCGGCCGTGTACTCCCCCTCCACCTTGTTGGCCTTCCACCCGAAGTACGAGGCCACACAGACCGCAGCCCCCGCTACGCACCAGCCGATCCACGGCTTCTTGTTGAGCAACTCGCGAATGTTGGCCATGGCGTGAAGTCCTCATCCCAAGGCGGGTGCGCGGCGCGCGGGTCGCGTGCCGATATCTTGCATCATACCGACTCCGACAAGCGACTGACAGCGACCATTACGGCGGGTACGCGTGCCCCCAGTTGTAGAAGTTGATGTAGGATCCGTAGCTATCCGGACGAGGCGTGTAGTCTTGGAATGGCAGTGGCTTCACGCTGGCATCCCCGAAAAGGAAGTTGTTCTGACCCGTCACAACCGAATCGAGCGAGGCACCACCTGCGTCACGGAGCAGGCGCTTGGCGACGTGCCGCGGAAACTCGTCCATTGCGTCCGTCGCCCACACCACTGCCGTCGGATTCTTGATGCCGCGGATTTTGCGAAATGACACACCCGACGCCCTCGTTACCCCTGTCGTCGGATTGATCGCTACATATTCCTTTGAGTCATTGAACCAGTACTCTGTGTACCTCACGATGGGCGCGCTCGCACTGCCCGACTGAAAGACCCCAGGCGTGGTGAAGTATCGCGAACCTTGAAGATATGCGACGTTGACGGGATCCCGTACACTCGTTAGACCACGGGCAACCGGACAGTCAAAGGGCTTCTGCACCATGGCCGCATTCGTGGCCTCGTATTCCAGGCGCTTGACATCCAGCGGGTCCTCCGCGTAGGACCACGAGGGTTCCGCCGGTGCACCCAAGAACGGCTGCAATGCGTGAACGGCGCCGACCTGCCAGTGCAGTCCGTTCACGCCACGATGCCCCTCCCTCACGGACTTGACGGGGTCGCGTTCCCCACGCTCCAACCGCATGAACACGGGGTCTTTCTGCTCATCCAGATAACTTTGGATAGCAATCCCGAACTGCCGCAGGTTATTCTGACAGATCACGTTCCACGCCGACCTGCGGGCTTCCGCCAGGCCCGGCAGCAGGATGCTCACCAAGGTCGCGATGATCGCGATCACCACCAGCAACTCGATCAGCGTGAAGGCCCGAGAACCCTTTGCACGCTGCTGAACCGATCGCCCACGATTGCACGGCCAACACCCGTTCATGCGCGGCTCCTTGTCGCAACCCCCGAGTTTCCGTTCCGTCCCGCCTCTGCAAGCGCCCGCGCCCCCCCCGCCGCATTGGCCGCGCCGCCACCAGCGCCATCACCGCCACCCGCTACGGTCGGCCAACGCACCACCACGTCCAACGTGCCGCCAACGGGCACACCAGCGAGCACTTCCGGCGAGATCACGTTCGTTTCCATGCTGCGCCCGTTCACCGTGATGGCCGCGGCCCGATCGGCCACGAACTCACCAGCGTCAAACGATACGCGCACGCTGCGGCCCCGCCATGTTCTGGCCGCGCTCACCCGCCCCAGGTCGGCCGTGGGCACGGGGTCGATCAGCAGGCCGCCCCACGTGGGGCGGATGCCCAGCATCCATTCAAGGGCGATGCGGTTCAGCCACGCCGCGCTGCCGGTGTACCACGTCCACCCTGCGCGGCCCGGAAGGTCTGACAGCGGCCCATCCACGTTGCCCGGTGTGCTGTAGGGTTCGGCCCAGTATTTGGCCGCGCGATCGCCCTTGGCGCGCTCCGGCGGTGAGATGGCGTTCCAGATCTGCGCCACGCTGGCCTGATCTCGCCGCTTGCACGCCGCGGCAAGCGCCCACGTTGCAGCGTGCATGTAGACGCCGCCGTTCTCGCGGCTGCCGGGGCAGTAGCGCGTGATGTAGCCGATGGTGGGGTCGGGCGTGGTGTAGGCGGGTGCGAGCAGCAGCGGGCCGTATGGCGAGAGCAGGTCTCGCTTCACGGTGGCCCACGCCGCGTCGGCGCGGTCGGCAGGCGCACCCTCGCCGAGAATGGCCCACGTCTGGGCGTTGAGGTGCACCTTGCCCTCCGGGCTGGAACTGGCGCCCACCCACTCGCCATTGTCTTTGGTGCCGTAGCGGTAGTGCTGGCCGTCCCACGCGAGCGCGTTGATGGTGTCGAAGAGCGCGGCCGCACGCACGCGGCAGCCCTCGGCGGCGGCGGTGTCGCCCAGCGCGGTGTAGAGGTTCACCCACTCGCCCAGGGTCGCCGCGAGGAACCAGCCGAGCCAGACGCTCTCGCCCTTGCCGTCGATGCCCATGGCGGAGAGGCCGTCGTTCCAATCACAGGAGCCGATGAGGGGCAGGCCGCGGGAACTGTGGCGGGAGAAACTGCGAGCGAAGGCGCGCTGGCAGTGGTCGAGGAGCGTTCCGCCCGCGGGGTCGTCCACAAACAGTGCACGCTTCTTCAGGCAGGCGAGGTCGCCGGTCTCGCGGATGTACGCCGCGACGATGTGCGGCAACCAGAGGTAGTCATCGCTGCACGCGGTGTGGTTGCCGAAGTCTGCGAGGGCGTGCCACCAGTGGTACACGCTGCCATCCACAAACTGGCGCTCCGCGTGGAGCATGATCTGGTCGAGGCAGCGCGAGGGCTCCAGCGGGAGCCACACCTGGCTGTCCTGCAACTGGTCGCGGAAGCCGAACGCGCCCGACTGCTGGTAGTAGCCCGTGCGCCCCCACAGCCGCCCGCTGATGGCCTGGTACGGCAGCCAGTGGTTGTTGAGCACGTCAAAGTCGTCTCGCTGCGTCTTGACGGTGGTGGGGCTGAGGCGGTGCTGCCACGCGCTCTCACCGGCGAGAATCGTGGCCTGAGCCGCGGCGGGCGGCAGAAACTTGTCGAGCGTGCCCAGCACCTCGCGCTCGTTCTTGCCGATGGCCAGCAGGTAGTGCAGGCGGATGGTCTGTCCCGGTGCGAGCGTGGCCTCGCCGCCGAGTGCCGCGCACGCATCGCCGAAACGCCCGAAGCCTGTGGAACCCGGCGCTGCGCCCTTCATGGCCGCGGGCGAAGCGGTGGAGCCGTAGCGGCCCAGGAACGCGGCCTTGTCGGCGATGGCGATGGGCGCGGTGAGCGCATCGCCGCCCAAAGCGTGTGCCGCGGCGTAGGGCCAGGGCTGGTTCCAGTGGTCGCGCTCGGACTTGGGGCGGATGTCCCACATGTTCTTGGTGGCGACGATGGCGCGCCGTTGGGCGTCGTGGCGCGTGGTGAAGAACAGGCGGTGGAACTCACGCTTGGTGTCCGGGGCCACGCCGCACGTCCACTCGAAGTAGGAACTGATGCGCAGGCGGCGGGGCCGGGTTGAGGTGTTGGTGAGTTCAACCCACCACAACTCGCAAGGCTCGGCGGGGGCCACCCCCAGCGTCCACTTCGCCTCGATGTCGGCGTAGCGCGTGGTGAACGTGGAACTGCCGAGGGCGTGCGTGCAGAGGTAGTGCTGATACTCGACCTGCGTGGGCGCGGGCGCGGCAGACCAGATCTGGCCGGAATCGAGGTCGGCCAAGTAGAGGAACTTGCCGTAGCAGTCGCGTACGAGGTCCATCTCCCAGCGCGTCAGCACGTTGTGCTGGGCATCGTCGTACCACGAAAAGCCGCCGCCGTTCTGGCTGAGAACGAGGCCGTAGCGACCGTTGCAGATGACGTTGCACCACGGCACGGGCGTGGCCCGATTCGTGATGTGGAACGCGCGGCCGGAGGGGTCGAAGTGTCCGAAGGTGTTGTCGAGCATGTTGCACAGCGGCCGGGAAGAGGGCCGCGGGGAGAGACGGGCGGACGGGCTGGAGCATTGAAACCGCTTACATCATGAGCGATTCTGGCGGTCTGTCAAGTGCCCACGACGGTTTTGGGGACGAATCGGGTGAGGATCGCCCGTGTGGCGTGGGTGCGCAAAAACGACGTGAGTGCCGGTTTCCGACAGCGGGAAACCGGCACTCACGTTCAAATCAGGGTTGGAAACAAGCAGGAACGAACTCAGCGGCGGCGGCGGAGGGCCACCAGACCGCCCACGCCCAGCAGCGCGGCCGCGGCCGGGGTCGGGATCAGGCTGGTCAGGTTGTAGTCGGCCTGGCCGAAGTCGCCGGTCAGCGGGAAACGCTGGAACTGAGCAGCGAAGCCGATACGCGTGCCGGTGGCAAAGCCGTTCACGCCGTCGAACTCGAACTGCGGGGTGAAGAGGCGAACGCCGCTCGACTCGCCGTCAAAGAAGGCCTCATACGCCGCGGTCGGGCCGATGGCACCGGGGGCGAAGTAGATGAAGCGCACGGTGTGAACCTGGCCGTTGACAACCTTGTCGTTGTTGAAGGCGTTCTGGCCGCCGTTGCCGCCGCCGGCGAACGGCATGGCCGCGCCGAAGATGGCCGTCTCGCCCGGCGTGTGGTTGCCACCGTTGAACGAGTTGCTGGAGGTCAGGAGGTGGCCTTCGTCGATGAACAGAGGGCCGCCCATGCCGTTGTCGCCACGGGGGTTGAAGAAGATCAGGCCGCCCTCTTTGCGAACGAGCGGCTCGCCCGAGGAGAGCGTGTGGGTGAACGAGATGTCAAAGCTCTCGCTGTTCACGAGCGTCAGGGCTGTGCCGCCGCCGTCGCTGGAGAACATCGCCTGGTACTTGTTGGCGAAGCCCTGCTCGGCGGTCGGGAACGGGAACTCGTCACGGATGCTGACCGCTCCCAAAGGCAGCGCGACGGTGCCCAGGCCGTTGGCAACGTAGTTGTCGAAATTCAGTGGGTTGCCCATACCGTCCACGCCGGGCATGGGGATGCCGTTGGCCGTGGCGTTGGACTCGGCGTACCCATTGAACACGCGGTACTGCACGGCGTAACTATTGAGGTTGAAGATACTCGCCTGAGCCGCGCCCGCAAGCGCCAGCACCGAGGCGACACAAATAAAGCCAGAAGCCTTCATGGGAATCTCTCCGTTCTCTCGCCACTTTTTCCGAGGAGTGGTGGCGAGCCAACGCGGCTCGTCACCGATGAAACCGCTTTCAGTCTGTATCACGGCCGCGGTTTGTCAAGGCCCGCACCCCGACTTTTCACGGAGTTGGTGCAGAAACTTGCGCAGGAGCCTCACTCTGCGGAAGATTGCTCAGTTTGAGCCGCCCCAGACCCGCCCCAATCGCGGCGTTTTGCACGAACATTTTCCATACAAAGCCAGACCGGGCGTTCTCGATCGCCAGCAGCAACGGCCCGTGGTCGATCGCCAAGTGGTCCGCCGCAACCCACTTCTTGCCAACGTTGAAGGCATCGCCGAACCCAAACCCGCCCTTGGCCGGGTCGCTCCACAGGCGCTCCATGCCCGGCTGGGCGGCCAGCGCCCGATAGTGCCGCATCGCCTGAATCGCCAGCGTCGGCTCGAACATGATCGAGCACCCCGCCGCGTATGGCGCGATCGTTCCATCGCCATAGTCGTCCTTGGGGACGAGCGTTGGGTAATCCAGGACGGGGATTGCATTGGCGAGCATGAGCGGCGTGGGAAAGAGGCCGGGCACGCCGTAACCGTCGGGCACATCAGAAGCCGTCAGGCCCCAGGCGTTCTCACCAAAGCCAGCGAACTGGCGCAGGTTCCCGATGGCCTTGTGCCGGTGCATCAGCGTGTGGCGGCGGCTGTTCTCCCACCAGTCCACGCGCGGCCGGCGTGCCACGCCCGAATCAGCCGGATTGTCCGGACCCATCGCCGCGTAGGGCATGAAGATGTGCGAGAACTGGTTGACGAAGAGGGCCCCTGAGTACGGGAAGAAGACCATCGGGCCGACGGGGTCGTAGCGACCCACGCCCCGGCGCAGGCGGTAGTACGTGTCGGGCGGCAGACGCTTGGCCTCATCCGGCGAACAGACCGCCAGAAATGTGACCAGCCGGTGCTCGCACCCGGAATCCAGCCAGTAATAGTTGAGCAAGCCACCTTCGCCGGACGGATCGTCAAGGCTGGTGGGCTTCCACCCCAGCGACACAAACCCGCGGTCGCCGGGGTCGGCCTGCTCTCCACCAACAAAGAACGGCCAATCGGCGGCGAGCACCATGCCATCGACCGTCGACTTGATCGTGCCCCCGAAGTACTCGCCCGCCACGATCGCGCCCGCGAAGAGCAGCGCCGAATCCACCGTGCTGATCACATGCTCCAGGCGGCCCGAGTGGATGCCCGCCGTCTTCGCATCAAGAAAGTGCTGGAACAGGCCGGCCTTGCGGATGGCCGGGTTGCGCAGGAGCGCGGCGAGAATCTGCTCGCAGCGTTGCTGCCCCTGCTGGCGTGTGATCCAGCCGCGCTCAACCCCGACAGGGATTCCCGCCAGTTGAAAGCCAACGCCCGCCACGCTCACGATCGGCTCGCTGGGGCGATCGAGCACCATGCCGCTCTGCTCGCTCACCGCGTTCCAGAGGTAGTTGAACGCGCCGTGCTGAACCTCGTTCAGGAACGCCGCGTCCTCGGCGGAAAACTCGAACGGCGGGCGCAGCGTGCCCGGGGCCGACTGGATCACCACCGTCTCGATGCGCGGCGGGGGCGGCGTACGACTCGCCGCGTGCTTCGGTGTCCCGGTATCCGGCCCGCATCCACCTACGATGAATGGTAGAGAAGCAAACAGGCCGATCGCCGCGCGAGTGAGCGGGAGCGGACGGGCAGAATGTAAAGATGTAAGCGATTGCATGGAGAATACAGGATACCGGGTCTGGCCTCGGCGGGTGAGGGGGCCGGCAATCCCAGACCAAACGTGAAACCACGCCGAACCTCTTCCATTCAGGATGTCGCGTCCGCCGCGGGCGTGTCTACGGCCACCGTCAGCCGTGTGATCAACAACCCCGCGCTCGTGGCGGTTTCGACGGCGGAGAAGGTTCAGCGGGCGATCAACGATCTTGGCTACAAACCCAACCTCTTTGCCCAGGGCCTGATGACCAGCCGCAGCCACGTGCTGGCGATTGCCCTGCCCGACATTCACGGCGAGTTTTATTCTGAACTCCTCCGCGGGGCGGACGACGAGGCCAGCAAGAGCGGCTATCACCTCCTCGTGAGCCCGGTGCACCGGGTGAACAACGGCACCCGCGGTGCGAACCTGGTCTTCGGCCTGGTGGATGGCCTCGCCCTCATGATCTCCGAGCCCAACCCCGCGCTGCTCGAAGAGGCCAAGCGCTCCAACCTGCCTCTCGTGGTGCTGGATGCCGACATGGAAGCCAGCGGGGTGGACAGCGTGGTGGTGGACAACGTGCCGGGCACAACCGAAGCCGCGGAACTGCTCGTGCGCGCGGTGGGTGCAGGCCGCTGCTTCTTCGTGGGCGGCCCGCCGGAAAACTACGACACGCAGCAGCGTGCCCGCGTCTTCCGCCAAACACTCGATCTGCACAAGGCCCCGCGCGATGATGAGCGCGTGGCCTTCGGCCGCTACGACGTGGAGTGGGGCCGCCAGTGGGTTCGGCAGCGCGTTGCCAGCAGCGGCATGGGCTCGCTCAAGGGCAGCGGCGTGCTGGCCGGCAACGACGAGATCGCCCTGGGCATCCTTCAAGGCGCGCACGAGGTGGGCCTGAGCGTGCCCGGCGACCTGCGCCTCATCGGCTTTGACGACACGCGCCTGGGCCAGATCGTGCGGCCGCAACTCTCCAGCGTGCGCGTGCCCATGGCCGAGGTCGGTGCCGCGGCGGTGAAGTCGCTCATCCACCGGCTGGACCAGCCCGACTCTCGGCCCACCTGCGTGCGCCTGCCGACGAAACTGGTGCTGCGCGAGAGCAGCGGGGTGTGAGGGCGGACGTGATCGTCGGAAGCCCGACCGACATGCAGCCCGACCAACATGCAGCCCGACCAACATGCAGCCCGACCGTCAGGGAGGGCTCAGACGGGCATCACCACAAAGGCACAAAGGGCACAAAGGAAGGCCAAGGCGCGGCGGCATGCAGCGCGCCGCAGAGGTTGCCGAGCGGCCGCGCTTTCATCCCGAAGGGATGCGCGATGGTTGCCACCGGTGGCTTTGCACCGGTGGAGAGCGTCCCCCTTATTCCCCTGTGCACCCCAGCGGGGTGCGCGACCAACGCTCACCCGCCATGGTGGCCCGTGCGATGTTCGCGGATGCAGAGGGACCCTCTTGGGTTCCCACTGCAACTCCCTCCCGCTGCGGACGCGGGCCGCCCAAGCCCGCAGGGCTTGGATGCGACAGCCGGTGTGGGGGGGGGGGCAGAGCG